>NZ_JCALEC010000002.1:0-608892 GCF_059813185.1 Mycobacterium sp. NGS18
AAGTCGCCCGAATCACCGATGCCCCCAAAGCACTCGCTACCGGCATGGCCCGCCAGCGCAGGTTGGCGAAATCGCTGTCCCGCAAACAGAAAGGATCACACAACCGCTCCGATGCCGCCGTCCGGCTGGCCCGGCATCACCACCGCATCGCCAACCGGCGCAAGCATTTCCTGCATCAGGTCTCCAACCAGCTGGTCAAGACTCACGACCGGCTCGTCATCGAAGACCTCAACACCGCAGGGATGCTGACCAACCACCGTCTGGCACGATCCATCTCCGATGCCGGCTGGGCCGAGTTCGCCCGCCAACTCATCTACAAACAGAGCTGGCGCGGTGGCCAGGTCACCGTCGCCGATCGCTGGTACCCCTCAAGTCAGCTCTGCTCGATATGCGGAGACCGACGCACCGACCTGAGCCTGGCTGACCGAGAGTTCATCTGCACAGCTGGTCATTGCTTGGATCGTGACACCAACGCGGCGGTGAATCTGGCCCGCTGGGGCCAAACCCATCACCACTCCCCTCGATCCCCGGACCCCCAAGCAGGAGGCCGGGCCACCAACGCCCGCCGACAGGACGGCTCTGACCGGCACCCTTCGTGTGCCGGTGAAACCAGCCTGGTTGAAGCGGGAACCGACGTTCACGCCGCACCCGCTGCCTGAACCGACGACGCCCGAGAAGGGCGGAGCCGAACACACCGACCACAGTTGTTCGACACGCTTTAAGGTGGTTCGGATGCGACTCGTGATCGCCCGATGCACCGTCGACTACGTCGGCCGGCTCACCGCGCACCTTCCGTCGGCCCGCCGGTTGCTGCTGCTCAAAGCCGACGGATCTGTCAGTGTGCATGCCGACGACCGTGCCTATAAGCCGCTGAACTGGATGAGCCCGCCGTGCCGGCTCACCGAGGAGTCCGGCGGCGAGTTCCCGGTGTGGGTCGTGGCGAACAAGTCCGGGGACCAGTTGCGGATCACCCTCGAAGAGATCGAACACGACTCCAGCCACGAACTCGGCGTCGACCCGGGTCTGGTCAAAGACGGGGTGGAGGCACAACTGCAGGCGCTGCTCGCCGAGCATGTCGAACTGCTCGGCGAGGGCTACTCCCTGGTGCGCCGGGAGTACATGACCGCGATCGGCCCGGTGGACCTGCTCTGCCGTGATGCGCAGGGGCGCTCGGTTGCCGTGGAGATCAAACGCCGAGGCGAGATCGACGGCGTCGAGCAGCTCACCCGCTACCTGGAACTGCTCAACCGCGACACTCTGCTCGCGCCGGTGAGCGGTGTGTTCGCCGCCCAGCAGATCAAGCCGCAGGCCCGCACGCTGGCGACCGATCGCGGCATCCGTTGCCTGACACTGGATTACGACGCAATGCGCGGGATGAACAGCGACGAATACCGCTTGTTCTGATTACCGGGCGGAATAGTCGGCGAACCCAGCGCGTTGGAGCGGTCCATGGCAGTCGATAACCTCTTTCAGCCGCTGACGGTGCGCTCGCTGACCACGCCGAATCGCTTCGCGATGGCGCCGATGACCCGGCAGGCATCACCCGGTGGCATCCCGGGCCGCGATGTCGCCGAGTACTACCGCCGGCGCGCCGCCGGAGGTGTGGGCCTGATCATCACCGAAGGTATCCGGCTGCCCGACCCGGCCGCGGGTTACCCGTTCAGCGTGCCGACAATCGCGGGCGATGAGGTGCTCGCGGGCTGGACCCGGGTTGTCGATGCCGTGCATTCCGAGGGTGCGACGATCGCCGCCCAGCTCTGGCATCAGGGCGTGCAGCGCGACGACGCCGACGGGGTAGTGCCGGTCGGCCCATCGGGAATCGACGGACGTGGTCAGCCGCGCGGCCGGGCGCTGCGAACCGAGGAACTCCCCGGGGTCGCGGAACTGTATGCCCACAGCGCCGCCACGGCGCGAGACATCGGCTTCGACGCGGTCGAGATCCACGGCGCGCACGGCTACCTGCTGGACGAATTCCTCTGGGAGCGAACGAATCAACGCACCGACGGCTACGGCGGGTCGCTGGCCGCGCGGACCCGCTTCCCGGCCGAGGTGGTCGCTGCGGTACGTGCCGCGGTGGGGCCGGACTATCCGGTCATCTTCCGCTTTTCGCAGTGGAAGGGCACCGACTACACCGCCTCGATCGCCGACGATCCGACCCAGTTGCAGGAATTGCTGAACCCGTTGGTCGAGGCGGGGGTCGACGTGCTCCATCCGTCGACGCGCCGGCACTATGTGCCGGCGTTCCCCGACTTCGACGCGGATCTGAGCCTGGCCGGGTGGACCAAGAAGGTCACCGGGGTGCCGGTCATCGCGGTCGGATCGGTCGGGCTGGAAACACAGTTCCGCAGCGAGAAGCGCGGTGAGGTGATCGCGCCCGCCCCCGTCGACCGACTGGTCGAGCAGTTCGAGGCCGGGGAGTTCGATGTGGTGGCCGTCGGGCGCGCACTGCTGGCCGACCCGACCTGGGTCAACCGTCTTCGCCGGGACGAGCTGGACGGGTTCGGCGGTTACGACGCGGCTGTCGCGCTGGCCGGGCTGGCCTGACCGGCATGGCTCGTCGCCGCGGCCCGTCGCATCGGCCGCAACGCCCGTTGCCGCTTGCCCAGCGGGTCGAGACCGGACCCGACGGGTATGAGTACGTCGTGGCGGCGATCGCCGGCTCGCGGGCCGTGAAGGTCTACCGGTGCCCCGGATGCGATCACGAGATCCGCCCCGGTATCGCGCACGTGGTGGTGTGGCGTGCCGAATCCGGCAGTTCAGCGAGCTTCGACCGAGGAGAGGCGAAGCTGGGACCGCCGCATGAAGGCGAGGGTGACGACCGGCGGCATTGGCACACGCCGTGCTGGGCGAATCGCGCCACCCGGGCTCCCACCCGGAAGTGGTCGTGAGAGGTCAGTGCGCGCCGGTGGCGGCCTTGGCGTTCGTGGCCGGCTCGACCAACTCGATCAGCACCCCGCCGGCGTCTTTGGGGTGGATGAAGTTGATCCGGGAGTCCGACGTGCCGCGCCGGGGAGCGTCGTAAAGCAACCGCACACCCTGCTCGCGCAGCCGCTCGGAGAGCGCGTCGATGTCACTGGTCCGATAGGCGAGCTGCTGCAGACCCGGCCCGCGCTTGTCCAGGAACTTCGCGATCGTCGAGGACTCGTCGATCGGGGCCATCAGCTGAATCTGGGCACTGCCGACCGGCGCGCCACGCACCGCCAGCATCGCCTCGACGATGCCCTGCTCCTCGTTGACCTCTTCGTGCAGCACGATCATGCCGAGCTGGTCGTGGTACCACTTCTTGGCCGCTTCCAGGTCCGGCACGGCAATGCCGACGTGGTCGATCGCCGTCACGAGGGCAGAAGCCAGGGCGCTACGCACCTCGAAAGAGTCGGCGATGGATTCGGTCGTCATAACGCAACGGTAACCTGACCGGAAACATCGCGCTGCGCCGATCCACCTAGATCGGCCACCCAGACCCGCCCGGGAGGTAGTCATGACGACATCGGTGATCGTTGCTGGGGCACGGACCCCGATCGGCAAGCTGATGGGCTCGCTGAAGGATTTCTCGGGTAGCGACCTGGGTGCCGTCGCCATCGCGGGAGCGCTGGAGAAGGCGCAGGTACCGGCGTCGCTGGTGCAGTACGTGATCATGGGCCAGGTGCTGACCGCGGGTGCGGGCCAGATGCCGGCCCGGCAGGCGGCGGTGGGCGCGGGCATCGGCTGGGACGTGCCGACGCTGACCATCAACAAGATGTGTCTGTCGGGAATCAACGCCATCGCCATGGCTGACCAGCTGATCCGCGCCGGCGAATTCGATGTGGTGGTGGCCGGCGGCCAGGAGTCCATGAGCAAGGCCCCGCACCTGCTGCTGGACAGCCGGTCGGGCTACAAGTACGGCGACGTGACGGTACGCGACCACCTTGCCTACGACGGCCTGCACGACGTGTTCACCGACCAGCCGATGGGTGCGCTCACCGAGCAGCGCAACGAGGTCGACCAGTTCACCCGCGCCGAGCAGGACGAGCTCGCGGCCCAGTCGCACCGCAAGGCCGCTGCGGCATGGAAGGACGGCGTCTTCGCCGACGAGGTGGTGCCGGTGAAGATCCCGCAGCGCAAGGGGGATCCGCTGGAGTTCACCGAGGACGAGGGCATCCGGGCCAACACCACCGCCGATTCGCTGGCCGGGCTCAAGCCGGCGTTCCGCAAGGACGGCACCATCACCGCCGGTTCGTCGTCGCAGATCTCCGATGGTGCGGCCGCTGTGGTGGTGATGAGCAAGGCCAAGGCGCAAGAGCTGGGACTGGACTGGTTGTGCGAGATCGGCGCGCACGGCGTGGTGGCCGGGCCGGATTCGACTCTGCAATCCCAGCCGGCCAACGCCATCAAGAAGGCCATCGCCCGCGAGGGCATCTCGGTCGACCAACTCGACGTGGTGGAGATCAACGAGGCGTTCGCGGCGGTGTCGCTGGCCTCGACCCGCGAGCTCGGGGTGAACCCCGACCTCGTCAACGTGCACGGCGGGGCGATCGCCGTCGGACACCCGATCGGGATGTCCGGCGCACGCATCACGCTGCACGCTGCCCTGGAGCTCAAGCGGCGCGGTTCGGGCTACGCGGTGGCCGCGTTGTGCGGTGCCGGCGGCCAGGGCGACGCGCTGATCCTGCGGGCCAACTAACCGTCTCCCTACGGTTGCGTAGGTTGCTGGAGCACACGGATTTGGGGCGTCGAACCCGCACTGTGATTTTGGTCATAGCCGGCGGCATCGCCGGTTTACCCGGCCCCAAATCAGGCGTCGGCACCGGCGCCGCGAGGGCGTGACAGACTTGACGGCGTGACTCGTCCTCGCCCCCCGATCGGCCCGGCGTTGGCCGGAGCAGTGGATTTGTCCGGTCTCAAGCAATCGGCGCAGCCCAGCGGCGCCGGCGGTGACAGTTCGGCTCCGCCGGGCGCCACCGAGATCACCGAGGCCAATTTCGAAGACGAGGTGCTGGTCCGGTCCAACCAGGTGCCGGTGGTGGTGCTGCTGTGGTCGCCACGCAGCGAAGCGTGCATCCAGCTGGCCGACACCCTGGCCGCGTTGGCCACCAGTGACGGCGGCACGTGGTCGCTGGCCACCGTCAACGTCGATGTTGCCCCCCGGGTGGCCCAGGTGTTCGGCGTGGACGCGGTGCCCACCGTGGTGGCCTTGGCCGCCGGCCAACCGATCACCAGCTTTCAGGGCGTGCAGCCGCCCGAGCAACTGCGCCGCTGGGTGGATTCACTGGTGTCGGCTACCGCGGGCAAGCTTTCCGGAGGCGGCGAATCCGAGCAGCCGGCCCAAGTCGACCCGGCGCTGGCCCACGCCCGTGATCTGCTCGACGCCGGTGACTTCAGTGCGGCCCGCGACGCCTACCAGGCCATGTTGGATGCCGATCCCAACCATGTCGAAGCGAAGGCGGCGTTACGCCAGCTCAACTTCCTGGAGCGGGCGACCGGGCGCGCTCCCGATGCGCCGGCGCAGGCCGACGCCACCCCGGACGACATCGAGGCCGCCTTCGCCGCGGCCGATGTGCAGATCCTCAACCAGGACGTCACCGCGGCCTTCGATCGGCTGATCGGATTGGTGCGACGGACCGCCGGCGACGAGCGCAGCACGGTGCGGACCCGGCTGGTCGAGCTGTTCGAGCTGTTCGACCCGGCGGACCCGGAAGTGGTCGCCGGCCGGCGCAACCTGGCCAACGCGCTGTACTAGGCCGGCGCCAGCCACACCGCGGACAGGGCCGGCAACATCAGGACTGCCGAGGCGGGCCGGCCGTGCCAGGGATCGTCGGTGGCTTCGACCTCGCCGAAGTTGCCCGCGCCCGAACCGCGGTAGGCAACGGCATCGGTATTCAGCACCTCGCGCCAGCGGCCGGCACGCGGCAGGCCCAGGTGGTAGTCGGCGTGTTCAACGCCGGCGAAGTTGAACACGCAGGCCAGCACGGAACCGTCGGCGCCGTAACGCAGAAAGCTCAGCACGTTGTTGGCCGAGTCGTTGGCGTCGATCCAGGAATAGCCGCGCGGGTCGGTGTCCTGGCTCCACAAGGCCGGCAGCGCACGGTAGTGGGCGTTGATATCGCCGACCAGACGCAAGATGCCGGGGGAGTAGCCCTCGGCCTCGAGTTGCGGGTCGAGCTGGAACCAGTCGACACCGCGCTCGTTGCACCACTCACTGCGTTGGCCGAATTCCTGCCCCATGAACAGCAGCGGCTTGCCGGGATGCGCCCACTGGTAGGCCAGCAGGGTGCGCAGGCCCGCCGCCTTGCGGTGGTCGTCACCGGGCATCCGCGACCACAGCGTGCCCTTGCCATGCACCACCTCGTCGTGGCTGATCGGCAGCACGTAATTCTCGCTGTAGGCGTACAGCATGGAAAACGTCATGTTGTGGTGGTGGTAGCTGCGGTGCACCGGATCATGAGCAAGATAGTCCAGCGTGTCGTGCATCCAGCCCATGTTCCACTTCATCGAAAAACCAAGGCCGCCAAGGCTGGTGTCGCGGGTGACGCCCGGCCAGGAGGTGGATTCCTCGGCGATGGTCACGATGCCCGGCGCGACCCGGTGCGCGGTAGCGTTCAACTCCTGCAGGAACTGCACCGCCTCCAGGTTCTCCCGGCCGCCGTGGATGTTGGGGGTCCAGCCGCCCTCCGGCCGCGAATAATCCAGGTAGAGCATCGATGCCACCGCATCCACCCGCAGCCCGTCGATGTGGAACTCGGTCAGCCAGTACAGCGCATTGGCCACCAGGAAGTTGCGCACCTCCGGGCGGCCGAAGTCGAAGACGTAGGTGCCCCAGTCGAGCTGCTCACCGCGTCGCGGATCAGCGTGCTCGTAGAGCGGGGTGCCATCGAAGCGGCCGAGTGCCCACTCGTCCTTGGGGAAGTGTGCCGGAACCCAGTCCACGATCACGCCGACACCGGCCCGGTGCAGCGCATCGACCAACGCCCGGAAATCGTCGGGCGTGCCGAAGCGTGCCGTCGGAGCGTAGTACGACGTCACCTGGTAGCCCCACGAACCGCCGAACGGGTGCTCGGCGACCGGCAGCAGCTCGACATGGGTGAAGCCATGTTCCACAACGTATTCCGTCAGCTCGGAGGCGAGCTGACGATAGTCGAGGCCGGGCCGCCACGACCCCAGGTGCACCTCGTAGGTGCTCATCGGCTCCGCGACCGGGTTTCGCCGGGCGCGCTGCGCCATCCACTCGGCGTCATCCCAGCGGTAGGCGCTCGTCGTCACCCGCGACGCGGTTCTCGGCGGTACCTCGGTGGCGAAGGCGAACGGATCGGCTCGGTCGCTGACGGTGCCGTCGGCGCCGTGGATGCGGAACTTGTACAGTCCGCCGGCGGGGAAGTCCGGCCAGAACAGTTCCCAGACCCCGGAGGAACCCAGCGCCCGCAGCGGGGCGTTGTTGCCGTCCCAGCCGTTGAAGTCACCGATCAGGCCGACGCCGGTGGCGTTGGGCGCCCATACCGCGAACGACACGCCGGACACCTCACCGCCGGCCGTGGCCAGCGTGCGCTGGTGGGCGCCCATCACCTCCCAGAGCCGTTCGTGGCGGCCCTCGGCGAACAGGTGCAGGTCGATCTCGCCCAGTGTCGGCGGGAAGCGGTAACCGTCGGCGGCCGTGCGGATTCCGGTGGGCTCGGCGAATTGCGCGGTGTCGGGATAGTGCACCTCGAGGCGGTAGTCGGCCAGGCCGGTCCGGGGCACGGCTGCGGCGAACAGTCCGGAACCGAGGTGGCGCATCGGGAACCGGTCGGCACCGGCGAGCACCACGATGCGGTGTGCGCGCGGCCGCAGCGCCCGAATCACGGTGACATCGCTGTATTCGTGGGCGCCCAGTATCGCGTGCGGATCGTGGTGCTCGCCGGCCAGCAGCCGGGCCAGATCGGCGCGGTCGGGCGCCAGGTGTCGGGTCATCGTGCTCACCGGCGACGCAACAGTTCGGTGCGGGCCGGCGCGTTGACCGGCGGCATCGTGACGATGTGGGCGACCGCCCGCGCCGGGTCGAGGCGCACCCAGTTCTCCTGTCCCCAGTGGTAGTCCTCACCGGTGATCTGGTCGCGTACCCAGAAGCGTTGGTAGTCCTCCATTCCCAGCGCCCACATGTCCAGGCGTAGCGTCGCGTGCTCGGGGGCGAACGGGTTGAGGGTGACCACCACCAGCACGGTGTCACCGCTGGCCGGATCGAACTTGCTGTAGGCCAGCAGGGCCTCGTTGTCGACGTGGTGAAAGTGCACGGTGCGCAGTTGACTCAACGCCGGATGCAGCCGGCGGATCTCATTGAGCCGAGCGATGAACGGTTCCAGTGACCTGCCCTGGGCGAGCGCGGCGGCGAAGTCGCGAGGGTGCAGTTCGTACTTCTCCGAGTCCAGGTACTCCTCGCTGCCCTCGTGCAGCGCGCGGTCTTCGAACAATTCGAAGCCGGAGTAGACGCCCCACGTCGGGCTCAGGGTGGCCGCCAGCACCGCACGGATGGCGAACATTCCGGGGCCGCCCGCCTGCAGGCTGGCGTGCAGGATGTCGGGGGTGTTGACGAAGAGATTCGGCCGACGGTAGTCGGCGAGTTCGGCGATCTGCTGTCCGAACTCGGTCAGATCGTGTTTCGTTGTCCGCCAGGTGAAGTACGTGTAGGACTGGGTGAAACCCAGTTTGGCCAGTCCGTACTGACGCGCCGGCGGGGTGAATGCTTCGGACAGGAACAGCACATCCGGGTCGATGTTCTTGACGGCGCCGATCAGCCAGATCCAGAAGTCCGGCGGCTTGGTGTGCGGATTGTCGACCCGAAAGACCTTGACGCCGTGGTCCATCCAAAACCGCACCACCCGCAGTACTTCGGCGTACAACCCGGCCGGATCGTTGTCGAAGTTCAGCGGATAGATGTCCTGATACTTCTTCGGCGGGTTCTCGGCATAGGCGATGGTCCCGTCGGGCAACTCGGTGAACCATTCCCGGTGCTGGCTGGCCCACGGGTGATCCGGCGCGCACTGCAGCGCCAGGTCCAGAGCGACCTCGATGTCCAGCTGGCGGGCGGCGGCGACGAAAGCGTCGAAGTCGTCGATGGTGCCCAGATCTGGGTGCACCGCATCGTGGCCGCCCTCGGCGCTACCGATGGCCCACGGCGAACCGACGTCACCGGGTTCTGCGGTCGCGGAGTTGTTGCGGCCCTTGCGGTGCACCTGGCCGATCGGGTGGATCGGCGGCAAATACACCACATCGAAGCCCATCTCGGCGATCCGCGGCAGCGCCGCCGCCGCGGTGGCGAATGTTCCGTGCACCGGGCGGCCGTCGGGATCCCATCCGCCGGTCGAGCGCGGGAACATCTCGTACCAGGCGCCGCGGCGGGCCAGCGGCCGATCCACCCACATCTGGTGGTCCTTGCCGTGGGTCACCAGCTCCCGCAAGGGGTGGCGGTTCAGCAAATCCTCGACCTCCGTCGAGAGAGCGGGGGCCGCCCGGTGCATCGGATCGCCGGGGGTGCGCAGTGCGGCAGCGGCCGCTTGCACCGGCCGGCGCTGGTCGGGCGGTATGCCGGTCGCGGCGCGCTCGAACAACTCGGCGCCGACCAGCAGGTCGTTGGAGAGCTCCGCTTCGCTCTGGCCGGCGTCGAGCTTGGCGGTGACCGCGCTTCGCCAGCTCTGCACCGGGTCGCCCCAGCCCTCGACGCGGAAGGTCCACAACCCGACGGCGTCGGGACTGAAGTGGGCGTGGAACACATAGGCGTCGAAGCCGGTCGCCATCGGGATGTGTACCGGCGCGGCGCCGCACGCGGGCGAACTCATCGGCGGTTCCCCGGGCTGTGGATAGCGTTGTCCGAGGTGGCGCACCACCAGGGTCGCGGCGACCGCGTCGTGACCTTCCCGCCACACGGTGGCCTTCACCGGCACTGTCTCGCCGACCACGGCCTTGGCCGGGTAGCGGCCGCACGAGACGACCGGTTCGACGTCGTCGACCACGACACGACCAGGCACTCACACTCCGTTCGTCGTGGGGGCTGTCTGTGCCCACGGTAGTGGGCTGCCTTCGCCGACCTGCACGAAGCGGCCGGTTCGCAACCGAATCGTCAGGTCCTCTGCGGCGGTCCCAGCTTCGCCTCGCCTCCGCCGACCCTTCGGGCCAACTCCGGCGAGCCTCGCTGAACCGCCGTAAGGTTGTGACGCGTGAAAGCACTCCGCCGGTTCACCGTTCGTGCGCACCTTCCCGACCGACTGCGAGCACTTGGGCAACTGTCGATGAACCTGCGCTGGTCGTGGGATCAGTCGACGCAGGAGTTGTTCGCCGCCATCGACCCGGCACTGTGGGCCCGATGCGGCCGGGACCCGGTGGCGCTGCTGGGCGCAGTGAGTCCGAATCGGCTGGACGAACTGGCCGCCGACGAGGCCTTCACCGGCCGTCTCGACGCCCTGTCGGCCGACCTCACCGAGTACCTGACGCAGCCCCGGTGGTATCAGCACCAGCAGGACAGCGGCGCGCCGTTACCCGCCGCCATCGCGTACTTCTCGATGGAGTTCGGCGTCGCCGAAGCCCTGCCCAACTACTCCGGAGGCCTGGGGATCCTGGCCGGGGATCACCTGAAATCGGCGTCCGATCTGGGCGTGCCGTTGATCGCGGTCGGGCTCTACTACCGCTCGGGATATTTCCGCCAATCACTGACCGCCGACGGCTGGCAACGTGAGACCTATCCGTCGCTGGACCCGCAGGGGCTGCCGTTGCGGCTGCTGGCAGATGCGGCGGGCAACCCGGCGCTGATCGAGGTCGCGCTGCCCGGGGTAGGCCGGTTGCGTGCGCGGATCTGGGTTGCACAGGTCGGCCGGGTACCGCTGTTGCTGCTGGACTCCGACATCGGCGAGAACGAGCACCAGCTGCGCGGGGTCACCGACCGGTTGTACGGCGGCGACCAGGAGCACCGGATCCATCAAGAGATCCTGGCCGGGATCGGCGGAATGCGGGCGATCCGGGCGTTCACCGCGCTCGACGGCATGCCCGCACCCGAGGTGTTCCACATGAACGAGGGCCACGCCGGATTCCTCGGGATCGAACGCATCCGTGAGCTGATCGCCGAACAACGCCTCGATTTCGACACCGCGCTGGCAGTGGTGCGTTCGTCGACGGTGTTCACCACCCACACCCCGGTGCCGGCCGGAATCGACCGGTTTCCGGTCGACATGGTGCGGCGCTACTTCGACGGCGACGCGCTGGCGGCCGGGGTGCCGGTCGAGCGGATCATCGAGCTGGGCGCTGAAGACGATTCCGGCACGTTCAACATGGCCCACATGGGTCTGCGGCTGGCCCAGCGGGCCAACGGCGTCTCGCGTCTGCACGGCCGGGTCAGCCGGGCGATGTTCAATGGGCTGTGGCCCGGTTTCGACGCCGGCGAGGTGCCGATCGGCTCGATCACCAACGGGGTGCACGCGCCCAGTTGGGCGGCTCCGCCCTGGTTGCAGCTCAGCCGCGGCCTGGCCGCGACGGATTCGTTCAGCGAGCCGGCGGCCTGGCAGCGTCTTCAAGAAGTCGATCCCGTTGAGCTGTGGTCGATTCGCTCCCAGCTGCGGTCGTTGCTCGTCGATGAGGTCAGGCTGCGGTTGCTGCGGTCCGGCCTGGAACGCGGCGCCTCGGAAGCCGAATTGGGCTGGATTGCAACGGCGTTCGACCCCAGGGTATTGACCATCGGATTCGCCCGCCGGGTGCCGACCTACAAGCGGTTGACGTTGATGCTGCGCGACCCCGACCGATTGGAGCGGCTACTGCTCGACGAGCAGCGGCCGGTCCAGCTGATCGTCGCCGGCAAGTCCCACCCGGCCGACGATGAGGGCAAGGCGCTGATTCAGCAGGTGGTGCGCTTCGCCGACCGCCCCGAAGTACGCCATCGCGTCGCATTCCTGCCCGACTACGACATGTCGATGGCGCGACGGCTCTACGCCGGATGCGATGTGTGGCTGAACAACCCGCTGCGGCCGCTGGAGGCCTGCGGCACGTCGGGGATGAAGAGTGCGCTCAATGGCGGGCTGAACCTGTCCATCCGTGACGGCTGGTGGGACGAGTGGTTCGACGGGGAGAACGGCTGGGCGATACCGACCGCCGACGGGGTGGCCGATGAGAACCGCCGCGACGATTTGGAGGCCGCGGCGCTCTATGACCTGCTGGCGCAGTCGGTGGTGCCGAGGTTCTACGACCGCGACGAACGTGGCGTGCCGCCGCGCTGGATCGAGATGGTGCACCACACGCTGCAGACGCTCGGACCGAATGTACTGGCCTCGCGGATGGTGCGCGACTACGTCGAGCAGTGCTACGCCCCCGCGGCCCGGTCGATGCGGCGTACCTGCGAACCGATCGACGGCGTGCCGTACGGCGCGGCTCGACGGCTGGCCGACTATCGCAGACGCGTGGAGCGCGCCTGGCCGCGGATCGCGATCACCGACGTCGACAGCACCGGGCTGCCCGACACCCCGCTGCTGGGTTCGGAGCTGACGCTGACCGCCACGGTTCGGTTGGCCGGTCTGGCACCTGACGAGGTGACGGTGCAGGCGGTGCTGGGCCGGTTGGATTCTGGTGACAGCCTGCTCGAACCGGCCACCGTGGTCATGGCGCACGAGCGCAGCGGCGGCGATGGCACCGAAGTGTTCTCGACGACGACGCCGCTACCGGTTGCCGGCGCGGTGGGCTACACCGTGCGAGTGCTTCCGAGCCATCCGTTGCTGTCCGGCGACGCCGAGCTGGGCCTGGTCACGCTGGCCACCTAGCCGCGAGCAGACACGAAAGCCCCCAAAAACGCCACTTTTTGGGGGCTTTCGTGTCTGTTCGCCGTTGGGGATTTACGGGAAGCGCTGCAGGCAGCGGTCGAAGTCGCCGAGCACCCCGGTCCGGTAGGCGTCGATGCGAGAGAAGCCGGCGGGCACCGATTCACCGTTGACGTCGCCCGCTGCCAGACCGTTGGTGAGCAGGCCGGCGACGGCTTCGTCGAGATCGCCCGCGGTCAGTGCGATGGTGGCGCCGTTGGAGGTGGTGATCCCCTGCGAGAGTCTGGTGGTGGCCACCCCGGTCAGGCATGCGGTGCGCAGCGCGGCGGCGGCGTTGTCGAGTACCAGGCCGCCGTGCTCGACCTGAACCGCCTGCAGGTACCGCGACATCAGCACCGAATAGGCGGTGTTGTCGCCGGACAGCGTCGCCAATTTCTGGTCCTTGCTGGGGGTGCCCATGGCCTGGAGGGCCGGCAAGTCGACGGCGATGGTGTTGGTCGCCGGGCAGTACGATGCCGGCCGGCTCGGGCGGGCATCGGCGCACGAGGACGCGGTGGCGGCGTCGAACGCGAGTTGCGGCGGCTCGGCCGGGGTGAACGCGATGTTCATCGCATCGACGATGAGCCGCACCGAATCCTCGCTGACCGGCACCTCACCGGTCTCGTTCTGCTGCAGCTGAATGGGCAGATCGCCGCGGCGCTGCTCGATCTCCCTTTCGTCGATGGCCTTGCACGACCCGGCGCCATCGGTGAACCCGAACTGGAACGCCGAGATCCGTTCGAAAGCCGAGCCGTGCTCGTTGCTGCCGACGGTCTCGCCGGGATTCAGCAGCGGGTCGCGCAGCGCCAGCATCGCAGCCAGGACACCGTTCAGCCCGTCCCCGGTGCTGAGCGTGAAGCGGGGCGAGTCGCCTTGGGCCACCCAGCGCAGGTAGACCCCGGCCAGACAGTCGGCCTGCTGCTCTGCCACCAGCGTCGGTGTCTGGCGCCGCTTGGTGATTCCGGCCGCCCGGGCGATCGCGTGACCGTACTCGTGGGCGAGCACCATGGTGATCGCCATGTCGCCGTAGGCGCTGCGCAGCGCGGGCAACAGCAGCCGGCGATCCCACCCGATGGTGTCGTCCAGATAGCAGTAGGCGGCGTTGACCAGCAGGAAAGTCCTACTCTTGCAGAACGTTCCGCGGAGCTGCCCGGGATCCCAGGAGAGCAGGGATTTCACCGGTTTGAAGTCGCCGTCGAAGGTGTTGGGATAACTGATCGCCCAGAACGCCTCGAGATCGCTGACCGACTGAGTGGCGAGCTGGTCGATGCGGCCGCCGTCGGTGCCCGCGACCTCGCGGCTCGGCGGCGGGGCATCGGGCCGCAGCCCGGTGGGCCCGTCGACCGCCTGCAGGCCGCCCACCCGGAACGGGTCGGCGAAGATCGACACCGGCTTGCCGTCCACCAGATGGGCGCAACCGCTCACCAAAAGCATCAGCGTGCAGGCGGTGGCGAGAGCACGGTGCCATTGGCGGGCGGGTCGCATGCGCTAACACGATAGTGCGCTCAACCGTCCCGAAGGCGCTGCAGCGCCAGCCGGACTTTGCCGGTGTCGGTCGTCGCCCAGAACGGCGGCAGCGATGCCCGCAGGTAACCGGCGTAGCGCGCCGTCGCCATCCGCGAGTCCAGCACCGCCACCACGCCCCGGTCATCGACACTGCGCAGCAACCGGCCGGCACCCTGGGCCAGCAACAGCGCGGCGTGGTTGGCGGCGACCGCCATGAAACCGTTGCCGCCGCGGGCACTGATCGCGCGCTGCCGGGCGGTCAGCAGCGGGTCATCGGGCCGCGGGAACGGGATGCGGTCGATGAGCACCAAAGACAGTGACGGTCCGGGTACGTCGACGCCCTGCCACAGCGACAACGTGCCGAAGAGCGACGTCTCGGCGTCGGCGGCGAATTGCTCGACCAGCGCGCCGGTGGTGTCGTCGCCCTGGCACAGCACCGGGGTGTCCAGCCGCCCGCGCATCGCCTCGGCCGCGGCCCGCGCCGCCCGCATCGAGGAGAACAGCCCCAGGGTGCGCCCACCGGCCGCGGCGATCAGCTCGGCGACCTCGTCGAGCTGCGCATCGGTACCAGTGCCGTCGCGTCCGGGCGGCGGCAGGTGCGCGGCCACGTAGAGGATGCCGGCCTTGGCGTGCGCAAACGGCGAGCCGACATCCAGCCCCTGCCAGCGAGTCTCGGGGCCCGAGCCGAGGGTCAAACCCCAGGCGCCGGCCATCGCATCGAAGGTGCCGCCGACGGTCAACGTCGCCGAGGTCAGCACCGTCGTTGCCCGGGCGAACAGCCGATCGCGCAACAGCCCGGCCACCGACAGCGGCGCCACCCGCAGCACCGGACGCACCGATCCCCGGTTGTCTTCGTGGCTGAGCCACACTACGTCGGTGCGCTCGGGGATGGCCGGTTCGAAGGAAGTCAGAATCCGTGCGGCAGTGTCGGCGATCTCAGACAGCGCGGCGACCGCCTCCTTGCGGGCAGACGCCGCTTTGGGATCCGACGGGGCGGTATCAATCGCCGAGCGCACCGCGCCGGCGGCATCGCGCAGCGCGGCCAGATAGGTCGCGAGCTCGTCGTCGAGGTGATCCATCCGCCCCGGCGTGCCGTCGTGAATCGCCGAGCCGAACGTCAGGGCTGCGGCATCGAGGCGCTGCACCAGTTCCGGGGAGACCAGCCGGGTGATTCGGCGCACCGCGACACTGAGCGTGGCCGCGGTCAGCTCACCGGTAGCCACCGACGTCACCCGGTCCACCAGTTCGTGTGCCTCGTCGACCACCAGCAGGTCGTGCTCGGGGAGCACGTTGGTCTCCGAGATCGCGTCGATCGCCAGCAGGGCGTGATTGGTGACGACGACATCGGCCTCGGCGGCGACGGCGCGGGCCCGCTCGGCGAAGCAGTCGATGCCGAACTGGCAGCGGGCGGCGCCGACGCACTCGCGCGCCGACACGCTGACCTGAGACCAGGACCGCTCGGGCACACCGGGTTTGAGGTCATCGCGGTCGCCGGAGTCGGTGGTCTGCGCCCAGGCGGTGAGGCGCTGGACGTCGCGGCCCAACGCACCGGCCGCGAACGGTTCGAACAGTTCCTCCTGCGGGGCATCGTCGGATTCTTCGGTCCCGGCATGGATCTTGTTCAGGCACAGGTAATTCCGTCGTCCCTTCAGCAGCGCGAAGGTCGGTCGGCGAGAGAGCACACCTTCCAGGGCGTCGGCCAGGCGCGGCAGGTCGCGGTCGACGAGCTGGCGCTGCAGCGCGATCGTCGCGGTCGACACCACCACCGGGTGGTCGTCGGTCACGGCCCGGGCGATCGCCGGAACCAGATAGGCCAGCGACTTGCCGGTGCCGGTGCCGGCCTGCACCGCCAGGTGTTCGCCGCTGTCGAAGGCCCGGGCTACCGCCTCGGCCATGCGTACCTGACCGTCGCGTTCACTGCCGCCCAGGGCGGCTACCGCGGCGGCGAGCAGCTCGGGTACGGAGGGGTCAGCCATGGTGTGCACACGGTAGCCCGTCAGGCCACGTCGCCCGGCTCGGTGACGAGATACGTTCCGTGGCCTTCGATGACCCGGCCGCCCCCGTCGAAGCGCAACACCTCGTTGACGAGGCCGTCGTTCTGGTTGCGGTAGGTGATGACGATGGTGTCGATGCCCCGAGAGACGGCCTCGACGACGAAATGCAGATTCGTCAGTCGCTCCAAGGCCTGGGTCCAGTAGCGGCGCAGTGCGGGCTTGCCGCGGATCACGCCCGCCGTCTCGGGAAACATCTGGGCGGCCACCGGCGAGGTGAACAGCACATCCTCGTGGAAGTGCGCGAGCACCGCCTCCACGTCGTGGGCGTTCCAGGCGCGCACCCACTGGCGGCTGAACGCCGCGGCATCGAGCTTCATCCCGCGAACTGTAGCGACACGACCGCGCGCAGCCCCACCAATTTTCCGTCCGGTTCGCATTACCCTGAGGCGATGACCAGCCAGCGTTTGCCAGGCGGAGCGGTACACGAGTTGCCGGCGGACTTGCGCGAGGGGCTGCTCGTCAGTCCGACTGCGTTGGCGGCCTGGCAGGACATTACGCCCTTGGCGCGCAACGAGTTCATCTGCTGGGTCGAGGACGCCAAGCAGGCCAAAACCCGCGAGCGCCGGATCCGCCGGACCCGCGAGGAGCTGGAGGAGGGCATGCGGCGTCCCTGTTGCTGGCCCGGGTGCAAGCACCGCGAACGCAACGGCAAGTAGCCGAAAACCTCACCGGAGAATCAGCCGGGTCGGGATCGCCGGCTCGCCGTGCGCCAGCTTCAGTCCCTCCCACGGCAGGCTGCGCAGCCCGGAAGCCACCCGCTCCCGCGCCGCGGCCAGCGCTGTCGCTCCGGTATCGGCCACCACGTCGCCGCCGCGGACCAGCGGAACGGTCAGTACCCGGCCGGAATCCGCCGGTGGGCGGTCGGCCGGGTGGACCACCTCCTCGACCAGGGTGCCGCTGGGACGGGACACCCGCAGGGCCTGTTTGCGCCCGCCTGCCGAGGTCTTGTCGGCGCTGCGCTTGTGCACCGCGACACCATCGACCTCGACCAGCTTGTAGACGAATCCCGCCGCCGGCGCACCCGATCCGGTCACCAGCGCGGTGCCGACGCCGTAACTGTCCACCGGAGCGGCCCGCAACGCCGCGATGGCGAACTCGTCGAGATCACCGGAGACCACGATCTTGGTGGCGGTGGCGCCCAACCGGTCCAGCTGGTCGCGGACCTGATGAGCCAACACCGCCAGCTCACCGGAGTCGATCCGGACCGCACCGAGCCGCGGGCCGGCCGCCTCCACGGCATTGGCCACCCCGGTGCTGACGTCGTAGGTGTCCACCAACAGCGTGGTGTCGACCCCCTGCGCGGCGACCTGGGAGCGGAACGCCGCCAATTCGCCCTCAGCACCGGAGTGCAGCAGGGTGAACGCGTGCGCGCTGGTGCCCAGCACCGGCACACCGAAGCTGCGGTGCGCCTCCAGATTCGACGTGCCGGCGAACCCCGCCAGGTAGGCGGCCCGCGCCGCGGCGACGGCGGCGTGCTCGTGCGTGCGCCGTGAGCCCATCTCGATCAGCGGCCGGTCATCGGCCGCGCTGACCATTCGGGCGGCCGCCGAGGCGATCGCGGTGTCGTGGTTCAGAATCGAGAGCAGCAGAGTCTCCAGGACGATGCACTCGGCGAAGCTGCCGTGCACGGTGAGCACCGGCGACCCGGCGAAGTACAACTCGCCTTCGGGGTAGCCGTCGACGTCGCCGCGGAAGCGGAAATCGGCCAGGTAGTTCAAGGTCTTCGGGTCCAGGAACGCCGAGAGCAGGTGCAGCGCGGTGTCGTCGAAGCCGAACGCGGTCAGCGCCGCCAGGAACCGGTCGGTGCCGGCCACCACCCCGTAGCGGCGGCCCTCGGGGAGCCGGCGGGCGAACAACTCGAAGCTGGTCCGCCGCCCAGCGGTGCCGTCGCGCAGCGCCGCGGCCAGCATGGTCAGCTCGTACTTGTCGGTGAGCAGCCCGCCGCGTCGGGCCGAGGAGTCCACCCGCCAACCGTATCGGCTGTACTCGATCCCACCTCGGCTCGGTATCCTGAGCGCTATGGCCACGTCAGCAGCGACGTCCACCCCGGTGAAACCGCAGGGCACCGGCCAGCGGCACGCTGACCCGGTCGAGGAGACCGCCTCGCCCTGGGTGACCATCGTCTGGGACGACCCGGTCAACCTGATGACCTACGTGACCTACATCTTTCAGAAGCTGTTCGGTTACAGCGAGCCGCACGCGACCAAGCTGATGCTGCAGGTGCACCACGAGGGCAAGGCCGTGGTGTCGGCGGGAAGCCGCGAGTCGATGGAGATCGACGTGTCCAAACTGCATGCCGCCGGATTATGGGCGACCATGCAGCAGGACCGCTGAGACGTCAACCGAAGGGAAACGGGCCTCACCGTGCACAAGTGGAAGCGGGTTGACACCGACGACGGCCCCCGCTTCCGGTCCGCGCTGGCGCTGCATGAGGCTGCGCTGCTGCGGAACCTGGTCGGTTCGATCGTCGGCATGCTCGAGGAGCGTGAATCCGCTTCTCCAACCGACGAACTCGAACAGATAACCGGGATGAGGACGGGCAACACCAAGCCGCCCGAGGACGCCACCACCCGACGGCTGCTGCCGGACTTCTACCGTTCCGGCGGCTCGGGTGAAGTCGCCTCGGCCGACGACGCCGCAGTCGACGCGGAAGGCTTGAACGCGGCGTTGCGCAGCCTGCACGAGCCGGAGATCATCGACGCGAAACGTAATGCCGCACAACAGCTCCTGGACTCGCTCCCGCAGAAGGCCGGACGCTTCGAGCTGACCGAGGAACAGGCCAACGCCTGGATCGCGGCGGTCAACGACATCCGGCTGGCGCTGGGCACCATGCTGCAGATCGGCCCCGACGGGCCCCCGGACCGGCTGGCACCGGGTGATCCGATGGCGGGCCAGCTCAGCGTCTATCAATGGCTCACGGTGCTGCAGGAATACCTGGTGGTCGCATTGATGGGACGGTCCGGCCGATGACGAATTTGGGTTCGCTCACCGATGTTCCCGGCATCCGGGTGGGCCACCACCAGCGGCTCGATCCAGATGCGACGCTCGGGTCGGGCTGGGCCAGTGGGGTCACCGTCGTGCTGGCGCCGCCCGGGACCGTCGGTGCCGTCGACTGTCGCGGTGGGGCGCCCGGAAGCCGGGAGACCGATCTGCTGGACCCGGCCAACAGCGTGCGCTGGGTGGATGCGGTCGTGCTCTCCGGCGGGAGTGCCTACGGGCTGGCGACCGCCGACGGCGTGATGACCTGGCTGGAGGAGCAGGGCCGCGGGGTGGCGCTGGACGGCGGCGTGGTGCCGATCGTGCCGGCCGCCGTCATCTTCGACCTGCCGGTCGGCGGCTGGGACCGGCGACCCACCGCCGAGTTCGGCTATGCCGCCGCGGCGGCAGCAGCCGGTCCCGACGGCGACAGCCCGGCCGTCGGCAGTGTGGGCGCGGGAGTCGGGGCACGGGCCGGGGTGTTCAAAGGCGGGGTGGGCACCGCGTCGGCGACGCTGGAACTCGAGGACCACACCGTCACGGTCGGCGCGCTGGTCGTGGTGAACCCCACCGGCGAGGTCATCGACGCCACCACCGGGTTGCCCTGGTCGGCGCCCCTCGTCGAGGAATTCGGCCTGACCGCCCCGCCGTCCGAACAGCTGGCGGTGCTCGCCGGGCTGGAGCCCAAATCCCTCGCGCTCAACACCACCCTCGCGGTGGTGGCCACCGACGCCGCGCTCAGTCCGGCCGGCTGCCGGCGGGTGGCGATCGCCGCCCAGGACGGGCTGGCTCGCACCATCCGGCCCTCCCATACTCCGGTGGACGGCGACACGGTGTTCGCGTTGGCGACCGGGGCCGTCGAGGTTCCGCCGTTGCCAGGAACTCCGGCCGCGATGTCGCAGGAGACCGGGCTGGTCACGGCGGTCGGCGCCGCTGCGGCGGACTGCCTGGCGCGTGCGGTGCTGGTCGGGTTGCTGGCCGCCGATCCGGTGGCCGGAATACCGACCTACCGGGGCACGTTGCCGGGGGCATTCGCCAACAAGCCCACCGGAAGGTTGTGACGTGGTGACTTCGCGAGCCGGCGCCACGCCTGCGCCGCGGCCCGACAAGAAGTCCGCTTGGCGCACCGGCGGGGCCACCGTCGTGGGATTCGTCGCGCTGCTCTACCTCATCGAGGCCGTTGATCAGGTCGGCGGCCACCGGCTGGACCGCAACGGCATCCGGCCCTTGGAGACCGACGGCCTGTGGGGGGTGCTGTTCGCACCGTTGCTGCACGCCAACTGGGGCCATCTGCTGGCCAACACCGGTCCGGCGCTGGTGCTGGGCTTCCTGGTGACGTTGGCCGGGCAGTCCCGGTTTCTGCTCGCTACCGCCATCGTGTGGGTGTTCGGCGGGCTGGGCACCTGGCTGATCGGCAACGTCGGGTCGTCGTGCGGGCCCACTGACCACATCGGCGCCTCCGGCCTGATCTTCGGCTGGCTGGCCTTCCTGGTGGTGTTCGGGCTGTTCACGCGCAGAATCTGGCAGATTCTGGTCGGGCTGGTGGTGCTGGTGCTCTACGGCGGGATTCTGTGGGGGGCGGTGCCGGTGCTGAATGTCTGCGGCGGCGTGTCCTGGCAGGGGCACCTATGCGGGGCGATCGCCGGGGTGGCGGCCGCGTATCTGCTTTCGGGCCCCGAGCGCAAAGCCCGTGAACGCCGGCGGGCGGTTTCGGCGTGATCGGGATCTTCGACTCCGGGGTCGGCGGCCTGACCGTCGCCCGCTCGATCATCGACCAGCTGCCCGACGAGGACATCGTCTACGTTGGCGACACCGGCAACGGACCCTACGGCCCGTTGACCATCCCTGAGGTGCGCGCCCACGCCCTGGCCATCGGCGACGATCTGGTCGAGCGCGGGGTCAAGGCATTGGTGATCGCCTGCAACACCGCCTCGGCGGCGTGCCTGCGCGATGCCCGGGAACGCTACGACGTGCCGGTCGTGGAGGTGATCCTGCCGGCGGTGCGCCGGGCGGTGGCCACCACCCGCAACGGTCGGATCGGCGTGATCGGCACCAGCGCGACCATCACCAGCCACGCCTACCAGGACGCGTTCGCCGCCGCGCGCGACACCGAGATCACCGCGGTGGCCTGCCCGCGCTTCGTCGACTTCGTCGAGCGTGGCATCACTAGCGGCCGGCAGGTGCTGGGGCTGGCCGAGGGATACCTGGAGCCGCTGCAGCGCGCCGGGGTCGACACCCTGGTGCTGGGCTGCACCCACTACCCGCTGCTGTCGGGGTTGATCCAGCTGGCGATGGGCGAGCAGGTGACGTTGGTGTCCAGTGCCGAGGAGACCGCCAAGGAGCTGCTGCGGGTGCTCACCGAACTCGATCTGCTGCGCCCGCACGGGGAGGCCCCTGCCACCAGGGTGTTCGAGGCGACCGGTGACCCGGAGGCGTTCGCCGCACTGGCCACCCGATTTCTGGGCCCGGCGATCACCGGCGTCGGCGCCGTCCGTCGTCACGCTCCGCTGAGTTAGCCAGACCGTGATTTCGATGACGAATAGCGGGCAAAGCGCTCGTGTCTTGGTCATCGCTGCGGCGAACATGGCACAGTAGGGAACGTGCGACTCACCGTGCTCGGCTGCTCCGGCAGTGTGGTGGGTCCGGACTCGCCGGCATCGGGTTACCTGTTGCAGGCTCCGGACACCCCGCCGCTGGTCATCGACTTCGGGGGCGGGGTACTCGGCGCGCTCCAGCGGCATGTCGATCCCGGTGCGGTGTGCGTACTGCTGTCGCATCTGCACGCCGACCACTGCCTGGACCTGCCGGGACTGTTCGTCTGGCGCCGCTACCACCCGTCGGTGGCAACCCAGCCGTTCGCCAAGGGCTTCATCTACGGGCCCAGCGACACCTGGTCGCGGATGGGGGCCGCGTCGTCGCCGTACGGCGGCGAGATCGACGACATCACCGACATCTTCGATGTCCACACCTGGGTGGACGACGAGCCGGTCGAGTTGGGATCGGTCACGGTGAAGCCCCGGCTGGTGTGTCACCCGACCGAGTCGTTCGGCATGCGGATCAGCGACGCTTCCGGCGCGACCCTGGTCTACAGCGGCGACACCGGCTACTGCGACGGAGTGATCGAGTTGGCCCGCGGAGCCGATGTGTTCTTGTGTGAGGCGTCCTGGACCCATGAGGCCAACCGCCCGCCGAACCTGCATCTGTCCGGCACCGAGGCCGGCCGCATTGCCGCCTCCGCCGGCGTCGGCCAGCTGCTGCTGACCCATATCCCGCCCTGGACCTCCCGCGAGGACGTGATCGGCGAGGCCAAGGCCGAGTTCGACGGGCCGGTGCACGCGGTGGTGTGCGACGAGAGTTTCGACATCCAGCGGGGTTGACCCGCGCGATCACCACTAGGGTGGTCGGGTGTCCAAACGAGAAGACGGTCGCCTCGACGATGAGCTGCGCCCGGTCGTCATCACCCGCGGATTCACCTCGAACCCGGCCGGGTCGGTGCTGGTCGAATTCGGCAACACCCGGGTCATGTGCACGGCCAGTGCCACCGAAGGCGTGCCGCGCTGGCGGAAAGGCTCCGGGCGGGGTTGGCTGACCGCCGAGTACGCCATGCTGCCCGCCGCCACGCATACCCGCTCCGACCGCGAATCGGTCAAGGGCCGCCTCGGTGGGCGCACCCAGGAGATCAGCCGGCTGGTCGGCCGCTCGCTGCGCGCCTGTATCGACCTGGCGGCGCTGGGGGAGAACACCATCGCGATCGACTGTGATGTGCTGCAGGCCGACGGCGGCACCCGCACCGCGGCGATCACCGGCGCCTATGTGGCGCTCGCCGACGCGGTCACCTACCTGTCGGCCGCCGGCAAGCTGTCGGATCCGCGCCCGCTGTCGTGCGCCATCTCGGCGGTCAGCGTCGGGGTCGTCGACGGCCGGGTCCGCGTCGATCTCCCGTATGAAGAGGACGCCCGCGCCGAGGTCGACATGAACGTCGTCGCCACCGACACCGGAACCCTGGTCGAGATCCAGGGCACCGGCGAGGGAGCGACGTTCCCGCGTTCGACGCTGGACAAGATGCTCGACGCGGCACTGGCCGCCTGCGAGAAGTTGTTCGTGGTGCAGCGCGAAGCGTTGACGTTGCCATATCCGGGGGTGCTGCCTGAGGGGCCGGCGAAGAAGAAGGCTTTCGGCGCTGACTGACATTCTGGTCGCCAGCCGCAACCGCAAGAAGCTGGCTGAACTGAGCCGGGTGCTCGAGCACGCCGGTGTGTCGGGCCTTCACCCGGTCTCGCTGGACGAGGTGGCGCCCTATCCCGAAGCGCCCGAAACCGCGGCGACCTTCGAGGGCAACGCCCTGGCCAAGGCGCGAGACGGCTATAAGGCGACTGGACTGCCTTGTATCGCAGATGATTCCGGCTTGACGGTCGATGCGCTCAACGGCATGCCGGGGGTGCTGTCGGCGCGCTGGTCGGGTGAGCACGGCAATGACGGCGCCAACACCGCCTTGCTGCTGGCCCAACTGCGTGACGTTCCCGACGGCCGGCGCGGCGCGGCGTTCGTATCGGCGTGCGCACTGGTCTGGGGTAGCGGCCCTGACCACGAGGTGGTGGTGCGTGGCGAATGGCCGGGCAGCATCGCCGGAGAACCGAGCGGCGACGGGGGATTCGGCTACGACCCGGTGTTCGTGCCCGCCGGTGATGTTCGCACTGCGGCGCAACTGAGCCCGGCGGAGAAAGACGCCGCGTCGCACCGCGGCCGTGCATTGGCGCTGCTGCTACCGGCGTTGCGGCAGCTTGTGAGCTGAGCCGTGCCGGTCTCCCCGCCGAAGTAAGTGCGCGCCTCAGAGGTTGAACTGGCTCTTGATGTTTCGGCTCTGGAAGTGCTCGACGATGATGCCCAGCAGCGGAATGGTGCCGGCCAGCAGGATCCCGATGGTCTTGGGGAGCGGCCAGCGCACCTTGACCGCCAGGTTGAACGTGGCCAGCAGGTAGACGAAGTACACCCAGCCGTGCACCACGCCGATCCAGGTGGGCGGGTTGTCCACCTTGACCACGTAGCGCACGAACACCTCGTAGCAGAGCGCGATCAGCCAGACACCGGTCGCCCACGCCATGACCCGGTAGGGCAGCAGTGCGCTGCGGACCTTCTCCGCGGGAGCGGCCTGGGCGGGTGTCTCGGTCATGCGGGATTCCTGTTCTTTCGTTCGTTCTCGGTGAGCTCGGCCAGGTAGGCGTTGTACTCCCGGAGTGCGGGGTCGTCGCTGGGTGCGACGGCGGGCGCGGGCCGCTCGGGCAGCAGTTCGGCCGGTATCTCGGTCACCGTGTCGGCCGGGTGCGGCTCGGGCGGTGCTTCTTCATAGCGGACGAATTTGCGGTAGGCGTAGACGCAGAACCAGGCGAACAGCGGCCACTGCAGGGCGTAGCCGAGGTTCTGGAAGGTGCCGTTGACCTCCTGGAACCGGGTCCATTGCCACCAGCCCAGCGCCAGGCAGGCGCAGGCGGCGACGATCACCAGCACGATCAGTGCCGGTCTCCGACGCCGTGTAGTGGACACCCCTTGACGGTACCGTGCGCTGGCCGAGGCGCCGTCAGGACTTGTCGCCGCACAACATCTCGTGGGTGCGTCGCTATCAGTTCTGCCCTCCAGTGCAGTCTGATGGACATGGGCAAACTCATCTATGGCTTCAACGTGTCGGTGGACGGGTACATCGCGGACGCCCACGGCAGCATCGACTGGTCCCGTCCAAGCGACGAACTGCACCAGTACTGGAACGACTTCGAGCGCGAGACCGCGCTGTCGTTCTACGGCCGCCGCCTCTACGAGCTGATGTCCGCGTATTGGCCGACCGCCGACAAGGCCCCGGATGCCACCCCGCTGATCGCCGACTTCGCTCGCACCTGGCGCGGCATGCCCAAGGTGGTGTTCTCGCGCACCTTGGAGTCCGTCGACTGGAACGCCCAGCTGGAACGTGGCGACCCGGTCGAGGTGGTGAGGAAGCTGAAGGCAGAAACCGACGGGAACCTGGAGGTGGCGGGCGCGACGCTGGCCGCCTCGATCGTGCAGGCCGGACTGGTCGACGAATACCGCATCGTGGTCGCACCCACCGCCGTCGGCGGTGGCACCCCGTTCTTCCCGACCCTGCCGTCATGGATCTCGCTGCGACTGTTGGAGAACCGCACCTTCCCCGGCGGCACCGTCCTACTGCGCTATGAGGCGCGACACGGCTGATCGGTCCTCCGCTGCCCGCGTGCTGCCGAACTTTCCGGGGGCCGTCAGGGCGGTAATATGGGCGCGCTTGCGGGCGTGGTGAAACTGGCATACACGATGGCTTTAGGTGCCATTGCTCGAAAGAGCGTGAGGGTTCGAGTCCCTCCGCCCGCACAAATGTGATGAGTCGCGGCATAAGCGACAGATCGCCCCGGCTTTAGGGTCGCGGTTTTCCAAGCCAGCCCGCGAGAGTGTAAACACGCAGGGAAAACACGAATTTTTCCTGCGTGTACGCAATCTCGACGCGGGCTTACCCGCTTAGAGTCCGAACCCGTCCCAGATGCTCGACAGCGAAACCCAGAAATCGGAGAGGTCATTGGACAGGCTCCCCGTAGGGTCGACGACACCGAGCAGGTCGGGCCAGATCTGCGTCTGGTCCAACCCGCCCAGCTCGCTCGGCACCGTGGGAACGTCGACGCCGCTGTCCGAGCCTCCGGTTCCGGCCCACGGCCCCAGGTAAGCCGGGTCGGTCATCAGTCCCGAGTTGACCAGGAGCTTTGCCAAGTTGGGGTTGATGTCGTCGAGGTAATCAACGATCTGATTTTCGGTGTCCGGGTTCAAGGTGAACCACCCGGTCTGTAGACCGGCCACGGTGGCGTCGATCTGCTCCGGTGTCGGCGCGTTCGCCAGGCCTGAGCTGTTGAGGCTCAGCCACTCGCTGATGAGCGGATTGGGCGGCCCGATGTTCTGGATCGACTGAACCAGGTCCGCCGTGGTCACGCCGAAGGGCGGCGCGAACGGGGACTGGTCGCAGAGCTCCGGGCACAGCGGACTGCCCGGGGTGAACGGGTTGAAGTCCACGACCATTCCGGCGACCAGCGCCTTCAGCGCCTGGCCCACGTCGTCCGGGCCGACGAGCTGGAAGCCGTTCAGGTCGACCGGTGCCTCCAGGCTCTGGAACCACTGCTCGAACGGCCCGAGCGGATTGAGTTGGACATCAGTTCCCGCCCAGGGCATCAAGTTCGCACCGTCAGGTCCGGTTGTGGTGCCCGGGAAACCGAAGCCGGGCTGAGCCTCGCTGCCGGGTACCGCATCCAGTGGGGCACCCGGAACCGCACCGCCCGGGCCGATACCCGCCGAGGGGTCCGCGATTCCGGCCGCTGTCGGGTTGGCGATGTCGGCGGGGGTGGACGGGAACTGGTATCCGGTGAGCAGCTGCTGCAACGGCACCTTCAACCAGTGGCTGAAAAGTCCTAATTGGTTGTCGGCGTTGGGAAAGTTCGTGAACACCTTCTCGAAGTCGATCAGCCTGTCCAGCGCGGTAAGACCGGTGATCGGGTCCGTCGGCACCAGCGGCGCGCATTGCACCGCGTCGCACGATGCGCTGACCGGAAGTTCGGCCGCCGCCAGCATGGCGAACTGCTGCCCCAGGCCCGCGGTCCCGTTCGCCAGCAAGGTCGGATCGATTTCGGGCTGGTCCAGTCCGGAGACTTGCGGGGCGAACGGAAACAGGAAGTCGAAGATGGCCATGAAATGCCCCGGGTCGCCGGGGTCCTCGCCCCACAGGTTCGTGGCGCTCGGCGTCCACCAGGTGCCGGTGAAGAAGAAGGAATCCGCCAGCACATTGGTGGCGGCGACCTCGTTGGCCGGAATGTTGAAGAGGTCTTGGAACAAGTTGAAGGGCACGTTGAGGATGGAGTCGCCGGCCACCAGGCGCACGGCTCGGTCGATAATCGACGTTCCCGCTGACCACGGCTGGACCGCTGCGGCCTGAGCGACGACCACGGCGCTTGCCGCAACGACTATCAAGCCGGTCTGCGGATACCGGCGACGGTGTACTGCAACTGCCATGTCTTCCCCCCGTTGGCACACCACGCCCGGTGGCGTGGCCGCATCGTCGAGGATCCACCGAGCTGAATAGCGCGAAACGGACGATAGCCGGGGTTGCTGATAGGGCAATGCCAGCTAGCTAATAAATATGGAGGCTTGATATTTACCTCCGCGTCAAGTTTTGGCACCGCTCTCGACCTGGGGTTTTGTTCGTTCGCCGAGGGCGCGCGAGGAGGCACTTTCGACGCCTTGCCAGCTAACCCGCCGCTGCCCGCCAGAACGGCTGACCATAACCGGTGGGCGACTGCTCGACTTCGCCCTCCCGAACGTCCGCCGGTGCCAGAATGGGTGTATTAGTCCTTCTCGGATTGGTGCGGTGTGATGAAAAAACAACTCTTCGCAACGGCGCTCGGTGCGGTACTGGCCGGCTTTGCCACAGCACCTGTTCCCGCGGCATTCGCCGACCCACTCAGCAATGACGACCAGGTGTTCTTCACCGACCTGGAGCAAGAGGGGCTGCACCCTGACTACGACAAGCAGGTCTGTGGCAGCATCAAGTGCTCCTCGCTGCGGGATCTGCTGGTGCAGGAGGGCCATGCGGTCTGTTCGGCGCTGGGCAGTTCCCCGCGGCTGGTGCCGATCTCGGTGATCGCGAATCTGGAAGTGTCACCTGATAAGGCGCACGCCATCATCACGGCGGCTCGGCAGGCCTACTGTCCGCAGTCTCCGGACCCGTATCGATCGACCGTCTGAACGGTCAGCGCTCGGCAGCGACGACCGGGGTCGGCGCCTCACCCAGCGTGTCGGAGTGCTGTGCCTTGCGCGCGTTGACTACCACGCCCACGGCGGCGACCGCCCAGATCACGCATTGGACGGTCCAGGCCAGCCGGAAGGCCGAGAACGAAAAACCGCCGGCCATCGCGATGACGATCCCCATCGCCTGCATGATCAGCAGCGTGGCGATGAAACCGCCGGTGTTGACCATGCCCTGCGCGGTGCCCAACGCGGCGGGCGGGTTGTAGGTGCGGGCGAAGTCGAAGGCCAAAATCGACACCGGCTGGCCCGCCGAGATCACCACGATCAGCACCACCAGCAGCCAGTGCGGCGCGGGGGAGGGCAGCGTCAGCAGCACCGCCCAGATCGCGGCGGTCAGCGCGATCATCGCCAGCACCAGCCCCGTCCGGTGTTGAGGCCGGCGCGCCGACAGGGTTCCGGTCAGCAGCCCAACCACGACGAAGGTTGCCACCGACAGCGTCAGCAACGCACCGGCCACGCCGCGCGAAAGCCCCTGGGCGGTGGTCAGGTAGGGCACGCCCCACATCAGCGCGAAGACGTTCGCCGAGAACGGTGTGCCCAGGTGGGTGAAGAACCCCAGTTTGGTGCCGGGCCGGGACCAGACCGTCTTGACGTCACCGAATACCGCACGAAACGTCCTCGGTTGTACGGCGACCGGCGTCCCGGCCGGGGCGTCCCGGCACAAGGCGAGGGTCAGTGCGACGGCCAGCACACCCAGGGCGGCTGCCGAGAGGTAAGCCGCCGTCCAGCCGCCGTGCAGCAGAATCGCCAGGAATGGCACCGCCGAAAGCAGCTGCCCGAACTGGCCGCAGATCCCGGTCAGTTGGGTCAGCAACGGAACACGCTCGGGTGCAAACCAATTGGGCAGCAGCCGGATGACCGAGATGAACACGAACGCATCGCCCAGGCCGACGACGCCGTATGCGCCGACCGCGACGGGCAGCGAATGGGTCAGCGACAGCGTCAACTGTGCGGCGGAGAGCACCGCGACGCCGCTGGCGATCATCGCCTTGGGTCCGAAGCGGTCCAGCAGCACTCCGGCCGGAATCTGCATCGAGGCGTAAACGATGAGCTGCAGGATCACGAACGACGACAGCGCGCCCGGACCGGTGCTGAACCGGTCGGCAGCGTCCAACCCGGACACCCCAAAGGTGGTGCGGTCCAGCACCGCAACCACGTAGGACAACAGGCCGGTGCCCCACACGATCCAGGGACGCATCCAGCGACCCGACCTCCGCACCTGTGCCACCCGCCCATCCTGCCCTGCGGTGCTCAGCCTCCCGTGAGCGGCGGGTGTCTCCCGTATCCTTTGGCGCGTGTTGATTTCCCGGCGCGACGTGCTCAAACTTGCCGCAACCGCCCCGGCTGCGGTCGCTCTCGGCGCCGCGGCGTCGGCGCTGGTGGCCGCGACCGCTAAGGCGGCTCCGCTGGGCATCCTGCTGGACTACGCGGCCGGGGTGCTGTCCGCCGAGGAGATCCGGGAGGCAGGTGCGCTCGGCGCCATCCGCTACGTCTCCGACCGCCGCCCCGGCGCCGACTGGATGCTCGGCAAGCCGATGCAGCCGGCCGAAGCGCATGACCTGAACCAGAACGGCCTCAAGATCGTCTCCTGCTACCAGTACGGCAAACAGGCGACCGCCGACTGGCTAGGCGGCCAGGCGGCCGGCGTCGAGCACGCCCGGCGGGGATTGCAACTGCATGCCGCGGCGGGCGGCCCGGACAGCGCTCCGATCTACGCCTCGATCGACGACAACCCCTCCTACGAGCAGTACCAGGCGCAGGTGGCCCCTTACCTGCGCGGCTGGGAGTCGGTGATCGGGCCTGACCGCACGGGGGTCTACGCCAACTCCACGACGATCGAGTGGGCGGTGCAAGACGGCTTGGGTTCATGCTTCTGGCAGCACAACTGGGGCTCGCCCGGCGGTGTCGCGCACCCGGCGGCCAACCTGCATCAGGTCGAGATCGACAAGCGCAAGGTCGGCAACGTCGGGGTGGATGTCAACGAGATCCGCACGCCCCAGTTCGGCCAGTGGGCCTGACCCGCGGGTGGCGGGGATCACCGCGCCCGGTGGACACTGCGACATCGGCTGTCCACGACGACATTGTTTCGCCAGACGCGAACATAACGATTAGATAACAATGCGGCTTTGATCAGCGCTGTTGTGGCTACTCGACCGTAACCCCACGCACGCAGGACGTTTGGTCCCGATGATCCGAGGCGTCGTCGGAGCGCGTGATATTCGCAGGTGGGTTACCCGGGCGTAGAACTCACGAGTAACCCATTAGCTGCAGAAACGGCACAGGTTCTTATGACACTCTTACTGCTGTAGCGCGGCCGCGACGACGCGAGAGCCCGCTGCCCGCCCAGGGGACCAGCCGGTGATGCCGGCCGACGACGAATCAAGACGCGATATGCCAGAGCAGGGGAGATATTTAACGTGACGATCCACGAACACGACCGGGTGTCCGCCGACGGCGCCGGCTCGGGGCCGCTCGCCAACGCCTCGTCCGCTCTGGTGGATCGTCTGACGGCCGGCGAGCCGTACGCGGTCGCCTTCGGCGGTCAGGGCAGCGCCTGGCTGGAGTCGCTCGAGGAGCTGGTGTCCTCGGCCGGGATCGAAACCGAGCTGGCCACGCTGGCCGGTGAGGCCGACCTGCTGCTGGAGCCGGTCGCCAAAGAACTCGTCGTGGTACGGCCCATAGGCTTCGAGCCGCTGCAGTGGGTGCGCGCGCTGGCCGCCGAGGACCCGGTTCCCTCGGCCAAGCAGCTGACCTCGGCCGCGGTGTCGGTCCCGGGCGTCCTGTTGACGCAGATCGCCGCGGTACGGGCGCTGCAACGTCAGGGCCTGGACCTGTCGGCCACCCCACCGGTCGCCGTCGCGGGGCACTCGCAGGGCGTCTTGGCCGTCGAGTCGCTGAAAGCCGGTGGTGCCACCGACGTGCAGCTGCTCGCGATCGCCCAGCTGGTCGGCGCCGCCGGAACTCTGGTGGCCCGCCGCCGCGGCATCTCGATCCTGGGCGACCGCCCGCCGATGGTGTCGGTCGCAGGCGCCGACCCGGAGCGTATCCAGCAACTGCTGGAGGAGTTCGCCACCGACGTGCGCACCGTGCTGCCGCCGGTGCTGTCCATCCGCAACGGCCGGCGTGCGGTCGTTATTACCGGCACCCCCGAGCAGCTGTCCCGCTTCGAGCTCTATTGCGAGCAGATTGCCGACAAGGAGGCCGCCGAGCGCAAGAACAAGCTGCGCGGCGGTGCGGTCTTCGCTCCGGTCTTCGAGCCGGTGCAGGTCGAAGTGGGATTCCACTCGCCGCGGCTGTCCGATGGCATCGAGATCGTCGGCCAGTGGGCGGCCACGGTCGGCCTCGACGTCGCTTTGGCCCGCGCGATGGCCGAGTCCATCCTGGTGGGCCAGGTCGACTGGGTCGACGAGATCACCGCTTTGCATGACGCGGGCGCCCGCTGGATTCTGGACCTGGGTCCCGGAGACATCCTGACCCGGCTGACCGCACCGGTGATCCGCGGCCTGGGCATCGGGATCGTGCCGGTGGCCACCCGCGGCGGACAGCGCAACCTGTTCACCATCGGCGCGGTGCCGGAGGTGGCCCGGCCGTGGACGAGCTACGCCCCGTCGGTGGTGCAGCTGCCCGACGGCCGGATCAAGCTCGACACCAAGTTCACCCGCCTGACCGGCCGGTCGCCGATCCTGCTGGCCGGCATGACGCCGACCACCGTCGACGCCAAGATCGTCGCCGCGGCCGCCAACGCCGGACACTGGTCCGAGCTGGCCGGTGGCGGGCAGGTCACCGAGGAGATCTTCAACGACCGGGTCGCCGAGCTGACCACCCTGCTGGAGCCGGGTCGCACGGTCCAGTTCAACTCGTTGTTCCTGGACCCCTACCTGTGGAAGCTGCAGGTGGGTGGAAAGCGCTTGGTGCAGAAGGCCCGTCAGTCCGGTGCCCCGTTCGACGGACTGGTGATCAGCGCCGGCATCCCCGAGCTCGAGGAAGCCGTCGAGCTGATCGCCGAGCTCAACGAGGCCGGCATCAGCCACGTCGTGTTCAAGCCCGGCACCGTCGAGCAGATCCGGTCGGTGATCCGCATCGCCGCCGAGGTGCCCACCACCCCGGTGATCGCGCACGTCGAGGGCGGCCGCGCCGGCGGTCACCACTCCTGGGAAGACCTGGACGACCTGCTCCTGGCGACCTACTCGGAGCTGCGCTCGCAGCCCAACATCACCCTGTGTGTCGGCGGCGGCATCGGCACCCCCGAGCGGGCCGCCGAATACCTGTCCGGGCAGTGGTCGCAGGAACACGGCTTCCCGTTGATGCCCGTCGACGGCATCCTCGTCGGCACCGCGGCGATGGCCACCAAGGAGGCCACCACTTCGCCGGCGGTGAAGCAGATGCTGGTCGACACCAAGGGGACCGACCACTGGATCGGCGCCGGAAAAGCCCAGGGCGGCATGGCTTCCTCGCGCAGCCAGCTCGGCGCCGACATCCACGAGATCGACAACACCGCTTCGCGGTGCGGCCGGCTGCTCGACGAGGTCGCCGGCGACGGCGATGCGGTCGCGGCCCGCCGCGACGAGATTATCGCCGCACTGGCCGACACCGCCAAGCCGTACTTCGGCGACGTCACCGAGATGACGTACGCGCAGTGGCTGCGCCGGTACGTGGAGTTGGCCATCGGCGACGGCGACTCGACCGCCGACACCGCCTCACCGGACAGCCCCTGGCTGGCCGACACCTGGCGGGAGCGGTTCGGCTCGATGCTGCAGCGCGCCGAAGCCCGGCTCAACGAGGTCGAGTCCGGCCCCATCGAGACGCTGTTCGCCGATTCTGAAGAGGGACAGGCGATTCTGGAGCGCCCGGCCGACGCCATCGCCGCGCTGGTGGCGCGTTACCCCGACGCCGAGACCGTCGTGCTGCACCCGGCCGATGCACCGTTCTTCACCCAGCTGTGCAAGACGCCGGGCAAGCCGGTCAACTTCGTGCCGGTGATCGACAAGGACGTGCGTCGCTGGTGGCGCAGTGACTCGCTGTGGCAGGCGCACGACGCCCGCTACGCCGCCGACCAGGTCTGCATCATTCCCGGCATCACCGCCGTCGCGGGTATCACCCGGGTTGACGAGCCGGTCGGCGAGCTGCTGGACCGCTTCGAGCAGGCGGCGATCGACCAGGTGCTGGCCAATGGTGCGCAGCCCACGCCGGTGACGGCGCGCCGCCAGGGCCGCACCGACGTGTCCGGCCCGCTGGCCGTGCTGCTCGACGCCCCAGATGTGCTGTGGGCCGGTCGCACCGCCACCAACCCGGTGCACCGGATCGCCGGTGCCGACGAGTGGCAGGTGCACGAGAACCGCACCGCCACCCACCCGACGACCGGGGCGCGCCTGGAGGTCGTTTCGGAGTCGGCCGTCGTGCTCAGCGTGCCGCTGTCGGGTGTCTGGATCGACATTCGTTTCACTGTGCCGGCATCCGTCGTCGATGGCGCCACCCCGCTGGTCTCCACCGAGGACGCCGCCGCCGCGATGCGTTCGGTGCTGGCCATCGCCGCCGGCGTCGACGGCCCGGAGGCACTTCCGCCGGTGCGCGACGGCGCGGCCACCGTGACGGTGGCGTGGAACCCCGAGCAGGTCGCCGACCACACCGGGGTGACCGCCACGTTCGGCGCGCCACTGGCGCCGGGACTCTCGACGGTGCCCGACGCGCTGGTCGGTCGTTGCTGGCCCGCGGTGTTCGCCGCGATCGGCTCGGCCACCACCGACGCCGGATTCCCGGTCGTCGAAGGCCTGCTGTCGCTGGTGCACCTGGACCACACGGCGCGCCTGCACGCCGGGCTGCCGGCCGACCCGGCCGAATTGACCGTCACCGCAACGGCTTCGGCGGCCACCGACACCGAAGTCGGCCGCGTCGTCCCGGTCTCGGTCACGGTCTCCGCGGCCGATGGAACAGTGCTGGCCACCTTGGAGGAGCGCTTCGCGATCCGCGGGCGCACCGGCGCCGCGGAACTTACCGACCCGGTCCGGGCGGGTGGCGCGGTCTCCGACAACGCCACCGACACCCCGCGCCGCCGCCGGCGCGACGTCACCGTCACCGCACCGGTCGACATGCGGCCGTTCGCGGTGGTCTCCGGAGACCACAACCCCATCCACACCGACCGGGCCGCAGCGCTGCTGGCCGGCCTGGAATCGCCCATCGTGCACGGCATGTGGCTCTCGGCCGCGGCCCAGCACGTAGTGACCGCCACCGACGGCCAAGCCCGCCCACCGGCGCGGCTGCTCGGCTGGACCGCGCGCTTCCTGGGCATGGTCAAGCCGGGCGACGACGTCGACTTCCGGGTCGACCGGGTCGGAATCGACCTGGGCGCAGAGGTTTTGGAGGTGTCCGCCCGGATCGGGTCGGACCTGGTGATGTCGGCGACCGCCCGACTGACCGCGCCGAAGACCGTCTACGCGTTCCCGGGCCAGGGTGTCCAGCACAAGGGCATGGGCATGGACGTCCGCGCCCGCTCCAAAGCGGCGCGCAAGGTCTGGGACTCCGCGGACAAATTCACCCGCGACACCCTGGGCTTCTCGGTGCTGAACGTGGTGCGTGACAACCCGACCTCGCTGATCGCCGCCGGCGTGCACTACCACCACCCCGAGGGCGTGCTGTACCTGACGCAGTTCACCCAGGTCGCCATGGCGACAACAGCTGCCGCGCAGGTCGCCGAGATGCGCGAGCAAGGTGCCTTCGTGGAGGGGGCCATCACCTGTGGGCACTCGGTCGGTGAGTACACCGCACTGGCGTGCGTCAGCGGTGTCTTCGAACTGGAAGCGTTGCTGGAGGCCGTATTCCAGCGCGGGTCGAACATGCACGACATCGTGCCGCGCGACGCCATGGGGCGGTCCAACTACCGGCTGGCCGCCATCCGGCCCTCGCAGATCGACCTCGACGACGCCGACGTCACCGCGTTCGTCGCCGACATCTCCGAGCGCACCGGGGAGTTCCTGGAGATCGTCAACTTCAACCTGCGCGGTTCGCAGTACGCGATCGCCGGCACGGTGGCCGGGCTGGAGGCCCTGGAGGCCGAGGTCGAGCGGCGCCGCGAGATCTCCGGCGGTAAGCGGTCCTTCATCCTGGTTCCCGGGATCGACGTGCCGTTCCACTCGAGTGTGCTGCGCATCGGCGTCGACGACTTCCGGCGCTCGTTGGAGCGGGTGATGCCGCACGGCAAAGACCCGGCTCTGATTGTCGGGCGCTACATCCCCAACCTGGTGCCCAAGCCGTTCACGCTGGACCGAGAGTTCATCCAGGAGATCCGCGACCTGGTGCCGGCCACCGCACTCGACGAGATCCTGGCCGACTACGACACCTGGCGTAACGAGAAGCCGTCCGAGCTGTGCCGCAAGGTCGTCATCGAGCTGCTGGCGTGGCAGTTCGCCAGCCCGGTGCGCTGGATCGAGACCCAGGACCTGCTGTTCATCGAGGACGCCGCCGGCGGTCTGGGTGTCGAGCGGTTCGTCGAGATCGGGGTGAAGACCGCGCCGACGGTCGCCGGACTGGCCACCAACACGCTCAAGTTGCCCGAGTACGCCCACAGCACAGTGGAAGTGCTCAACGCCGAGCGGGACGCGGCAGTGCTGTTCGCCACCGACACCGACCCCGAGCCGGAGCCCGAAGAGGAAGAGCCGGTTGCGGATTCCGGCGCTGATGCGCCTGCCGAGGTTGCTGTGGCGGCCGCCCCGGCGCCCGCCGCTCCGTCGGGGGGCCCACGCCCCGACGACATCGGGTTCGACGCCGCCGATGCCACCCTGGCGCTGATCGCGTTGAGCGCCAAGATGCGCATCGACCAGATCGAGGCGCTGGACTCCATCGAGTCCATCACCGACGGTGCGTCGTCGCGGCGCAACCAGCTGCTGGTCGATCTGGGTTCGGAGCTGAACCTCGGCGCCATCGACGGCGCCGCCGAAGCCGACCTGTCCGGGCTGAAGTCGCAGGTCACCAAGCTGGCGCGCACCTACAAGCCGTACGGCCCGGTGCTGACCGACGCGATCAACGATCAGCTGCGCACCGTCTTGGGGCCGTCGGGCAAGCGGCCCGCCGCCATCGCCGAACGGGTGAAGAAGACCTGGGAGCTCGGCGACGGCTGGGCCAAGCACGTCACCGTCGAGGTGGCGCTGGGCACCCGCGAGGGCACCAGCGTCCGGGGCGGCGCCCTGGGTGGTCTGCACGAGGGCGCGCTGGCCGACGCCGCCGCGGTCGACAAGGTGATTGATGCGGCCGTTGCGGCCGTCGCGGCCCGCCGCGGCGTGGCCGTCAGCCTGCCGTCGGCCGGCGGGGGCGGCGGTGCGACCGTGGATGCCGCCGCACTCGGGGAGTTCACCGAGCAGATCACCGGCCGCGACGGCGTGCTGGCCTCGGCGGCCCGACTGGTGCTGGGCCAGCTCGGGTTCGACGAGCCGGCGACCGTTCCGGCGGGCGCCACCGACAGCGAGCTCATCGATCTGGTGACCGCCGAGCTGGGGTCGGACTGGCCGCGGCTGGTGGCGCCGGCGTTCGACGGGCGCAAGGCGGTGCTGTTCGACGACCGCTGGGCCAGCGCCCGCGAAGACCTGGTCAAGCTGTGGCTGACCGACGAAGGCGACATCGACGCCGACTGGCCGCGGCTGGCCGAGCGCTTCGAGGGCGCCGGCCATGTGGTCGCCACCCAGGCGACCTGGTGGCAGGGCCGGGCCCTGGCGGTCGGCCAGCAGATCCATGCGTCGCTGTTCGCCCGGATCGCCGCAGGCGCGGAGAACCCGGGCCGGGGCCGCTACTGCGACGAGATCGCGGTGGTGACCGGCGCGTCGAAGGGCTCGATCGCCGCGTCGGTGGTCGGCCAGTTGCTCGACGGCGGTGCGACCGTCATCGCGACCACGTCCAAGCTCGACGAGGAGCGCCTGGGCTTCTACCGCAACCTCTACCGCGACCACGCCCGCTTCGGCGCCGCGCTGTGGGTGGTTCCGGCCAACATGGCCTCCTACGCCGACATCGACGCGCTCGTCGAGTGGGTGGGCAACGAGCAGTCCGAAAACCTTGGGCCGCAGTCGATCCACCTGAAGGATGCGCAGACGCCGACGCTGCTGTTCCCGTTCGCGGCACCTCGTGTGGCCGGCGACCTCTCGGAGGCCGGCTCGCGCGCCGAGATGGAGATGAAGGTGCTGCTGTGGGCGGCGCAGCGACTGATCGGTGGCCTGTCGAAGATCGGCGCCGAACGCGACATCGCCTCGCGGCTGCACGTGGTGCTGCCCGGATCGCCCAACCGCGGCATGTTCGGCGGTGACGGCGCCTACGGCGAGGCCAAGGCCGCACTGGATGCCGTGGTGTCGCGTTGGAAGGCCGAGTCGTCCTGGGCGTCTCGGGTCAGCCTCGCGCACGCCCTGATCGGCTGGACGCGCGGCACTGGCCTGATGGGCCACAACGACGTCATCGTCGACGCTGTCGAGGAAGCCGGCGTCACCACCTACTCGACCGAGCAGATGGCGGCCATGCTGCTGGGTCTGTGCGACATCGAGTCCAAGGTGGCCGCGGCCAACGCGCCGATCGAGGCCGACCTGACCGGTGGCCTGGCCGAGGCGAACCTGGACATGGCCGAATTGGCCGCCAAGGCCCGCGAGGAGATGACTTCGGAGGCCGCGCAAGACGACGAGCCGGCGCAGGGAACGATCGCCGCCCTCCCGTCGCCGCCGCGGGGCCACAACCCGGCGCCCCCACCGGTCTGGGAGGACCTCGACGTCGACCCGGCCGACCTGGTGGTCATCGTCGGCGGCGCCGAATTGGGCCCGCTGGGCTCGTCGCGCACCCGCTTCGAGATGGAGGTCTCCGGCGAGCTGTCGGCTGCCGGGGTGCTCGAGCTGGCCTGGACCACCGGGCTGGTCAAGTGGGAAGACGACCCGACGCCGGGTTGGTATGACACCGAAACCGGTGAGCTCATCGACGAGTCCGAGCTGGTCGAGCGTTACCACGACGCGGTCGTGGAGCGCGTCGGCGTCCGCGAGTTCGTCGACGACGGTGCGATCGACCCCGACCACGCCTCGCCGTTGCTGGTCAGTGTGTTCCTGGACAAGGACTTCTCGTTCGTGGTCTCCAGCGAGGCCGACGCGCGGGCGTTCGTCGAATTCGACCCCGAGCACACCGTGGTGAGCCCGGTGCCGGACTCGTCGGACTGGCAGGTGATCCGCAAGGCGGGCACCGAGATTCGGGTGCCGCGCAAGAGCAAGCTGTCCCGCACGGTGGGCGCTCAGATCCCGACCGGGTTCGACCCGACGGTGTGGGGGATCAGCCAGGACATGGCCACCTCCATCGACCGGGTGGCGCTGTGGAACATCGTCGCGACCGTGGATGCGTTCCTGTCGGCGGGCTTCACCCCGACCGAGCTGATGCGCTGGGTGCACCCGTCGCTGGTGGCCAGTACCCAGGGCACCGGCATGGGTGGCATGACCTCGATGCAGACCATGTACCACGGCAACCTGCTGGGCCGGTCCAAGCCGAACGACATTCTGCAGGAGGTCCTGCCGAATGTGGTTGCCGCGCACGTGGTTCAGAGCTACGTCGGGTCCTACGGCGCGATGATCCACCCGGTGGCCGCATGTGCCACCGCGGCGGTGTCGGTCGAGGAGGGTGTCGACAAGATCCGGTTGGGCAAGGCCGAGCTGGTGGTCACCGGCGGCTACGACGACCTGACCCTGGAAGCGATCATCGGCTTCGGTGACATGGCGGCCACCGCCGACACCGAGATGATGCGGGCCAAGGGCATCAGCGACTCGAAGTTCTCCCGGGCCAACGACCGGCGCCGGCTGGGCTTCGTCGAGGCCCAGGGTGGTGGCACCATCCTGCTGGCCCGCGGCGACCTGGCGGCCAAGATGGGTCTGCCGGTGCAGGCGGTGGTGGCCTACGCGCAAAGCTTCGCCGATGGTGTGCACACCTCCATCCCGGCCCCCGGCCTGGGTGCACTCGGTGCCGGTCGGGGCGGCAAAGACTCGATGCTGGCGCGTTCGCTGGCCAAGCTGGGCGTCGGTGCCGACGACATCGCGGTGGTCTCCAAGCACGACACCTCGACGCTGGCCAACGACCCCAACGAGACCGAGCTGCATGAGCGGCTGGCCGACTCGCTGGGCCGCTCGCCAGGCGCACCGCTGTTCGTGATCAGCCAGAAGAGCCTCACCGGGCACGCCAAGGGCGGTGCGGCGGTCTTCCAGCTGATGGGGCTGTGCCAGGTGCTGCGCGACGGGGTCATCCCGCCCAACCGCAGCCTGGACTGCGTCGACGATGAGCTGGCCACCGCCGGGCACTTCGTGTGGGTGCGTGAGCCGCTGCACCTCGGGGAGAAGTTCCCGCTCAAGGCCGGGTTGGTCACCAGCCTCGGGTTCGGCCACGTGTCCGGTCTGGTCGCGCTGGTGCACCCGCAGGCGTTCCTGGCGGCACTGGACCCGGGCCAGCGCGAGGCGTATCTGGAGCAGGCCTCCGCCCGTGTGCTGGCCGGTCAGCGCCGGCTCGCCTCGGCGATCGCCGGCGGTACGCCGATGTACGAGCGGCCCGCGGACCGGCGGTTCGACCACGACCGCTCGGAGAAGCGCCAGGAGTCGGCGATGTTGCTCAACCCGGCGGCCCGGCTCGGCGACGGCGACGTCTACATCGGCTGAGGTGCCTCCGTTCGTGTTCAGCTGGTCACGCTGGCGTCGCGCCAACTGAGCGCCTCGAGCGCCACTGCCACCTGAACGATGTTCTCGGCCAGGGGTTTCGGCAGCAGCCGGTCAGCCTGGGCGAGTCGGCGTAACAGCGTGCTGCGGTGGGTGTAGAGCCGCGCGGCGGTGCGCGAAGCGTTGCACTGCTCATGGATGAACGTCAGCACTGCGGTATGCATTCGGGGGCTTGCCGACCGGAATTCGCCTAATACCTCATTGATGAATTCGTCGGCGGCTTGAGGGTCGTGGGTGATCAATGCGGTCAATTGAATATCGGTGTAGAAGGCGATTCGCTGCGGCGAGCCGAGCCGGGTAAGCATCCGCTGGGCGGTCAGTGCGGCGAAGTGGCTGCGGCGAAACCCATCGATACCGTGACGGGTAGGCCCGATCGCGATGCGAACGTCCGAAATTGGTTCTACCACCGCGCGTAACCGATCGGTGTCCAGATCGGTCTCGCCGGCCACCCATACCCAACGGCTCGCCGCGCTGGCCAAAATGCTCAGCGGTCGCGGCGCCCGCGCGGCCCGGGAAAATGCTTCGACAGTGTGGTCCAACAGTGACAGATCGCCCGTCACGTCGTCGGCCCAGATGACCGCCGCGGTGTGTGGGCGTTGCAGCGGGTAGCCGAGCCGGGATTCGGCGCGTGCCAGGCTGATGGGTGCCCCATCGAGCACCAGTGCGACCACCTCGCGGCGTTCAGCGTGGGTCCCGCGCGTCAGTTCGTCGCGCTCCAAGTCGATCTGGGCGGCAATACCAGCGAGCGTGGCATCGATGAAGGCGCTGATGGACCGCGAGGACACATCGAGTAGCTCGTAAAGTTCCGCTGGATCGGAGGTCAGCGCGAACGCGATCTGCATCCAGCGTCGCCAGGCCGCTCCCTCCGCAACGCGATATGCATCGAGCTCGGCGGCGTCTAGACCCCGGCGCACCAGATCTCGTGCAATCCCGAGTGGCTCGGCGCCCAGGTTGGCCGGCACCGGCGCGCCGGGATCACGCATGTTGGCGGTGGCCCAGTAGATGAGGTTGGCGCGGTTCGTACGGCTGACCGCCGCCGCCAACGTCGGATCCGCGGCGATCGCCGGATTGGCGGCGACAGTGGCTCGATCCAGTTCATCGAGCCATTCGGCAGGAGCATTGATGACGGCCTGGGCACCCTGCCGGATCAGCTCGCAGACCTGCGGTGATGGAGTGTCCCACGACATACCAGCACCGTAGCTTTGGTGCGTCATTCTGTAGCACGATCCGCCGAAATCTGCAGCATTATGTGCTGGACGCACCGTGGTGCACCGTCGCTACAGTGATGCAACTCTCACTCAACGGACGCCTAGGAATCACTCATGAATGCAGCCCTTCGCCCCTACCTGACCACCGGTATCGCGGTGATCGGCGCCAGTAGCGTCATAGCCGCCCCGGTGTCGTTCTCCGCTCCTGACACCCTCGCGGGCGCGGTACACCTCGCCTCAAGCTCATCCGGTCTGCAGTCGGCGGTCGATGCGCTGCACGCCGCGGCTCAGCAGATCTCGGCGATCAACAGTGCCTACCCCTTCGTCTCGGCGTTCGATCTGACCCGGCTGCCGCAGTACATCCAAAACACCGCGATGGCCGGACTTCGCCTCGAACTCAACCAGGTCAACGCGGACAACTCCTACGATCCGAACTCGGGGGTGTTCCGGTATTTGACGAACGCCCCTGGCGCCGAACCGCAGAGTTTCAACAACGACCCGAACCCGGACACCTTCTACCAATTCATCAACATCGGGACGCAGACCCAGACGATCACCATCGATCCCGGGCCGGGCACCAAGGATGTGACCTTCACCCCGATGTCTGGCAACGGCCTGACCCAGGATTTCGTGTCGCTGCGTGGCTACGACCTGTCACAATTCGTGCCCAACTCCGACGGCACCTACACCATCACCCTCAGCCCCACCGAGCAGCCCGGCAACTGGGTGGACACATCAGGGGCCCAGACGCTGATCACTCGCGACACGCTCGGCGACTGGGGCCTGCTGCATAACAACATCACTTACCAATCGCCATTCACGATGCCGGTGCTGACAGAAGGCCAGATCACCGCGACGCTCAACGAGCTGGCCGTCGCGATGGTCCAAAACAACAGTGCCCCGACCAACTTCGGCCTGCAGCACCTGCAGAACACTCTTCCCGACAACTCATTCACCCCCATCACAAGCACCCTCGGCCAGATCGCCGGCGGGCCCATCCTGCCCGGCCAGCTCGCCAGCTTCGGCCACTTCGAGCTCGGCCCTGATCAGGCGCTGATCGTCAAGGTCCCCACCATCGACGCCGCCTATTCGTCCATCCAGAGCAACGACGCCTGGGCGAACAACTACCCCTCGGTGATCGCACAGGGTTCCCTCAACGACACCAACACCTTCCACGGCGCGGACGGCTCCACCTACTACGTCATCAGTAGCCAAGACCCGGGTGTGGCGAACTGGATCGACAACTCCGGCGCACCGGATGGAAATCTGCTGCTGAGATGGCAGGGTGTCACCGAGTCTGGGCCGGTCGCCGGAGTGCAGACCGAGGTGGTGAACATCGCCGATGTCCGCGACGCGCTGCCGGATGACATGCCGACGGTCACCGCCGCCGAACGCGCTGCCGACCTCCAGCTGAGACTGTTCGAATACGGCTACACCCAGAACCAGTTCCTCGGCCCCGGCTGGGTGACCGCCCACCTTGAACTGGATCAGATCAAGAACGCGATCGGCAGCGACGAGTTCGGCCAGATATTCGGCGGCCAGGCGGCAGTTCCCTCGGTGCTGGACCGGCTGACGGATTCGGCGCTGATTCCCGATATGGGCATCTTGGGTCGCGCGTTGTTCGCTGATCCGGACGGCAGCCTCTCGGCGATAGTCAACAATCTGCCACTTTTGATCAAAGATGTTGGCATGCCCATGATTCTGGCGGCATTGCGGCTGGATATGTGGCTCGACCAGACCGGCCGAACGATTATCGGCGATATCAGTTCGGGGGATCTGTCCCAGCTATCCGCCGACGTCAACGCCGGCTGGAACGGCCTGGTGACGCTATTCGACCAGACTTTCAGCGACCCGGCCTCCAGTGTCACGGCGGGCATTCTCAACGCTCGCGACGACCTGTGGGTGGCGCTGATGCACACCGACAGCTACACCCTGAGTGTCAACGACCTCACGTCCGCGTGGGAACAGCTGGGGCAGTTCGGGCAGTCGAGCTCGGAGATGCTGTCGGCCGGATTCAGCTACCTGCTCGACGGCTTGGTGCCGTAGGCGCCGCGGCATTACTCATCCTTAAGGAGTCAGTGTCATGGTTGCGACGACCACCCAAGCCAGCCGCGTCGAGCATTTCGACGTGGTGATCGTCGGCGCCGGAATCTCCGGCATCGGCGCGGCCTATTACCTGCAGACCGAACACCCCGGCAGGTCTTACACGATTTTGGAGACACGCGGCGCGACCGGCGGAACCTGGGACTTGTTTCGGTACCCGGGAATCCGCTCGGATTCGGATCTGCACACCTTCGGCTATGAGTTCAAGCCTTGGCGCGACGACCACGCGATCGCCACGGCCGACAAGATCCTGGCCTACCTGCGGGAAGCTGCAGCGGAGAACGGCATCGACGCACGGGTGCGCTTCCACCACAAGGTGCTGGCCGCGGCCTGGTCCAGCGAGCAAGCCCGCTGGGTCGTCGACGCCGAGCTCTGCGACACCCGAGAGCGGATCCAGCTGAGCGCGAACTGGATTTTCTGTGCGGGCGGTTACTACCGCTACGACGAAGGGTTCACCCCACAGTTCGAGGGGCGCGACCGATTCGCGGGCCGGATCGTGCATCCACAACACTGGCCTGAAGACCTTGACTACACCGGGAAGAAAGTCATCGTGATCGGCAGCGGCGCTACCGCGGTCACGCTGGTGCCCGCCATCGCCGGCGAGGCCGCGCACGTAACAATGCTGCAGCGTTCGCCGACGTACATCCTGCCCGTGCCGTCCAAGGACTTCTTCGCGAACACAGCCAAGAGGCTGCTCGGTGACCAGCGCGGATACGCGTTGACGCGGCGCAAGAACATCCTGCGGCAGCGCGTTATCTACCGGCTGTGCCAGCGCTACCCGGCCGTCGCTCGTCGGGCAATCCGGCAGCTGAATGCCCGACATCTGCCGGCGGGCTATCCGCTCGACGAGCACTTCAATCCGGCGTACCAGCCCTGGGACCAGCGGCTGTGCACGGTGCCCGATGCTGACTTGTTCGAGGCCATCAGCAACGACAGCGCGTCGGTGGTGACCGACCACATTGCCACCTTCACCGACACCGGTCTGAAGTTGAAGTCCGGCCGCACCATCGACGCAGACATCATCGTCACGGCGACCGGGCTGAACCTGCAGGCGTTCGGCGGCGTGGCACTGACTGTGGACGGTGATCCGGTGCATCTGCCCGACACGGTCGCATACAAGGGCATGATGCTGACCGGAGTCCCGAATTTCGCGTTTGCCGTCGGCTACACCAACTCTTCCTGGACCTTGAAGGTCGGTCTGGTATGCGAGCACTTCTGCCGACTGCTCAGCTACATGGACAGCAACGGCTACACCGTCGTTCGGGCAGAACTCGACGACCCGCAGATGCCGACGAGACCGCTGCTGGACTTCGCTGCCGGTTATGTGCAGCGTTCGGTCAATGATTTGCCCCGGCAGGGTTCTGCGGAGCCGTGGCTGATGTCGATGAGTTACGACACCGACGTCAAGCTGATGCGCAACAAAGCCGTCACCGACCCGAGACTGCGGTTCGGGTCCGGCCAAACGACCGCGTCGCCGATGTCGCCGGCAGCGGTCGACGCGTGACCATGCGCACAACCGCAGGCTGACCATAGTCATCGGATAGATTACGGGCTATGAGCATCGTCGGGGTGGGGATCGACCTGGTGTCGATCTCCGAGTTCGCCGAGCAGGTCGATCAGCCCGGTACGGTGTTCGCCGAGACGTTCACGCCTGGTGAGCGCCGCGACGCCTCCGATAAGAGTTCATCGGCGGCGCGGCATCTGGCGGCCCGCTGGGCGGCCAAGGAGGCGGTGATCAAGGCGTGGTCGGGGTCGCGGTTCGCCCAGAAACCGGTGCTGCCGGAGGCGATCCACCGCGACATCGAGGTGATCACCGACATGTGGGGCCGGCCGAAGGTGCGGCTCTCCGGGGAGATCGCCAGCCACCTGGCCGACGTGACTATCCACGTGTCGCTCACTCACGAGGCCGACACCGCCGCCGCCGTCGCCATTCTGGAGGCCTAACCTTTGCCGCGAGCGAGCGCGTTTGCACACGACACGCCGCAATGACTTGGCATTCTCTGCACGATCACGGCTGAAGGGGTGACGGGTGACCGAACTGATCCAGCGAGTCCGCGAGGTGCTGCCCTCGGTGCGGCGCGACCTGGAGGACCTGGTGCGCATCGAATCGGTGTGGGCCGACCCAACACGGCGTCCCGAGGTGCAGCGCAGCGCGCAGCTGACCGCAGATCTGCTGAGCCAGGCCGGGTTTCCCGACGTGCGCATCGTCGCCGAGGGTGGCGCGCCGGCGGTCATCGCCCGCTATCCGGCACCCGAAGGCGCACCGACCGTGCTGCTCTACGCCCATCACGATGTGCAGCCCGAGGGCGACGCGACCCAGTGGGCATCGCCGCCGTTCGAGGCCACCGAACGCGACGGGCGCCTCTACGGCCGCGGCACCGCCGACGACAAGGCCGGTATCGCAACACATTTGGCGGCGTTTCGGGCGCACGACGGACGCCCGCCGGTCGGGGTGACGGTCTTCGTCGAAGGCGAGGAGGAGTCCGGCTCGCCGTCGCTGGGCGCGCTGCTCGCCGCGCACTCCGACGCGCTGCGCGCCGACGTGATCATCATCGCCGATTCCGACAACTGGAGTACCGATGTGCCGGCGCTGACGGTGTCGCTGCGTGGGCTGGCCGACTGCGTGGTCGAAGTCGCCACGCTGGATCACGGCCTGCACTCCGGGCTGTGGGGCGGGGTGGTGCCCGACGCTCTGACGGTCTTGGTGCGGCTGCTGGCCGGCCTGCACGACGACGACGGCAATGTTGCCGTTGCCGGACTTCACGAAAGCGCCGCAGCATCAGTCGATTACCCGCCGGAGCGGGTGCGCGCCGACACCGGCCTGCTGGACGGAGTAACCGAGATCGGCTCCGGTTCCGTGCCGCAGCGGATGTGGGCCAAACCGGCGATCACCGTCATCGGCATCGACACCACCAGCGTTGCGGCGTCCTCGAACACACTGATCCCGCGGGCTCGCGCCAAGATCAGCATGCGGGTGGCTCCCGGTGGCGACGCCGCCGCCCACCTGGACGCGCTCACCGCTCACCTACAGCAGCACGCCCCCTGGGGCGCGCAGGTGAGCGTCACCCGCGGCGACATCGGCCAGCCCTACGCGATCGACGCCACCGGCCCGGTGTATGAGGCGGCCAGGGCCGCGTTCGCGCAGGCCTGGGGCGTCGAGCCGGTCGATATGGGGATGGGTGGCTCAATCCCGTTCATCGCCGAATTCGCCGCCGCCTACCCGCAGGCGACCATCCTGGTGACCGGAGTCGAAGATCCGGCCACCCAGGCGCACAGCATCAACGAGAGCCTGCACCTGGGCGTGCTGGAACGCGCTGCCACCGCCGAGACGCTGCTGTTGGCCAAGCTCGGTGAGCAGGCCAGCGGGTAGCTCAAGGACCGTCGGCTGCCGCCTCCAGGGCGGCAATGTCGAGTTTGACCATCGTGTACATCGCCTGCTTCACCCGATACACCCGGTCGGGATCGGGATCGGTCATCAACTGCGACATCCGTTGCGGAATGACCTGCCAGGACAGGCCGTAACGGTCGGCGAGCCAACCGCACCGGACTTCCCTGCCGCCCTCGCTCAGCGCATTCCAGTAGTAATCGACCTCGGCCTGGTCGGCGCAGTAGATCTGGATCGACATGGCCTCGTTCAACGTGAAATCCGGGCCGCCGTTGATCGCGGAGAACTGCCGGCCGTCCAGCTCGAACAGCACCTCCAGCGGACCGCCGTCGCGCTCGGGATTCTCTGCGCCCCAACGGGAGACCTCGGTGATCTTGGAATTGGGAAAGATCGACACGTAATACTCGGCGGCGTCCAGTGCCTGGGTGTCGAACCACAGACTTGTCCGGATCACCGGCATGGCTGCTCCTTAACGGTTGGCGGCTAGACCGACAGATCGCGTCGCAGTTTGGCCACATGCCCGGTGGCGCGCACGTTGTACTGGGCCTCGGCGATCTTGCCGTTCTCGTCGACGACGAACGTCGAGCGGATGACGCCCTGCACCGTCTTGCCGTACATCTTCTTCTCCCCGAACGCGCCCCAGGCCGCCAGCACGCTGCGGTCCGGGTCGGACAGCAGCGGGAATGTCAGCCCTTCGGCGTCGCGGAACTTGGCCAGCTTGGCCGGCTTGTCGGGGGAAATGCCGACGACGTCGAGCCCGGCGTCGTTGAATTCAGCCAGGTTGTCCCGGAAGTCGCAGGCCTGTTTGGTGCAGCCGGGCGTCGATGCTGCCGGGTAGAAGTAGACGACCACCCGTCGTCCCCGGTAGTCGGCCAGTGACACGGTGTTGCCGTCGGCGTCGGGAAGGCTGAACGCCGGGGCTTCATCGCCGGGCGCCAGGCGTGCGGTGTCGGTCAACAACTACCCCTTTCTGCTCGCCGGAGCATGAGACCAGGCCCGGCTGCTCTAGGGTAGTTCGGCAGGGGCAGCATCGGGCGGACAGGGAGGACGAGACGTGGCGGAGCGCGATCCCGAGCGGATCAAGAAGGACATCGACCAGGCACGCGAGCAGTTGGCGTCGACGGTGGACATTCTCGCTGACCGGGCCAACCCCCGTCATCTCGCTGAGCGGGCCAAAACCCGGGCTGTCAGCTTCGTCACCCAGCCGGTGGTGATGGTCTCGCTGGCGGGGGTCGGCGGCCTGCTCGTCGTCCTGGCGATCCGGCGAATCCGCAACCGCTAAGGCACCTACGGGAAGCGCACGAAATCTGGTTCTAAGCGTCTGGAGCCGTCGGTGTTGAGGAATACAGTCGCAGTGAAAATTCGCTCGCAGTCGCGGTATCGAACATCACCCCCGGTGACTGGCGCGTACCCGAGGGCGGGGAACGAGCCAGTATGCATGTCCGGTCCGAGCTGCTGGATCGTCAAAGCGACGGAAGAATCGAGACCGTCGCAACAACCGAAGTCACTTCAAGGTATGCCGTCCATCCAGGCTGCGACGCCACCGTGACCCGCGCACGAACCGCGCCGATGGTTCGAGAATGAATACGTGCCATCTCGGCACTTCGCAATCGCTCGGCCGGGCAATGAAGTGGATGTGTCCGGTTTGGGAACGCACTCGCCATTCGCGTTGCGGTAGCACCTGGAAGCTGGCTGCGATGTCGTCTGAAGGCTGCTCGTCGGCCGCCAATCGCGTGGGTCCGGTTTCATATCTTGGCCCCACAACCGGAGCAGTGCCGTAAGGGCGGCGACGACGAGAACAATGGCGGCCAGGACCAGAAGCCACTTCCACAATGAGGTGCTGTTCGTTGTGGCCGCTGCTCTGGTTGTGTCCGTTTCAGAAGTGGCATCCGACGACCTGGAGGTTTGGTCAGTCCCAGGTGGCAAGCTTCGGGAGATCGTGAACCAGCGCTCGGAGATGCTCTTGAACCGCGTCACCTGTTCATCGGGAAGCCCGTACTCCTCCGCTCGACGGTGGACGCGTCGCCAGACGAACCCGTATTCCTTGGCGACATCAGCGCTCGGCACGGTGCCTGTGGCGGGCGGTATCGGCGAGTAGGGGTACTCGTCCGGCGGGGCGGGATAGCCGGGGGCAGGGAATCCTGCAGCGCGTTGAGCGACCCACAGCCACGCGACCATGTCGGCATCAGTTCTCCGCTGTGTCTCTGCGACGACTTCGTCGGGCGCCAAGCTCGTGATGGTTTCGATCGGATCACCGTGGGCATCCCCCCTATCACCGAATCCGGTGACGATGGCGTAGTTCGCGGGACCCTGGGAACAAGGGACGATCACCCACTGTCCGGGAGCCGGGGGTTCGCGAAAGGGCCAGTAGTAGACGCATCCGCCGCCAGATCCATCGTCGGGAACCGGCTTGGCCAGGGAGCGGTACGCGACCCGGACTATCGTCGCCCCCACGCCGATGCCGGTGTTGCTGTCGTCCGAGTCGCGCATCAGCAGGCACTGAGTACTCGGGCGAGGGCGTCGTGCTCTGGTGGGGTTATCCACAGTCCGTATCGGGTCTTCACGTCGACGATTCGTGTCGCATAGGTACAGCGGTAAGAGGTCCGCGGCGGGAGCCACGAGGCGGCGTCGCTTGACCCCTTTTGGTCGTTGACTGCCGCAGTTGTCGTTTGGAGGTTGATCGGGTCGTTGGCGAAGTTCCTGCGGGTCATGTAGTTCCAGTCCTGGGCGCCTTTCTGCCAGGCGTCGAGGATAGGCACGATGTGGTCGATCTGGATTCGGCTCGACGACCCGGGTCCGCGCTGATAGAGCAGCGTTTCGCCGCTGTAGGGATCGTTGAGTATGCCGGACAGGACGATGCAGGATTTGCGGCCCGGCTTGAAACCGGCTCCGGTGAGGTCGCGTCGGAGGATGTCGTTGCGCGTGTCGCAGCCGTTGTGGCCGCCTTCCACGGTGACGTCGTCACTCCATGGGCTGCCGAACAGGGCGCGGTCGTAATTGGTTTTTGGTGCACGGCCTTTGATAGGGAGCGCGGCAAGCTTCGCCAGAGCTGGACTGTCCGTTGCGGTTACGGCGCGCGATGTAGTGGTGACGTAGGTCGACGTGACGGCCGTTGGTGTGTTCGACGATCCCGAGTCGACCGCCAAGATGGCTGCGATGTAGACAATCGCGCAAGCGGCAGCGGTGAGAAACGCCATCCGAGCTGGTCTACTGAGGGACATCGGTTTACCAAGTGGACGATCCGCTCATGCCGACGAGAAGTGCGGCGAACTGGCCCGGGACGCGCAGCATGGGCGTGAGTTTAGGCGTGTCCCCAATTTCTCTAAGGTCGTTTTAGAAAAATTTCCCGACGTCGGGGGAAGCCCGCAAAGCTGCGGGTTGCAGTGGTGTCGGGTGCGGATGGAGTGTCTGGAGTGCAGAACGGACCCGCGCTGCGAGCCGTGACAATCGACAACTCTCCGAGCTGTGCGCCGTCAGGGTTTCGAACCCCGGACCCGCTGATTAAGAGTCAGCTGCTCTACCAACTGAGCTAACGGCGCTGGGCGGTCAATACCGCGAGGAAGACAATAACAGGCGCGGCACCGCCAGGCGAAATCCGCTGGTGCCGGGCGGCGATCGCACAGATCAGCAGTACCCCCGATTACCCACTAGACTGCGTGCGAGCAGTTTGAGCTGGGTCAGGTGGGAAAGAGTTATGGGGCAGGTTGGTTCGACGCGCCACTGCCGGGGGTATCGGTCCCGGCTGGCGGCATTGCTGATGGTGCCGGTCGCGGTATTGGGCCTGAGCGCCTGCGGCGGCAATGCCGACGCCGAGGCGACGAAGATCATCACCGACAAGGGCACCCCGTTTGCCGACCTGCTGGTGCCCAAGCTCACCGCGTCGGTCACCGACAAGGCCGTCGGCGTCGCGGTGGACGTGCCGGTGACGGTGACCGCCGAGGACGGCGTGCTCGACTCGGTCACCATGGTCAACGAATACGGTTCGGTGGTCGACGGTCGACTCAGCCCCGACGGGCTGACCTGGTCGACGACCGAGCCGCTCGGCTACAACAAGCGCTACACGGTGAACGCGAAGTCCCTCGGGCTGGGCGGGGTTACCAGCCGGCAGATGACGTTTCAGACTCACTCGCCGCAGAACCTGACCATGCCCTACGTCATGCCCCGCGACGGCGAGGTCGTCGGCGTCGGCCAGCCGGTGGCGATCCGGTTCGACGAGAACATCGCTGATCGTGCAGCGGCCGAGAACGCGATCAAGATCACTGCCGACCCGCCGGTGACGGGCGCGTTCTACTGGTTAAACAATCGCGAAGTGCGGTGGCGCCCACAGTCTTTCTGGAAGTCCGGCACCAAGATCGACGTAGCGGTCAACACCTATGGCGTGGATCTGGGCAACGGCGTGTTCGGCCAGGACGACGCATCGAGTCACTTCGTCATCGGCGATGAGGTCATCGCGTCGATCGATGACGACACCAAGTCGATGGTGGTGCGGATCAATGGCGAAGTGGTCAAGACCATGCCGGTGTCGATGGGCAAGGACAGCACGCCGACCAACAACGGCACCTACATCGTCGGCGAACGTTTCCCGCACATCGTGATGGATTCCTCGACCTACGGGGTGCCGGTCAACTCACCCAACGGGTATCGCACCGACGTGGACTGGGCCACCCAGATCTCCTACAGCGGGATCTTCGTGCACTCGGCGCCGTGGTCGGTGGGCGCGCAGGGATACTCCAACGCCAGCCACGGCTGCATCAACGTCAGCCCGAGTAACGCGCTGTGGTTCTACGACCACGTCAAGCGGGGCGACGTGGTGCAGATCCGCAACACCATCGGGCCGCTGCTGCCCGGCACCGAGGGCCTCGGCGACTGGAACGTGCCGTGGTCGGAGTGGGAAGCCGGCAACGCCGCCGGACCGACGCGGTAGCGCCGAGCGGGTGTTCGCGGCTCAGACGGGGGCCGGCTCGCTCTCTTCGTGCAGGTACTCTTCGCCGCCATTGGGATAGCCACCGCCGAACGTGGTGATGTGCACGTGGTCGTAGTGGCCATTACCGCGGCCGCTGGGCCCAGCCGGCGTGTAGTAGGTGCCGCGCCAGATCGCGTCTTGCAGGGCGAACCGGCCGGCGTTGCGCAGGGCGTACGCCACGATCTGGTCACCGAGCGCGATGCCCTCGGGGCTGCCCGCGTTGGGGATCATGATGTCGATCGCCAGGCCCGAGGGGTGCCAACGCTGCCCGTCCGGGCGCACCCCGATCATGTCGTGGACCTGTGGGAACACCTCGCTGATGCTGCGCGAGACGAGGATCGTCTTGACCTGCATGCCGTGCTCGTTGGCGATGCCCGGCGGCAGCGCGTGCGGTACGGGTAGGCCCCAGTTGGCTCCCACCGGAAAGACCTCGGGCGGCGGCGCGTCTTCGGGCGGCGGGGGCAGATCCTCCGGTGGGGGCGGCGGCCCGTCTTCCGGGGGCGGCGGTGGCGCGTCCTCGGGGGGCGGGGCTTCGGCGACGGCCGCGGGTTCGTCGTTGTTTCCCGGGTCGGCGCCGGCGTTGCCGGTCATAAAAACGGCGGCCGGCAACACAGCCGTCGCCGCCAGAACCGAGGATTTCATGCGCAGATCAAGCAGTCCTTGCGTGAGCACGCGGGAAACCGTAACCAAAACGTGTCCTTGTACACCAATCCGGCGCGCCGAGGCGGCGTTACAAAGAGCCGTCGAAATGACACGTCTCTGGGCTTGGCGAATCGAGCTCGACCCCGCCCGATGTCCGCGGAAAAGACACTCTGGCCAGCGGCGATGGTGGAATCCGGTGACTGTTGGTAAGTCGTTCCGTCAGGCTTGCCATCAGAGGCGACCGCAGGTGTCCGACGTGACCCGGTTCACGCTGGATAGCGCGGCGGGTGCCCGAAACCATCGGAACCGACAGGGCCGAGTTGGGCGGCCGTCCGTCCGGGCCGGATGCGGCCAGCAAAGACGCCCGCCGGTCTCGACGGTCTCGGCAAGGCCCCCAGCCAAAGAAAAAGGTCGGAGGGCCAAAGCCCTCCGACCTATCGGGGTGGCTGACGGGACTCGAACCCGCGACACCCAGGATCACAACCTGGTGCTCTACCAACTGAACTACAGCCACCATCGCTGCCAGCCGAGCAGGCAGCGTCGTCGATACTAGCCGCTTGGACGCTCAGCGACCGAATCGATTACCTCGTGCGCGTCCGAAGGCGGTCCCAGCTCTGCGGCTACCGCAGCGATGTCGCTGGTAGGCGGCCCGGGAGGGGCGACGAACGCGGTGCGCCGGTAGTACTTGAGCTCCCGGATGGACTCGTGGATGTCGGCCAGCGCGCGGTGCGCCAGGCCCTTCTCGGGCTGACCGAAGTAGATCCGCGGGTACCAGCGTCGGCACAACTCCTTGATCGAGCTCACGTCGACCATCCGGTAGTGCAGGTATTCGTTGAGAGTGCCCATGTCGCGGGCCAGGAAGGCGCGGTCGGTGCCGATCGAGTTGCCCGCCAGCGGCGCCGTGCGGGCCTGTTTGACGTGGGTGCGGATGTAGTCGAGCACCATCTGCTCGGCGGTGGCCAGGTCGATGCTCGACGCTCTGACCTCCTCGATCAGCCCTGACCGGGTATGCATGTCGGTCACGACGTCGCTCATGGCGGCCAGGGTCGCGTCGTCGGCGTGGATCACCACGTCGATCCCGTCGCCGAGGATGTTCAGCTCACCGTCGGTGACCAGGGCGGCAATCTCGATCAGCTTGTCCGAGGCCAGGTCCAGCCCGGTCATCTCGCAGTCGATCCAGACGAGTTCATCTCGTGCAGCGCTCACAGTAGGCACACGTTAGCCGCTCGGCGGCGCCGTAGTCGCATAGCGGTGCTGACCGGCCAAGTAATGTCGTGGCCTGTGAGTCCCGATTCGGCGGCGAACGCCGCACAGCAGATCGCGGCCGGCTACAGCGCCGAGGGTCAGGCCCTCGAACTGGGCACGGTGGTCATCGACGGGACCGCCGACCCGTCGGCGCAGGTCCGGATCCCCCTGGCCACGATCAACCGCCACGGGCTGGTGGCCGGCGCCACCGGCACCGGCAAGACCAAGACGCTGCAGGTGATCGCCGAACAGCTGTCCGCGGCCGGCGTTCCGGTGCTGATGGCCGACGTCAAGGGTGACCTGTCGGGGTTGTTGCGGCCCGGGGAGGCGGGCGACAAGCTCACCGCGCGCGCCACCGAGACCGGCGACGACTGGGCGGCGACGGCGTTCCCGGTGGAGTTCCTGTCGCTGGGCACCGGCGGCCTCGGTATCCCGGTGCGCGCCACCATTTCCAGTTTCGGACCGATTCTGTTGTCGAAGGTGTTGGGGCTCAACGCCACTCAGGAGTCGACGCTGGGGTTGATCTTCCACTGGGCCGACCAGAACGGTTACCTGCTGCTGGACTTGAAGGATTTGCGTTCGGTGATCACGTTTTTGACCAGTGATGCCGGCAAGCCTCAACTGAAGAACCTTGGCGGGGTGTCGGCGCAGACCGCGGGGGTGATCTTGCGTGCCCTGGTCAACCTGGAGGCCGAAGGCGGCGACACCTTCTTCGGCGAGCCGGAGCTCAAGCCGGAAGATTTGCTGCGCACCGACAGTCAGGGCCGCGGCATCATCTCGCTGCTGGAACTGGGCGATCAAGCTGCCCGCCCGGTGTTGTTCTCCACCTTCTTGATGTGGGTGCTCGCCGACCTGTTCACGCTGCTTCCCGAGGTCGGCGATATCGACAAGCCCAAGCTGGTGTTCTTCTTCGACGAGGCGCACCTGCTGTTCACCGACGCCTCCAAGGCGTTCCTGCAGCAGGTCGAACAGACCGTGAAGCTGATTCGCTCCAAGGGCGTCGGGGTGTTCTTCTGCACCCAGTTGCCCACCGATGTGCCCAACAACGTGCTGTCCCAGCTCGGCGCCCGGGTCCAGCATGCGCTGCGTGCGTTTACCCCCGATGACCAGAAGGCGCTGAGCAAGACGGTGCGCACCTACCCCAAAACCAAGGTCTATGACCTGGAGTCGGCGCTGACGTCGCTGGGGATCGGCGAGGCGATCGTCACCGTCTTGTCGGAGAGGGGCGCCCCGACCCCGGTCGCTTGGACGCGGCTGCGGGCACCGCGATCGCTGATGGCCTCCGTCGGCGACGCGGCGATCACCGCGGCGGCCACGGCGAGTCCCCTGCACGCCGTCTACAGCGAGACGGTGGATCGCGAGTCGGCCTATGAGATCTTGTCGCGCAAGCTCGCAGCGGGGGAGGGCAGTGTGCCGCCCTCCGACCCCCAGGGGTACGACGGTGTGCCGCCGCCGCCGAAAGTGCACTGGTGGACGCGGTTCGGTCGCTGGCTCGCCCACTTCCTCTCCACCCGGGAGGGCAAGCAGGTGACACGTGCTGTCACCACCGTGGTGGTCGGTCAGATCACCCGCGGCGCAATGGGTACCGGCCGCCGCCGGCGCTAACCCCCGCCGAGCTTCTTGTAGACCGCGCCGACGATCGGCGTGACGATGGCGCGCGGGGCGTACCCGCTGGCCATCGACATGGCCTTCGAGGTGATCCCGGGTACGACGCGCATCTTGTTGCGCTCCAAGGCATCCAGTGACAGCTTGGCGGTGTGCTGGGTGGAGATCCACAGAAAGTCCGGGATCAACCGGTCGACCAGCGAGGCTTCGGCGGCGTCGGGCATCTCGGCGCGCACCGGTCCGGGCGCCAGTAGCGTCACGTGCACCCCGGACTTGAGCAGCTCGCCGCGCAGCGACTCGCTGAAGGTGTTGGCGAAGGCCTTGGTCGCGGCGTAGGTGGCGTTGTTGGGGATCGGTGAGTTGCCGGCCGCCGAACCCGAGATCAGGATCCCCCCGGCGCGGCGCGTCAGCATGCCCGGCAGCACCGCCAACACCAGGTCGTGCACCGCGATCGCGTTCAGCTGCACCTGCGCCTTCTCCGCCGCCGGATCCAGACCCGAGATCGGCCCGAACGTCGCGGTGCCGGCGTTGGCGCACAACACCGAGATCTCCCGCTCGGCCAGTTCCGCGCAGAACTGGTCGCGGGCCGGCGGATCGGCCAGGTCGACCGCCCGCACTTCGACGGCCACCCGGTACTTGTCGCGCAGCCGCGCCGCCACGTCGTTGAGCACGTCCTCGCGCCGCGCGGTGATGATCAGACCGTGGCCGCGAGCGGCCAGCTCGGTGGCGAGCGCTTCGCCGATCCCCTGGGACGCTCCGGTGACGACGGCGCGGGCATCCGGGCTGGGAGCAGGCACTGGCATGGGCCAATCGTAGAGTGCCAGGCATGGATGCCCCGGGGGTGGTCAGATCCCGGCGATCGCGGATCGTGGCGTGGGCGTTGTGGGATACCGGTGCCGCGGCCGTGAGCGCGATCGTGGTGACGTTCGTGTTCTCGGTGTATCTGACCAGCAGCGTCGGCCGGGATCTGCCCGGTGCGGTGTCGTCGACCAGCTGGCTGGGCCGCACGCTGGCGCTCTCGGGTTTGACCGTGGCCGCGGTGGCGCCGGTGGTCGGGGTGTGGGTTGCCGCCCCGCACCGCCGTCGGGTGACGCTGGCGGTCCTGACCGGGGCCGCGGTGGTGCTCATCGCGTCGATGAGCACGATTCGCGACGCACCCGCCTACCTGGCTCCGGGGCTGGTGCTGCTGGCGCTGACCGCCGCCTGCGGTGATCTGGCCAGCGTCCCCTACAACGCGATGCTGCGGCAGGTGTCGACACCGCAGAACTCCGGGCGGATCTCCGGATTCGGCTGGGCGGCAGGCTATGTCGGCAGCGTCGTGCTGCTGTTGGTGGTCTACCTGGGCTTCATCGCCGGTAGCGGCCCGACCCGCGGCCTGCTGGGCCTGCCGGTCGAGGGTGGGCAGAACGTGCGCGCGGCTATGTGGCTGACCGCCGCCTGGCTGGCGGTGTTCGCGTTGCCGCTGCTGCTCAGCGCGCACCGGCTCGGAGGTGCCGACGAGCCGGCGCCGCCACGCCCGGGCCTGCTCGGCGGCTATCGCCAGTTGTGGCGCGACATCAGTGCCGAATGGCGCCGCGACCGCAATCTGGTCTTCTACCTGGTAGCTAGTGCCATCTTCCGCGACGGGCTGGCCGGCGTATTCGCCTTCGGGGCGGTGCTAGGGGTCACCGTTTACGGCATCTCGAGCGGCGACGTGCTGATCTTCGGGGTGGCCGCCAGTGTGGTGGCCGCGGTCGGGGCGGTCGCCGGGGGCCTGCTCGATGACCGGATCGGATCCAAGACGGTGATCGTCGGCTCGCTGGTCGCGATGGTGGCCGCCGGCATCACGCTGATGGCGCTGTCCGGGCCGGTCGCCTTCTGGGCCTGCGGCCTAGTGCTCTGCCTGTTCATCGGGCCCACCCAGTCCTCGGCGCGCACCCTGCTGCTGCGGATGGCCCAGGAAGGCCGGGCGGGAATGGAAGGGGTGGCTTTCGGCCTCTACACGATGACCGGCCGAGCGGTGTCATTCCTTGCGCCGTGGCTGTTCTCGGTCTTCGTCGACGTCTTCCGGTCCGATCGGGCCGGTATGGGCGGGCTGTGCACGGTGCTGGTGCTCGGTCTGCTGGCAATGCTCGGCGTGCGCGTTCCGCGCCGCGCGGATTGATGGCTCAGCCCGCTGCGGCGCAGACCGTGAGGATCGACCCGGTGCGCTGACGCACCTGGGCGCCGTCCACCGCCACCGAGCAGGTGATCTGCTCGCCGAAGTTGACCACCGTGACCGCCGCGGCAGTGGATGCCGGTGGCGTCAGCGTGACCTGCTTGGTCCACGGCAGCGCGACGTTGAACTCGGTCTGCAGCACGCCGCCGGTGTCGATGTAGGCGATGCTGAGCGCCCGGCCGGTCCCGGTGACGCTGTAGACGATCGTCTGGGGAACCCCGGCAGTGGTCGAGGTCGTCGGCGGCGCGGTGCCCGGGGTGGTGCTAGGGGCCGTCGACCGCGTCGGCGGCGGCGTGGTGGCCGGGGTGCGCTTGGGAATCGGCGTGCTCGGAGCTGTCGGCAGCGGCGAGACCGGCGTCACCGTAGCCGAATTGCGGCCCGAGCCGTTGGCGATCACCAGCGCGATCACCATGCCGACCACCAGCAGCACCGCGGCACCGGCCACCAGCCACAGCCAGTTGGGGAACCGCGGCGGTTCCGGGGGGCCGCCCTCGCCGCCGGCTGCCGGCCCGCCGGGTGGGGGCTGCGGCGGTTCCCAGTGCTGCCGCGGCAGTTGGGCGGTGGGGTTGGGGGACTGTGGCGGATAGCCCGCCGGGTACGACGGAAGCTGTCCGGCATAGGCCGGATCGACGTGCGGCGGAACGCCGAAAGTCGACGGTTCGCTCGCCCCGTTGCGCTGCCAGGGCTGATCGGAACCCTCCGGTCGATACGGATCGGTCATACCCACCTCATGGGTTGCAGGGTACCTGCGCCGGGCCGCCTTCGACCGCGACGTCGCGCAGCCCGGTCACATTCCGGCGGCGCCCAACGCCCTGATCGTCATTGCCCGCAACACCGCTCGGGAACTCTCCGGGGCGGCAGACTTGGTTCCCGCCGGCTTGATGCTGTACGGCGTGGAGTTCAGCAGGCCGAACACCGCGTGAGCCATCAACCGGGCGTCGGCTTCGGCCAAGCCGGCGTACCGGGCGCACAGCACCCCCACCCAGACCTCGACGTATTGACGCTGGGCGCTGCGTACCTGACGCTGCGCCCCGGCCGGCAGATGCGCCAGATCGCGGTCCTGGATCCGGATCAGGTCCGGCTCGTTCAGCGCGAAATCGAGATGAAACTCGACCAAGCCGTCCAGCACGTCCTCGGGACCGTGGCCGCCCGCTTCGACGGCGCGCGCCCCGGCCAGCAGCCGGGTGCTGATACCGACCAGCAACTCGACCAGCAGTGCTTCCTTGTTGGGGAAGTGTCGATAGATCGCCGGACCGCTGACACCGGCGGCCGCGCCGATGTCCTCCAGTCGCACCGCGAGAAAGCCGCGCTGGGCGAAGAGACGCTCGGCGGCAGCGAGCAACTGGGTCCGCCGGTCAGACTTCAGCCGGCTGCGCCGGTTGGCCGGCTCGATTCCCGCCGGGCCGGACGGGGCGGATGCTGCCATCACGCCTCCGCTCCTCATGGACAGCTGAGTTAACGGTCACTAACGTAGCACCCATCGCCTCGGGGCCGGCCCGGCGTCGGGCGAGATCGGTGGAGGCCTGATGGCAACTGCGGGACCCGCAGCACGTGGCGATTCGTCCTACGCCCGCGGCGAGACCCGACCCGCTCTGTTGGAGACGACGATCGGCGCCGATCTCGCTGCCACCGCGCGTGCGCATCCGGATCGCGATGCGCTGGTGGATGTTCCGTCGGGCCGGCGCTGGAGCTATGCCAAGCTGTCGGTGGCTGCGCGCCGGCTGGCGAGCGGCCTACTGGGGGCCGGGATCAGCGCCGGGGATCGGGTGGGCATCTGGTCGCCCAACTGCGCCGAATGGGTGCTGACGCAGTACGCCACCGCCGAGATCGGGGCGGTGCTGGTCAACCTGAACCCGGCCTACCGCTCTCGCGAACTGGCCTACGCGCTCAAGCAGTCCGGGACCGCGATGGTCATCTCGGCATCGCGGTTCAAAACCTCCGATTACGCTGCGCTGCTGCAGGAGGCGGCCCCGCAATGCCCGGATCTGCGGGAGGTGGTGTTCATCGACAGCGCGCGCTGGCACGAGCTGGCCGGCACGCCGATCGATTCCGCCGCCCTGGTCAAGGCCGCAGCCGCACTGCATCCCGACGACCCGATCAATATTCAATACACTTCGGGCACAACGGGTTATCCCAAGGGCGCCACCCTGAGTCACCGCAACATCCTCAACAACGGCTACCTGGTTGGCGAGCTGCTCGGCTACACCGAGAAGGACCGGATCTGCCTTCCGGTGCCGCTCTACCATTGCTTCGGTCTGGTGATGGGCAACCTGGCGGCGACCAGCCACGGCGCGGCCATCATCTTGCCGGGCCCCGGCTTCGATCCGGCTGCCACGCTGCGCGCCGTGCAGGACGAGGCGTGCACCAGCCTTTACGGGGTGCCCACGATGTTCATCGCCGAGCTCGGTCTGCCCGACTTTGGCGAGTACGACCTGACGAGCCTGCGCACCGGGATCATGGCGGGCTCGTCGTGCCCGGTGGAGGTGATGCGGCGGGTGATCGACGACATGCACATGACCGGGGTCGCGATCTGCTACGGGATGACCGAAACGTCTCCGGTGTCGACCCAGACCCGCGGCGAGGATTCGCTGACGCAGCGAGTCGAGACGGTCGGGCGGGTGGGCCCGCACCTGGAGATCAAGATGATCGACCCCGGCACCGGCCAGACGGTGCCGCGGGGGCAGCCCGGCGAATTCTGCACCCGCGGTTATTCGGTGATGACCGGTTACTGGGACGACCCGGCCAAGACCGCGGCGGCCATCGACGCCGAGGGCTGGATGCACAGCGGCGATCTGGCCGTCATGGACGGCGACGGCTACGTCCGGATCACCGGACGGATCAAGGACATGGTGATCCGCGGCGGCGAGAACATCTATCCGCGCGAGATCGAGGAGTTCCTGCACACCCATCCCGACATCCTCGACGCCCAGGTGGTCGGTGTGCCCGACGAAACGTACGGCGAGGAACTGATGGCGATGGTGATGATGCGGGAGAACTCGGTGCCGTTGACCGTCGAGGCGCTGCGGGAGTTCTGCGCCGGGCGGCTGGCGCACTTCAAGGTGCCGCGGTATCTGCGCGTCGTCGAGGAGTTCCCGCTGACGGTCACCGGCAAGGTCCGCAAGGACGAGATGCGCCGGCAGGCGATCGAGCACGTGCGGGGTGGCTGACACGGCCGCAGGAGAATGGTATTCTCTGACGTCAGTTAATCAACATTAACTGAAAATGAGGAGGCGCTGGTGGCGATGGACAAGGTCGTGGCAACAGCGGCAGAAGCCGTGGCCGATGTGACCGACGGTGCGTCACTGGCGGTAGGCGGGTTCGGGCTCTGCGGCATACCGGAGGCGCTGATCGACGCCGTGCTGGCGCTCGGTGTCACCGACCTGGAGACAGTGTCGAACAACTGCGGCGTCGACGGCATCGGCCTCGGAGTGCTGTTGGAGCACAAACGGATCCGTCGCACGGTCAGCTCCTATGTGGGGGAGAACAAGGAATTCGCCCGGCAGTTCCTCTCCGGCGAGCTGGAGGTGGAGCTGACCCCGCAGGGCACCCTGGCCGAGCGGCTGCGCGCCGGCGGCGCCGGAATTCCGGCGTTCTACACGCCGACGGGTGTCGGCACCCAGGTCGCCGACGGCGGCCTGCCGTGGCGGTACGACGGCGCCGGCGGGGTGGCGGTCGCCTCACCGCGCAAGGAGACCCGCGACTTCGATGGACGCACCTACGTGCTGGAGCGGGCGATCCGCACCGATTTCGCGCTGGTGCACGCCTGGAAGGGTGATCGGCACGGCAACCTCGTCTACCGCGAGGCCGCCGCCAACTTCAACCCGGACTGCGCTGCTGCCGGCCGCATCACGATCGCCGAGGTCGAGCACCTCGTCGAGCCCGGCGAGATCCCTCCGGCGGAGGTGCATACGCCGGGCATCCACGTGCACCGGGTGGTGCACGTACCGAATCCGACTAAGCGAATCGAGCGGGAGACGGTGCGTTGATGGCACTCACACGTGACGAACTGGCCGCACGGGTGGCCGCCGAGTTGGAAGACGGACAGTACGTCAACCTCGGCATCGGGCTACCCACCTTGATTCCCAACCACATTCCCGACGGGGTCAGCGTGGTGCTGCATTCGGAGAACGGGATCCTCGGCGTCGGGCCCTACCCGCGCCGCGAGGACATCGACGCCGACTTGATCAACGCGGGCAAAGAAACGGTGACGGTGCTGCCCGGGGCGTCGTTCTTCTCGTCGTCGGCCTCGTTCGGGGTGATCCGCGGCGGCAACCTGGACGTGGCCGTCCTCGGCGCCATGCAGGTTTCAGCGGCGGGCGATCTGGCCAACTGGATGATCCCCGGAAAGATGATCAAGGGCATGGGCGGGGCGATGGACCTGGTGCACGGGGCGCGCCGCGTCATCGTGATGATGGAACACGCGGCCAAAGACGGCAGCGCCAAGATCGTCGAACACTGCACGCTGCCGCTTACCGGCGCCCGCTGCGTCGACCGCATCATCACCGACCTGGCCGTCATCGACGTCACCGAGACGGGCCTGCAGTTGGTCGAGACCGCTCCGGGCGTCTCCGTCGACGACGTCGTTGCGAAAACCGGTGCAGAGTTGAATCTTTCGAAGGTCTCATGACCGCCCCGACATTCGCCGACGAGCACCGGCGGCTGGTCGCCGAGCTCAACGCCAAGCTGGCGACGGCAGCCCTCGGCGGCAGTGAGCACTCCCGGCAACGTCACGTGGCCCGGGGCAAACTGTTGCCGCGCGACCGGGTGGACCGGCTGCTGGATCCGGGCAGTCCGTTTCTGGAGCTGGCTCCGCTGGCCGCTGACGGCATGTACGACGACGAGTGCCCCGGAGCCGGCATCATCACCGGGATCGGACGGGTGTCCGGGCGAGAGTGCGTGATCGTCGCCAACGACGCCACCGTCAAGGGCGGCACCTACTACCCGGTCACCGTCAAAAAGCACCTGCGCGCCCAGGAAGTCGCGCTGGGCAACCAGCTGCCCTGCATTTACCTGGTGGACTCCGGCGGCGCGTTCCTGCCCCGCCAAGACGAGGTGTTCCCGGACCGGGAGCACTTCGGCCGCATCTTCTACAACCAGGCGACCATGAGTGCGGCGGGCATCCCGCAGATCGCCGCCGTGCTCGGCTCCTGCACCGCCGGCGGCGCCTACGTGCCCGCCATGAGTGACGAGGCCGTCATCGTCCGGGAACAGGGCACCATCTTCCTCGGCGGTCCGCCGCTGGTGAAGGCGGCCACCGGGGAGGTGGTGACCGCCGAGGAGCTCGGCGGGGGCGACTTGCACTCCAAGGTCTCCGGGGTCACCGACTATCTGGCCGACGACGACGAACACGCGCTGCGCATCGTCCGGCAGATCGCCGAGACTTTCGGGCCGCGTCACCCAAGCCCTTGGGAGATCGGCGATTCTATCGACCCCCGGCATGATCCGGCCGAGCTCTACGACGTGGTCCCGCCGGATCCGCGGGTGCCTTATGACGTGCGGCAGGTGATTGAGCGCGTCGTCGACGGCAGCGAGTTCAGCGAGTTCAAGGCCGAGTACGGCAAGACGCTGGTGACCGCGTTCGCGCGCATCCACGGCCATCCGGTGGGAATCATCGCCAACAACGGGGTGCTGTTCGGCGAGTCGGCGCTCAAGGGAGCGCATTTCATCGAACTGTGCGACAAGCGCCGGATTCCACTGGTGTTCTTGCAGAACATCGCCGGCTTCATGGTCGGCCGCGACTACGAGGCCGGCGGTATCGCCAAGCACGGCGCCAAAATGGTCACCGCGGTGGCCTGTGCGCGGGTGCCCAAACTCACGGTGGTGATCGGCGGATCCTACGGAGCGGGCAACTACTCCATGTGCGGCCGGGCGTATTCGCCGCGGTTCCTGTGGATGTGGCCCAATGCGCGGATCTCGGTGATGGGCGGCGAACAGGCCGCATCGGTGCTGGCCACGGTCCGCGGTGAACAACTCGACGCCGCTGGCAAGCCGTGGTCGCCGGCCGATGAAGAGGCGTTCAAGGCGCCGATCCGCGATCAATACGAGGCGCAGGGCAACCCGTACTACTCGACCGCACGGCTGTGGGACGACGGGATCATCGACCCGGCCGATACCAGAACCGTGCTGGGGCTTGCGCTTTCGGTCTGCTCGAACGCGCCGCTGGACCCGGTCTCCTACGGCGTTTTCCGGATGTGAGTGGCGATGTTTGAAACGGTTTTGATAGCCAATCGCGGTGAGATCGCGGTGCGGGTGATTAACACCCTGCGCCGGATGGGAATTCGGTCGGTGGCCGTCTACAGCGACGCCGACGCCGGGGCGCGGCATGTGCGCGAAGCCGACACCGCCGTACGGCTGGGGCCGGCGCCCGTGCTGGACAGCTATCTGTCGATTCCCAAGGTGCTCGAGGCCGCCGCGGCCACCGGCGCGCAGGCGATTCACCCCGGCTACGGTTTCCTCTCCGAGAACGCCGGGTTCGCGGCGGCCTGCGAGCGGGCCGGGGTGGTGTTCATCGGGCCACCGGCGCGCGCGATCGAGGTGATGGGCGACAAGATCTCCGCCAAGAACACCGTCACCGCCTTTGAGGTACCGGTGGTACCCGGGTTGGCCAAGCCGGGCCTGACCGATGACGAACTGGTGGCTGCGGCCACCGATATCGGCTACCCGGTGCTGATCAAGCCCTCGGCCGGTGGCGGCGGCAAGGGCATGCACCTGGTCGAAGAACCCGCGCAGCTGCGCGCGGCGCTGGTGACCGCGCGGCGTGAGGCGGCGTCGGCGTTCGGCGATGACACCCTGTTTCTGGAGCGATTCGTGTTGCGGCCCCGCCACATCGAGGTGCAGGTGCTCGCCGACACCCAGGGCAATGTGGTGCACCTCGGCGAGCGGGAATGCAGCCTGCAGCGCCGCCACCAGAAGGTGATCGAGGAGGCGCCGTCGCCGCTGCTGGACGCCGCCACCCGGGCCAGGATCGGGGCGGCGGCCTGTAACACCGCCCGCAGCGTCGACTACGTCGGCGCCGGCACCGTGGAGTTCATCGTCTCCGCCGATCGCCCGGATGAGTTCTTCTTCATGGAGATGAACACCCGCCTGCAGGTGGAGCATCCGGTCACCGAGGCGGTCACCGGGCTGGATCTGGTCGAGTGGCAGCTGCGGGTGGCCGCCGGTGAGAAGCTGCCGTTCGCCCAGGACGAGATCACCTTGACCGGGCACGCGATCGAGGCCCGGGTCTACGCCGAAGACCCGGCCCGCGGCTTCCTGCCCACCGGGGGACGGGTGCTGGCGGTGCACGAACCCACCGGCGGTTCAGCGAGGCTCGACGGAGGAGAGACGAAGCTGGGACCGCCGCATGGACCCGGGCCGGGTGTCCGGGTGGACTCGTCGCTGCAAGCGGGCACCGTGGTGGGCAGCGACTACGACCCGATGCTGTCGAAGGTGATCGCCCACGGTGCCGACCGGGCGCAGGCGCTGGCGCGACTCGACGCGGCACTGGCCGGCACGGCGGTGTTCGGGGTGCAGACCAACGTGGAATTCCTGCGGTTCCTGCTGGCCGATGCGCGGGTGGTGGCCGGCGACCTGGACACCGAACTGCTCGACATCAGATCGGCCGACTTCGCCCCGGCACCCGCACCCGACGACGTCTTAGCGGCCGGCGGGCTCTACCGCCAATGGGAGCTGTCCGCGCCGAAATCGCTGTGGGGATCCCCGAGCGGCTGGCGGATCGGCGCACCGGCGCCGGTGCGCACCGAGATGCGCACCCCGCTGCGCTCGGAGACGGTGTCGGTATGGGGGCTCCCGGCCGATGCCCGGGTACAGGTCGGCGACGGCGAGATCCACAGCGGAAGCATCGACGTCGAGGACGGCCGGATGGTGATCACGCTGGCCGGCCGGCGGCGCTGTTACGCGTTCGCCGAGGACGGCGGTCAGCTGTGGATCGCCGATGACCGCGGCACCTGGCACCTGCGGGAAGCCGAGGTGGTCCGGGTGCATCGCGGCGGTGGGGCGCGCAGCGCGGAGATCCTCAGCCCGATGCCGGGCAGCGTGATCGCCGTCAATGTCGCCTCGGATTCGCCTGTGGCGGAAGGGGACCCCGTCGTCGTGGTCGAGGCGATGAAGATGGAACACACCCTGAGCGCGCCGATCAGCGGGCGGGTGGAGGTATTGGTTTCGGTGGGCGATCAGGTGACTGTGGACCAGGTACTGGCCCGGCTGATTCCCGAGTCGAGTGAGGAAGAAGCGTAATGACGACGATCACGGCAGGAGTGCTGCCGAAGGAATATCAGGACCTGCGCGACACGGTCGCCGAGTTCGCTCGCACCGTAGTGGCTCCGGTGTCCGCCAAGCACGACGAAGAGCACAGCTTCCCCTACGAAGTGATCGCCAAGATGGGCGAGATGGGGTTGTTCGGGCTGCCGTTCCCCGAAGAGTACGGCGGTATGGGCGGCGACTTCTTCGCGCTGACGCTCGCGCTGGAGGAGCTCGGCAAGGTCGACCAGTCGGTGGCGATGACCCTGGAGGCCGGGGTGGGCCTCGGCGCGATGCCGATCTACCGGTTCGGCACCGAGGAACAGAAGCAGACCTGGCTGCCGGATCTGGTCGCCGGCCGTGCGCTGGCCGGCTTCGGCCTGACCGAGCCCGGCGCGGGATCGGATGCCGGCGGCACCCGCACCACCGCCCGGCGAGACGGCAGTGACTGGGTCATCAACGGCACCAAGCAGTTCATCACCAACTCCGGCACCGACATCACCTCGCTGGTGACCGTCACCGCCGTCACCGGCACCCGGCCCGACGGCAAGAAAGAGATCTCCACGATCATCGTCCCCTCCGGCACACCGGGTTTCACCGTGGAGCCGGCCTACAACAAGGTGGGCTGGAACGCCTCGGACACCCACCCGCTCACCTTCACCGACGCCCGCGTTCCGCAGGGGAACCTGCTCGGGGAGGAAGGCCGGGGTTACGCCAACTTCCTGTCGATCCTGGACGAGGGCCGCATCGCGATCGCCGCGGTGGCCACCGGGGTGGCCCAAGGCTGTGTCGACGAAAGCGTCAAGTACGCCGGCGAACGCGAGGCGTTCGGCCAGACGATCGGCTCCTATCAGGCGATCAGCTTCAAGATCGCCCGGATGGAGGCCCGCGCCCACGTCGCCCGCACCGCCTACTACGACGCCGTCGCGAAGATGCTGGCGGGCAAGCCGTTCAAGAAGGAAGCGGCGATCGCCAAGATGATCTCCTCGGAGGCGGCGATGGACAACGCCCGCGACGCCACCCAGATTCACGGCGGCTACGGCTTCATCAACGAATACCCGGTGGCCCGGCACTACCGCGACAGCAAGATCCTGGAGATCGGTGAGGGCACTACCGAGGTGCAGCTGATGCTGATCGCACGATCGCTGGGGATGGGCTGATGGGTGACGAACGCAAAACCGTCGAGCAGCGCGGGCTGTGGTTCGAGGAGTACGAAATCGGGACCACCTACGCCCACCGGCCCGGTCGCACCGTCACCGAGGCCGACAACGTGCTGTTCACCACGCTGACCATGAACACCCAGTCGCTGCACCTCGATGCGGCCTGGGCGGCGGAGCAGCCCGGCTTTCGCGGTGAGCGCCTGGTGAACTCGATGTTCACCCTCTCCACCCTGGTCGGCCTGTCGGTGGCACAACTGACGCTGGGCACCATCGTGGCCAACCTGGGTTTCTCGGAGGTGTCGTTTCCCAAGCCGGTCTTTCACGGCGACACCCTCTACGCCGAGACGGTCTGCACCGACAAGCGCGAATCCAAGAGCCGTCCCGGGGAAGGCATCGTGACCCTCGAGCACGTCGGCCGCAACCAGCACGGCGACGTGGTGGCGCGCGCGGTACGTACCACCCTGGTGCGCAAACGGCCGGCAGGAGAGTCGGCATGAACCTGCACACCGCGGGCCCGGCCTGGCTGTTCTGTCCGGCGGACCGGCCGGAACGCTTCGCCAAAGCCGCCGCGGCGGCCGACGTGGTGATCCTCGACCTGGAGGACGGGGTGGCTGCCGTCGACCGGCCCGCGGCACGGAAGGCGTTGCGGGACAATCCCCTTGACCCGCAGCGGACGGTGGTGCGGGTCAACCCGGCCGGCACCGAGGATCAGGCCCGCGACCTGGAGGCGCTGGCGGACACCGCCTACACGACGGTGATGCTGGCCAAGACCGAGTCGGCCGGCCAAGTGACCGCGCTGGCGCCTCGGCAGGTTGTCGCGCTGCTGGAAACGCCGCGCGGTGTCGTGTTTTCCACCGAGATCGCCGCCACCGACGGCTGTGTGGCGATGATGTGGGGCGCCGAAGATCTGGTCGCGGCCATGGGCGGTGGCTCCAGCCGGCACCCGGACGGCACCTACCGGGACTTCGCCCGGCACGCGCGCTCGACGGTGCTGCTGGCGGCGTCGACGTTCGGCCGCGCGGCGCTCGACGCCGTCTACCTCAACATCGGTGACCTCGACGGGCTGAAGGCAGAGGCGGTCGACGGCGCCGCCGTCGGATTCGCCGCAACGGTGTGCATCCACCCCACCCAGGTGCCGGTGGTGCGCGACGCCTACCGCCCGGAGGCCGAGAAAGTCGATTGGGCGCGAAGGGTGCTCGCCGCAGCGCAGAACGAGCGTGGGGTGTTCGCGTTCGAAGGGCAGATGGTCGACTCCCCGGTGCTGCGGCACGCCGAAGCTATCCTGCGGCGAGCGGACTAACGCTTTAGCCGAAGGAGTCGCGACGCATGCGCATCACCCGGATCGTCGAGACATCGGTACCGCTTCACGGTGAGATCGCCAACGCGCTGGTGGACTTCTCTCGGCACACGGTGTCGCTGGTCGCCGTCGTCACCGACCGGATCCGGAACGGAAAACCGGTGACCGGCATCGCGTTCAACTCGATCGGCCGGTTCGCCCAAGGCGGCATCCTGGCCGACCGGATGATCCCGCGGGTTTTGCGCGCCGACCCCGAATCGCTGCTCGACGCCACCGGCCGCATCGATCCGGCGCGGGTGCTGGGCGCGGCGCTCACCGACGAAAAACCCGGTGGCCACGGCGATCGGGCCGGTGCGGCGGCAGCGCTGGAACTGGCGTGCTGGGACCTCAACGCCAAACTCGCCGACGAACCCGCCTACCGCACCATCGCGCGGCACTTCGGCCGGGACTTGGGCAAGAACGAGGCCGTCGCCGCGGTTCCGGTCTACGCCGCCGGGGGCTACTACTATCCCGGAGACGCGCTGGATCGGCTCCGGTCCGAGATGGCCGGCTATCTCGACGCGGGCTACCAGGCGGTCAAGATGAAGATCGGCGGCGCCTCGATGCGCCAGGATCTGGACCGCATCGAAGCGGTGATCGAGGTGGTGGGCGCCGGCGCGCGGGTTGCCGTCGACGCCAACGGCCGGTTCGACGCCGCGGCGGCCGGCGACTGGGCGCAGGAGCTGAGCCGCTACGGCCTGCGCTGGTACGAGGAACCCGGTGATCCACTGGATTTCGCGCTGAACGCTGCGCTGATCGCCGACTATCCCGGAGCGATCGCCACCGGCGAGAACCTGTTCTCGGCGGGTGATGTGACCAATCTGGTGCGCTACGGCGGTATGCGTCCGGGCCGCGACATCTTCCAGATGGATGCCGGTTTGAGTTACGGGTTGACCGAGTACGCGCGCATGCTCGAGGTGCTCGAGACGCACGGCTTCGACCGCGGCTGTGCCTTCCCGCACGGCGGCCACCTGATCAACCTGCACATCGCGGCGGGCCTGGGCTTGGGGGGCTGCGAGTCCTACCCCGGGGTGTTCGCGCCTTTCGGCGGCTACTCGCCGGGGTGCGCGCTGGCCGGCGGCACCATCACGCCCACCGACGCCCCGGGCTTCGGGCTGGAGGAAAAGCCCGAGCTGGCTGCGGCGATTGCCGAACTGGTGGGATGAGCAGATGAAGATCGCGGTCATCGGATGCGGTGCCATGGGTTCGATTTACGCCGGCAGGCTGGCGGCGGCCGGCAACGACGTACTGGCCATCGACCGATCCGCCGAGCATGTCCACGCCATCAATGCCGACGGCCTGCGGATCAGCGGGCCGTACCCCGACCAGCTGGTGGCCATGCGGGCGGCCACCGTGGCGCCGAGCGAGCCGATGGACCTGGTGGTGCTGGCGGTCAAAGCCGCCGACGTCGGCGCCGGGGCCGCCCAGGCGTTGCCGCTGCTCGCCGACAGCACGCCGGTGCTGACGATCCAGAACGGCTTGGGATCGGCCGACACTGTCGCCGGCATCGTCGGAGCCGAGCGGGTAGCGGTGGGTATCGCCAGTGGTTTCGGGGCCTCGCGCCCCGCGCCGGGGCATGTGCACCACAACGCGATGCGCGCCGTCCGATTCGGCGGCTATGCGGCGCTGCCCTTTTCGACCGTCGATCGGATCGCTCAAGTGTGGGCCGACGCCGGATTCGACGCGGCCGCGGTCGCCGACATCGCCGCCATGCAGTGGGAGAAGCTGATCTGCAACGTCGCCTACAGCGCACCGTGCGCGCTGACCGGCATGACGGTGGGGCAGGTCATGGACGACGCCGACGTGGGGCCGGTGAGCCGTGCCGCGGCAACCGAAGCCTGGACGGTGGCCCGCGCCGCCGGGATCGGCATCGCCGTGTCCGACCCGATCGCCCACGTCCGGGCCTTCGGGGCACAGATGCCGGATGCCAAACCGTCTGCACTGCTGGACCACCAGGCCCGCCGGGTCAGCGAAATCGACGTGATCAACGGTGCGGTGCTGCGCCAGGCCACGCAGGTCGGCGAGCAGGCCCCGGTCAATGCAACGCTGACGGCGCTGGTCAAAGCCGTTGAACGGCAGTGGGTAACGACCGGGGACTGAACGCCACACCGGGCGGTGTTCAGTTCGCTTCGTCCGGCCGGTAGCGCCGCTAGCCTCGAAGTTCATGACCTCCGACAAGGCGCGGGTGGATCTCAGCGGGGCCCCGCAGACCATGCTCGCGACGCTGTACGCCAAAGCGCTGGATGCCGACCTTTCCGAACCGATCCTGGGGGATCGCTACGCCAAAGAGGTGGTCGGGCGCATCGACTACGACTGGAGTAAGACGACGATCACCGCGGCCCGCTCGCCGTCGGTGACGACCCGTGCCGCGCACTTCGATGAGTGGGCCCGCCGATTCTTGGCGGCCAACCCGAACGCCGTTGTCCTGCACGTGGGCTGCGGGCTCGATGCCCGATACTTCCGGCTGCAACCCGGCGACGGAGTCGACTGGTATGACATCGACTATCCGGATGTGGCCGAGCTGCGCCGGCAACTGCTTCCCGAGCGAGCCCACAACCATGTGGTGGCGGCGTCGGTCACCGACCCGGCGTGGTTCGCCGAAATCCCCACCGACCGACCGACATTGATGCTCGGCGAAGGCCTGACCATGTATCTCAGCGGAACCGACGGCGTGGCGTTGCTGCGCCGAGTGGTCGAGCACGCTCCGAGCGGTGAGTTGCAGTTCGATGCCTTCAACCGGTTGGGCATCAAGACCCAGTGGGCCAACGCTGTGGTACGCCGCTCCGGGGCGACGCTGCAGTGGGGGATCAACGAGCCCCGCGAGATCCTGGCCGCAATCCCGGGCGTGCGGCTGTTGGAGTGGGTGCGCTGGTTCGAGTCGGACACCTACGGGAAGCTTCCGCGTCGCTACCGGGCGCTGGGCAAGGCGATGTCACTGATTCCGGCGGTGGCGAACATGTCGCAGTACCACCGCTATGCCTTCTGAACTGCGCAGTCGGGCAGCTCGCAATCACCGTTGACTAATTACGTTACGTAATGTAATTGTTTAGGGCGTGAGTCGCCGACAACGGATGCGACAGTGACGGCGGGCCCGGACTCGGCCCCGGCCGGTCGCGGACGTCCGCGCGATCCCCGCACCGAGCGTGCCATCACCGAGGCCACCCGTCGGCTGCTGGCCCGTGACGGCTACGACCAGGTCTCCATCGAGGCGATCGCCCGCGAGGCAGACGTCAGCCGCCCCACCGTCTACCGGCGCTGGCCGTCGAAGACGCATCTGGTGTTCGACGCGGTTTTCGGTGCCGCCGAGGTCGGTGACGTGCTGGCCAGCTCAGGCGACTTCGAAGCCGACCTGCGTCAATTCGTCGCCGGCGTGTTCGAGTTCTGGCGCTCACCGGAGGTGGCCGCCGCGGCGCTGGGTATTTTGGCCGATCGGCACCGCGACCCGGAACTATTCATCCGCACCCAAGAGCTGCTCGATGAGACCACCCGCACCGCGTTCGCCGCGCTGGTCCGCGCCGGCATCGACCAAGGTGTGGTCGACGCGGGCGTCGATATCGAGATCGCGTATGACGCACTGGTGGGCACCAGTTTCTACATTGCCCAAGTCTTGGCCACTGAAACCGTCGACGCCGCCGCCGAGCGGCTGTGCGCCTTGCTGCTACAGGGAATTCGACAAAAGGAGAACCGGGATGAGTGATGAGTTGTCGGACGCATTCTGCGGGTTGCTCGACGAGGTCCGTGCCGTCGAGCAGCGCCTGCTGACCGCCGACCCGCCGCTGGAGGAGGCCGACGTCCTCGACGGCTACCGGTGGGCGTTGAGCCTGCTGCGCGTCGCCTCTGAGGCCTACATCTGGGGCGATGCGGACAAGCCGATCCTGGTCGACGTGATCGGTCCCTACCTCAAGTGGGGTGGCGACAATTCGGATGCCTTCTACCAGCTGGCGCCGATCGACCCGAGCCGCAGCTACCGGGTTACCGGCAACCGCGGCGACGCGGTCTATCTGTCCATGACCGTCTACGGCGGCCCCGATGACGGCCGCTACAGCGACCGCATCATCGACACGATCAACGATCGTGACCTGGGCTGCGACGTCGACGGAAACTTCGAGTTCGTCATCAGCGCCCAAGAACAGCAAGGACATCGGCTCAAGCTGGAGCCCGACGCCGTGTTCATCCTGACCCGCGACTACCTCACCGACCCCGGAACCGACCGACGGGTCCAATGGAAGATCGAGGCGCTTGATGACACGCCGCGACGCCCCGACAGCCGGGCCGACCTGAGCCGGCGGATGCGCGCGGCACGGACCTGGATTCGTGAACAGGCCGCCATGGCGCCGGTGCGGCTGCCGGCCAACGTGCTGCAGGAGCCCTACCCCGTGCCGAGTCGCACCGTGGGCTGGGCGGCCGGCGACGCCGCCTATTCGATGGGCGCCTACGAACTGCAACCGGGCCAGGCGCTGGTCATCGACGGAACCTCGCCGGAGTGTGTGTTCTGGAACCTGTGCCTGTGGAATCCGTTCCTGCACACTTACGACTACACCCGCGAGCGGGTCACGATCAACGGCGCGCACGTCACCTACGCACCCGACGGGTCCTGGCAGATCGTCATCAGCGAGACCGATCCGGGACACCCGAACTGGGTGTCGACGGCCGGCCGGTCGAAGGGCCTGATCTGGTTGCGCTGGTTGCTGCCGGAGAAAACGCCGGAGCCGCTGAGCTGCCGGGTCGTCGACGTCGCGGAGCTGGCCTCGTGAGCGTCACCAGGCCGGCGCCCATCCGGCTCGAGGACCTGGCCGCCCCGGTTTTCCCGGATGCCGCCGCGCCGATGCGCGACGGACTGGCCGGTTACGGCGCCGCGCTGCAGCTGACGCCGGAGGCGATGCTGCAGGCCGCAACCGAGCGGACGGGCCTGGACGACTGGGGCGACAACGGTTTTCGGGAACGCCTCGACGTGTTGTGCGCGTCGCTGATCGACGACGCCGACCTGTCCGGCGTCGGGCGGGCGATGGCGTTCGAGCAACTGACCGGCCACCTGGTCAACCGGCTGCGGCTGGAGCAACTGATCACGGCGAACCCCGAGATCGAGAACGTAGCGATCGAGCGCCCGATCATCATCTGCGGGCTGCCGCGCACCGGAACCACCCACTTGCACAACCTGATCGCCGCCGACCCGGCACTGCGTTATCTGCCCTACTGGGAGAGCATGGAGCCGGTTGCCACCCCGGGCGAGCCCGATCCGCAGGCCAGACGGGACCGCTGCGCCGTCGGCCTGGATCTGATCAACACTTCGATGCCCGAGTTCAAGCGCATGCACGACATGACCGTCGACCATGCGCACGAAGAGATCCAGCTGCTGGCCAACGACATCTCCGGGATGCTCTTCGAATGCAGCTACTACCTACCGGCATTCGCCCGGCATTACAAGACCCATGACCAAACAGCGTCATACGCCTACCTGAAACGCACCCTGCAGGCGCTGCAATGGCTGCGCGGTCCACAGCGCTGGGTACTCAAATCGCCGCAGCATCTCGAACAGTTCCCCGCGCTGTATGCCACCTTCCCCGACGCCATCTTCGTTGTCACCCACCGGGACCCGGTCGAGGTGACCCGGTCGATGGCCACCATGATCAGCTACGCGATGCGGATGGGCTGTGACCGTCCCGATCCGGTCAAGATCTCGCGCTACTGGCTCGATCGGGCCGACGACCTTCTCACCGGGTGCCTCCGGGACCGCGATGTGTTGCCCGCGGGCCAGTCCATCGACGTGCGGTTCGACGACTTCATGGCCGATGAGGACGGCACCGTCGCTGCGATTTATGAGCTCGCGGGCCAGCCGCTCGATGCCCGGGCTCGAGAGGCGATGACGCAGTTCCGTATCGACCACCCCCGCGGTCGCTACGGCGCGGTGGACTACCGCCCGGCCGATCTGGGACTGGACGCAGACGAGATCGCCGACCGCCTGCGCGACTACCGAAACCGCTTCGTCACCGAACCATTGGAGAAATCATGAATCAACCGATCGCCGCCGACGCCTGGGTCGCCACCGAACTCGGCGACCCGGCCAAAGTGCTGGCCCGTCAGACCGTCGAGGTGCGCGCGCCCGGCCCCGGCGAGATCCGGGTCGCCGTCGATGCGTTCTGCCTCAACTTCAACGACATCGACATCATCCAGGGCCGCTACACCACCCTGCCGCTGCAGCCGCCGTTCGTACCCGGCATGGAGACGGTCGGAGTGGTGGAAAGCGCGGGCCAGGGGGCCGAACACCTCATCGGCCGGCGCATCGTCGGTATCCCGGTGATGGCCTTCGGCGGGTACGCCTCGTATGCGATCGTGGACGCGGCGACCGCGCTGGATCTGCCGGACTGGGTCAGCGACGTCGACGGTGCCGCCCTGCACTACCCGTTCCACCTGGGGTGGTTCGCGCTGCGGGAACGCGGACGACTGCAGCCGGGGGAGACCCTGCTGGTCCACGCCGCCGCCGGCGGCACCGGATCCGGCGCGTTGGTGCTCGGTAAAGCGTTGGGCGCCCGGGTGATCGCTACCGCCGGGAGCGAGGAGAAGCTGGAATTCTGCAAGGAACTCGGCGCCGACCATGCGATCAACTACCGCAATGATGACTGGGCTGAGCAGGTCGTGGAGTTGACCTACGGCCGCGGCGTCGACGTCGCGTTCGACGCGGTCGGCGGCGACGTGGCAGTGCAGACGTTCCGCTGCATGGGCTTGAACGGGCGGTACCTGATGGCCGGTTTCGCCCAGGACATCGCCCTGGAAGACGGCGACTACCTTTCGCCGCGGCCGATCGCCTACAGCAACTTCGACGTCTGCGGGGTATGCCTGGTCTACGTCAACGACCCGGTGGCGATCCGGCGCACCCTGGGCTTCAACTGGCCGGCCCGCTCCGAGGGACTGGATGCCCACGCCAAGATCCTGGAGATGCTGCGCACCGGCAAGATCCGTACCGTCGTCGGCGCCGAGGTCGCCTGGGCTGACCTGCCGGATGCGTTGCAACGCATGGCTGCCCGGCAGACCACCGGCCGCCTGGTGGTCACCACCGGACGATCCGGCTGACGTCGCCCGGGAGAAAACCGATGGCGATCGATGCTATCGATGTCAAAGGGCACTTTCTCCTGGTGACGCGCTCACCGTAGCCTGGCGGTCATGATCCAGTTGGGGCTGCCGTCCTCCCAGCCGCCGGCCGTCAAGATCCGCCGGCGCGGCGGACCGCGGGGACCGGTGTTCCTGGGCGCCAACATCGTGGTGCTGGCCTGGCTGGCCGTCTCGGTGGCGCTGCTGATCGGGCACAACGCCCTTGCGCACCCGATCTGGCTGCCGGTGCACGCGCTGCTGCTCGGCGCCGCCACCAACGCGATCGTGATCTGGTCGGGACACTTCGCCACGACGCTGTGCCGGGTTCCCGACCCGCCGCACTGGCATCTCGTGGTCAAGCTGGCACTGCTCAATATCGGGGTCATCGCGGCACTGGCCGGTGTCGCCTGGAGCGCCGAGTCGCTGACCGGCATCGGCGGTGCCATCGTGGCGCTGGTGGCGGTCGCTCACGGCGCCGAGTTGATCGCGATGAAGAAGTCCGCGCTCTCGGCGCGCTTCGACTACCTCGTCGGCTTTTATCTGGCCGCCATCGTGGCCCTGCTGGCCGGATCGGCAACCGGCGCAGCCATGGCGTTCGGCGTTGCCCGGTGGTATGCGCGGTTGTGGACGACCCACGTGCACGTGATGCTCTACGGCTGGATCGGGCTGACCGTCGTCGGGACGCTTTTCACCTTGTGGCCCACCACGATCCGGGAGAAGATCACCCCCCGCAGCTTCGCGATGGCCCGTCGTGCGCTGCCGACCCTGACGACGGGCTTGGCCGTCGCCACCGTGGGCCTGCTCGCCGGCAGCTGGTGGCTGGCGGCGGCCGGGTTACTGGGGTACGCCCTCGGCGTCGGGCTGGCCATCGCCGGGCTGTGGCCCGGACGAAGCTTCACCGGTCCGGCGGCCTGGATGCTGGTCGGCGCGGCCGGCTGGCTCGGCGTGGCCGTCGTGATCGAGGTGATCGCCCTGCTCTCGGCCCGCTCCGTCGAGGTGTTGCCCGCGTTCGTGGAGCACACCCTGCTGCCGCTGCTGGCGGTGGGTTTCGTCGCCCAGATCCTGCTGGGTGCGCTGAGCCAGCTGCTGCCGATCCTGGTGGCCAACGGGCCGCCGGTCCGCAAGGCTGTCATCGCCTATCTGGATCAGGGCTGGCAGGTGCGGGTGGGTGCGATCAACGTCGCCGTGCCGCTGGTCGCCGGGCCCTGGCACGGCCCGGTGCCGGTGATCGGCTGGGTGCTGGCCGCGGTCGCGGTCGGCAGTTTTCTGCTGATGGCCCTGCGGCTGGCGCTGCCGGTGGCGCTGCGCGGGCCCATCGATGTCGACAAGATCAAGCCGCATTCGGGTGCGGTGACCGGCGCGGTCGCGCTGGCCGCAGCGGTCGGGGTCGCGGTGGCGCTGGGCCTGGGGATGGGCAACCCGGCGCCGTCGGGTGCCACCGGCGTCGCCGGTCCGGTCCGCACCGTCGAGGTCACCTCCAACAACATGCGCTTCTCCCCGGACGTCATCGACGTGCCGGCCGGGACGCACCTGGTGCTGCGGGTCACCAACATCGACGGACTGCCGCACGATGTGCGGGTCGACACCGGCGAGCACACCCCGCGGTTGAGCCGGGGACAGTCCGCGGTGCTGGATCTCGGTGTGGTGAACCAAGATCGGGAAGCCTGGTGCGATATCGCAGGCCATCGCGCCGCGGGGATGACGTTGACGATCCGCGCCGTCGGCGGCGTGCCACGGCACCAACACCCGGGCGGCGGCCAGGACTCGGGACTGCCGACGCCGGCCACGCTGAACCTGGCCGCCGACCCCTCGCCGGGCTGGACGCCCTATGACGCGGTGCTGGCTCCGGCCACGCCCGGCCTGCACCGGGTGGAACTGCGCGCGGTGGACCGTGAGCTGGAGGTCGCACCCGGGCGCCGCGAGATCCGCTGGACGTTCGGCGGTGTCGAACCTTCCCCCACGCTGCACGGCAAGGTAGGTGACGTCTTCGAGATCACTTTGATCAACGACGCGTCGATGGGCCACGGCATCGACTTTCATGCCGGGGCGCTCGCACCCGACCAGCCGATGCGCACCCTGGAGCCGGGGGAGCGGCTGGTCTACCGGTTCACGGCGCGGCGGGCCGGCGCCTGGCTGTATCACTGCAGCACGCCGCCGATGACGCTGCACATCGCCAACGGCATGTACGGCGCGGTGATCATCGACCCGCCCGGACTGCCGGCCGTGGACCGCGAGTATGCGCTGGTCGGCGCGCAGCTTTACGCCGGTGCCCCGGATGCCGACGCCAAGACCACGGCGATTCGCGCCGGACAGCCCGACGGCTGGATGTTCAACGGCACCGCGGCCCAGTACATGCACGCCCCGCTGCCGGCGCGCACCGGCGAGCGAGTGCGGGTCTGGGTGGTCAACGCCGGACCGGGTGACGCGATCGCGTTCCACATCGTCGGGACGCAGTTCGACACCGTCTACAAGGAGGGGGCGTGGCTGCTGAGGCCCGGGGATTCGGCGGGAGGATCACAGGCCCTGGATCTGGCGCCCGCCCAAGGCGGTTTCGTCGAGCTGAGCTTCCCCGAACCGGGCCACTACCCGTTCATGGATCACGACATGCGGCATGCCGAAAACGGGGCGCGCGGCATCTTCGCGGTGACGGGGTAGCACTACGTCACACGCTCGCGCGTCCGGTACCGGTTGCCGCCTCGGCTACGGCGTCGGCCAGCGGTTCGATCTCGGTGCGCGCCAGATCGGCGATGGTGACGCGGATTCCCGGTGAGCTACCGATGCGGAACCGGCTCCCCGGCGCAGCGGCGTAGCCCGCGGTGAGCAACCGGGTGATCGCCGCCGTCTCGTCGGGCACCGGTATCCACACGTTGAGGCCGGAGCGGCCATGGGCGGCGATGCCGCGCTCGGCCAGCGCCGCGCACAGTCGGGTGCGCCGGTCGGTGTAGCTGGTTTCGGCGTCGGCCACCAGTCGAGTCGCCGCCGTATCGCGCCACATGTTCACGGCGACGTCCTGCAGCAGGTGGCTGACCCAGCCCGGCCCGAGCCGCTGCCGACCGTGCACCCGCTCGACGGTGCGGTGGTCCCCGGCGAGTACTGCCAACCGTAGATCCGGGCCGTAGGCCTTGGCCGTCGAACGCACGAACGCCCAGTGCCGCACCACCCCGGCCAGCGGATGCAGCGCGACCCCGGCCATGCCGGCACAGTGATCATCTTCGATGAGCAGCACATCGTTGTCGGTTTCGGCGAGCAGGCTGCGTAACGCGTTGGCGCGCTGTTCGGAAAGCGCTGCGCCGGTGGGGTTTTGGGCGCGACTGGTCACCACCACCGCCCGTACTCGGTGGCGCAGTGCCCGGGTCAGGTCGGCGACCAGTGGTCCCTCGTCGTCGACGCCGACCGGTTCGGGAGTCAGTCCCAGCGCGCCGAGCAAGTCCAGCAGGTTGGACCAGCCGGGATCTTCGACGGCTACCCGGTCCCCGGGGCGCAGGTGCGCTGCCAGCACCCGCTCGATCGCGTCCAGGGCGCCTGATGTCACCGCGAGGTGTTCGGATGCCACCCCGTCGGCGGCCAGCGTGGTCCGCGCGTGGTCGGCCAGCGCCGGTGCGATGGGCGGCTGTCCGTACAGCACGACAGTGCTGGGCGTCGAGAGCCGAGCAGTGGCGATCGGCAGCAGCGCCGGGTTCGGGTTACCGGTGGACAGGTCACGCACACCAGCCGGAATCGTCAACCCGCGCAGCGAGCGTGGCGTGGTCGCCGGCCGGTCGCGCACCCGAGTGCCGCGCCGCCCATCGGTTTCGACGGCCCCGCGGTCGCGCAGCAGACGGTAGGCGGCGGCGACGGTGTTGGGGTTCACCGAGAGCCGGGCGGCCAGGCCGCGGATCGGGGGGAGCACCGCACCGGGTGGGACGGCGCCCTCGGAGATGCCCTGTTCGATGCTGGCGGCTATCGACTCGGCGCCGTCACCGGCGATAGAATATTGTACGACCACAATACACAGTATGCACTAATACAATAAGAAAGGCAGTGTGATGCCAGGGACGTATTCATCCACGCCGCGCACCACCCCCACCCGGTACCGGGAGCGGGCCCGCTATGACCGCACGACCGTGCATCGCATCCTGGACGAGAGCCTGATCTGTCACCTCGGCTACCTCAACGCGGGCTCCCCGGTGGTGCTGCCGACCACCCACGCCCGCCGCGGCGACGTCCTGTACCTGCACGGCTCCAGCGGCAGCGGGCCCATGCTGGCGGCGGCGAAAACGCCGGAGGGCCTGCCGGTCTGCGTGACCGTCACCCTGGTCGACGGCTTGGTGTTGGCCCGCTCGGCAATGCATCACTCGCTCGCGTACCGCTCGGTGGTCGTCTTGGGCGCCGCCCGTCTGGTCACCGACCGCGACGAAAAGCTCGACGCGCTGGCCGCCCTGACCGACCACGCGGTGTCCGGCCGTGCCGCCGACAGCAGACCGCCCAATCACCGCGAGTTGGCCATGACCGCCGTGCTGGCACTGGAATTGGTCGAGGTCTCCGCCAAGCTGCGCACCGGCGGCCCGGTCGACGACCCCGAAGACCTCACCCTGCCGCACTGGGCCGGAGTGGTGCCGCTGGCGATGACCGCCGGATCTCCCGAGCCGGCCGGCGACCTCGACCCGGACATCCCGCTGCCGGCCTACCTGAAGCCCTACCGGCGGCCACGCTGATCCCTGCGCGACACGTTCGGTCGACCGCTCGAGATCAGCCGGGCGGCCCCGGGGCGGGGGCATAATGAGATCAGCGTCACAAGGAGGCTCGCATGGGCCAGCTGCCAGGAATGACCGGTCCCGAGGTCGCCCTCGAACCCGTGCAGCTCGTGCGGCCGGACGGCGCGCCGACCGACGAGGATCGCTACGGCCGGGATCTGCCCGAGGAAACCCTGTGCTGGCTTTACGAGTTGATGGTGCTCACCCGCGAGTTCGACACCGAGCTGATCAACCTGCAGCGGCAGGGGGAGCTGGCGTTGTACGCCTCCTGCCGCGGCCAGGAGGCAGCCCAGGTCGGAGCCGCCGCCTGCCTGCGCAAAACCGACTGGCTGTTCCCGCAGTACCGTGAGCTGGGGGTGTTCATCGCCCGCGGCATCCCGGCCTGGAGCCTGGCGGCCGCCTGGCGCGGAACCTGGAACGGCGGGTTGGATTTCACCGCGAAATGCTGTGCACCGATCTCGATTCCGATCGGGACTCAGGCGCTGCACGCGGTGGGCGCGGCGATGGGCGCCCAACGCCTGGGCGAGGATTCGGTCACGGTCGCATTCGTCGGTGACGGCGCCACCAGCGAGGGCGACGTCCATGAAGCGCTGAACTTCGCCGCGGTGTTCACCGCCCCGTGCGTGTTCTACGTGCAGAACAACCAGTGGGCGATCTCAGTGCCGCTGCACCGGCAGACCGCCGCTCCGTCGCTGGCGCACAAGGCGATCGGCTACGGGATGCCCGGGATCCGGGTGGACGGCAACGATGTGCTGGCCTGCTACGCGGTGATGGCCGAAGCGGCCGAGCGGGCCCGGACCGGCGGCGGGCCGAGCCTGATCGAGGCTGTCACCTACCGGCTCGGCCCGCACACCACCTCCGACGATCCGACGCGCTACCGCAGCAACGCCGAACTCGAGCGGTGGACCGCCCTCGACCCGATCCCGCGCTACCGCAGCTATTTGCGCAACACCGGCGTCTGGTCGCAGCGCCTCGAGGACCGGGTCACGGCCCGGGCGCAGCGGCTGCGCACCGAGTTGCGCGACGCCACGGTCGGTGCGTCCGATTTCGACGTCGACGAGGTGTTCACCTCCGTGTACGCCGAGATCACCCCGGAACTGCAGCAGCAACGCCGCGCACTGCGCACCGAGCTGGCCAGGGAGCGCTGATGACCCAGATCCTCGAACCGCCGACCCGCTCGCCGGCCCCCGCGCCGGTCACCGGCGCAACTACGCGTATCGAAGAGCTGACCATGGTGGCCGCACTCAACCGGGCGCTGCATGACGCGATGGACGCCGATCCCCAGGTGCTGGTGTTCGGCACCGACGTGGGCGTACAGGGCGGAGTGTTCCGGGTGACCGAGGGGCTGGCCGAATCCTTCGGGGAGCAGCGCTGTTTCGATACTCCGCTGGCCGAGTCCGCGGTGATCGGCATCGCCATCGGGCTGGCGGTGCGCGGCTTCGTCCCGGTCCCGGAGATCCAGTTCGACGGGTTCAGCTACCCGGCGCTGGACCAGATGGTTAGCCACCTGGCGAAGTACCGGACCCGCACCCGCGGTGAGATTTCGATGCCGGTCACCGTGCGTATCCCATCGTTCGGCGGAATCGGTGCGGCCGAACATCATTCGGAATCCACCGAAACCTATTGGGCGCACACCGCCGGGCTCAAGGTGGTGGTCCCCGCCGATCCGTCGGATGCCTACTGGCTGCTGCGGCACGCCATCGCCACGCCCGACCCGGTGATGTTCCTGGAGCCGAAACGGCGGTACTGGGCCCGCGGAGCCGTCGACACCGAGCACCCGGCGCCGGGCATCGGGCGCGCCGCGGTACGCCGGTCAGGCACCGACGTCACGGTGCTGACCTACGGCGGCGGGGTGGCCACCGCGCTGTCGGCAGCCGACATCGCTGCCCAAGAGCAGGGTTGGAGCCTGGAGGTGGTCGACCTGCGTTCCCTGGTGCCGCTCGACTTCGACACCGTCACCGAATCCGTGCGCCGCACCGGGCGGTGTGTGGTGCTGCACGAGGGCCCGCGAAACCTCGGCTACGGCGCCGAACTGGCCGCGCGCATCCAAGAGGAGTTGTTCTACGAACTGGAGGCGCCGGTATTGCGCGTCACCGGATTCGACACCCCCTATCCGCCGGCCCGGTTGGAACGGCTCTGGTTGCCGGGCCCCGACCGGCTGCTCGACAGCGTCCAGCGGCTCCTGGAGCTGCCGTGAGCCCGCGCCGCGACGATGCGGAGCGCCAACGACGAGGTGGGGGCACCTCCCGCTTGCGGGGGAGAGTGGTGCCATGAGCGCCGAGCCGAACACCTTCGCGGTCCCCGACCTCGGGGAGGGTCTGCAAGAGGTGACGGTGACCAGCTGGAACGTCGCCGTCGGTGACCAGGTGGAGCTCAACCAGGTGCTGTGCACGGTCGAGACCGCCAAAGCCGAAGTCGAGATCCCCAGCCCGTACGCCGGTCGCATCGTCGAACTCGGCGGCCCGCAAGGCGCTGTGCTCGCGGTCGGGGCGCCGCTGGTGCGCATCGACACCGGCACGGCGGTCGCACCGTCCGATACTGCCGTAGCCGGGCGCACGCCGGTGCTGGTGGGCTACGGCGCCGACGACGCCTTCGACACCAGCCGCCGCACCTGCGCCACCACCGGGCGCCCCAAGGCCAAGCCGGCCGCCCGCAAGCTCGCCGCCGAGCTGGGTGTCGATCTGGGCGGTGTAGCACCCGGCCCGAGCGGTGTGATCACCACCGACGGTGTGCGCGCGGCCGCCGGCGATCGGTCCGGCGACGAGCTGCGTCCACCGAGCCCGGTGCAGGCGGCCATGGCCGAACGGATGACGCTGTCGCGCAGCCGGATTCCCGACGCGCACGGCAGTATGCAGGTGGACTGCACCAACCTGCTGCAGCTGCGGGATCGCCTTGCCGGCAGCGCGGGCGGTGCGGCGATCACGCCGTTCGTGCTGACGCTGCGGCTGCTGGTCATCGCCTTGATGCGACACCCGGTGCTCAACGCGACCTGGGTCGACGCACCGGAGGGACCGCGGGTCCGTACCCATCGCGGTGTACACCTCGGTGTCGGGGTGGCCGCCCCGCGCGGCCTGCTGGTGCCGGTGGTCTTCGACGCGCATCGCAAGACCACGCGTGAGCTCGCCGACTGCGTGGCCCGGCTCGTCGCCGACGCCCGGGCCGGCAGCCTGCAGCCCGCCGAGCTGCAGGGTTCGACGTTCACCGTCTCCAACTTCGGCGCCTTGGGCCTCGACGACGGGGTGCCGGTGATCAACTACCCGGAGGCGGCCATCCTGGGCATGGGTTCGCTGAAGCCGCGCCCGGTGGCCCTGGGCGAGGCTGTCGTCGTGCGTCCGCAGATGACATTGACGTGTGCGTTCGACCACCGCATCGCCGACGGCGCGCAGGTCGCCGAATTCCTTTGTGCGCTACGCGATCTGATCGAACATCCCGATACCGCGCTGGTGGATCTGTAGTCCGGGGGGCTATCTGCGCTGTGCTGCGGCCAGCCGGGCGGCGAACTCCGGTGACTCGACCGTCGCCGCCTGCGGGCCCAGCTCGGTGCGCTTGGCGAACTCGTGCTGCTCGCCCTCGACCGCGCCGGGGCTCGCGGTGGTCCGCATGGTGGCCTTGGTGGCCAACACGACGTCTCGCGGTGCTGACGCGGGCCCGGCCGCCAGTGCCATCGCCGCGGCGACCGGGTCGTCGGCGACCTGCAGCGCCAACCCGTGGTGCACCGCGGCCTCGGCGTCGAAACGCATGCCGAACAGCAGCGCGGCCCGCGCCACCTGGGGCCCCACCGCCCGGTGCAGCATCCAGGTGGCGCCCCCGCCGGGGTGGAGGCCCAGCTGCTGGAACCGGGTGTCGAACAGGGCTGCCGGGCCGGCGATCCGCACGTCGGCCGCCAACGCCAGGTTCAGCCCGGCGCCCACCGCGGCGCCGTTGACCGCGGCGATGGTCGGCAGCGCGCACTGCGCGACCGCCATGAAACCGTCGTACAGCGCCAACAGCCCGTCTTCGGTGGCGGCACCGAGGGCCGAGAGGTCGGCGCCGGCGCAGAAGGCCCGGCCCGCGCCGGTGACGATCACCGCATGCACGTTCGGGTCGGCTTCGGCGCGCTCCACCGCAGTCCGCAACTGCGCCGACATCGTGCCGGTGACCGCGTTGCGGCGGTCGGGATCATTGACGGTGATCAGCGCCACCCGATCGGTGACACTGAACAAGACGAGGCCGGAATCAGTCATCGAGGATGACGGTATTCGACGGGTGAATCGGTCAGGCGACCCACGCGATGATCACGGCGGACGCCACCACCAGCGCGATCATGAAGGCGGTGTAGAGGATGATCGTACGTTCGTGGCTCATTGGCCTACCTTTCCCGGTTTCCCCGGTATCTTTGCCGGTCTGCGACACAATGTCACGCGCCAGAGCGCCCTTGCGCATCGCATCGGCTGCCTGCGCCCCTGTTGGACTTCGGGTGATGCTTGACGGATCGTCTTCGGTTGATCCTTGACACTCCAGGTTAGTGGTTAGGCCTGTTCGCGGCTGCGGAAGGCCCGTTTGTTTCTTACCTCACCGCGGCTGGTGCGGGCGGCGGTCTTGACCAGGTCGTCGCCGATGAAAAACCGCAGCAGATCCCCGTCGACATGCACGTCGCAGCGGGAGCCGGCGTGATGGGCTCCCACGCTGACTTGCTGCCATGCCACGCTGACGACGCCGTTGGTGGTGACCCGGCGCGACACCCAGTCATCACCGCTGCGATCGGTACCGGCTGCACTCGAGGGGCTCGCTACCGCAGCGTCGGTCGCGCCCGCGCTGAACCGCTCAGCAGGGGCCACCATGGCGATGGCTTGGTGGGGCCGGGCCGTGTTGTAGTAGCCAACCCACTCATCCAAGGCCTGCTGAGCACGTTTCAGAGTAGCGAAAGGCTTTCGGTCGCTGAGGAACTCAGCACGCAAACTGCGATGGAAACGCTCAATTTTGCCCGTCGTCGTAGGACTGCGCGGCTGAGTCAACAGATGCTCAACACCGTGTTGGCGACAGATCGCATCGAAGAGCACCTCCACCGGCGGATGATGAAACCGCCCGGTGAACACCTTGCCGTTATCGGTCAAGATCTGCTCGGGTGCCCCATAGCGATCCAGTGCCGCACGCAGCCCATCGCAGACCGCGCGAGTGCGTTCCCGCGTCATCAAGTGCGCACTGATGCACATCCGGGAATGGTCATCGATACCGGTCAATGCTTTGGCGCTGGTGCCATCGGCCAGCGGGAACCCGCCGACGATATCCATCTGCCACAGCTCCATCGCAGCGCTACGTTCCCAGCGTTTCCATTTCCGCGACCGCCGCTGCCGCGACTCGGCATCGATCATGGCGGCCCGCACCAGCGCCCGATAGACCGCCGACTCCGACGGCAGCGGCCTCATACCCCGCTTATCCAGCTCGAACACCAACCGCCGCGGCCCCCAATACGGCCGCGACCGCCGCAACTCCAACACCACCGCCTCAACCTCGGCCGGCATCTGATGCGGACAGTGCACCGGCCGATGCGACCGGTCCTTGAGCCCTTCGAAGCCCTCGACTTCATACCGGGCCAGCCAGCCATGCATCGTCTGCCGCGACACATTCGCCTTTTCAGCGGCCTGCGCCACCGAAAGCCCGTCGGCAATCACCGACAACACCGCTTGATACCGCTGCTCAGCCACGCTCAACTCCCTCATCCAGGGAGTGTCAAGGATCAACCGAAGTAACTGTCAACCATCAGCCGAAACACTGTCAGCCATCACCCGAAGCCGAAACGTCAAGCATCACCCGACGTAATACACGGCTGCCTGCGCCCCCGGCAGGACTCGAACCTGCGACCACAAGATTAGAAGTCATGTGCTCTATCCACCTGAGCTACGGAGGCAGTGCGCCCAGTTTATCGGCTGGCGACGCCGGATCGGCGGCGACCGAACGATATCGCGGGCCGGGTCGATCGGCGGTTTCCAATTCACCCGGCCAGCAGAGTATTTCGTTTTGCGGCCCATGGCCCCGATCTGCGGAATCGACACCCGTCGCGATAGCCAAACAATTAGCGTTGAATGGTGCTCGTGAAGACTGGGAGCCAGGAGGGGAACGTGGTGGTCGCAGCGTTGGTGCACCGGGAAGGTCCGGGCCGCGAGCCCGCGGGAGCTGCACGTGGGTGACCTGGTCGACGCCGCGGGTCTGCCGACCGAACTCGGCGCCGTCGACTATCTGTTGCACCGCGGCGAGGCGAATCCGCGCACCCGTTCGGGGATCATGGGCCTGGAACTGCTCGACACCACCCCGGACTGGGATCGCTTCCGCGGCCTGTTCGAGAACGTCTCCCGGCGGGTGCTTCGGCTGCGCCAGAAGGTGGTGGTGCCGACGCTGCCCACGGCCGCGCCGCGTTGGGTGGTGGACCCCGATTTCAATCTGGACTTCCACGTCCGGCGGCTTCGGGTTCCCGAGCCCGGGGGGCTGCGCCAGGTGTTCGACCTGGCCGAGGTGAGCCTGCAATCACCGCTGGACATTCAGCGCCCGCTGTGGGCGGCGACACTGGTGGAGGGGCTGGCCGGCGGACGGGCCGCCACCCTGCTGCATCTGAGCCACGCGGTCACCGACGGCGTGGGCAGCGCCGCGATGTTCGGTCAGATCTACGACCTGGAACGCGACCCGCCCGCTCGGGCGATGCCGCCGCAACCGGTGCCGCAGGATCTGTCGTCGGGCGACCTGATGCGCGACGGCATCAACCACCTGCCGGCCGCGGTGCTCGGCGGCACCCGCGACGCGCTGGTCGGGATGCTGTCGATGGCGACCCGCACGGTGCGTGACCCGCTGTCGGCGGTGGCCGGGGTGATCGGCTACGCCCGCTCCGGTGCGCGGGTGATGAGCCAGGCGGCCGAACCCTCGCCGCTGCTGCGTCGGCGCAGCTTGACCAGTCGCACCCAGGCGCTCGACATCCGGCTCTCGGATCTGCACCGGGCCGCCAAGGCCGGCGGCGGGTCGATCAACGACGCCTACCTGGCCGCGCTGTCGGGGGCGTTGGGGCGCTATCACCGGGCGCTGGGAGTGCCGATCGCCACGTTGCCGATGGCGATCCCGGTGAATCTGCGTGCCGAGGCCGATCCGGCCGGCGGTAACCGGTTCACCGGGGTGAACCTGGCCGCTCCGGTCGGCGTCGCCGACCCGGTGGAGCGGATGAAGCGGATCCGCTCGCAGATGACCCAGCGGCGTGAAGAACCCGCGATGGACGTGATCGGCTCCATCGCGCCACTGTTGAGTGTGTTCCCGTCCCCGGTGCTGGAGAAGATGACCGAGTCGGTGGTCGCGGCGGACGTGCAAGCCAGCAACGTGGCGTTCTATCCCGGGGACACCTACATCGCCGGAGCCAAAGTGTTGCGGCACTACGGGATCGGGCCGCTGCCCGGGGTGGCGATGATGGTGGTGCTGATCTCGCGCGGCGGTGAATGCTCCATCACGGTCCGCTACGACCGGGCCGCGGTCCGCGACGAGAAGCTGTTCACCCGCTGCCTGGTCGAGGGCTTCGACGAAGTGCTGGCGCTCGCCGGTGACCCGGCGCCGCACTGCGTGCCGGCCTCGTTCGATCCGGGTGGCCAGTCATGACCGACGACACCAAGGCGCCACCACCGCGGGACATGCGGCTGCCCGGTTCGGTGGCCGAGATCGCCGCCAGCCCACCCGGGCCCAAGATCGGCGCCTTCTTCGACCTGGACGGCACCCTGGTCGCCGGTTTCACCGCCGTCATCCTGACCCGGGAGCGAGTCCGCAGCCGCGACATGGGGCTGCTGGAGCTGTTCGGGATGATCCAGGCCGGGCTCAACCACCAACTCGGCCGCATCGAATTCGAACAGCTCATCACCAAGGCGTCGTCGGCGTTGCGGGGCCGCTCGATCACTGATCTCGACGAGATCGGTGAGCGGCTGTTCGTCCAGAAGATCGCCAAGCGGATCTACCCGGAGATGCGCGAGCTGGTGCGGGCGCACCAGGCCCGCGGGCACACCGTGGTGCTGAGTTCGTCGGCGCTGACCATTCAGGTCGAGCCGGTCGCGCGGTTCCTGGGCATCACCAACATGCTCACCAACGCGTTCGTCACCGACGAGGACGGCGTGCTCACCGGAGCGGTGACCGAACCGATCCTGTGGGGGTCCGGGAAGGCCGCCGCCGTGCAGAAGTTCGCCGCCGAGCATGACATCGACCTGCAGGACAGCTACTTCTACGCCGACGGCGACGAGGACGTCGCGCTGATGCATCTGGTCGGTAACCCGCGCCCGACCAATCCCGAGGGCAAGATGGCCTCGGTCGCGCGCAAGCGGGGCTGGCCCATCCTGCGGTTCAGCAGCCGCGGCAGCGGTGTGGTGGGCCAGCTGCGCAACCTGGCCGGTCTGGGGTCGATGGTGCCCGTCGGCGCGGGGGCGATCGGGCTGGGACTGCTCAGCGGCAGCCGGCGCCGCGGCGTCAATTTCTTCACCGCGTACTTTCCGCACCTGCTGCTGACCCTGAATGGTGTGCGGCTCAACGTGATCGGCAAAGAGAACCTCACCGCAACCCGGCCCGCGGTGTTCATCTTCAACCACCGCAACCAGGTCGACCCGGTGATCACCGCATCATTGGTGCGTGACAACTGGATCAGCGTCGGCAAGCGGGAACTGGAACGCGACCCGATCGCCGGGCCGCTGGGCAAGCTCACCGAGATGGTGTTCATCGACCGGGACGATGCGGCCGCAGCGGTGGAGTCCCTGCACCAGGTCGAAGAGCGCGCCAAGCGGGGACTGTCGGTGGTGATCGCCCCGGAGGGGACCCGCGTCGATACCACCGGGGTGGGGCCCTTCAAGAAGGGGCCGTTCCGGATCGCGATGGCCGCCGGGATCCCGATCGTGCCGATCGTGATCCGCAACGCCGAAGTGGTCGCTGCCCGAGACTCGATGAGCGCCAACCCCGGCACCGTCGATGTCGCGGTGTTCCCGGCGATCCCGGTCGACGATTGGACGGTCGACAATCTGGCCGATCGGATCGCGCAGGTTCGTCAGCTCTACCTGGACACGCTGGCTGACTGGCCGCTCGACGAGTTGCCAGAGCTCAAACCGGTTCAGAAGAAGCCCGCCAAGAAAGCGGCCAAGAAGACCCCGGCCAAGAAGACCCCGGCCAAAAAGGCCCCAGCCAAGAAGAGCGCCGGCCCGAAAGGCAGGCAGTGACGACATCACCCGCCACCGACTCCGCTGACTCCTCTGGGTCCAACGACACCGGCGACACGCTGGTGCTGGCGTTCGTGTCGACGCCGGTGGAGGGTGATCTGGTCCGCGGGTGGCTGGACCGCTATCGCGACGCGCAACCGGATGCCCGTACCGAACTGCTGCAGATCTCCCCGGACCGGCCGCCCGCGGTCATGGCCCGGCTGGTGGGGCAACTCGAACGCGACGAACAGCGCTCGGTCCTGCCGGTTCGGGTGTTCTGGATGCCACGTGCCGAGGCATCGGCGCTGTCCCGGGTCATCGCGCTGCTGCCCGGCCGGAATCCCTACCGGCCCAATGAACGTCAGCAGCGGCGCATTGTCAGCAGCGAATCGTCGCTGGCGCGCGTGGTGGCCGGTGAGCCGGCCAGCGTCGCCGAATTACGCGAGCAGTGGAGTGCGAACACCGTCGGCGAGAATCCTCGGGACTTCGCGCATTTCGTCACCCGCCGGGCGGTGCTGGCACTGGAGCGCGCCGAGTACCGGATCCTGGGCCCGCAGTACAAGTCGCCGCGGTTGGTGAAGCCGGAGATCTTGGCGTCCACCCGGTTTCGTGACGGGCTGAAGAACATCCCGGGTGCCACGCTCGACGAGGCCGGCAAGATGCTCGATGAGCTGTCCACCGGCTGGAGTCGGGTTTCGGTCGACTTGGTCGGCGTATTGACCCGGATGCTCAGCCGCGGCTTCGACCCCGACATCGACTACGACGAGTACCAGGTCGCCGCGCTGCGTACCGCGCTGGAGAACCATCCCGCAGTGCTGTTGTTCTCGCACCGGTCCTACATCGACGGTGCGGTCATGCCGGTGGCCATGCAGGAGAACCGCCTGCCGCCGGTGCACGTGTTCGCCGGGATCAATCTGTCGTTCGGCTTGATGGGGCCGCTGCTGCGCCGCTCCGGGGTCATCTTCATCCGGCGCAGCATCGGCAACAACCCGCTGTACAAGTACGTGCTCAAGGAGTACGTCGGCTACGTGATGGAGAAGCGGTTCAACCTGAGCTGGTCCATCGAGGGCACCCGCTCGCGCACCGGCAAGATGCTGCCCCCCAAGCTGGGGCTGATGACCTACGTCGCGGACGCTTACCTGGATGACCGAACCGATGATGTTCTGCTGCAAGGTGTTTCGATCAGCTTCGACCAGCTGCACGAAACGGCCGAATACGCGGCCTATGCCCGCGGCGGAGAGAAGACGCCGGAGGGAGTCGGCTGGCTGTACCGGTTCATCAAGGCGCAGGGCGAACGCAACTACGGCAAGATCTACGTGCGTTTCCCCGAGGCGGTGTCGATGCGCCAGTACCTCGGTTCGCGCGACGGGCCCGCGGCCAGCGACCCGGACGCCAAGCGACTGGCGATGCAGAAGATGGCCATCGAAGTGGCCTGGCGCATTCAGCGCGTCACCCCGATCAGCGCGACCGGGTTGGTGTCCGCGCTGCTGCTGACCACGCACGGGCTGGCGTTGACCTTAGAGCAGATCCACCATTCGCTGCAGGAGGGACTGGACTACCTGGAACGCAAGCAGACCCCGATCTCCACCAGTGCGCTGCGGCTGCGCACCCGGGATGGGGTGCGAGCGGCAGTGGACGCGCTGTCCAACGCGCATCCGGTCACTCGGGTCGACGGCGGACGCGAGTCGGTGTGGCGGATCGCCCCCGAGGACGAACACGCCGCCTCGTTCTACCGCAACTCGGTGATCCACGCCTTCCTGGAGACCTCGATCGTCGAGCTGGCCCTGGCCCATGCCGGCCGCGGTGAAGGCGACCGGCTCGACGCGTTCTGGGACCAGGCGATGCGGCTGCGCGATCTGCTCAAGTTCGACTTCTACTTCGCCGATTCGGCGGCGTTCCGCGAGAACATCGCCGAGGAGATGTCCTGGTTCACCGATTGGGAGGCCCGCGTCGCCGCCGGCGGCGCCGAGATCGACGGGATTTTGTCGGAGAAGAAGCCGGTGATGTCCGACGTCATGTTGCGGGTCTTCTTCGAGGCGTACGAGATCGTCGCCGACGTCCTCTGCGATGCGCCGGCCGACATCGGTGAGAAGGAGCTGACCCAGCTGGCGCTGGGTGTGGGCCGCCAATACGTGGCCCAGGGGCGGATCCGCAGCAGCGAGTCGGTGTCCACCCTGCTGTTCGCCACCGCACGGCAGGTGGTCGCCGACCAGCAACTGCTGCAGGACGGCCCGGATCTAGCGGACCGCCGTAGGGCGTTCCGTGGCGAATTGCGACGCATCCTGAAGGACTCCGACCATATCGCCCGAATCGCCCGCCGGGAGTTCTTCGCCCGAGACGCCGAGGCACGGCGACTCCGGCGGGCGCGCGGCGAACGGTAGCCCGGCAGCGCCTCGCTACGTAGTGATTCGCGCGTACGCCATACGCTGGGGGCCATGACGGCGATTCCGACCCGCGCCCGCTCGGCCCGGTACCTGCCGGTGCTGGCCGGGGTGGCGATCCTGGCCGGCTGCACCGCCGCCGGGATCGCCGCGCTGGCGTTGGCCGACGCGCTGACCGCGACCGGTCTGCCCGACCCCGGCCCGGTGACCACGCTGGGGCTGCCGTTCGTGCGGGCCGCCGGCGAGATCGCCGCGGTGCTGGCGGTCGGTTCGTTTCTGCTCGCCGCCTTTCTGGTGCCCCCGCAATCCAGCGGCGTGCTCGACGCCGCCGGCTACCGCGCGCTGCGGCTGGGCACCAAAGCGTTGGGAACCTGGGCGGTGTGTGCGGCGCTGCTGGTTCCGCTGACCATCTCCGATGTCTCCGGCCACCCGATGTCCGAGCTCCTCGACCCGGTGACGACGTGGTCGCTGGCCGGCCTGGTCAACACCGCATCCGCGTGGCGCTGGACCGCGCTGCTGGCCGCGGCGCTGACCCTGGCGAGCCTGCCGGTGCTGCGCTGGTCCTGGACGCCGGCGCTGCTGGCCGGCTCGTTGCTGACGCTGGTCCCGTTGGGCTTGACCGGGCATTCGGCAGCCGGCGGATCCCATGACCTGGCCACCAACAGCCTGCTGATCCATCTGGTCGCCGCGGGGCTGTGGGCCGGCGGTCTGCTCGCCCTGCTGGTCCACGCGCTGCGCGGCGGGGAACACGCCGATCTGGCGGCGCGACGGTTCTCCACCGTGGCGCTGTGGTGCTTTGTGGCCATGGGCGTGTCCGGGGTGCTCAACGCGCTGGTGCGGCTGGCCCCCTCCGATGTGCTGACCACCGACTACGGCCGCTTGGTGCTGGCCAAGTTCGTCGCGCTGTGCGCCCTCGGAGTCCTCGGCTGGGGCCAGCGGCGCCGCGGAATAGCGGCGCTGCAGACCGAACCGGATGCGCGGGGACCGCTGATCCGGCTGGCCCTGATCGAAGCCGCCGTCTTCGCGGTCACGTTCGGTATCGCGGTCGGGTTGGGCCGCACCCCGCCGCCCCCGCCGCCGGTGCTCAACCCGTCGATCCCGATGGTGAAGATCGGCTACGACCTCGCCGGCCCGCCCACCGCGGCGCGAATCCTGTTCGACTGGCGGTTCGACGTGATTTTCGGCACCGCCGCGTTGGTGCTGGCGGCCGTCTACCTAGTCGGGGTGCTGCGACTGCGCCGCCGCGGCGATGCCTGGCCGGCCGGCCGCACCACCGCCTGGCTGCTGGGCTGTGCCACCCTGCTGATCGCCACCTCGTCGGGAACCGGGCGCTACATGCCGGCGATGTTCAGCATGCACATGGTCGTGCACATGATGCTGTCGATGCTGGTGCCGATCCTGCTGGTGCTCGGCGGGCCGACCACGCTGGCCCTGCGGGCGCTGCCGGCCGCCGGTCGCGGCGAGCCGCCCGGCCCGCGGGAATGGCTGCTGGCGGCGCTGCACAGCCGGGTCTCGCGGGTTCTCACCAACCCGATCGTCGCGGCGGTGATCTTCGTCGCCGGCTTCTACGGGCTGTACTTCTCCACCCTCTTCGACTCGATCGTCGGCAGCCACGCGGGACACGTCGCGATGAACGTGCACTTTTTGCTCAGCGGATACCTCTTCTATTGGGTGGTGATCGGCGTGGATCCCACCCCGCGGCCGATCTCCCCGCTGGCCAAGCTGGCAGTGGTGTTCGCCTCGCTGCCGCTGCACGGCTTCTTCGGGGTGTTCCTGATGGGCATGCACAAGATGCTAGGCGAGTGGTTCTATGCCGGCCTGCGGCTGCCTTGGCACACCGACCTGGCCGGAGATCAGCATCTGGGCGGCGGCATCACCTGGGCGGGAGGCGAACTGCCCCTGGTGCTGGTGATGATCGCGCTGTTGGTGCAGTGGCATCGCAGTGACCGCCGCACCGCCAAGCGGCTCGACCGCTCCGCCGACCGGGACGAGGACGCCGAGCTGGCCGCCTACAACGCGATGCTGGCCGAGGCGGCCCGCCGTGACGCGCTCGGGCAGCACTGAGCCGTCAATCGGGTAGCCCGGCCTCGGCGATCGCGTCGGCTTCCTGTTCGGTGGCCACCGACGGCCCCGAGCCCGGAAGCCGCTTGCCGGCGACCTCCGGGGTGAACCACAGCGTGATTGCGCCGACGATGCCCGCACCCACCAAGATGAAGGCCGGCACCATCACGTTGCCGGTTCCCGACACCAGCGTCTCGGCGATCAGCGGAGTGGTGCCACCGAACGTCGAGACCGAGATGTTGAATCCGATCGCCACCGCGAACAGCCGCACCCGGGTGGGGAACAGGGCCGGCAGCGTCGACGGCGTGGTGCTGTAGAAGCAGACCAGCGTCATGCCGATGAGCAGCACGCCGAGGAGCCGCAGTGGATAGTTTCCGCCGTGCCGGATCAACAGGAATGCCGGAACAGAGCCGACGATCAGCATTACGCTGCCCGTCCACAGGATCGGTTTGCGACCGATCCGGTCGGACAGCTTGGCCAGCGGCATCACCGCCACCAGCATCAGCAGCAGCGCCACCACAATCATGGTCAGCCCGCGACTGCCGCTGATGCCACCGACCTGTTTGAAGTACGTCGGCATGTACCCGGTGAGCATGTAATTGGTGACGTTCTCGGCCAGTACCAGGCCCATGCAGATCAGCAGGCCTCGGCGCTGGCCGACCACGGTCTGCTGGAACTGCTGCCACCCGGTGCTGCGGGCCGCGGCCGTGTCGTCCTCGTTGAGTTGCCCGAGCTCTTCGAAGGCCGGTGATTCGTCGATGCGCAACCGCATGTAGAGCGTGATGAGGGCCAGCGGGACGCCCAGCAGGAAGGGCACCCGCCAGCCCCAGTGCAGCATGTCGGAGACCGGCAGTTGGGATTTCATCAGCGTCACCACGGCGGCACCGGTGATGTAGCCGCCCAGCGTGCCCAGTGGCAGGTAGCCGGTCAGTGCACCCCGGCTGCGGTCCGGGGCGTGTTCGCTGACGTAGGTCATCGCGCCGACGTACTCGCCGCCGGTGGAGAAGCCCTGCATGATTTTCGTGACGATCAGCAGGATCGGAGCCCAGACCCCGATCTCCTCATAGGAGGGCAGCAGCCCGGTCACCGTGGTGCCGATCGCCATCAGCGTGACGGTCATGATCAGCACCCGTTTGCGGCCGATGCGGTCACCGAGTGCGCCGAAGACGATCCCGCCGAACGGCCGCACCGCGAAGGCCGCCGCCAGGGTGCCGAAGGTGGCGATCAGGCCCACCGCGCTGGAGCTGTCAGTGGGGTAGAAGACCTGCGCGACGGTGGTGGCGAGGAAGCCGTAGATGCCGAAGTCGTACCACTCCATGAAGTTGCCGACAGCGGTTCCGGCAATCGACCGCTGCATGGCCTTCGGGTCCGAGACCCGGATGTCGTCGCGTGCCCATGTGCTGCGGTTCGTGTGTGCACCGCTGCCGGACTGGCCGTTGGTATCCACCGCAAGCAACGTATACCAACGGGTTCCGTCGTTCTCGTTGACACGAGATGGCCTGCCCGGGCCCGGGGGTGCCCTCTACGATGACGGGCATGCGCAGGCTCCCAGCCGTCCTGACCGTTGTGAGCGCCGCCGCTGCCCTGGTTGCCGGTTGCTCATCCAGCCCGTCCCCGTCGGCTCCGTCGTCGTCATCGGTTGCTGCGACGACCTCCGCGACGACCGTGCCGCCCTCCGCGGCACCGGGGACATCCTCGTCGGCAGCGCCCTCGGCGTCCGCCGCGCCCACGTCGTCGAAGAAGGCCAGCGAGCCGCTGCCCGACGCCGCGGCGATTCTCAAGGAGGCCAGTGTCACCACCGCCGGCCTCGACAGCGTGCGCCTGAGCCTGTCGGTGACCGGAAACATCGACAACATGGCGATCACCGCCCTCGACGGCGACGTGACCAAGGTGCCGGACGCCGCGGCCAAGGGCTACGCCAAGATCGCCTACCGGGGTGCCCCGGCCTACGTCGAGTTCGTGGTCTTCGGCGGTGATCTCTACGTCTCGCAGTCGTCTCGCCAGTGGGTCGACTACGGACCGGCGGAGAACTTCTACGACGCGGCGAAAATCCTCAGTCCGGACACCGGACTCGCCGATCTGCTGACCAACTTCGTCGATCCCGAGGTCGGTGGGCGGGAAACGGTCGACGGCGTGCACACCGTGCGGGTCACCGGCGAGGTTTCGCCCGCGGCGGCGAAGAAGATCGTGCCGCAACTGCACGCCGCCAAGCGGACGCCGTGCACCGTCTGGATTCAGGAAACCGGCGATCATCACCTGGTTCGGCTCGAGCTCGCCTCCGGAGCCGACAACGCCGTGCAGATGACCTTCTCGAACTGGAACGCGCCGGTGCGCGTCGGCAAGCCGCGGGTGTAACCGCTCGCCGCGAGGTTGTCCCCAGTTCGCGTTTCTTCCACAGTTGCCGTTGCGGGCGACGGTTGCGCGGGCCTGGTTGTCGGGTCCGCCGGGCTCAATGGGTGCAGCACCGGCGGGCCTGTCAGCTCCGCCGCAACCAGGAAGGAAACGTGCAATGTATGAAACTCCGTTGACCATCATCGGCAACGTCGCGAGCGACCCGATCCGGCGCCGGGTGGGGGAGCACGAACTGATCAAGTTCCGGGTGGCCAGCAATTCGCGCAAGCGCGGCGCCGACGGGAACTGGGAGCCCGGCAACTCGCTGTACCTGACGGTCACCTGCTGGGACCGGTTGGTCACCGGCGTCGGTGCGTCGCTGAGCAAGGGGTTGCCGGTGATCGTGGTCGGGGACGTGTACACCAGTGAATACGAGGACAAGGACGGCAATCGCCGATCGTCGGTGGAGCTGCGCGCGACCGCGGTCGGGCCCAACCTGGCGCGCTGCGCAGCCCGGGTGGAAAGGATCATCGCCGCCGGACCGGACAATCCGCCGGCCGCGCCGCACGCCGACGAGGCCGACGGTTCGGACTGCGCCGACGACGACGCCGAGGAGGGGATGGCGCTGACGGCCTGAGCGCAGGCGACAGGCGGGTGAATCCACCGCCTAGGATGGTCGGCGAGCAAATTCGCGAGACCAGGAGGCGACACCGCGGTATGGCTGAGTTCATCTACACGATGAGGAAGGTCCGCAAGGCGCACGGCGACAAGGTCATCCTCGACGACGTCACGTTGAGTTTCCTGCCGGGGGCCAAGATCGGTGTGGTCGGCCCCAACGGGGCCGGCAAGTCGAGCGTCTTGCGGATCATGGCGGGGCTGGACACCGCCAACAACGGTGACGCGTTCCTGGCACCCGGGGCCAGCGTCGGCATCCTGCAGCAGGAGCCGCCGCTGAACGAGGAGAAGACCGTCCGCGGCAACGTCGAGGAAGGTCTGGGCGACATCAAGGTCAAGCTGGACCGGTTCAACGAGGTCGCCGAACTGATGGCCACCGACTACTCCGACGAGCTGATGGAGGAGATGGGCCGGCTGCAGGAGGAACTCGACCACGCCAACGCGTGGGACATCGACTCCCAGCTCGAGCAGGCCATGGACGCGCTTCGCTGCCCGCCGCCCGACGAGCCGGTCACCAACCTCTCCGGTGGCGAGCGGCGCCGCGTCGCGCTGTGCAAGCTGCTGCTGTCCAAGCCCGACCTGCTGCTGCTCGACGAGCCCACCAACCACCTCGACGCCGAGAGCGTGCAATGGCTCGAAGCGCATCTGGCCGCCTATCCGGGGGCGATCCTGGCGGTCACCCACGACCGCTACTTCCTCGACAATGTGGCGGAATGGATTTTGGAGCTCGACCGCGGCCGGGCCTACCCCTACGAAGGCAACTACTCGACGTATCTGGAGAAGAAGGCCGAGCGGATCGCCGTTCAGGGCCGCAAGGACGCCAAGCTGCAGAAGCGGCTGCAAGAGGAACTGGCCTGGGTGCGCTCGGGCGCCAAGGCTCGCCAGGCCAAGAACAAGGCCCGGCTGCAGCGCTACGAGGAGATGGTGGTCGAGGCCGAGAAGACCCGCAAGCTCGACTTCGAAGAGATCCAGATCCCGACCGGGCCGCGGCTGGGCAGCCAGGTGGTGGAGGTCGAACACCTCGACAAGGGGTTCGGCGGGCGGCTGCTGATCAAGGATCTGTCGTTCACCCTGCCCCGCAACGGCATCGTCGGCGTGATCGGCCCCAACGGTGTCGGCAAGACCACGCTGTTCAAGACCATCGTCGGACTGGAGGCACCCGACAGCGGCACGGTCAAGGTCGGCGAGACGGTCAAGCTGAGCTACGTCGACCAGTCTCGGGCGGGCATCGACCCGAAGAAGACGGTTTGGGAGGTGGTCTCCGATGGGCTCGACCACATCCAGGTCGGGCAGAACGAGATCCCGTCGCGGGCCTACGTGTCGGCGTTCGGCTTCAAGGGACCTGACCAGCAGAAGCCGGCCGGTGTGCTCTCCGGCGGTGAACGCAACCGGCTGAATTTGGCGCTGACCCTCAAAGAGGGCGGGAACCTGATCCTGCTCGATGAGCCGACCAACGACCTGGACGTCGAAACCCTGGGGTCGCTGGAGAACGCGCTGGTGAATTTCCCCGGCTGTGCGGTGGTGATCTCCCACGACCGCTGGTTCCTCGACCGCACCTGCACCCACATCCTGGCCTGGGAGGGCGACGCCGACGAAGAGGCCAAGTGGTTCTGGTTCGAGGGCAACTTCGGCGCCTACGAGGAGAACAAGGTGGAACGGTTGGGGGCCGAGGCGGCGCGCCCGCATCGAGTGACCCACCGCAGACTCACCCGCGATTAAGGTAAGTCCGGTAGCGGCGCTGCCGGAACTGACACTTGGTCAGGAGGGGTGGGGATGACGGAATCCACCGAGCGGCGATCAGCCGCATGGACGACGTTTCCCGATCCCACCCGGCCGCACGACATCCCCGAGTGGGTCGCAGCCGCCTATCTCGCCACCCATCGCGGACCGCACAGCGATGCGCTGGGCGGCGACGATGCCGCCGACGCTGAGTCCGCCGACCGAGCCGGCGCCACGGCGACTGTGGCCCCGGCGCTGCTGGCAGCCCACGCCCGGCTGGCCCAACATCGGCCGGCCGGCGAGACCCGGGTCGGCGTCTACACCGCGGACGACCCGGCCGGATTCGGCCCGGCCCTGCAAGCGGTCACCGGGCATGCCGGCATGCTGGTGGATTCCGTCGCCGTGCTGCTGCACCGCCTGGGGGTGGCCTACCTCGGCATCATGACGCCGGTGTTCACCGTGCACCGGGATGCCGACGGCGAACTGCGCAGTGTGGAGCCGAGATCCCCGGACGGCGCCGCCGGCTCGGAGACCTGGATCCACGTCCAGCTCTCGCCGTCGGTCAGCCGCGAGGCGTTGGCTGAGGCCGAACAGCTGCTGCCGCACGTGATGGCCGACGTCCGTCAGGTCGCCGCCGACTCCCAATCCATGCACGATGCGCTCGACGCGCTGGCCGTCGACGTCGAAACCGACCCGCACGGTCACTACACCGCGCCGGACCGCGACGATGTGGCCGCGCTGCTGCGCTGGCTGGCCGACGGGCACTTCGTACTGCTGGGCTACCAGCGCGGGGTGGTGCGCGACGGGCAGGTGCTGGTCGAAGACGCGGACCGGATGGGTGTGCTGCGGCTGCGTAAGTCCTTGCGGCCCATGCTCACCGGCGACAATCTGCTGACCCTGGCGCAGGCCACCGTGCCCAGCTACATGCGGTTCGGTTCACACACCTACGTCGTGGTGATCCGGGAGAACACCGGCGACGACATCGTCGCGCACCGCTTCGTCGGCCTGTTCACCGCCGGGGCGATGAACGCCGACGTCTTCGAGATCCCGGTCATCTCCCGGACCGTGCGTCAGGCGCTGGCCCTGTCCGAGAGCGAGCCTGGCCACCCGGGCCAGCTGCTGCTCGACATCATCCAAACCGTCCCGCGCTCAGAGCTTTTCGCGATCAGCTCCGAGCAACTGCTGAACATGGCGATGGCCGTCGCCGATCTGGGCTCGCGGCGCGGCGCGCTGCTGTTCCTGCGCGGCGACCGCACCGGGCGCTTCGTATCCTGCCTGGTCTACCTGCCGCGCGATCGTTACACCACGCCGGTCCGGCTGCAGATGGAGGACATCCTGGCCGCCGAATTCGGTGGTGTCGGTGTGGAGTACAGCGCCCGGGTCAGCGAAGCTCCCTGGGCGCTGATCCATTTCATGGTCCGGCTGCCCGAAGATCCCAAGGCGCGCACCGTGGACACCTCCGAGGCCAACCGGGTGCGGATCCAGGCGCTGTTGACCGAGGCCAGCCGTACCTGGGCGGACCGGATGATCGGCGCTGCGGCCGGAACCCCGGCAGCGACCCAGGCGCAGCACTACGCGGCGGCCTTCGCCGAAACCTACAAGCAGGCCGTCACCCCGGCCGAGGCCGTCGACGACATCGCGATCGTCGAGGAACTGGCCGACGGCTCGGTCCGTTTGGTGGTCTCCGACTACGGCAAAGACGACGCGGTCCCGCTGACCTGGTTCCTCGGCGGCCACGGCGCCTCGCTGAGTCAACTGCTGCCGATGCTGCAGTCCATGGGCGTGGTGGTGCTCGAGGAGCGCCCGTTCACCGTGGCCCGCGCCGACGGTCTGACCGTCTGGATCTACAAGTTCAAGGTGTCGCCGCACGCCAGCATCGAGATCCCGGCAACCGGCGCCGAACGGGATGCGGCCCAGCGACGATTCGCCGACGGGGTCACCGCGATCTGGGAGGGCCGGGTCGAGATCGACCGGTTCAACGAGCTGGTGCTGCGGGCCGGGCTGACCTGGCAGCAGGTGGTGGTGCTGCGCGGCTACGCCAAATATCTGCGCCAGGCGCGTTTTCCCTACAGCGAGAACCACATCGCGTCGGTGCTCAACGAGCATCCGGACACCGCGCGGGCCCTGGTGGCCTTGTTCGAGGCACTGTTCGACCCGTCCCAGGCATCCCGCAGCCGCGAGGCCCAAGCGGCGGCCGCGGACGTCGCGGCCGGCATCGATGCGGTGGTGAGCCTGGACACCGACCGGGTGCTGCGCGCGTTCGCCTCGCTGATTCAGGCCACGTTGCGCACCAACTACTTTGTCACCCGTGCGGATTCGGCTCGTGCGCAGAACGTTTTGGCGCTCAAGCTGGACGCCCGGCTGGTCGACGAGTTGCCGCTGCCGCGCCCCAAATTCGAAATCTTCGTCTACTCGCCCCGCGTCGAAGGGGTGCACCTGCGGTTCGGTTTCGTGTCCCGCGGCGGCCTGCGCTGGTCGGACCGCCGCGAGGACTACCGCACCGAGATCCTCGGGCTGGTCAAGGCCCAGGAGGTCAAAAACGCCGTTATCGTCCCGGTCGGCGCCAAGGGCGGGTTCGTGGTCAAACGCCCGCCGGCGCCCACCGGCGACCCGGCCACCGACCGCGAAGCGACCCGCGACGAGGGGATCGCCTGCTACAAGCTGCTGATCTCCGGCATGCTCGACGTCACCGACAACGTCGACCACGCCACCCGCGCGGTCAGCGCCCCACCACAGGTGGTGCGGCGCGACGGCGACGACGCCTATCTGGTGGTGGCCGCCGACAAGGGCACCGCCAGCTTCTCCGACATCGCCAACGAGGTCGCGCAGTCCTACGGCTACTGGCTCGGCGACGCGTTCGCCTCCGGGGGATCGGTCGGCTACGACCACAAGGAGATGGGCATCACCGCCAAGGGTGCCTGGGAATCGGTCCGGCGGCACTTCCGGGAAATGGGCGTCGACACGCAGACCGAGGATTTCACCGTCGTCGGCGTCGGCGACATGAGCGGCGACGTGTTCGGCAACGGAATGCTGCGCAGCGAACACATCCGCCTGGTGGCCGCATTCGACCACCGGCACATCTTCTTGGACCCCGACCCGGATCCGGCCCGGTCCTTCGCCGAACGTCAGCGGATGTTCGACCTGCCGCGATCCAGCTGGGACGACTACGACACGTCGCTGATCAGTCCGGGCGGCGGTGTCTATCCGCGGGAGCTGAAGTCGATATCGATCAGCCCCCAGGTGCGCGCGGTGCTGGGTCTCGACGAGGACACCGGCGAGCTGACACCGCCTGCGCTGATCCGGGCGATTCTGCGGGCTCCCGTGGACTTGCTGTTCAACGGCGGTATCGGCACCTACGTCAAAGCCGAGTACGAATCCGACAGCGACGTCGGCGACCGCGCCAACGACCAGGTGCGGGTCAACGGAAACCAGGTGCGCGCCAAGGTGATCGGGGAAGGCGGCAACCTCGGGGTCACCCAGTTGGGCCGCGTGGAGTACGACCTGTCCGGCGGCCGGATCAACACCGATGCGCTGGACAACTCGGCCGGCGTCGACTGCTCCGACCACGAGGTCAACATCAAGATTTTGATCGACTCCCTGGTCACCGTCGGCAAGCTCGACGTCGCCGACCGGCCGCAGCTGCTGGCCTCGATGACCGACGAGGTCAGTGCGCTGGTGCTGGCCGACAACACCGCGCAGAACGATTTGATGGGCACCAGCCGCGCCAATGCCGCCAGTCTGTTGCCGGTGCACGCCGACCAGATCCGGCACCTGGTCGCCGACCGCGGCCTGAACCGCGAGCTGGAAGCTCTGCCCTCGGAGAAGGAGATCGCCCGGCGCGCCGAGGCTGGGCTGGGTCTGGCCTCACCGGAGCTGGCGACGCTGATGGCTCACGTCAAACTGACACTCAAGGCGGCGGTGCTGGCCACTGACCTGCCGGATCAGGACGTCTTCGCCGCCCGGTTGCCGCAGTACTTTCCCTCGCAGCTGCAGCAGCGCTTCGCCCACCAGATCCGTTCGCATCAACTGCGCCGCGAGATCGTGACCACGATGCTGATCAACGACGTGGTCGATACCGCCGGCATCACCTACGCCTTCCGGATCACCGAGGACGCCGGCGTCGACCTCATCGACGCGGTTCGGGCCTACGTCGCCACCGACGCGATCTTCGGGGTGGGCGAGCTGTGGCGCCGGATCCGGGAGGCCGGTGAACGCGACGGACTGCCGGTGGCAGTGACCGACCGGATGACGCTGGATCTGCGTCGGCTCATCGACCGCGCCGGGCGCTGGCTGCTCAACTATCGTCCACAGCCGCTGGCGGTCGGCGCCGAGATCAACCGGTTCGCCGAAAAGATGAGCCAGTTGACGCCGCAGATGTCGCAATGGCTACGCGGCGACGACGCCGCCATCGTGGCCAAGCACATCGGGGAGTTTCGCTCCCAGGGCGTACCGGAGGACCTCGCCGCCGACATCGCCACGGGCCTGTACCGCTACAGCCTGCTCGACATCATCGACGTTGCCGACATCACCGACCGCGACCCCGCCGAAGTTGCCGACACCTACTTCGCGTTGATGGATCGGCTCGGTACCGACGGGCTGCTGACCGCGGTGGCCCGACTGCCTCGCGATGACCGCTGGCATGCCTTGGCGCGGTTGGCGATCCGCGACGACATCTACAATTCGGTGCGATCGCTGTGCCTGGATGTGCTGGCGGTCGGCGAACCGGATGAGGACGGGATGCAGAAAATCACCGAATGGGAATCGACCAACGGCTCACGGGTGGACCGGGCGCGGCGCACGCTGACCCAGATCTACGAGTCCGACCAGCGGGACCTGGCCACCCTCTCGGTGGCGGCCCGACAGATCCGCAGCATGACCCGCGCCAGCGGCCGGGCCTCGACCTCGTGAGTAAACCGGGCTTCATCGCGTCGATTCCGGTGCGCTGGTCGGACATCGACATGTATCAGCACGTCAACCACGCGACCATGGTCACCATCCTCGAAGAAGCGCGGGTGCCGTTCCTGTCACCGGCGTTCGCGGTGGACATCACCAGTGTCGGCCTGCTGATCGCCGAGGTCCGGGTCGCCTACAAAGGGCAACTGCGGCTGATGGATTCGCCGCTGCAGGTGACGATGTGGATCTCGCGGCTGCGCGCGGTCGACTTCACCATCGGCTACGAGGTGCGTTCAGTGAGCGCCGAACCCGATGCGAAACCGGCGGTGATCGCCGAGACCCAGTTGGCCGCGTTCAGCATCGACGAGCAGAAGCTGGTGCGGTTGTCACCGGAGCATCGGGCTTATTTGGAGCAGTGGGTGCGGTAACCGTCACAGTCCGGTGGGATTACCGGGGGATCAGCCCTCGGTCAACATGGCGTCCAGCAACCGACGCACCACCGTGCTCACCTCGTCGCGCGTCTGGTCGGGGTCCTCGGCTGTCGCGACGAGCATCGCGGCCTCGTCGAGTGCGCCGATCAGAACGTGCGCCAGCGCGCGGACCGGCTGCCGGGGGAGTTGGCCGGCCTTCATCGCTTCGCTGAGCAACTGCTCGGTCATGCCCAGGCTGTAGCGCTGGGCCACATCGCGAAAACCGTCCCAGCCGAGGACGTTTGGCGCATCGAGCAGGATGAGCTGGCGCACCTCCGGGTCGTTGGCCACCACCAGCCAGCTTTCCGCCGCGGACCGCAACGCGGCGGCGGGAGTGCTCGCCCCGGAGGTGGCGACGGCTTCGGCGAGGCGCGCCATCACGTCGGCTTCCACGGCCTCGACCACCGCGCGGAACAGCGCTGCCTTGTCCGGGAACTGGTGATACATCGCGCCGCGGGTCACTCCGGCGGCCTCGGCGATCTCGGGGGTGCCCACCGCGGCGAAGCCGCGCGCGCCCCACAGCGTGCGCGCAGCGCTGGTCAGCGCCGCACGGGTGGCGGCCGAACGCTCCGCCTGCGTCCGACGCTTGATTTCCGTACAGGCTGTCGGTAAGTTATCGGCAGGTTGCACGTAACTATGTTAGGAGCATCCAATGCCCACCGTTGACATTGACGCCGGAACCATCCACTACGACACCGCAGGGCCGCCGGACGGCCGTCCGGTGCTGTTCGTCCACGGCTACGCCATGGGCTCGTCCCTGTGGGGGCCGCTGAGCGCACGGCTGGCCGCGCGAAATCTGCGTTGCATCGCCCCGACCTGGCCGCTGGGCGCGCATCAGACCGCGTTGCGGCCCGCAGCAGACCGGTCACTGCCGGGCATCGCGGCGATGGTCAACGCCTTCATGGCCGCACTCGCGCTCGACGACGTGGTGTTGGTCGGCAACGACACCGGAGGCGTGATCACTCAGCTGGTAGCGGTGCACCACCCGGACCGACTCGGTGCGCTGGTTCTCACCAGCTGCGACGCCTTCGAACATTTCCCGCCGCCGATCCTCAAACCGTTCATGCTGGCGGCCAAGACACCCATTACCTTCCGCGCCGCGCTACAACCCATGCGGCTGCGCACCTTCCGCCGGCGCGGCTTCGGGGCGCTGTCCCACGGCGACATCGACCATCTGGTGGCCGAGTGGGTGAAACCGGGTCTGCGCGATGCGGCAATCGCCGAGGATCTTCGCCACCTCACCAAGTCGCTGCACCAGCAGACCACCCTGGACGCGGGAGCGCGGCTTGGTGGGTTCGCCAAGCTGGCGCTCATCGCGTGGTCTGCCGATGACCGGTTTTTCCCCGTTGACGACGGCAAGCGCCTCGCCGATGCGTTGCCGAACGCCCGACTGGAACTCATCGAAAACGCCTGCACCTTCTCGATGATCGATCAACCGGACCAGCTGGCCGATCTGGTGGCCGAATTCGCCGGCGCCACAAGCGGGCACGAGGGCCGCAGTCGCCGCTAAGCCGTCAGACCAGCCACGCCGCGGTGTCGGGCGGCAGTACACCGTCGGCCGCCGGTGCGCTGGCCAAGATCAGCTGACCCTCCGGCCGCGCCACTGGTTCGTCGCCGGCGTTGAGCGCGCACACCAGCCCGCCGCACCGGAACATCACCACCCCGTCCGGCGCGGGCAGCCATTCGACGCGGGCATCGAAACCGACATGGGCGCTGCGCAATTCGATCGCTCGCCGGTAGAGCGCCAGGGTCGAGCCGGCGTCACCGGCTTGACGTTCGACGGTCAGCGGCGCCCACTGCGCCGGCATCGGCAACCAGGTGTCGGTCCGCTCGGAGAACCCGAAGGCCGGCGCGTCGCCCGACCACGGCATCGGCACCCGGCAGCCGTCCCGGCCGCGTTTGGTGTGCCCGGAGCGCTCCCACACCGGGTCCTGCAGCGCCGCATCGGGCAACTCGACTTCCGGCAGTCCCAGCTCCTGGCCGTTGTAGACGAACACCGCCCCGGGCAGCGCGAGCAGCACCAAGGCCATCGCCCGGGCCCGCGCCAGCCCGGCCGCCCCGCCGCCGTAGCGGGTGACCGACCGCTGCACGTCATGGTTCTCCAGCGCCCAGGTAGCGGTGCCGTCCACCGATGCGACCGCGGCCAGGGAGTTCTCGATCGCGTCGCGGATCTCGGCCGCATCGAAGTCGGCTTGGAGCAGCCGGAAGTTGAAGGCCAGGTGCAGTTCGTCCGGACGCAGGTATTCGGCGAACAGGTCGTTGTCGTGCACCCAGACCTCGCCGACGGACACCGCGCCCGGGTAGTCGTCGAAGACGGCGCGAATCGCACGGTGGATCGGATGGACCCCGGGCTGGTTGAACCGTGGGTCGTCGTCTTGATGCGCCAGCAGTTCCACGTCGGTGACGGGCATGTCGGGCAGTCCGGGCGGCTTGGCCATGCCGTGGGAGACGTCGATCCGGAAGCCGTCCACGCCGCGGTCCAGCCAGAACCGCAGGGTCTGCTCGAAATCGCCCATCACCTCTGGGTTGTCCCAGTTCAGATCCGGTTGGGTGGTGTCGAACAGGTGCAGGTACCACTGGCCCGGGCCATCGGGGCCGGTGACCCGGGTCCACGCCGGCCCGCCGAACACCGACAGCCAGTTGTTGGGCGCCAGCTCCCCGTTCGGCCCCCGGCCGTCCCGGAAGAAGTAGCGCGCCCGTGCGCGACTGCCCGGCTTATGCGCCGGTCCCAGCTTCGCCTCTCCTTCGTCGAGGCTCGCTGAACCGCCGGGCGCGGACGCCAGGGCCTCGACGAACCACGGGTGCGCCGAACTGGTGTGGTTGGGCACCAGGTCCATGGTCAGCTTGATGCCACGTTCGTGGGCGGCGGTCACCAGCCGGTCCAGCGCCGCCAGGTCGCCGAAGAGCGGATCGATGTCGCGCGGATCGGCTACGTCGTAGCCGTGATCGGCCATCGGCGACACCGTCACCGGGTTCAGCCAGATCGCGTCGATCCCCAGACCCTGCAGGTAGTCCAGGTGGGCGATCACCCCGTCCAGGTCGCCGACCCCGTCACCGTTGCTGTCGGCGAAGGAGCGCGGGTAGGCCTGGTAGAACACACTGCTGGCCCACCACGGGTTCTCGGCGCCCATCAGATCGGTGCGTTGACCAGGAAGTCGGCCACTGAGTGCAGGTAGTGCAACAGTTCGGCGCGATGTTCGTCTCCGAGGGTCTCGGAGTCGATCTCGTCGACCGCGGTGACCATGCAGCGCAGCCAGGCGTCGCGCTGCAGCGGGCCGATGCGGTAGGGGATGTGCCGCATCCGCAGCCGCGGGTGGCCGCGACGGTCGGTGTAGGTGCGCGGCCCGCCCCAGTACTGCTCGAGGAACATCCGGAGGCGTTCCTCGGCGCCGTCCATGTCGTCGGCCGGGTACATCGGGCGCAGGATCGCGTCCTGGGCGACCAGTTGATAAAACCGCGCGACGATGGCGTGGAAGGTTTCCGCACCGCCGACGGCGTCATAAAACGAGGGCTCTTCTATCGGCTGCATCGCCCACCATTGTGGGGCATCGGGCGTTCCTGCCAATGAACACACAGCAAATAGGCGTGCGACCAGCGCCGAATCATGGTGAACTGTTCGGCGGAGGATTTATGGTGCAGCACAAAAACCGTCCCCGAAGCCGGATATGAAACGCCGGGGCCACCGCCGACCCGGTGCCCCCACGGCGAGCCTGTCCGGGCTTGCCGCTGCCCCCTGCCTGCACTCGGTCGCCACTACCGGCCCGGTGCCCGCGACTGATGCCGCGTCGATCTGGACCCGCCGGCGCGTGTTGCTGCTGAACTCCACCTTCGAGCCGTTGACGGCGCTTCCGCTGCGGCGCGCCATCGTCATGCTGATCTGCGGGAAGGCCGACGTGGTGCACGACGACCCGACCGGCCCGGTCATCCATTCGGCGACCCGCTCGGTGACGGTGCCGTCGGTGATCCGGCTGCGGTCGTATGTCCGGGTGCCCTACCGCGCCCGCATCCCGTTGACCCGCGCCGCGCTGATGCACCGTGACCGGCACAGCTGCGCCTACTGCGGCGGCAAGGCCGACACCGTCGATCACGTGGTGCCGCGCAGTCGCGGCGGCGACCACTCCTGGGAGAACTGTGTGGCCGCCTGTTCGGCCTGCAATCATCGCAAGGCGGACCGGTTGCTCACCGAGCTCGGGTGGACGCTGCGGCTGGTGCCGACGTCGCCGAAGGGTCAGCATTGGCGGCTGCTGGCGGTGATCAACGACCTCGATCCGGTGTGGATGCGCTACCTCGGTGAAGGCGCCGCCTGAGCTAGGTGGCTTGCACTACGTGGTGCTCATACCAGCGCCGTCCGTGCCAGCGTTGGTAGTGCCACACCGCGGTGGGCAGCGTCCCGCGGGCATGCAGCCAGAAGCCGGCCGGCGGTTCGAGCCGGGGCGGTTGGCGCTGCAGCGTGATGTCGCCGAGTACCACCCCTTCGCCTTCCTCGGCGCGCCGTTCGGCGACGACGGTGCCGTCCGCGGCGGCGATCAGCGTCGCACCTTCGAAGTGGCCGCGATAGGTCATCGGCACCCAGGGCATGGCGCAGGACAGCGCACCGGCATGGGCGGCGTGCACCACCGGCGCACCGACGTACCCGGCGAACGAGGCCGCCGCGTGCCGGGCGGTGCCGGCGTTATTGCGTTCCAGGCGGTCGAACAGTGTGTGCGGGCGCCACCGCGGAATCGACCACCAACCCGAGCCCGTCATCACCAGGTCCACCCGGCCCCGCAGCCGGCGCACGGTCTGGGTGCGCATCAGCTCCCAGCACACCGCCGCCCCCACCGGGTGATCGGCCGCGTCGAGCACGCCGTCGTCGTCGCCGCCGGTATAGAAGGAGTTCTCCCACATCGTCGGCAGGTCCTTGTCGTGGCGGCCCACCACGCCGTAGGGATCGGCGAGTAGGTAGGCGTTACGGACGTGGCCGTCGGCGTCGCGGCACAGGAAGGATCCGCCGACCAGCGCTCGGTGCCGGTGGGCCAGGGCGGTGAGCAACTCGGTGGCCGCACCATCGGGGGGCAGTGCAGCGGTAGCCAGGGAGGGCTCGAAACCGATCCCGGTGCTGAAGAACTCCGGAAGCGCGATGATCGCTGCGCCGGCTCGCCCCGCCTCGTCGGCCAGCCGTTCACAGGCCGCGAGGTTGGTGGGAACATCGCCGAGAACCGCGTCCAACTGGACTGCCGCTGCCAAAACCATGCCGCCGAACATAGTCGGCCCGGATCGCCGGCGTAGTCGCGTCGGCCCGGGTTCCCGCACCGATCAATCCGCGGTGGGATACGGTCTACGGCGTGAGCGTGTTGTCATTCCTCGGCTACTTCGTCGGCATTCCGGTAGTGCTGGTCTTGCTGCTGTCATCGCGGATCTGGATGCAAAAGGGGCCGCGTGCGGCCGTCTACAAGATGTCCGACAGTTGGACGCATCCACCGATCCTGTGGGCGGCGACCGATGAGGTCGTCGGTGGCGGGCACGGTCACGGCAAGTCCGAGTTCAGCGTGGGGGGTGGAGCCAGTGGCAACTGGTGAGGTCGCGACGATCGATCCGGCGGACCTGCCGTACGGATCGGCGATCACCTACAGCGGTCGGATCTCCGGGGTCACCGAGCCCGGCGAGGCGTCGCTGCACTATCCGTTCCCGGTCAAGGGGCTGGTGGCCCTCGATGACGCTTTGACGTACGCGTCGCGGGCGTCGCGCGCCCGGTTCGCCGTCTACATCGGCGACCTGGGCTCAGACTCCGCCGCGCGGGCCGGCGAGATCCTGGCAAAGGTGCCCACCCCCAATGACGCGGTGCTGGTCGCGGTATCGCCAGACCAGCGGGCCATCGAGGTGGTCTACGGCGCCGGCGTGGGTGCGCGCATCGCCCCGGCAGCGGCTCCCCAGGGTGTGGCCGCCGCCGCTGCGGCGTTCACCGACGGCGACCTGATCGGCGGCCTGGTCAGCGCGGTGCAGGTGCTCAGCGCCGGCATCCCCCCGGCCTAGTCGCCGTCGCATCGGTCGCAAGCGTGCCCGGCTCAGGCCGCGCTGTCGCGGTCACCGCGTCCCCGGCCCATCGCAGCTGGCTGGCCAACCTCGACCGGCGCGGCGTCGCGCCGCAGGACGTGGCCGACATCGTCCGTCAGCGGCGGATCACCCGCGATAGCTTTCGGGCTCTCGACGCGATGGAGCACATCACCGACCCGGACGGTAAGAGCTTCTTCGTGATTCCCCGGGGTGCCGGCGCCAAGCAAGCCCGCCACGCGACACTGCTGACCTACATCCTCAACGCCGGCACCGGCTACGGCCGGGCCGGCAGCGGCAACGACTTTCCCGAGACACCGTACGGCGCCGTCGAGGCGGGGCGGATCGTCGCGCGCCAGCACGCGAATCGCTGGAGCTACGAGGCTGTCCGGGGTATCGGCAACACCGGCGGTTGCTTGGTCACCACTCCCAATGGCGTACTGATGGGCTTGGGGGGCAACCGGTTTCACGCCCAGCTCAGCCGACGAGCCGGCACCATGTGGGGTGACCTGTTCATGGTCAACGTCACTCGGATCTCCGACCCGGCTCACCAGTTGCGTGACATCGTCGAATCCGGACGGATCTCGAGCGGTGGGCCCGATCTGGACAGGGTGCTGCATCACGAGGAGATCCACGCCCAGCAGTGGGCCGACCTTGGCCCGATACAGATGCCCGCGCGCTATCTGGCCGAGGAGGCGAAGGCGCTGATCCTGCGCGGCACCAACAGTTTTGAGCGGGAGGCCGGATTGTCCGACGGAGGATACCGGTAAGCCCGTCGTTCAAGCGGCGTCTGTTCAGGCGCGATCAAACGTGCGTGCCCGCAGCGACCGCTCCACCCCGGCCCGTCCCTCCAGGACCAATCGCCGCAGCGCCGAGGGCACCGTGGGATCGGCCAGGAACGTGTCGGCGGCGTCCAACCCGGCCTGGCTGACGTCCCATCCCGGGTACAGGCCGATCACCACCGTCTGCGCCACCTCGCTGGAGCGCCGTTCCCAGACACCGGAGATCGCGGCGAAGTACTTCTCGGTGAACGGCGCCAACAGTTCGCCCTGCCCAGGCTGGACAATCCCGGCGATGATTGCCCGGCCGGTGATATTGGCCAGCGTGTCGTCCTCGATCACCTGCTGCCACGCCGCCTGTTTGACTGCTGCTTGCGGTCGCGCCGCCGCGGCCTGGGCGCCCTGGCGCTGGCCGGCCGCGGTGGGGTCGCGTCGAATCTCGGCGTCGATCGCCTCGGCGTCGAGCACGCCGCTGCGGGCCAGGGCCACCATGATCCGCCAGCGCAGATCGGTGTCGACCGCCAGGCCGGCCAACCCCTGATCTGCCGGGTCGGCGTCGAGCAGCGCGGCCAGTACCGCGGTGTGCCGCTCGGACAGCACCGACGTGCACAGCGCGTTGACGTAGGCCAGCTGGTGATCGGAGCCGCCGTCGGCCGCGCGGGCCAATTCCAGCAGCCGGTCGGCGAACGCCGGCCAACCGTGCTGCGCGGCCCAGCCGGGGTCGGCGTAGAACCCCAGCGCGGTCTGCGCCTGCAGCAGCAGCCGCGAGGCGACCCCGACCTCGGTTTCGGCGTGAATACCGCCTTGCACCAGTGCCAGGAAATCCCGGGCGCGCAGCTCGGCCTCGCGGGTCATCTCCCAGGCCGCCGACCACACCAGCGTGCGCGGCAACGGCTCGGCGATATCGGCGATGCGTTCCAGGGCGGTCGCCAGCGACTCCTCATCCAGCCGCAGCGCGCAGTAGGTCAGGTCGTCGTCGTTGACCAGGATCAGCTTGCCGCGCGAAACCCCTTCCAGCCCAGGCACGGCCGTCGCCGGACCCTCGATGTCGAGTTCTTCGCGGTGGGTGCGCACCAGGCGTCCGGTGCCGTCGTCGTCGTAGATACCGATGGCCAGCCGGTGCACCCGGGTCTCGCCTTCGCCCGGGGCGGCGCCGTCCTGGGTGACGGCGAACCGGCTGAACTTCCCGGCGTCGTCGAGATCGAAGTTGGCGCGCAGGGTGTTCAGGCCGGTGGTCTTGAGCCACTGCCGGCCCCAGTCGGACAGGTCGCGCCCGGATGCCTTCTCCAGTGCGGCCAACAGGTCGTCGAAGGTCGCGTTGCCGAAGGCGTGTGCGGCGAAGTAGTCGCGCAATCCGGCCAGGAAGTGTTCCAGCCCGACGTAGGCCACCAGTTGCTTGAGCACGGATGCGCCCTTGGCGTAGGTGATCCCGTCGAAATTGACTTCGACGGCGGCCAGATCGGGGATGTCGGCGGCGATCGGATGCGTCGACGGCAGCTGGTCCTGGCGGTAGGCCCACGACTTCTCCGCGTTGGCGAATGTGGTCCAGGCGCTGGTGTATTCGGTCGCCTCGCTCTGACATAGCACGGAGGCGAAGGTCGCGAAGGACTCGTTGAGCCACAGGTCATCCCACCAGCGCATGGTGACCAGGTCGCCGAACCACATGTGCGCCATCTCGTGCAGGACGGTCTCGGCGCGTCGCTCGTAGGACGCCCGGGTCACCTTGCTGCGAAAGACGTAGTCCTCCAGGAAGGTTACGGCCCCGGCGTTCTCCATCGCCCCGGCGTTGAACTCCGGGACGAACAACTGGTCGTACTTGCCGAACGCATACGGCGTGCCGAAGTTGCGGTGGTAGAAGCCGAATCCCTGCTTGGTCTCGGTGAACAGGCGCTCGGCGTCCATGTGCGGTGCCAGCGAGGCCCGGCAGAACAGGCCCAGCGGGATCTCGCCGTGCTCGTCGCGGTAGACGTCGTCCCATTTGGCGTACGGTCCGGCGATCAGCGCCACCAGGTAGGTGCTCATCTTCGGGGTGGTCGCGAACGTGTGCACACCCGCCTCGATTGCGGCCGTGGCGCCGTTGGAGACCACCTGCCAGTGCTCCGGTGCGGTGACGGTGATGTCGAAGGTGGCCTTGAGGTCCGGCTGATCGAAACAGGCGAACATCCGCTTGGCGTCGGCGGTCTCGAATTGGGAGTACAGGTACACCTCGTCGTCGACCGGGTCGACGAAGCGGTGCAGACCCTCGCCGGTGTTCGAGTAGTAGCAGTCGGCGTCGATCTCGACGACGTTGTGGGTGTCCAGGCCGGGCAGGGTGATGCCGGTCGACTCGTCGTAGGCCGAGACGTCGAGCGCGCGGCCATTGAGGGTGGCGCTGCGGACGGTCGCGGCGGCGAGGTCGATGACCGTCTCGGCGCCGGGCAAGGCGTCGAAGGCGACGGTGGTGGTGGAGCGGAAGGTGCGCTCGCCCGGCCGGCCGTTGCCGTCGGTCAAATCGAGCGTGATCCGGTAGTTGCCGACAGTGACCGCGGCGGCGCGTTCGGCGGCCTGGTCGCGGGTGAGGTTGGGAAGTGCCACGCCCGCCAACAGTAGCCGCTGGGCGCCACTCGACGCCCCATAGCTGCCGTTCGCGGTAGAGTTCCGAACGTAGGGGAATCTCGGCGAAGGACGGTCTGCGGTGAGCGCACAGGATGAAGAGCCGCGCCAGGAATCAGGCGAGGGGAAGGCCGCCAGAACCGAAAAACCCGAGCCCACCCAGGAGCAAATCGAGGAAGCCACTAAGCAGCTGGACGCCCAGGATGATGATCGGCCGACCGTCGTCATGCCGGGAACCGGCGGGACGGTCAGCGGAACCGCGGTCAGCGATTGGCTCGATGACGAAGGCAACCCCAAATACGATGACCGCTCGGCTGAGAACTCCGGCAGCGGAGAGTAGAACGCCGAACACGGTGGCCATGGTGGTGTCCGACGACGAGCACCGGCTCGAGAGGAAGGTCGATGTCTGAACGGTCTCAAGCCGAGTTCTGGTTCGACCCGCTGTGCCCCTGGGCCTGGATCACCTCGCGGTGGATCCTGGAGGTCGAGAAGGTTCGCGATATCGATGTGACCTTCCACGTGATGAGTCTGGCCGTCCTCAACGAGGGCCGCGACGACCTCTCCGAGGAGTACCGCGAGGGCTTGACGAAGGCGATGGGCCCGGTGCGGGTGGCGATCGCCGCCGAGCAGCAGCGTGGCAACGAGGTCCTGCGCCCGCTGTACACCGCGATGGGAACCCGAATCCACAACCAGAACAACAAGGACTTCCCCGACGTCATCACCGGTGCGCTGGCCGAGGTGGGCCTGCCGGCCGAACTGGCCGATGCCGCCACCACCGACAGCTACGACGAGGCGCTACGCAAGAGCCACCACGCCGGGATGGACGCCGTCGGCAAGGACGTCGGGACCCCGACCATCCACGTCAACGGGGTGGCGTTCTTCGGACCGGTGCTCTCCCGCATCCCGCGTGGCGAGCAGGCCGGTGAGCTGTGGGACGCGTCGGTGACGTTCGCATCCTACCCGCATTTCTGGGAGCTCAAGCGCTCCCGCGCTGAGGGGCCCGAATTCGACTGATACCGGCGTGAGCTGGGAGTCGACCGGGTCTGAGACAATGGCCGCCATGCGCGTCTACCTCGGCTGCGACCACGCCGGTTACGAACTCAAAGAGCAGATCCTCGAGCACCTGAAGCAGGCCGGGCACGAACCGGTCGACTGCGGGGCCTACAGCTACGACGCCGAGGACGACTACCCGGCGTTCTGCATCGCCGCGGCGTCGCGCACGGTGGCGGACCCGGACAGCCTGGGCATCGTGATCGGCGGATCCGGCAACGGGGAACAGATCGCCGCCAACAAGGTGCCCGGGGCACGGTGTGCGCTGGCGTGGAGCACCGAAACCGCGCAGTTGGCGCGGGAGCACAACAACGCCCAGCTGATCGGCATCGGCGGCCGGATGCACTCCACCGCTGAAGCGCTCGCGATCGTCGACGCGTTCCTGAGCACGCCGTGGTCGCAAGCCGAACGCCACCAGCGCCGCATCGACATCCTGGCGGCCTACGAGCGCACGCACGAGGCGCCGCCGGTGCCCGGCGCCCCGGTCTGACCCAAGCGACCGTCCGGCATGCCCGAGGGGCACATCCTGCACCGGCTGGCCCGGTTGCATCAGCGCCGCTTTGCCGGCGCCCCGGTCGCGGTGTCGAGTCCGCAGGGCCGGTTCGAATCCGGCGCCGCAGCCGTCAGCGGCCGGCGGCTGACCCGCGCCGAGGCGTGGGGCAAGCACCTGTTTCACCATTACGCCGGCGGCCCGATCGTGCGCGTCCACTTGGGCATCTACGGCCACTTCACCGAATTCCACCTCGCCGACGGCGTGCCGGCACCGGTCGGCCAGGTCCGGATGCGCATGATCGGTGCCGAGTACGGCACCGACCTGCGCGGCCCGGCCGCCTGTGAGGTGATCGACGAGGCGCAGGTCGCCGACGTGATCGCGCGACTCGGGCCCGACCCGCTGCGCAGCGACGCCGACCCGGCGCTGGCCTTCAAGCGAATTACCAAGTCCCGCAAGGCGGTAGCTGCGCTTCTGATGGATCAATCGGTGTTGGCCGGCGTCGGCAACGTCTACCGCAGCGAAGTGCTGTTCCGGCATCAGATCGACCCGTACCGGCCCGGCACCGAGATCGGCGAAGCGGAATTCGCCGCGATCTGGGCGGATCTGGTGGCGTTGATGAAGGTCGGGCTGCGCCGCGGCAACATCGTCGTGGTCCGGCCGGAACACGATCACGGCGCACCGGCCTATGCCACCGGCAAGCCGCGCACCTACGTCTACCGCCGCGCCGGCGATCCGTGCCGGCTGTGCGCGACCACGGTGCGCACCGCGGAACTGGAGGGCCGCAACGTGTTCTGGTGCCCGTCCTGCCAGGCGGGCTAGCGGGCCGGCGCCAAACCGTCAGTCGTCGTAGACGGTTTCGCGCCGGGGCCGGATCGGCACGCCGAGCGCCCGGTAGATCTCGTTGGACAGCACCACGCTGCGTGGGTCGGCGTTGGCCTGGGTGTGGTCGAACCGGTTCATCACGTAGCCGTAGCCGATCCGGTGCTCCAGATCGACGAATGCGAACGAGCCGCCCAGGCCGCCGTGACCGAAGATCCGGCGGTTGGGTCCGTTGACCCCCTGGGCGTTGAGCATGTAGCCCAGGCCCCAGCCGTGCTCGGCGACCCGCGGCCCGAGCACCAGGTCGGTTTCGGTGCCGCCCTGCAACACCCGAAGCCGGTCCATCGCGGGACGGCTGAGCAGCTTCTCCTGCACCAGCGCGTTGTAGAACGTGGCCATGCCCAGCGCCGAGACCTGGGCGTTGGTGCCGGGAAACTCCAGCTGCCGCCACAGCGTCAGGTCGTTGGTGGCGATCTCGTCGTCGGGAGCGAACCCCATCGCCACCGCCAGCCCCGCCTTGGAATGCTGCTCCAGCGAGGTCGGACGTTTCGGTGCACCGGCCGAGGCCAGCATCTCCCGGATCGTCGGCTTGCCCACCGGATCGGCGCAACGGTAGGGCTGCTGGTCGGCCGGCACACCGATGTGCACCTCGGCGCCGAGCGGACCGGCGACCTCACTGTGCAGATACTGGCCCACCGTCATACCGGTCACTCGTTTGACGACCTCGCCGATGATGAAGCCGTAGGTAGTCATGTGGTAGCCCTGGGCGGTGCCCGGCCGCCACCACGGCTCGGCGGCGGCCAGCCGTTCACAGACCAGGTCCCAGTCGGTGACGTCGCGCCAGTGCATCGGTTCGCGCGGCCCGATCGCCCCGGAGCGATGGGCCAGCACCATGGCCAGCGAGATGTCCTGCTTACCGGCCTGGCCGAATGCCGGCCAGTAGTGCGCCACCGGAACGCGCAGATCCAGTTCGCCGGATTCGGCGAGTCGGTGCACGCAGGTACTGGTCAGTCCCTTGGTGCCCGACAGCACGGTGCTCAGCGTGTCTTTTTGCCAGGGGTGTAAGCCCTCGACGTCGGTCGACCCGGCCCACAGATTGACGACGAGCTCGCCATCCACGTACGCCGCGACCGCGGCCCCGAGCTCCTCGCGCAGGGTGAAATTACGCTCGAACTCATACCGCACCCGTTCGAAGCGCGGCGAGCACGACCCGTGAATCTGGACGTGCCGTGTGCCGCCCATAGGCGTGCCTTCCTGCCAGGGAAAATCCCCGTATCGAGCGGGCGACGGGAATCGAACCCGCGTAGCTAGTTTGGAAGACTAGGGCTCTACCATTGAGCTACGCCCGCAATATCCAGGGCAGACTGTACCGGCGTGGTCGACTCCAAATCCAATTGGCACCCCGGTGCGGCCGTGCGGTGCGGGCGGCTGTGTTGCCGTGGGCGCCGGGCCGTAGGATCGCCTGGTCAGTGCGGGGTGTAGCGCAGCTTGGTAGCGCATCCGCTTTGGGAGCGGAAGGCCGCAGGTTCAAATCCTGTCACCCCGACCAGCAGCGCGCGCCGCACCGGCACGACTGACCGTCAACGATATCGAGGAGTACGCCCGTGAAGAGCACCGTCGAGCAGCTGACCCCTACCCGGGTTCGCATCAACGTGGAGGTGCCGTTCACCGAGCTGCAGCCGGACTTCGACCGGACCTACAAGCAGCTGGCCCAGCAGGTGCGGATGCCGGGCTTCCGGCCGGGCAAGGCGCCGGCCAAGCTCATCGAGGCCCGCTTCGGCCGCGCCGCGGTGCTGCAGCAGGTGGTCAACGAGGCGCTGCCCAGTCGCTACAGCGAGGCGGTGACCAGTTCGGACCTCAAGCCCCTCGGTCAGCCCGACATCGAGGTCACCAAGCTCGACGACGGTGACCAGATCACCTTCACCGCCGAGGTCGACGTGCGCCCGGAGATCGCGCTGCCCGACCTCGAGCAGCTCAAGATCAGCGTGGACCCGATCGAGGTCGGCGACGACGAGGTCGACGCCGAGCTGGAGTCGCTGCGTGCCCGGTTCGGCACGCTGACCGGCGTCGACCGGCCGGCCGCCGACGGCGACTTCGTCTCGATCGACCTGGACGCCACCATCGACGGGGAAGCCGTTGAGGGGGCCAGCACCGAGGGGCTGTCGCACCAGGTGGGATCGGGTCAGCTCATCGAGGGACTCGACGACGCCATCGTGGGGCTCTCGGCTGGGGAGAGCAAGGCCTTCACCACCACCCTGGCCGCCGGCCCGCAGGCCGGCAAGGACGCCGAGGTGACCGTGACGGTCCAGTCGGTCAAGGAACGCGAGTTGCCCGAGGCCGATGACGAGTTCGCGCAATTGGCCAGCGAATTCGACACCATCGCCGAGCTGCGGGAGAGCCTCAGCGAGCAGGTCGCCCGGACCAAGCGCATCCAGCAGGCCGAGAAGGTGCGGGAGGCGACGCTGGAGACGCTGGTCGAGCAGGTGGAGATGCCGCTGCCCGAGGCCGTGGTCCAGGCGCACGTCGACAATGCACTGCACAACGCCCTGCACGGTCTCGACCACGACGAGAACAAGTTCGCCGAGGCGCTGGCCGACAAGGGGTCCTCGCGGGCCGAGTTCGACGCCGAGACCCGCACCGAGGCCGAGAAGTCGGTCAAGACGCAGCTGTTGCTCGACGCGCTCGGGGACAAGCTGGAGATCCAGGTGGGCCAGAACGACCTCACCCAGCACCTGGTGCTGATGGCGCGTCAGTACGGTATCGCCCCCCAGCAGCTGATGCAGTTCCTGCAGCAGAACAACCAGCTGCCCGCGGTCTTCGCCGACGTGCGCCGGGGCATGGCGCTGGCAGCGGCGGTGCGCGCCGCCTCGGTCACCGACACCGACGGCAATGAGATCGACACCGCCGAGTTCTTCGGTACCGGCAAGGCCCCTGACGCAGACGCCGGGGACGACGTGGCGGTCGGAACTGAGGAGACGGACGTGGCCGCAGACGAGGCGGCCGAAGCCGAGGCGGCATCCGACGAGTGACGCTGTAAGCGAACGAAGCCGGTTCGGACCGCCCCCAGCGCCGCCGGTTCGTTAGGGTCGGTGCATATGAATCTCGAGAAAGCAGGTATCCCACTGTGAGCCAGCCCGGTCTGAATCTCGTCGACTCCGTATACGAGCGCCTACTGCGAGAACGCATCATCTTCCTGGGGTCGCAGGTGGACGACGACATCGCCAACCGGCTGTGCGCCCAGATCCTGCTGTTGGCCGCCGAGGACCCCACCAAGGACATCTCGCTGTACATCAACTCCCCGGGTGGCTCCATCAGCGCCGGGATGGCGATCTACGACACCATGGTGCTGGCGCCGTGTGACGTCGCCACCTACGCGATGGGCATGGCCGCCTCGATGGGCGAGTTCCTGCTCGCGGCGGGCACCAAGGGCAAGCGTTACGCGCTGCCGCACGCCCGGATCCTGATGCACCAGCCGCTGGGCGGGGTGACCGGCAGCGCCGCCGACATCGCGATCCAGGCCGAGCAGTTCGCGGTCATCAAGAAGGAGATGTTCCGGCTCAACGCCGAATTCACCGGGCAGCCGATCGAGCGCATCGAGGCCGACTCCGACCGCGACCGCTGGTTCACCGCTCAAGAAGCGCTGGAATACGGCTTCGTCGACCACATCATCACCCGCGCCCACACCAACGGAGCCGCATCATGAACCCTGAAATCCAGCCGCAGGCGCGCTACATCCTGCCGTCGTTCGTCGAGCACTCCAGCTGGGGCGTCAAGGAGTCCAACCCGTACAACAAGCTGTTCGAGGAGCGGATCATCTTCCTCGGCGTGCAGGTCGACGACGCATCCGCCAACGACATCATGGCCCAGCTGCTGGTGCTGGAGTCCCTGGACCCGGACCGCGACATCACCATGTACATCAACTCCCCGGGCGGCTCCTTCACGTCGCTGATGGCGATCTACGACACCATGCAGTACGTGCGGGCCGACATCCAGACCGTGTGTCTGGGGCAGGCCGCCTCGGCTGCCGCGGTGCTGCTGGCCGCGGGCACGCCGGGCAAGCGGATGGCGCTGCCGAACGCCCGGGTGCTCATCCACCAGCCGTCGCTGTCCGGGGTGATCCAGGGTCAGTTCTCCGACCTGGAGATCCAGGCCGCCGAGATCGAGCGGATGCGCACCCTGATGGAGTCCACCCTGGCCCGCCACACCGGCAAGGATCCCGAGCAGGTCCGCAAGGACACCGACCGGGACAAGATCCTCACCGCCGACGAGGCCAAGGAGTACGGGATCATCGACACCGTGCTGGAGTACCGCAAGCTCTCGGCGCAGACCGCCTGAGCCTTTTCTCGCGAGCAGACGTGAAAGCCCCCTCGTAGCACCGCTACAGGGGGCTTTCACGTCTTCTCGCGCAACAAGGCTGCCATCGCCGCGATGTCGGCCGGGCGCACTCGGCAACAGCCACCGACGATGCGGGCACCGGCGGCCACCCACCGCGGTACCAACTCGGGGGAGAAGCGCGCCGGCCCCACCCAGCCCCCGGCGCCCCAGCGTTCCCCGCTGTTGGGGTAGGCGATCACTGGCTTGCCGGTGACCCGGCGGGCGATCTCGATGGCCGGCAGTACATCCTCGGGTGCACAGCAGTTCACCCCGACCGCGACGATCTGTGGCACCCCGGCCGCGACCGCGAAGGCGTCGGTCAGCGGGTGTCCCGCACGAGTCGCCGTGCCGTCGATGGTGTAGCTGAGCCAGGCCGGTACCTGCGCTTCGCGCACCAGGCCCACCAGGGCCTCGGCCTCGTCGATGTCGGGCACGGTTTCCAGCGCGAGCACGTCAGCCCCGGCGCCGGCCAGGACCTCCAGCCGGGGGCGGTGCCACGCCGCCAGCTCGGCAACCGAAAGACCATACCGGCCAACGTATTCCGAGCCATCAGCACGGGCGGCGCCGTACGGCCCGATCGAGGCCGCCACCCAGTGCCCACGCGCGCCGCCGCCGGCCGCGCGGGCGAGTTCCACACTGCGGTGTAGCAGCGCCACCGCGTCAGGCTGGTCGACCCCGCGGGCGGCGAGACCTTCGAAGCTCGCCTGATAGCTGGCGGTGGTCGCGATCTGCGCGCCCGCGGCGAAAAACGCGGCGTGTACGGCCGCAACCTCTTCGGGGCCGTCGAGTAGTAGTCGGGCCGACCACAGCGGATCCGCCAGGTCGGCACCGCGGGCTTCCAGCTCGGTAGCCAGCCCCCCATCGGCGACGAGCACGGTATCGTCGGGCACGGCGAACCCCACGTTCGCCACTGTAGGGCTCCTGGGCGCCGGCCGTCTCACGGCTGGATAACGCCGACGACACGCGCCAGCGCGTCAGACGCCGGGATCGCGGTACGGGCGATATCTTCTTGGAGCAGACGTACAGGCCCACAAACGAAATACCAACGACGCGATTCGACCTTATCGGTCGCCTCGCACCGGAATGAGCGGGTAGCGTCGGGGCAGACACCGATACCCCGACGACGGACGGCGAACAGGAAGTAGGTCGTAACGCACTATGGCGCGCATCGGAGACGGCGGTGACTTGCTGAAATGTTCGTTCTGCGGAAAGAGTCAGAAGCAGGTCAAGAAGCTCATCGCGGGTCCGGGCGTCTACATCTGCGATGAATGCATCGACCTGTGCAACGAGATCATCGAAGAGGAGCTGGCCGACGCCGACGACGTCAAGCTCGACGAGCTGCCCAAGCCCGCTGAGATCCGGGACTTCCTGGAGGGCTACGTCATCGGTCAGGACACGGCCAAGCGCACACTGGCGGTGGCCGTCTACAACCACTACAAGCGCATTCAGGCCGGCGAGAAGAGCCGCGATTCGCGCTCGGGTGAGCCGGTAGAGCTGACCAAGTCCAACATCTTGATGCTGGGTCCCACCGGCTGCGGCAAGACCTATCTGGCCCAGACCCTGGCCAAGATGCTCAACGTGCCGTTCGCGATCGCCGACGCCACCGCGCTCACCGAAGCGGGCTACGTGGGTGAGGACGTGGAGAACATTCTGCTCAAGCTGATTCAGGCCGCCGACTATGACGTCAAGCGCGCCGAGACCGGGATCGTCTACATCGACGAGGTCGACAAGATCGCCCGGAAGAGCGAGAACCCGTCGATCACCCGCGACGTCTCCGGCGAGGGCGTACAACAGGCGCTGCTGAAGATCCTGGAGGGCACCCAGGCGTCGGTTCCGCCGCAGGGTGGGCGCAAGCACCCGCACCAGGAGTTCATCCAGATCGACACCACCAACGTGTTGTTCATCGTCGCCGGGGCATTCGCCGGCCTGGAGAAGATCGTCTCCGACCGGGTTGGCAAGCGCGGCTTGGGTTTTGGTGCCGAGGTTCGCTCCAAGGCAGAGGTCGACACCGTCGACCACTTCTCCGAGGTGATGCCCGAAGACCTGATCAAGTTCGGATTGATTCCGGAGTTCATCGGCCGGCTGCCGGTGGTGGCCTCGGTGACCAACCTGGACATGGAGTCGTTGGTCAAGATCCTCTCGGAGCCGAAGAACGCTCTGGTGAAGCAGTACACCCGGCTGTTCGAGATGGACGGGGTGGAGCTGGAGTTCAGCCAGGACGCGCTGGAGGCGATCGCCGATCAGGCCATCCACCGCGGCACCGGGGCGCGCGGCCTGCGGGCGATCATGGAAGAAGTGTTGCTGCCGGTGATGTATGACATCCCCAGCCGCAATGACGTCGCCAAGGTCGTGGTGACCAAGGAAACGGTGCAGGACAACGTGTTGCCCACCATCGTGCCGCGCAAGGCGTCGCGCTCCGAGCGTCGCGACAAGAGCGCCTGATCGCCGGCGGCGCCGCCCGCGCCGCCGAGGGTTACCCGCGGGTAGCAAAAACTTCTTAAAGTTGAGCTGCCGCCAAACGTGACCAAAACCACATTTCGGTCCCGAGATGACCGTGAACCCGGCCATGACGTCGGCGTTTAACGATAAGCCGGTAGGGTTTCGACACGGTGTGGCGTCGAATCGTCTCTAAGAACGGTGCAATAATCGGTACCGCCAGTGACAGAAAAAAATGTGGGTGCGCCAGTCGCGCTGTGCGGGCCCGGGGAGACAGTGATGGAAGGCGGGGCCGTGGGTCCGAGCGGTAACGGAGCCGGGTCGGCGCCCGGGCGCCAAAAACTCGAGAAAGTCGTCATCCGTTTCGCCGGGGACTCCGGTGACGGTATGCAGCTCACCGGCGATCGCTTCACCTCCGAGGCGGCGCTGTTCGGCAATGACCTGGCCACCCAGCCCAACTACCCGGCCGAGATCCGCGCACCTCAGGGCACCCTGCCGGGGGTATCGTCGTTCCAGATCCAGATCGCCGACTTCGACATCCTGACCGCCGGCGACCGCCCCGACGTACTGGTGGCGATGAACCCCGCGGCCTTGAAGGCCAACATCGGCGACCTGCCCCGCGGCGGGATGGTGATCGTCAACTCCGACGAGTTCACCAAGCGCAACCTGGCCAAGATCGGTTACGAGAACAACCCGCTGGACACCGAGGAACTCTCCGACTACGTCGTGGTCCCGGTCGCGATGACCTCGCTGACGCTGGGCGCGGTCGAGGTGATCGGCGCGACCAAGAAGGACGGCGCGCGCGCCAAGAACATGTTCGCCCTGGGACTGCTGTCCTGGATGTACGGCCGGGAGCTGGAGAGCAGCGAGCGTTTCATCCGGGAGAAGTTCGCCAAGAAGCCCGACGTCGCCGAGGCAAACGTGCTGGCGCTCAAGGCGGGCTGGAACTACGGCGAGACCACCGAGGCGTTCGGCACCACCTACGAGATCTCACCGGCCAAGCTGCCGGCGGGCGAATACCGCCAGATCTCGGGCAACACCGCACTGGCCTACGGCGTCATCACCGCCGGCCAGTTGGCCGACACCCAGGTGGTGCTCGGGACCTACCCGATCACCCCGGCCTCGGACATCCTTCACGAGCTGTCCAAGTACAAGAACTTCAACGTGCTGACCTTCCAGGCCGAGGACGAGATCGCCGGGATCGGTGCGGCGATCGGCGCCTCCTACGGTGGCGCGCTGGGCGTCACCAGCACCTCCGGCCCGGGCTTGGCGCTCAAGGCCGAAGCGCTGGGCTTGGCCGTGATGACCGAGCTGCCGCTGCTGTTGATCAATGTTCAGCGCGGCGGCCCGTCGACCGGCCTGCCGACCAAGACCGAGCAGGCGGACCTGCTGCAGGCGTTGTACGGCCGCAACGGTGAATCGCCGGTCGCGGTGGTGGCGCCGTGCACGCCGTCGGACTGCTTCGACGCTGCCATCGAGGCCGTCCGGATCGCGCTGGCCTACCGCACGCCGGTGGTGCTGCTGTCCGACGGGGCAATCGCCAACGGGTCCGAGCCGTGGCGCATTCCCGACGTCGCCTCGATGGAGCCCATCGAGCGCAACCTGGCCAAGGCCGGCGAACCCTTCCAGCCCTACGCCCGTGACCCCGAGACCCTGGCCCGGCAGTTCGCCATTCCCGGCACGCCCGGCCTCGAGCACCGGATCGGTGGGCTGGAGAAGGCCAACGGCTCCGGGGAGATCTCCTACGAGCCGGCCAACCACGACCTGATGGTGCGGTTGCGTCAAGCCAAGATCGACGGCATCAAGATCCCCGACCTGGTCGTCGACGACCCGACCGGTGACGCCGAGCTGCTGCTGCTGGGCTGGGGCAGTTCCTACGGCCCGATCGCCGAGGCGTGCCGGCGGGTCCGGCGCGGCGGCGTCAAGGTCGCGCAGGCGCACCTGCGCTACCTCAACCCGCTGCCGGCCAACCTGGGCGAGGTGCTGCGGCGCTACCCGAAGGTGGTGCTGCCGGAGATGAACCTGGGCCAGCTGGCGCTGCTGCTGCGCGGCCGCTACCTGGTCGACATCCAGTCGGTGACCAAGGTGGCCGGAAAGGCGTTCCTCGCCGACGAGGTGGAGGGGATCATCGACGACGCGCTGGCCGGGACGCTGGCCGCGCGGGAGAACGAGAAGGCGTCGCTGGCCAAGGCCACGGCGGTCACCATTGCGGGTACAGCAGGAGCGAAGTCATGACCGCAGAACCGACGACCGAATCCCTGATCGGCACCGAGCTGGGGCTGACCGCCCTGAGCGGGGTGCCCACCACCGACGAGCCGCAGAAGTCCAAGGACTTCACCTCCGACCAGGAAGTGCGCTGGTGCCCGGGGTGTGGCGACTACGCCATCCTCAACTCGATGCGCAACTTCCTGCCCGAGCTGGGGCTGCGCCGGGAGAACGTGGTGTTCGTCAGCGGGATCGGCTGCTCGAGCCGGTTCCCGTACTACATGAACACCTACGGGGTGCACTCGATCCACGGCCGCGGTCCGACGTTCGCCACGGGGTTGGCGACCGCCCGCGAAGACCTGAAGGTGTTCCTGATCACCGGTGACGGCGACGCGCTGTCGATCGGCGGCAACCACCTGATCCACACCTTGCGCCGTAACGTCAACATCACCATCCTGTTGTTCAACAACCGGATCTACGGCCTGACCAAGGGCCAGTACTCGCCGACGTCGGAAACCGGCAAGATCACCAAGTCGACGCCGTTCGGGTCGTTGGACAACCCGTTCAACCCGGTCTCGCTGGCGATCGGCGCCGAGGCGACGTTCGTCGGGCGCGCCCTGGACTCCGACCGCAAGGGCCTCACCGAGGTGCTGCGCGGGGCGATGGAGCACCGCGGGTCGGCGTTAGTGGAGATCCTGCAGGACTGCCCGGTGTTCAACGACGGCTCCTTCGACCTGTTGCGCAAGGAGGGTGCGGAGAACCGCCTCATCAACGTTCGCCAGGGCGAGCGGATCATCTTCGGCGCCGAGGGCGAGTACTGCGTGATCAAGAACGGCTACGGGCTGGAGGTCGCCAAGACCGCCAACGTGTCGGCCGACCAGATCGTCGTGCACGACGCCACCCTGGCCGACTCGTCCTACGCGTTCGCGCTGTCGCGGCTGTCCGAGCAGGACCTGTCGCACTTCCCGATGGGCATCTTCCGCAAGGTCACCAAGCCCACCTACGACGACCTGGCTCGCGCGCAGGTCGCCGAGGCGCGGCAGGCAAGCGCCCACGACTCCGCCGCACTCCAGGCGCTGCTGCGTGGCCGCGACACCTGGACCGTGGACTAAGGCGAGCCTGACGCCATGACCGGCCGGTTGGCCGGGGTCGTACTGGCCGGCGGCGCATCGCGCCGGATGGGCCGCGACAAGGCCACCCTGACCGTGGCCGGGATGTTCGACGGCCGCACCCTGGTGGAGCACCTGGTATCGGTGGTCTCGCGGCGCTGCGATCCGGTCTTCGTGGTGGCCGCCCAGGACCAGGCGTTACCGGTTCTTGCCGCACAGGTGCTGCGCGACGAGGTGCCCGGCCTGGGGCCGCTGCCGGCCGTCGGACTGGGCCTGCGGGCCGCGGCGCGCGCGGGCGCCGATCGCGCCTTCGTCTGCGCGGTCGACATGCCGTTTCTGACGTCCGAGTTGATCGACCGGTTGGCGGATTCCACCCGGCCGCAAGATGCCCCTGACGTGGCCGACATCGTGCTGCCGCGGGCGGGGCGCGACCACTACCTGGCCGGGATCTACCGCACGAGGCTGGCCGAGACCGTCGACGCGCTGGTCGCCGCAGGGGAGCGGCGAGTAGGGGCGCTGGTCGATCTGGTCGAGGTCCGGCGCATCGTGGTGACCGATGCGGCCTCGCTGACCAACCTCAACTCTCCGGACGATGTGGCCGGACTGTCGTGAGCGCACCCGCGAAGCTCCGTGCCTTGAGCTGTTGACAGCAAATATCGCTGGGCGATTCTGATAACGGGTTTCGCGGTGCCGCGATTGGTGTACATAAATCCTTTTGTTATCGCGCCGACATACGGCGATTATCGTTGTGGGGACGGCCGTGGCGCCGCGGCGAGCGCGCTTGCGCTCGGACGGCGAAAGCGCCTGTCCGAGAGCGGGTTTCGGTCGCCTGCGACGGATTGGACGCTGCCGGCACCGATCGGCTGAAATGCCGGTCCGCAACGGCCCGATAGTTCGCACCGAGAAGAAATAATCTCGATGTTCGGCGAATTGGTGAAGCCGCGACCCGGCGAGCGGCGGGCGGGGCGGGACCGAACCGGCGGGCATACCGGTCGATGACGTTCTGACCTGCACCTGGTGGGGCAGACGATGCCGTTGGGGCCCGTGAGATGGTGCTGTCGCTCGCGCCGGCGGGCAAATGCGCGGGAAACCGTATCCGTTTTTCGTGGCCCAGCCCACAAAATAGCCGTGATTTGACTCACGAAAATCGGGTGGGCCGCCGGCCCGTAGGGAAGCGCAAAGTTATTGCTGACCTGCTGTAACCATTCGAACCGTCGCTGTGATGGTTTCGTTATCTGCCCGAAATGCTCGCGACATGCGATTGGACGGGCCGTATGAGCGTTTCGTAAATTTCCCTTCGCCCGAATGCAGGGCAAACAAATTGAATCCACGGAACCGCGTGTGAGCGGGGCCGCGGGCGGCCCCATGAATGCTTCCGCGGTGCCGGGTGTCATCCCCGGCGGGCAGACCCTGCCCCCGCTGTCGTGCCTGACCAAGACGGCACGTCTCGAAGACCACTCCGCCTGGACCACCAGGCTCGCCAGCCCACTCCGTGGGCGCTCGTCGGCGCGCGCACAGCGAAAGGAACGATGTTGAAGAACGTCCGGAAGCCCCTCACCCTGGCCGCGATCGCCGGCGCCCTGATCACCGGCGCGGTCGCCCTGTCCGAGGCCACCGCCAAGGCGGACGGCGTCAACTGGGACGCCATCGCGGCCTGCGAGTCCGGCGGTAACTGGTCGATCAACACCGGTAACGGCTACTACGGCGGCCTGCAGTTCAATGCGGGCACCTGGCGTGCCAACGGCGGCAGCGGTATGCCGCACAACGCCAGCCGGGCCGAGCAGATCCGGGTGGCCGAGAACGTGCTGCGCAGCCAGGGGATCGGCGCGTGGCCGGTCTGCGGCCGTCGCGGCTGACCTCCACATGACACGGCGCCGGGCGATGAGCCCGGCGCCGTCGTCGTCGGCGGCGCAATGCGCCCGGTAGCGTCGGGACCATGTCCGAAACGCCACGTGAGCTCGATGTCATCGTCTACGGGGCCACCGGCTTCGCCGGCAAGCTGACCGCCCAGTACCTGTCGCGCGCCGGCGGCGCCGCGCGTATCGGGCTGGCCGGACGCTCGGCGGAGCGACTGCAGGCGGTGCGCGATGAGCTCGGTGCCGCCGCTCAGGACTGGCCGATCGTGGTCGCCGACGCCGACGACCCCGCGACGCTGGAGGCGATGGCGGCCCGCACCCGAGTGGTGATCACCACCGTCGGCCCCTACACCCGTTACGGCATGCCCATGGTCGCCGCCTGCGCCGCCGCGGGCACCGACTACGTCGACCTCACCGGCGAGGCGACGTTCGTGCGGGAGAGCATCGACCTCTACCACAAGCAGGCCGCAGACAACCGAGCGCGCATCGTGCACGCCTGCGGCTTCGACTCCATTCCCTCGGATCTAAGCGTCTATGCGCTCTACCGGGCGGCCCGCGACGAGGGCACCGGAGATCTACTCGACACCGATCTCGTCGTGCGGGGCTTCTCCGGCGGTGTGTCCGGCGGCACCCTCGCCTCGATGGTCGAGGTCCTGAGCACCGTCGCCGGCGACCCGGAGGCCCGGCGTCAGCTGTTCGATCCCCATACGCTCAGCGTCGACCGGCCGGCGGAACCCCGGCTGGGCCGCGAACCCGACCTGGCCTGGCGCCGGGGCCGTGACATCGCGCCGGAATTGGAGGGAATCTGGACCGCCGGCTTCGCCATGGCGCCCTACAACACCCGCATCGTGCGGCGTAGCAACGGATTGCTGGACTGGGCCTATGGGCGCCGGTTCCGCTACGCCGAACACATGAGTGTCGGTTCGTCGGCCGCGGCACCTGTGCTCTCGGCAATCGCGACCGCGCTGGGCAAAGCGACCTTTGGGCTCGGTGGCCACCTCTTCCGGCTGCTGCCGCCCGCATTGCTCGAGCGGGTGTTGCCCAAGCCGGGCACCGGGCCAAGCCAAAGCACTCGCGAAAATGGCTACTACCGCCTCGAGACCTACACGAAAACGACCAGCGGAGCTCGCTACCTGGCGGTCATGGCGCAGCAGGGCGACCCCGGCTACCAGGCCACCTCGGTGCTGCTGGCCGAGAGCGCGCTGGCGCTGGCCCTCGATCGCGACGCCCTGTCCGATCACTATGGGGTGCTCACCCCGGCGGCCGCGATGGGCGACGCCCTGCTGGCCCGGCTGCCCGCGGCGGGCGTGACGTTAGAAGTGTCGCGGCTGCGCTGACCGGTGTTGAATCGACCGGTGCCGAGCTGCTGTTTCCGCTAGTGTTTTTGCTCGACCGCTCTTACGTCAGCACCCAGCAACGAAGGTGGACGAATACTCCCATGGCCGGCCTTGACGATCTCTTCGCGCAGATTCCCATCCAGGACATTGCCAACCAGCTCGGTGCCGACTCGGGTGAGGTGGACAGCGCCATCCGCACCCTGGTGCCGGTGCTGGTCAGCGGACTGAACCACAACGCCCAAGACCCGGGCCAGGCCGACAACATCGCCAGCACGGCCAACAGCTTCGCGGCCCAGGGCTTTTTGGGCAACGCGCTCGGCAGCAACCAGGCCGACGGCCAGCAGGTGATCTCGAGCATCTTCGGCGGCAACGACACCAGCCAGGTCGCCTCGGCGCTGTCGGGCGCCGGCGCGGGCAACAACGACCTGTTGCAAAAGCTGCTTCCGATCATCGCGCCGATCGTGCTCGCCTACATCGGCAAGCAACTGAGCGGCCAGAAGGAGGAGCCGGCCCAGCAGCAGGCTTCCGGCGGCGGCCTCGGTGACGTCCTGGGCAGCATCCTGGGTGGCATGGCCGGGGGCGGCGGCGCCAACAACCAGTCGATGGGCAGCATCCTGGGCAACATGCTCGGCGGCAAGACCGGCGGCGCCATCGGCGACATCCTCGGCGGACTGCTCGGCGGCAAGAAGTAGCCAGTCTTCACCAGCCCCCGGAACGATGCCGGTCCGGGGGCTTTGGCCTGTGCTGGGCCGTCGTTCCTAGAATTGAGCGGTGACCGTGACCCCCGATGCCGCCAACACCGATCACCTGCCCAAATCCTGGGAGCCGGGTGTGGTCGAGGACGCGATCTACCAGCGCTGGGTGGATGCCGGCTACTTCACCGCGGATCCGGCCAGCACCAAGCCCGGCTACTCGATCGTGCTGCCCCCGCCGAATGTCACCGGCAGCCTGCACATGGGCCATGCACTCGACCACACCCTGATGGACGCGCTGACCCGCCGCAAGCGGATGCAGGGTTATGAGGTGCTGTGGCTGCCGGGCATGGACCACGCCGGTATCGCGACCCAGAGCGTGGTGGAGCGGCGTCTGGCGGCCGAGGGCAAGACCAAAGAGGACCTCGGCCGCGCGGCCTTCATCGAGAAGGTGTGGGAGTGGAAGCGCGACTCCGGCGGCACCATCGGCACCCAGATGCGCCGGATCGGCGACGGCGTGGACTGGAGCCGTGAGCGGTTCACCATGGACGAGCACCTGTCACGCGCCGTTCGCACCATCTTCAAGCGGCTCTACGACGCCGGGCTGATCTACCAGGCCGAGCGGCTGGTCAACTGGTCGCCGGTGCTGGAGACCGCGATCAGCGACCTCGAGGTCAAATACGAGGACATCGAAGGCGAGCTGGTGTCGTTCCGATACGGCTCATTAGACGACGCACAGCCGCACCTGGTGGTCGCCACCACCCGGCTCGAGACCATGCTCGGCGACACCGCGATCGCGGTGCACCCCGACGACGACCGGTACCGAGACCTGGTCGGGACCAGCCTGGCGCACCCGTTCCTGGAGCGGCAGATCGCCGTGGTCGCCGACGCCCACGTCGACCCCGAATTCGGCACCGGCGCCGTCAAGGTCACTCCCGCCCACGACCCGAACGACTTCGAGATCGGCCTGCGCCACCAGCTTGCGATGCCGACGATCTTGGACACCAAGGGCCGGATCACCGGCACCGGAACGCAGTTCGACGGCATGGACCGCTTCGAGGCGCGGGTCGCGGTGCGCGAAGCACTGGCCGCCCAGGGACGCATCGTCGCCGAGAAACGGCCGTATCTGCACAGCGTCGGACATTCCGAACGCAGCGGCGAGGTCATCGAGCCGCGGTTGTCGATGCAGTGGTGGGTCGATGTGTCCTCGCTGGCCAAGGCGGCCGGTGACGCGGTCCGTAACGGCGACACCGTCATTCACCCCAAAAGCCTGGAACCGCGCTGGTTCAGCTGGGTCGACGACATGCACGACTGGTGCATCTCCCGCCAGCTGTGGTGGGGTCACCGCATCCCGATCTGGCACGGGCCGAATGGCGAGAAGGTCTGCGTCGGACCGGATGACACCCCGCCGGAAGGCTGGGAGCAGGACCCCGACGTGCTCGACACCTGGTTCTCCTCGGCACTGTGGCCGTTCTCCACGATGGGCTGGCCCGAGGCCACGCCGGAGTTGGCGAAGTTCTATCCCACCACCGTGTTGGTGACCGGCTACGACATCCTGTTCTTCTGGGTGGCCCGGATGATGATGTTCGGCACCTTCGTCGGCGATGACGACGCCCTGCACGGTGGCAAAGTTCCCTTCCACAACGTGTTCCTGCACGGCCTGATTCGCGATGAGCACGGCCGCAAGATGAGCAAGTCCCGCGGCAACGGCATCGACCCGCTGGACTGGGTCGAGACCTTCGGCGCCGACGCCCTGCGGTTCACCCTGGCCCGCGGCGCCAGCCCCGGCGGTGACCTGTCGATCGGCGAGGACCATGCCCGGGCGTCGCGCAACTTCGTCACCAAGCTGTTCAACGCCACCCGGTTCGCGCTGCTCAACGGCGCCCGGCCCGCGCCACTGCCGTCGCTCGAGGAGCTGACCGATGCCGACCGCTGGATCCTGGGGCGGCTGGAAGAGGTTCGCGCCGAAGTGGATTCGGCCTTCGACGGCTACGAGTTCGGCCGGGCCTGCGAGGCGCTGTACCACTTCGCCTGGGATGAATTCTGCGACTGGTATGTGGAGTTGGCCAAAACGCAGCTGGGCGAGGGGCTCTCGCACACCACCGCGGTGCTGGCCGCGGTGCTCGATACGCTGCTGCGACTGCTGCATCCGGTGATCCCGTTCGTCACCGAAACCCTGTGGCAGGAACTCACCGGAGCAGAGTCCCTGGTGATCGCCGACTGGCCGGAGTCGTCCGGAATCGGTCTGGACCAGGTTGCCGCGCAACGAATCGCCGACATGCAGAAGCTGGTGACCGAGGTGCGCCGGTTCCGCAGCGATCAGGGCCTGCGCGACCGGCAGAAGGTACCGGCCCGGTTGACCGGTGTCGACGACGCCGATCTGGCCACCCAGGTGGCCGCGGTGACCTCGCAGGCCTGGCTGACCGAGCCGGGGGAGGACTTCGCGCCGTCGGCCACCGTCGAGGTGCGACTGGGCCCCACGGGCGGTGGAAGCACCGTCGTGGTCGAACTGGACACCTCCGGGACCGTCGATGTCGCCGCCGAACGGCGCCGCCTGGAAAAGGACCTGGCGGCCGCGGAGAAGGAGCTGGTGGCCACCGCGGCGAAGCTCGACAACGAGGCCTTCCTGGCCAAGGCGCCCGAAGCGGTGGTCGACAAGATCCGGGCCCGTCAGCAGTCGGCCCGCGATGAAGTGGACCGGATCACCGTGCGTCTCGCAGGACTGACATGAGCGATCACCCGGTCGGCACCACCGAACCGACCCCGGATGAGATCGCGGCCCTGCTGCAGGTCGAGCACCTACTCGACCAGCGGTGGGGCGAGACCAAGATCGAGCCGAGCCTGACCCGGATCAACGCCTTGCTGGAGCTGCTCGGCTCCCCGCAGCGCGGCTATCCCTCGATTCACGTGGCGGGTACCAACGGCAAGACCTCGGTGGTCCGGATGATCGATGCGCTCCTGACGGCGTTCAGCCGTCGTACCGGTCGCACCACCAGCCCGCATCTGCAATCGGCGGTCGAGCGCATCGCCATCGACGGAGTCCCGATCACCCCGGCCAAATACGTGGAGACCTACGCCGAGATCGAGCCGTTCGTGCAGATGGTCGACGCCTCGTCACAGGCCGAAGACGGACCGGCGATGAGCAAATTCGAAGTGCTCACCGCGATGGCGTTCGCGGCGTTCGCCGACGCCCCGATCGACGTCGCGGTCGTGGAGGTCGGCATGGGCGGCCGCTGGGACGCGACCAATGTCGTCGACGCCCCGGTTGCGGTGATCACCCCGATCGGCATCGACCACGTCGACTACCTGGGCGACGACATCGCCGGGATCGCCGCGGAGAAGGCCGGCATCATCCACCGTTCCTCCGATGAGCTCGTCGACACCGTGGCGGTGATCGCCCGTCAGGCGCCCGAGGCGATGGAGGTGCTGCTGGCCCAGTCGGTGCGCGCGGATGCCGCGGTGGCGCGGGAGAACTCCGAGTTCGCGGTGCGCAGCCGCCGGCTGGCGGTCGGTGGCCAGCTGTTGGAGCTGCAGGGCCTGGGCGGGGTGTACGCCGATATCTTTCTGCCGCTGCACGGTGAGCACCAGGCCCACAATGCGGTGGTGGCGTTGGCGGCAGTCGAGGCGTTCTTCGGTGCCGGTGCCGAGCGTCAGCTCGACGTAGACACGGTCCGGGCCGGCTTCGCCGCGGCGACGAGCCCCGGGCGGCTGGAGCGGATGCGCAGTTCGCCGACCGTCTTCGTCGACGCCGCGCACAACCCGGCCGGCGCGGCCGCCCTGGCCCAGGCGCTGACCGACGAGTTCGATTTCCGGTTCCTGGTCGGGGTGGTCAGCGTGCTCGCCGACAAGGACGTCAGCGGAATCCTCGCCGCCCTGGAACCGGTCTTCGACCGAATCGTGGTGACCCACAACGGCTCTCCGCGGGCCGTGGACGTCGAGACGCTGACCGCGGCAGCGGTGCGGTGGTTCGGAGAAGACCGGGTGGTGACCACCGAGACGCTCGGGGACGCCATCGACACCGCGACCGCGCTCGTCGACGAGTTCGACTCCGAGGGCTCTGGACAGCAACCGTTCGCCGGAACCGGCATCGTGATCACCGGCTCGGTGGTCACCGCCGGGGCCGCCCGCACCTTGTTCGGAAAGGAACCGGCATGACCGACCACACCGCGGCGCCCGATCCGTGGCGCGGTTTCCGCGGCGTGATGGCGGCGACTCTGATCCTCGAGGCGATCGTGGTGCTGTTGGCGCTGCCGGTGGTCCACGTGGTCGGAGGCGGGCTGACGCCGGCGTCGCTGGCCTACCTGCTCGGTCTGGCGCTGGTGTTGGTGCTGTTCACCGGAATCCAGGGCCGGTCCTGGGCGATCTGGGCCAACCTGGCGGTGCAACTGGTGTTGGTCGCCGGGTTCGCGGTCTATCCGGGCGTCGGAGTGATGGGCCTGGTGTTCACCGGCGTGTGGGCGCTGATCGCCTACTTCCGGGCCGAGGTGTTGCGCCGGTCGTAGCGGGGCGGCTATTCGGTACGCTGACGCGGTGACTGAGCGGACTTTGGTGCTGATCAAGCCGGACGGCGTGAACCGTCGGCTGGTGGGCGAGATCATCAGCCGGATCGAGAAGAAGGGCCTGACGCTGGCGGCGCTGGAACTGCGGCCGGTGCAGCAGGCGGTCGCCCGGCAGCACTACGGCGAACACGAGGGCAAGGCGTTCTTCGCCTCCTTGCTGGACTTCATCACCTCCGGCCCGGTGGTCGCCGCCGTGGTGGAGGGACCGCGGGCCATCGAGGCGTTCCGGCAGCTCGCCGGCGGTACCGACCCGGTGGCCAAGGCCACCCCCGGCACCATCCGGGGTGACTTCGGACTGGAGACCCAGTACAACCTGGTGCACGGCTCCGACTCGCCGGAGTCGGCCGAACGCGAGATCGCGCTGTGGTTCCCCGACCTGAAGCCGTCGGCGCCGACCTCACCCATGACACTGGCCTGACGTCGCAGTTAATGCCTTTGGCCCGGGTTGCTCCGGTTGTGTGGGATACTGACGAACGGGTGAACGTCACCGGACCGGTGTCGGACACCCGAATGAAGACTTAGCGAGTGCGACGGTCGCGATATGTGATGCGGCGCCGATCGCGGGTCCTCATTCAGCCAGGCACCGAGTCGGTTCCACCCGAGCCCCTCGGAGCGAGACCACCACAAGCCCGGGGGAAGTGAGCCGGGCGAATAACGAGAAGCCCTCGCGTGGCCGCGTCGTAGTTACGCGCCCGGGGGCTTGAGGAGACTTACGTGGCAGACCCCTCTCTTTTTAAGGGCCCTTTTTCAGACGCACCGGCGGTGCCGGCCGAGCAGGAGGAGTTGCCCGACCGGCTGAGGGTCCACTCCCTGGCCCGGGTACTGGGAACCACCAGCAAGCGGGTGCTGGATGCCCTCATCGAGCTGGATGGCCGGGCGCGCAGCGCCCACTCCAGCGTGGACCGCGTCGAGGCGGTCCGCGTGCGTGACCTGCTGGATTCGATCGAGAAGCCGACCGCCGAGGTGGCCGAGGAGACCGGTGAGGTTGCCGAGGAGCCCGAGTCCCGGCTGCTGCTGGAGACCGCCCCGGAGGCCGCCAGCGCCCGGGTCGTCGACTACATGCCGCTGTTCGTGGCGCCGCAGCCGGTCACCTTCGAGCCCCCGGCGTCCGACGACAGCGACGACGGGTCCGACGATGACGACGACCTCGGCCCCGACGCCGACGCCGATGCCGACGACGAGAACGGGGACCGTCCCGCCAGCCGTCGCCGCCGTCGCGGCCGGCGCGGACGCGGTCGGGGCCGCGGCTCCGAGGGGGGCGCCCCAGACGACACGGCCGACACCGCCGACTCCGACGATGACACCGAGGACGACGATTCGGCCGCGGAATCCGACGAGACCACCGATACCGACGAGAGCGGCGACGACGAGACCGATTCCGCCGACGAGACGGGCAGCCGGCGCCGGCGCCGCCGCCGTCGCCGCAAGACCGGTAACGGCGATGACGACGACACCGGGTCCGCCGATGACCCGCCCAACACCGTCGTGCACGAACGGACGCCGCGCGCCAAGACCGCCAGGAACGCCAAGAACGAGAAGAGCTCCTCGGACGACGAGATCCAGGGCATCACCGGCTCGACGCGACTGGAGGCCAAACGTCAGCGTCGCCGCGACGGCCGCGACGCCGGGCGCCGCCGTCCGCCGATCCTGAGCGAGGCCGAGTTCCTGGCCCGCCGCGAGGCCGTCGAACGCCGGATGGTGGTCCGGGACCGCGTCCGCACCGAACCGCCGCACATCGGCGCCCGCTACACCCAGATCGCCGTGCTCGAAGACGGCGTGATGGTCGAACACTTCGTGACGTCGGCTGCCTCCACGTCGTTGGTCGGCAACGTCTACCTGGGCATCGTGCAGAACGTGCTGCCCTCGATGGAGGCCGCGTTCGTCGACATCGGTCGCGGCCGCAACGGCGTGCTCTACGCCGGTGAGGTGAACTGGGAGGCGGCCGGCCTGGGCGGCGCCAACCGCAAGATCGAGCAGGCCCTCAAGCCGGGTGACTACGTCGTCGTCCAGGTCAGCAAGGATCCGATCGGGCATAAGGGGGCCCGGCTGACCACACAGGTGTCGCTGGCCGGCCGCTACCTGGTGTACGTGCCGGGAGCGTCGTCGACCGGGATCAGCCGCAAGCTGCCCGACACCGAGCGCCAGCGGCTCAAGGAGATCCTGCGCGAGGTGGTGCCCGCCGATGCAGGCGTGATCATCCGCACCGCGTCGGAGGGTGTCAAAGAAGAGGACATCCGCGCCGACGTGGAACGCCTGCAGGAACGCTGGAACCAGATCGAGGCGACCGCGGCCGAGACCAAGGCCAAAGCCGCCGGTGCGGCGGTGGCGCTCTACGAAGAGCCCGATGTCCTGGTCAAGGTGATCCGCGACCTGTTCAACGAGGACTTCTCCGAGCTGGTGGTCTCCGGTGACGACGCCTGGGCGACGATCAACGAGTACGTGGGGTCGGTGGCGCCGGAGCTGATGGCGAAGCTGACCCGCTACCAGGCACCGGAGGGACCGGAGGGGCAGGCCGGGCCGGACGTTTTCGCCGTGCACCGCATCGACGAGCAACTGGCCAAGGCGATGGACCGCAAGGTCTGGCTGCCCTCGGGTGGGACGCTGGTCATCGACCGGACCGAGGCGATGACCGTCGTCGACGTCAACACCGGCAAGTTCACCGGGTCCGGGGGCAACCTCGAGGAGACGGTGACCAAGAACAACCTGGAGGCCGCCGAGGAGATCGTGCGGCAACTGCGCCTTCGCGACATCGGCGGCATCATCGTCATCGACTTCATCGACATGGTGCTGGAGTCCAACCGGGACCTGGTGTTGCGCCGGCTGACCGAGGCGCTGGGACGGGACCGCACCCGCCACCAGGTCTCGGAGGTGACATCGCTCGGGTTGATCCAGCTGACCCGCAAGCGGCTGGGCACCGGGCTGATCGAGGCGTTCTCGACGTCGTGTCAGCACTGCGCCGGGCGCGGCATCATGGTGCACGCCGACCCGGTCGACTCGGCCGCGCCGGGGCGCAAGTCCGAGCCGACCAGCCGTCGCAGCAAGCGGTCGAAGAAGCCCAAGGTCGACGAACCGGTGGTGGCCAAGGTTCCGGTGCACACCCCCGGTGACCATCCGATGTTCAAGGCGATGGCCGCGGCCAGCGACCGCCACGACGACGAGGCGGAAGAGCCGCAGGACACGACCGACACCGACGAGCAGCCCGACGTCGAGACCGAGGAGCAGCTGCCGGTGGAGGCCGTCGAGGAGGCGGCTGACGACGTCGCCGATGAGGACACCGAGGACTCCGACGAGGACGCCGACGAGGACACCGAGGACTCCGACGACGACTCCGATGAGGATGACGTCGAGGTCGATCTGGATGACGATGACGACGACTACGACGACGATCTGGATGTCATCGACGAGTCGGACGATTCGGATGAGGCCGACGAGTCCGACCAGGACACTCTGGCCGCCGCGGCGCCCTACGAACGTCCCCGGCGGCGGCGGGCGGCGGCCCGCCCGGCCGGGCCGCCCAGCTGAGAAGGGCCGGTTTGACCCCTTAGTCGCTGGTCAAGTACCCTAGACCAGTTGTCACCAGGCCGGTGGACTCGGCCGACAAACCCCAGCTGTACGCGAGCCTCGATAGCGCGCGCTCCGAAAGAAGAGGAAGACACCAACGATGGCGACGTACGCAATCGTCAAAACCGGCGGCAAGCAGTACAAGGTTGCCGTCGGCGACGTGCTCAAGGTGGAAAAGCTCGAGTCCGAGCCGGGTGCATCGGTATCGCTGCCGGTCGCGCTGGTGGTGGACGGCACCACGGTCACCACCGACGCCGCCAAGCTGGCGAAGGTCGCGGTCACCGGCGAGGTGCTCGAGCACACCAAGGGCCCCAAGATCCGCATCCACAAGTTCAAGAACAAGACCGGCTACCACAAGCGGCAGGGTCACCGTCAGCAGTTGACCGTGCTCAAGGTCACCGGAATCAAGTAAGGGGAGCGAACGAGATGGCACACAAGAAGGGCGCTTCCAGCTCACGGAACGGGCGCGATTCAAACGCGCAGCGACTCGGCGTCAAGCGGTTCGGCGGCCAGGTCGTCAAGGCCGGCGAGATCCTGGTCCGCCAGCGCGGTACCCACTTCCACCCGGGCATCAACGTCGGGCGCGGCGGCGACGACACGCTGTTCGCCACGGCACCGGGTTCGGTCGAGTTCGGCCAGAAGCGCGGCCGCAAGACCGTCAACATCGTGCCGGTCGCCCGCGCGGAGAGTTAACCAACCGGCCCTGCGTCGCGAGCGTGCACTGACTGCGAAGAAGAGCGACGAAACTCGCAGTGGTTACACGCTCGACGCGTGGGACGGGTGAGAGGAAGCCCGATGTCCCGGTTCGTCGACCGCGTCGTCATCCATGTGCGCGCGGGCGACGGGGGTAACGGCTGCGCGTCGATTCACCGGGAGAAGTTCAAGCCGCTTGGCGGTCCGGACGGGGGCAACGGTGGTCGCGGCGGCAGCGTCGTGCTGGTTGTCGACGGCGGCGTGCACACCCTGTTGGACTTCCACTTCCGGCCGCACATCAACGCCGCGTCCGGAAAACAGGGGCAGGGCAGCAACAAGGACGGCGCCGCCGGGTCCGACCTGGAGATCAAGGTGCCGGACGGCACCGTCGTGCTCGACGAACACGGGCGGCTGCTGGCCGACCTGGTGGGCTCCGGCGCCCGCTTCGAAGCCGCCGCGGGTGGCCGCGGCGGACTGGGCAACGCCGCACTGGTGTCGCGGGCCCGCAAGGCGCCGGGGTTCGCGCTGCTGGGGGAGAAGGGCGAAGCCCGCGATCTCACCCTGGAACTCAAGACGGTCGCCGACATCGGGCTGATCGGATTCCCGTCGGCGGGCAAATCCGCACTGGTGTCAGTGATCTCGGCGGCCAAACCCAAGATCGCCGACTACCCGTTCACCACGCTGGCGCCGAACCTGGGGGTGGTCTCCGCCGGGGACAACACTTTCACCGCCGCCGACGTACCGGGTCTGATCCCGGGTGCGTCGGCCGGGCGCGGGCTGGGTTTGGACTTCCTGCGCCACATCGAGCGTTGCGCGGTGCTGGTGCACGTCATCGACTGTGCGACTGCGGAACCGGGCCGCGACCCGATCTCCGACATCGAGGCCATCGAAGCCGAGCTGGCCGCCTATACGCCCACCATGCAAGGGGACTCAGCGCTGGGCGACCTGGTGGACCGGCCGCGCGCGGTGGTGCTCAACAAGATCGACGTACCCGAAGCGCGAGAGATGGCCGAATTCGTCCGCGACGACATCGCGGCCGAGCGCGGCTGGCCGGTGTTCGAAGTGTCGACGGTGAGCCGGGAAGGCTTGCGCCCGTTGACGTTCGCGCTGGCCGACATGGTATGGGCCTATCGTGCGGCGCAGCCTGAGCCGGTGGCGCGCCGGCCGGTGATCCGGCCGATACCCGCAGGAGAGACCGGGTTCACCGTGGAAACCGACGGTGACGGCGGGTTTATCGTGCGCGGGACCCAGCCTGAGCGCTGGGTGCACCAGACCAACTTCGACAACGACGAGGCGGTCGGCTACCTGGGTGACCGACTGGCGCGCCTGGGCGTCGAAGATGAGCTGCTGCGGCTGGGCGCCACGCCGGGCTGCGCGGTGACGATCGGGGAGATGACCTTCGACTGGGAGCCGACCACACCGGCCGGAGTCGATATGACGCTGTCCGGTCGAGGCACCGACAGCAGGCTGGAGCGCACTGATCGGGTCGGGGCCGCCGAACGCAAGGTCGCGCGCAAACAGCGCCGAGAGCACTCGGAGGAGCCGTGACGGGCGGCGGTGCGCGCGAAGCGATTCGGCACGCGCGCCGCGTCGTGGTCAAGATCGGCACCACCGCACTGACCGCCGAGAACGGTATGTTCGACGCGGCCCGGCTGGCCGGTCTCGCCGAGGCGATCGAAGCCCGGATGAAGTCCGGGTCGGATGTGGTGATCGTGTCGTCCGGGGCCATCGCCGCCGGCCTGGAGCCGCTCGGGTTGACCAAGCGGCCCACCGATCTGGCCACCAAACAGGCTGCCGCCAGCGTGGGCCAGGTGGCGTTGGTCAATGCCTGGAGTGCCGCCTTCGGCCGGTTCGGTCGAACCGTCGGGCAGGTGCTGCTCACCGCGCAGGACGTGTCGATGCGGGTATCGCACACCAATGCCGCTCGTACCCTGGACCGGTTGCGGGCCCTGCACGCGGTCGCGATCGTCAACGAGAACGACACGGTGGCCACCAGCGAGATCCGGTTCGGCGACAACGACCGGCTCTCGGCGCTGGTGGCCCACCTGGTGGGCGCCGATGCGCTGGTGCTGCTTTCCGACATCGACGGCCTCTACGACTCCGATCCGCGCAAGGGCCCGGCCCGGCTGGTCCCCGAGGTGTCCGGACCGGAGGATCTCGCCGACGTGGTGGCCAGCGAGGGCAGTCACCTGGGCACCGGCGGCATGGTGTCGAAACTGTCCTCGGCGCTGCTGGCCGCCGACGCGGGCGTTCCGGTGCTGTTGGCCGCCGCCAGTGCAGCCGGCGCGGCCCTGGGTGACGCTTCGGTGGGCACCGTCTTTGCGCCGCGGGCGCAGCGGTTGTCGGCGCGCAAGTTCTGGGTGCGCCATGCCGCCGACGCGGCGGGGAGGCTGACGCTGGACGCCGGGGCCGTCGAGGCGGTGCTGAGCCGGCGTGGCTCGCTGCTGGCCGCGGGGGTCACCGGCGCATCAGGACGGTTCCACGGCGGCGACGTGGTCGACTTGTGCGGCCCGGACGGCTCGGTGGTGGCGCGCGGCGTCGTGGGTTACGACGCGGTGGAGCTGGCCGGGATGATCGGCCATTCCTCCGCCGAGTTGTCATCGGATGCCCGCCGCCCGGTGGTGCATGCCGACGATTTGGTCGCGGTGTAGGACCTGCCTGCGTGAGCACGGTATTCACCATCGACGGGGCAGGTTGGAGCGGGTTTCTGCGGTTCATGTGCCGGGGCGCTGTCACCAAGGGCAAGACCATCCGAAGCGTCAAGTACCCCAACACCTACTTTGACGGCCTACGCTATGTGCCCGCGGTCAAAGCGGTGGAACGCGGCGCCAAAGCCCTCGACGACATGTTGGTCGCCCACTTCAACGGGAACCCCGATGCCGACGACGTGCTGGTCTACGCGGTGAGCATGGGGTCGCAGGTGGCCTGCAAATGGCTGCGCGACTACGGGGCGGCCTCCTCGGTCCCCACCGGCAAAGTGTCATTTCTGCTGCTGGCCAACCCGGAACAGCCCTTCCACGGCATCTACCGGGCCGACCCCAAACTGGTCTGGTTCATGAAGCTGCCCGACTACGGCGGCGTCGGTGTGCCGCAGAACACGCCCTTCGCGGTGACGGACCTGTGTCGCCAGTACGACGGCATGGCCGATTTCCCCAATCTGCGTGCCGCACACGTCGACTCGTTGGCTGTCCGAAACGCGCTGTTGGGCCTGGTGACCGTGCACAACAACTACTTTCGGGTCAACCTTGAGAGCCCCGACAACATCTGGGTTCGGCGCGGCAACCTCACCTACGTCTTCTGTCCCACCCGGCGTAAGAGGCGTCTGCGGATCGAGCGCAGTTATGATCGCTCGGCCTGGGGTTACTGATCGGTGGGTTTGAGATAGAGCGCGCCCCAAACGATTTCAGTCAGCGCGGTGGCGAGCTCGGGATCGTAATCCGCATCCCGGGCCGGCAGGTTCTGCTGACAGGCCCGCTCCACCATCCAGGTCAGTGCACTGGCCGTGGCCGTGGCCGGTAACGCGCGGCGAATGGAGCCGCCGGCCTGGCCGTCCTCGATGATGTGGGCCACCCGGTCCGAGATGCCGGCCAGCAACTCCCGGTAGGTGGTTGCCACCTGCGGGTCGTAGCCGGCCATCTCGCTCAGCGCGATCAGCAGCGGTTGGTGCCGCCGATAGCTGGCGATGATCGCGGTCATCGCGGCGCGCACATCGTCGGGATCACGGCGATGGGCCACATTCCACCAGCGCTCGGCGCCCGATGCGAGATCGCTGAACACCTGGCCGGCGAGCCGGCGCAGCAGATGGCCCTTGTCCTCGAAGTAGATGTAGAAGCTGGCGCGCGAGATGCCGGCCTCGGTCGCGAGGCGGTCCACGCTCAGTTCGGTGAAGCTGGCGCCGGCGCTCATCAGCCGCTCGGTGGCGTCGAGCAGGCGGCGCTCGATCTGCTCCCGACGTGCCTGCCGGGCCGCTTGCGGTTTCCGGGTGACGGAGGGCATGCGATCCAGGGTAAACGGCAATCGACATATTGACTAGACGTAGTGTCTAAATTACGGTTTGTGGGCGAAGTCACAGACCGCAAAGGGGCCACCATGACCGCGACGTCCGCTTCCGCCCGTAGCTACGACCCGATCGACCTGTCCTCGCAGGCGTTTTGGTCGACCACCGCCGCCGAGCGGGAAAGATCGTTCGCCGTGCTGCGCGCCGAACGCCCGGTGAGCTGGCACCCTCCGGTCGAAGACTCGATGCTCAACGATCCCGATGACCCCGGTTATTGGGCGGTCACCCGGCATGCCGACATCGTCACGGTGAGCCGCGCCAACGACGTGTTCCTGTCCGGCAAGGGCGTCATGTTCGAGAACTTCCCCGAGGAAGTCCTCGAGACGACGATGTCGTTTCTGGCGATGGACCCGCCCAAGCACACCCGGCTGCGCAAGCTGGCCACCGCTGCGTTCACCCCGAGACAGGTCCGCCGCATTGAGGACTCGATCAAGGCCAGTGCGAAGGACATCGTCGCAGGACTCACGGCCGCCGGTAGTGGCTGCGACTTCGTGGAGCACTGCGCCAAGGAACTGCCGCTTCGCACGCTCGCGGACATGATGGGCATTCCCGAATCCGAGCGCGAGCAGGTCGCACACGCCGCGGACGCGCTGGTGTCGACCAACGACCCGACCTACCTCGACGGCCGCAACCCGCTGGAGGTCATGTTCACCAACACCATGTATTTGCATCAGGTCGCCGGCCGCCTCGCCGCCGAACGGCGGGAGAAGCCCGGCGACGACTTGTTCAGTTCGCTGGTGAACGCCGAGGTCGACGGTGACCGGCTCACCGACGACGATGTGGCCGCGTTCTTCGTGCTGCTGGCGGTGGCCGGCAACGACACCACCCGCCAGGCCACCAGTCACGCGATCAAGGCGCTCACCGACTTCGGCGACCAACGTGCTTGGCTGCTAGAGGATTTCGACAGTCGTATCGGGATGGCCGTCGAAGAATTCATTCGCTACGCCACCCCGGTGATGACTTTCCGGCGCACCGCGGCAGCCGATTACGAGCTTGGCGGCCAGACCATCCGGGCGGGTGACAAGGTGGCGATGTTCTACTCGTCGGGCAACCGCGATGAATCGGTGTTCGATCAGGCTGATCGATTCGACCTGAGCCGCGACCCCAACCCGCACGTCGGGTTCGGCGGCGGCGGTCAGCATTACTGCCTCGGCACCCATGTGGCACGGGCCCAGCTGCGCGCGATCTTCGGCGAGTTGCTGCGGCAGCTGCCCGAGATTGCGGCCGGCGAGCCGGAGTATCTGGCCGGCAACTTCATTCACGGCATCCGCGCCATGCCTTGCACGTTCTGATTTCGGGCGCGGTCCTTGGGCGCGAGCAGACGCGAAAGCCCCTAAATCGCTCCGCAAAAGGGGGCTTTCACGTCTGCTCGGCGGGGTTCGGGGTGAGGTGGTCGGTGCCGAACCGGATCCCGGTGGCGTCCTTGCCGACCGCGGTCAGCACCGCGACGGCGATCAGCACCGGGAACAACGTGACAGCCAGCGCGAACGGGTAACCGTGCGAAGCGGCGAGGCGCTCCTGAATCGGCAGATTGAACGCGGCCAGCAGGTTGCCCAACTGGTAGGTCACGCCCGGATAGAAGCCGCGGATCGCGTCGGGGGACATCTCGGTCAGGTGCGCCGGGATCACGCCCCAGGCGCCCTGCACGCAGAACTGGATGAGAAACGAACCCAGGCACAGCATCGCCGCGCTCTGCGACAGCGCGAACAGCGGCACGATCGGCAGTCCCATCACCGCGCACCAGATGATCGCGTAGCGACGCCCCAATCGTTGCGACAGGGCACCGAAGATCAGGCCGCCGATGATGCCGCCGATGTTGTAGATCACCGCAATCCATTTGGCCGTCACCGGCGGCAGACCGGCTCCCTCGGGTGACGTCAAGAACGTCGGATAGATGTCCTGGGTGCCGTGGCTCATCCAATTGAACGCGGTCATCAGCAACACCAGGTAGCAGAACCGGCGGATCACCTTGGCGTCGGTGAACACATCACGAATCCTGGTGCGGGTCAGCCGCATCCGATTCTGGGTGGCCTGCCACACCTCGGATTCGGACACCCGGTAGCGGACGAGCAAGCTGATCAAGGCGGGCAGGATGGACAGCCCGAACAGCCAGCGCCAGGACAGTCCCAGCCAGTCGGTCACCAGCAAGGACGCCAGGGTGGCCGCCAGATAACCGAACAGGTAGCCCTCCTGCAGCAGCCCGGAGAAGAATCCGCGTCGCTCGGGCGGGATCTTCTCCATGGCCAGCGCGGCGCCCAGTCCCCATTCGCCTCCCATCCCGATCCCGTACAGCAGGCGCAGGATTACCAGCACCGTGAAGTTGGGCGCGAACGCGCACAAGAACCCCACCGTCGAGTAGAAGATCACGTCCACCATCAGCGGCAGTCGCCGGCCGACCCGGTCGGCCCACAGGCCGAACAACAGCGCCCCCACCGGACGCATCACCAGGGTGGCGGTGGTCAAGAACGCGACCTCGGTCTTGGTGTGGCCGAAGGTCTTGGCGATATCGGCGTAGACGAACACCACGATGAAGTAGTCGAAGGCGTCCATCGACCAGCCCAGGAAGGCGGCCAAAAACGCGTTGCGCTGATCGGCGTCCAGGCGCTGTTTCACCAGAGACATCGTGCCGGACTCAACGCTCCTACGTGTGGCCTCGGCGAGGATTACCGCGCCGAAATCGCAGGGGTCATGCGGCGGTCCCAGCTTCGCCTCTCCTCCGTCGAGCCTCGCTGAACCGCCGGGGTCATGCGGCGGTCCCAGCTTCGCCTCTCCTCCGTCGAGCCTCGCTGAACCGCCGGGGCCAGCTCCGAAGCCAGCAGCGCCAGGACCGCAGAACACCCGCCGTCGATCTTGACGGCCGCCAGCGCATCGCCGCGGGTGGGGCCGCGGTTGACGATCGCGACCGGGATACCGCGCGCGGCGGCGTGCCGGACGAACCGGTAGCCGGAGAACACCGTCAGCGACGAGCCCGCCACCAGCAGGGCGTCGGCTTCATCGAGCACCGAATAGGCCTGGGCGACGCGGTCTTTGGGGACGCTTTCGCCGAAGTAGACGAAGTCGGGCTTGAGGATCCCGCCGCAGTGGTGGCAATCGGCAAAGCGGAATGACGCGGTGTCGGTGACGACGGCGTCCGCGTCGGGGGCCACGGCGATGCCGCCGAGTGTGCCCGCCCGTTCGAGAAACCCGGGGTTGAGTTCCTCCAACTGCTCGGCCAGCGCCGCGCGGCTCAACGAGTTCCCGCAGCTCAGGCAGACCACCGTCGCATAGTTGCCGTGCAAATCGATGACGCGACGACTGCCGGCTTTGGTGTGCAGCAGGTCGACGTTCTGGGTGATCACCGCGGTCACCACCCCGGCGGCTTCCAGTGCTGAAAGCGCCAGGTGCCCGAGGTTGGGGGAGGTGTCGGCCATGTGGCGCCAGCCGACGTGGTTGCGGGCCCAGTACCGCTGCCGAAAGACCGGATCGCCGGTGAACTGTGTGATCGTCATCGGGTTGCTCGGCGGCGAGTCCGGGCCGCGATAGTCCGGAATGCCCGAATCGGTGGAGATGCCGGCACCGGTGAGCGCCGCGACCCGCCGGCCCGCCATCAGCTCCAGCAGATCGCAGACCGTCGGCTCGGAGTCGCCCATCGGCCTAGCGTAGGCACTTGCCGGCGGCCGACCGCTCGGCTCCCATGTTGCGGCACATCATCTCCAGCGCCGCGGCGCCCATTTCGGCGTCGATGTGGGCGACGGCATCGACGGGGATCACTACCGGAATATGGCGTACGTAGGCGTCCAGGGCGGTGTAGAGAATGCACTGCTCGGTGACCTGCCCGGTCAGAATCAAACGCCGGGTGCCGAGCCGGCCGAGCATGTACTCCAGCGGAGTGGAGTAGAAGGCGCTGTGGCGCACCTTGGTCACCCGCCGATCGCCGGCCACCGGGACGATGGGCCGAACCAGTTCGGGGCGCGCACCGTGCAGCGCCGAGTCGACGATCTCGGCGAATCCCGCGGTGAAGTCGCCGTAGTTGTCGTTGACGTAGATCAGGTCGACGTCGTCATCGGCCCGGCTGCGTTCGACCAGGTCGGCCAGCGGTTCGACGATGTTCGCGACGTTGCCGGCCAAGTCTTCTGCGTCGTCGTGCCGGTAGGCGTTGAGCATGTCGACGACGACCACCGCGGTTTCGGTCATGATCCTGGTGATACCCGAAAGCTGCGTATTGACACGGGCCGGGCAACAATGAGGAGCGATGGACCGCTCTGGAGACTTCTACAACGCCTACCGGCACGGATTCGCGCGGGTCGCCGCCTGCACGCACCGCACGACGCTCGCCGACCCGGCCGCCAACGCCGAGTCGGTGCTGCGGCTGGCGCGCGAGTGCCACGACGACGGCGTCGCGCTCGCCGTTTTTCCCGAGCTCACACTGTCGGGATACTCCATCGAGGACATCGTGCAGCAGGACAGCCTGCTTCGTGCCGTCGAGGCGGCGCTGCTCGACGTGGTCGCCGCATCAGCGGAGCTCTTGCCGGTGCTGGTGGTCGGGGCGCCGCTGCGCTATGCGCATCGCATCTACAACACCGCCGTCGTCATCCACCGCGGGCGCATCCTCGGGGTGGCGGCGAAGTCCTACCTACCCACCTACCGGGAGTTCTACGAGGGCCGCCAGCTGGCCGCCGGCGCCGGCGAGCGGGGCGTGATCCGGCTGGGTGATGCCGAGGTTCCGTTCGGCCCGGATCTGCTGTTCGCCGCGACCGACCTGCCCGGGTTCGTGCTGCACGTCGAGGTGTGCGAGGACATGTTCGTGCCGGTGCCGCCCAGCGCCCACGCCGCCCTGGCCGGCGCGACCGTGCTGGCCAACCTGTCCGGCAGCCCCATCACCGTCGGGCGCGCCGAGGACCGCTGCTTGCTGGCCCGCTCAGCCTCAGCGCGGTGTCTGGCGGCCTACGTCTATGCCGCCGCCGGGGAGGGCGAATCGACCACCGACCTCGCCTGGGACGGCCAGACCATGATCTGGGAGAACGGCAAGCTGCTCGATGACAGCGAACGGTTCCCCAGCGGCTCTCGCCGGTCGGTCGCCGACGTCGACCTCGGGCTGCTGCGTTCGGAGCGGGTGCGGATGGGCACCTTCGACGACAACCGCCGCCAGCACCGGGATGCGGTGCAGGCGTTCCGGCGGGTGGAGTTCGTTCTGGATCCGCCGGCGGGGGACATCGGGCTGCGCCGGGCGATCGAGCGGTTCCCGTTCGTGCCGTCGAACCCGCAGCGGCTGCAACAGGATTGCTACGAGGCATACAACATCCAGGTATCGGGTCTGGAGCAGCGACTGCGGGCGCTGAACTATCCCAAGGTGGTGCTGGGGGTGTCGGGCGGGCTGGACTCGACCCACGCCCTGATCGTCGCCGCGCGAGCCATGGACCGTGAAAACCGGCCGCGCAGTGACATTCTGGCGTTCACCCTGCCCGGCTTCGCCACCGGCGAACGCACCAAGGCCAACGCGGGCGCGCTGAGCAAGGCCCTGGGGGTGACCTTCACCGAGATCGACATCCGCGACAGCGCGAAGCTGATGCTGACCGAGCTGGAGCATCCGTTCGCCCGCGGCGAAGCCGTCTACGACGTCACCTTCGAGAACGTGCAGGCCGGCCTGCGCACCGACTACCTGTTCCGGATCGCCAACCAGCGCGGCGGCATCGTGCTGGGCACCGGCGACCTGTCGGAGCTGGCGCTGGGTTGGTCCACCTACGGGGTGGGCGATCAGATGTCGCACTACAACGTCAACGGCGGAGTGCCCAAAACGCTGATCCAGCACCTGATCCGGTGGGTGATCAACTCCGGCGAGTTCGATACCGACGTGTGCGCGGTGCTGGCCTCGGTACTCAACACTGAAATCAGCCCGGAGCTGGTCCCGGCGAGCGAGGGTGCGGACATTCAGCGCAGTGAGGACAAGGTGGGCCCGTACTCGCTGCAGGACTTCGCGCTGTTTCAAGCGCTGCGCCACGGGTTCACGCCGGCCAAGACCGCGTTCTTGGCCTGGCACGCCTGGCACGACGTGGAAGCGGGGTCCTGGCCGCCCGGGTATCCGGCGGACAAGCGGCAGGCCTATTCGCTGGCCGACATCCGGCACTGGCTGAAAGTCTTTGCCCAGCGGTTCTATTCGTTCAGCCAATTCAAGCGCTCGGCATTGCCGAACGGGCCGAAGGTGTCCCACGGCGGCTCACTGTCGCCGCGGGGGGAGTGGCGGGCCCCCGCGGACATGTCGGCGCGGGTCTGGCTCGACGAGATCGAACGGGAGATTCCGCACGGCTAGAAAGGAGCACCGACGATGAACGAGGTGCGCAGGTTTCCGTTGTCACCGGCGTTGCAGCGGGCCATGACGTTGCTCAGCGATCCGCCGTCGGACCCGCAGGTGGACCGAGGTTATCTTGACCTGCTCGGCGGGCCAGGAGACGTCGCCGCGCAGCAGAACACCGGTGCCATCCAGAAGCTGTGGGCCTCGCCGTTCGGGTCGATGTTCTACGACAACGCCCAGGCCGTGGCCCGCCGACTCCTTGAGGCCTGGCAGCATCCGATCGACTGGCTGGACATCCCGGTCGGCGGGGTGGCACTGGACGTCGGCTGCGGTCCGGGCAGCATCACCGCCTCGCTGGCCCGCGCCGTCGGCGCCGACGGGTTGGCGTTGGGTGTCGACGTCTCCGAGCCGATGCTGGCCCGTGCGGTACGGGTGCAGGCCGGCTCCCAGGCGGGATTCCTGCGCGCCGATGCCCAGCGGCTCCCGCTGCGCGACAACACCGTTGACGCCATCACCTCGATCGCGGTGCTGCAGCTGATCCCGGACCCGGCCGCGGCGCTGGGCGAGATGGCGCGGGTGCTCAAACCCGGTGGGCGGATCGCGCTGATGGTGCCCACCGCCGGCTCGGCCGCCCGGCTGTGGCGGCTGCTGCCCAAAGCCGGTGCGCGGGTGTTCGGCGACGACGAGATCGCCGACACCTTGGAAAGCCAGGGTTTCACCAGCGTGCGGGTCAAGAACGTCGGCACCATCCAGTGGGTGCGGGGCAAGCGGGCCTGACCGTCTGCCAGGCTAGAAGCCATGCCCACCGTCCTGATCGAGGTTCGCCGCCGCTACACCCAAGCCGAGGAAGTCGCGATCATCGACGCCGTGCACGGTGCGCTGGTAGCGGCCTTCCAGATCCCGGCCAAGGACAAGAACGTCCGGTTGATCGCCCACGAACCGCACCGGTTCGCGGTCTCGCAGGAGTTGAGCCAACCGGAGTACCGCACCCTGGTCTCCATCGACTGCTTCACCGGCCGGTCCCTGGACGCCAAGCGGGCGCTCTACGCCGAGGTCGTCGAACGCCTTGCCGCACTGGGCATTCCGCGTGACCATGTGATGATCACATTGCACGAGGTGGATCGGGAGAACTGGGGAATCCGCGGCGGGCAGGCCGCCTCCGACGTCGACCTGGGATTCAACGTGCGGGTTTGAGCCGATACAGCACCGCCGGGTGCTGATAGTTCTTGCTCAGCGCCGCATCGCGGCGACCGCTGCGTCGATCTCCGCACCACCCGGAGCGCATTCGCCGGCTCCGGACACCAGCGTCGCCAGCGCCCCGGCGACACAGGCGCGGCGCAGCGCGGATTCGATGCCCTCGGCCCAACCGGCGGCCAGCACGCCGGCGAACACGTCTCCGGCGCCCGAGGTGTCCACCGGCTCGACCCTCGGTGAAGATACGACAACCGAGCCGCCGTCACCGGTGTAGCGCGCTCCGCGCGCGCCGAGCGTGACCACCCGGTGCGGTACCGGGTGGTCGAACTGTGCGGATTCGGTCTCGTTGACCACCGCGACGTCCATCAGCCCGGCCAGCTCGGTCACATCGCCGCGGATCGGGGAGACGTTGACGATCACGGTCGCGCCCGCCTGGTGAGCGGCTCGGGCGGCGGCGGTCGCGGTGGCGAGCGGGATCTCCAGCTGCAGCAGCAGTACGTCGGATCCGGTGATGAGCTCGAGGCCGGCATCGACCGTCAGCGAGGTGTTCGCGCCCGGCGCCACCACGATGGTGTTTTCCCCGGCCGGGTCCACAGTGATGACCGCCGATCCGCTGGGCCCGGGCACCGTCGTCAATCCTTCGGTGCCGACCCCGTTGGCCTGCAGGTGCCGGCGCAACCGTTCGCCCGCGTCGTCGTCGCCGACCGCGCCGACGAACGAGACATCCGCACCGGCCCGAGCGGCCGCGACCGCCTGGTTGGCGCCCTTGCCGCCGGGGTGAGCGCTCGGTGCCGAGCCGAGCACCGTCTCGCCCGGGGCCGGCAGCGCGGCCACCGTGAACACGCTATCCAGGTTCACGCTGCCCACCACGCACACTCGCGTCGCCATGCTGCCAGCTTCCCATTCACGAACGCGGAATGCGTCAGATCCCCTACGCTGGGAAATCGTCCGCCTAACCGAAGGGAGCGGCCGAGTGGGCTCGGCACCGTCGACGATCAGCACCGAGAGCGATGAACGTCGGCGCCGGCGGTTGCCATCCCGGATCAGCATTCAGACCAAGCTGATGCTCATCTTGCTGTTGACCAGCATTGCCTCGGTCGCGGTGGTCGGGTTCGTCGAGTTCCAGTACGGCGCAGCCGAATTGCAGCGTGCGGCGACCAGCAAGCTGGTGCAGGCCCGCGAGGCGCAGCGCCGTGCGGTGAGCACCTTGTTCGCCGAGATGACGAACTCGCTGGTCGTTTTCAGCGGGGGAGCGACTGCGGCCAACGCGCTCAAGGCATTCACCGCGGGGTTCGACGAACTTGCCCACGCCGCAGTCACTCCCGAACAGCAGCGGGCGATAACGGGTTACTACCGTGACCGCTTCGTCAACGAGCTGGCCAAACGGACCGGCGAACACGCTGACATCGCCGCGCTGCTGCCGACGTCGACCGCCCAGCGCTACCTGCAAGCCCAGTACACCGCCGGTTTCGCCGGAGATCCCAAGAAACCCTACGATGCCGGTGACCCCGGTGTCTGGGCGGCGGCCAACGCCCAGTTCGACAGCTTCTTCGCCGAGATCGTCGATCGCAACGAGTACCTCGACGCATTGTTGCTGGACACCCGCGGCAATGTGGTCTACAGCGTGAACAAGGGTGTGGACCTAGGCACCAATGTGCTGACCGGTCCCTACCGCGAATCCAGTCTGCGCGACGCTTACCGCAAAGCGTTGGCGTCCAACGCCGTCAACTTCGTCTGGATCACCGACTACCAGCCCTATCAGCCCAACCTGGACACGCCCACCGCCTGGCTGGTGTCGCCGGTGGGCAACCAGGGCACCGTCGAGGGTGTGATGGCGCTGCCGCTGCCCAGCGCGAAGGTCAACCGGATCATGACCGCCAACCGGCAGTGGAAAGAGGCGGGGCTGGGCCACACCACCGAGACCTATCTCGCCGGTCCGGACGAACTGATGCGCTCCGATTCGCGACTGTTCCTGGAGGACCCCGAGGCCTATCGTCGCGAAGCGGTGGCGGCAGGCACCGCGGTGGCGACGGCGGAAAGGGCCCTGCAGCTGGGCACCACGACCCTGGTTCAGCCGGTGGGTGCACCTGGACTTCATGCCGCCCAGCGCGGCCAGACCGGCACGCTGAACACCGGATACGACTATCTGGGCAACCGCGAGCTGGTGGCCTACGCGCCGCTGACCATTCCCAATTCCGACCTGCAGTGGTCGATCCTGGCGACCCGGGACTACTCCGACGCCTACGCCGGGGTCACGTCGTTCAGCAGGAGGGTGGTGCTGGCCACCACCGCGGTCATCTTCACCATCTGCGTACTGGCGATGGTGCTCGCCCGGTTGTTCCTGCGACCGATCCGGCGGTTACAGAGTGCCGCCCAGCGGATCAGCGCCGGCGACTACAGCGCTGCGGTGGCGACCCGGGCCGCCGATGAGATCGGCGATCTCACCAGGGCATTCAACGACATGAGCCGCAGCCTGCGAATCAAGGAGGAGTTGCTAAACGAGCAGCGCAAGCAGAACGACGAGTTGCTGTTGTCACTGATGCCCGAATCGGTGGTGCAGCGTTACCGCGGGGGCGAACAGGCCATCGCCGAGGAGCATCACAACGTGAGCGTGGTCTACGCCGAACTGCATGGCATCGATGAGCTGTCTGCCGCGGTCTCCGCGAACGAACTGGTGACGATGGTCGACGAGCTGGTGAGGCAGTTCGATGCGGCGGCCGAAGTCGTTGGCGTCGAACGAATCCGCACTATGTACAACGGCTACCTCGCGGGTTGCGGCTTGACCACCCCGCGGCTCGACGGCGTGCACCGTATCGTCGAGTTCGCGTGCGAGATGCAGCGCATCGTGGATCGGTTCGACGTCAAGACCGGTCATCGGCTGAGCCTGTGGGCCGGGGTCAACACCGGGGAGGTCGTCAGCGGTCTGGTGGGCCGGTCCGGTGTCACCTACGACCTGTGGGGCTCGGCGGTCAATCTCACCTACCAGTTGCGCAGGGCCACCTCAGAACCCGGCATCTATGCCACCGAGGCGGTGCGCGACATGCTCGGCGACAGCCAGGAATTCGTCCCCGCCGGCACCGTGCTGATCGGGGACGTCGAAGAGCAGACCTGGCGATTGTCGGAGAAACCGTGAACGTCTTCGGGCCGTGGTTCTACTGGGCGCTCGGCGTCGCCGTCGGACTGCCCGCCGGCCTGACCCTGTTCACCGAATGGCATGTGGCCTTAGTGCGCCGCGGCAGCTATCTGGCCCGACCGGTGGCGCTGATCCGCAATTACCTGTTGCCGCTGGGCGCGTTGCTGGCGCTGCTGGTGCCGGTGGCCGGGGTACCGGCTCAAGACCCGACGGTGCGGGTGATCTTCACCGTGTTCGGGTTCATGCTGCTGGTGTTGGTGCTGTCCGGATTCAACGTCACCTTCTTCCAGAGCGCCCCGAAGGGCTCGTGGCGCGGCCGGATTCCGACCATCTTCATCGACGTCGCCCGATTCCTGCTGATCGGACTGGGCCTGGCGCTGATCCTGTCGCACGTGTGGGGCGCCCGGATCGGCGGGCTGTTCACCGCGCTGGGCGTCACGTCGGTGGTCATCGGCCTGATGCTGCAGAATTCGGTCGGACAGATCGTCTCGGGTCTGTTCATGCTGTTCGAGCAGCCGTTCCGGATCGGCGACTGGCTGTCCACCCCCTCGGCGCGCGGTCAGGTCGTCGAAGTGAACTGGCGCGCGGTGCACATCAGCACCTCCGAGGGGCTGCAGGTCACGCCGAACTCGGTGCTGGCGGGCACCTCGTTCACCAACATCAGCCGATCCGGCGGGCTGCACCGGGTGTCGGTCACGACCACGTTCGCGGTTGTCGACCCACCCGACCGGGTCTGCGCATTGCTGTCGCGGGTCGCCGCGGCACTGCCGCTGCGCACCACCGGGGAGGCGCCCGAATCGGTGGCTCTAGGCGGGGGCCAATACCGGACCACCATCGCGCTGGACTCCCCGGGCGACGACGGCGCGGCGCAGGCCACCTTCAACCTGTGGCTCTGGTATGCGGCCCGCCGCGAAGGCCTGCACCTCAATGACGCCGACGACGAGTTCTCCACGCCGCAGCGGGTGGCCGAGGCGTTGCGGACGGTGGTGGCACCCGCGCTGCGGCTCACCGACGCCGACCGGCAGGCCCTGGCGCCCTACACCACCGTGGTCCGCTACGGCACCGGCGAAGCACTCGAACAGGCCGGTCAGGTACCGACCGCGATGACGTTCCTGACCGAAGGCAGCGTCCGCCTCACCGGCGCGGATCCGGCCGTATCGGACACCACGCTGCGGCACGGCGCCTTCCTCGGCGTCACCACGCTGACCCGGCAAGCCAGTCAGTTCGACGCCTATGCCCTGGAGGAAGTGACCGCGGTGGTGATCGAGCGCGACCATATCGAAGAACTGGTGATGGCCAAGCCGCTGTTGCTGCAGGAGTTGGGCCGGATCATCGATCAGCGCCGCCGTCAGCACCAGAGCGGGGCCGTTTCGCCGGATCCCGCGTTCGCCGATACGCTGGGACGATGAGCGTCCCCGTGCTTCCCGACCTGCGCCAAGAGGTCCACGACGCCGCCCGCCGAGCCCGGATCGCCTCCCGCGTGCTGACGGCGTTGTCGACCGTGGCCAAGAACAGTGCCCTGAACGCCGCCGCCGACGCGCTGCTGGCCCACTCCGACGACATCCTGGCGGCCAACGCCGAAGACCTGGCCGCCGCCCGGGCCGCCGGCACCCCCGAGGCCATGCTGGACCGGCTGGGGCTGAACCCCCAGCGGGTCGAGGGCATCGCCGCAGGACTGCGCCAGGTGGCCGGGCTGCCCGATCCGGTCGGTGAGGTGCTGCGCGGCTACACCCTGCCCAACGGGTTGCAGCTGCGTCAGCAGCGGGTGCCGCTCGGCGTGGTGGGCATGGTCTATGAGGGTCGGCCCAACGTCACCGTGGACGCCTTCGGGCTGACGCTGAAGTCCGGCAACGCCGCACTGCTGCGCGGCAGTTCATCGGCGGCACACTCCAACCAGGCTCTGGTCGACGTCCTGCGGGGCGCACTGACCGGTGAGGATCTGCCCGCCGACGCCGTGCAGCTGCTCTCGGCGGTCGACCGCTCCACCGTCACCCATTTGATCCAGGCCCGTGGACTGGTCGACGTGGTGATTCCGCGCGGGGGTGCCGGGCTGATCGAGGCCGTGGTGCGCGATGCGCTGGTGCCGACCATCGAGACCGGCGTCGGCAACTGCCACGTCTACATCCATGAGGGCGCCGACCTCGCCGTCGCCGAAGAGGTCCTGCTGAACTCCAAGACCCGGCGGCCCAGCGTCTGCAACGCTGCCGAGACTCTGCTCATCGACCGGGCCATCGCCGCCTCCGCGCTGCCGCGGCTGGTAGATGCGTTGACCGCCGCCGGCGTCACCGTGCATGGCGACGCCGATGCCGCCGCCGCCGAGGACGATCTGCGCCGCGAGTACCTGGCGATGGACATCGCCTTGTCGGTGGTCGACGGGCTCGAGGACGCCATCGACCACATCAACGAGTACGGCACCGGTCATACCGAGGCCATCGTCACCACCAACATGGCCGCCGCCCAGCGGTTCAGCGAGCAGGTCGATGCCGCCGCTGTCATGGTCAACGCCTCGACAGCGTTCACCGACGGCGAGCAGTTCGGCTTCGGCGCCGAGATCGGCATCTCCACCCAGAAACTGCATGCGCGCGGACCGATGGGCCTGCCGGAGCTGACCTCGACCAAATGGATCGTGTGGGGTGATGGCCACACTCGTCCCGTCTAAAGGAGCCATACCCTCGCATGGAAAAGCCCGCCATTCCCGCCACCCCCGCGCAGCACGCCTCGCTGTTCACCGACATCGACGACGTCGCCCGGCGGCTGGCCGAGACCGGCTACCTGGCCGACACCGCCACCACCACCGCGATCTTCCTGGCCGACCGGTTGGGCAAGCCGCTGCTGGTGGAGGGACCGGCCGGGGTCGGCAAGACCGAACTGGCCCGCGCGGTGGCCGCCGCCACCGGTGCCGGGCTGGTGCGGCTGCAGTGCTACGAGGGCGTCGACGAGGCCCGCGCGCTGTATGAGTGGAATCACGCCAAGCAGATACTCCGCATTCAGTCCGGCAACACCGCCGCTCCGGGCGGTGACTGGGACGCCACCAAGATGGACGTGTTCTCCGAGGAGTTCTTGCTGTCGCGTCCGCTGCTGACCGCGATCCGGCGCACCGATCCCACCGTGCTGCTGATCGACGAGACCGACAAGGCCGACATCGAGATCGAGGGCCTGCTGCTGGAGGTGCTCTCCGACTTCGCGGTCACCGTGCCGGAACTGGGCACCATCACCGCGAGCCGCACACCGTTCACGGTGCTGACCTCCAACGCCACCCGCGAGTTGTCCGAGGCGCTCAAGCGCCGCTGCCTGTTCTTGCACATCGACTTCCCCGATCCGGACCTGGAACGGCGCATCCTGCTGTCTCGGGTACCGGAGTTGCCCGAACACCTCGCTGGCGAACTGGTGCGCATCATCGGCGTGCTGCGCGGCATGCAGCTCAAGAAGCTGCCCTCGGTGGCCGAGACCATCGACTGGGGACGCACGCTGCTGGCGCTGGGCCTGGACACCATCGATGACGCCACCGTCGCCGCCACGCTCGGGGTGGTGCTCAAACACCAGTCCGATCAGGTGCGCGCATCCGGGGAACTCCGGTTGAACTGATGGTCGCCTAGATGGTGCGTAGAACCCGCCCACCCCAGCCGCTGGCCCCGCACGGTATCCCGGGGCACCTGGTGGAGTTCGTCGAAGCCTTACGCGGGCAAGGGATTTCGGTAGGACCATCGGAGACCGTCGATGCCGGGCGGGTGCTGGCCGCGCTCGGGCTGGGCGATCGGGAGGTGCTGCGCGAGGGGCTGGCCTGCGCGGTGCTGCGCCGGCCCGATCATCGCGACACCTACGACGCCATGTTCGACCTGTGGTTCCCCGCCGCGCTGGGTGGGCGCACCGTGATCGTCTCCGACGACCCCCAGTCGGCCGACGACGCGCCGCTGCCCGAGGACGTCGAGGACATGCGGGCCATGCTGGTCGACCTGTTGACCGCCAATCCCGATCTGGCCGATACCGACGCACGGTTGTCGGCGATGGTCGCCGCGATCGTCGGGGCCTACGGGCAGTACCGTTCCAGCCGCGGCCCGTCCTACTCGGCCTACCAGGCGCTCAAGGCGCTCGCGCTCGACGAACTCGAAGGCAGGCTGCTGGCCGGGCTACTCACCCCGTACGGGGATGAGCCCAGTCCGACGCAGGAGCAGATCGCCAAGGCCGTCGCGGCGCAGCGGATCGCACAGTTGCGCAAGCTCGTCGACGCCGAGACCAAGCGGCGCACCGCCGAACAGCTGGGCCGCGAGCACGTGCAGATGTACGGCATCCCGCAACTGTCGGAGAACGTCGAGTTCCTGCGTGCCTCCGGCGAACAGTTGCGCCAGATGCGCCGGGTGGTGGCGCCGTTGGCCCGCACCCTGGCCACCCGGCTTGCCGCCCGCCGGCGGCGTTCCCGCGCCGGCACCATCGACCTGCGAAAGACGTTGCGCCGCTCGATGTCCACCGGCGGCGTGCCGATCGACGTGGTACTGCGCAAACCGCGTCCGGCCCGGCCCGAGCTGGTGGTGCTCTGTGACGTCTCGGGGTCGGTCGCCGGGTTCAGTCACTTCACCCTGCTGCTGGTACACGCACTGCGGCAACAGTTCTCGCGGGTTCGCGTCTTTGCGTTCATCGACACCACCGATGAGGTGACGCATCTGTTCGGGCCGGAGGCCGACCTGGCGGTGGCCATTCAGCGGATCACCCGAGAGTCCGGGGTGTACACCCGTGACGGCCACTCCGACTATGGCCACGCCTTCGTCTCGTTCGTGGAGAAGTACCCGAGTGTGGTGTCACCGCGCAGCGCGCTGCTGGTGCTCGGCGACGGGCGCACCAATTACCGGGACCCGGGCACCGACGTGCTGTCGCATCTGGTGACCGCGAGCCGGCACGCGCACTGGCTCAACCCCGAGCCCAGACACCTTTGGGGCAGCGGGGATTCCGCGGTTCCGCGGTACGAGGACGTCATCGCCATGCATGAGTGCCGCTCGGCCAAGCAATTGGCGGCGGTAATCGACCAGCTCCTGCCGGTCTGACCCTTCCCGGCGAGGACCTTCTGAGCTGGCCTTTCCCGGCGAGCGGGTGTGTCGCGGACACACCGCAGTGGGTGTTTCAGGTAGGCACCCTTGCCGGGGCGAGTAAGCAAGAGGTCTTTCTCGAAAAAACTAGGGTAGTTGATTACTCTATGATCCCCGCCGAATACCGAAATAACCTAAGGCGTCTTAGCGAGCTTTAAGCATCTCGGTGTTCATGGGGAGGTTGTGTGATGTCTGACAGGAACCGCAGTGGGAAGCGGAATTCCACGCCCAAAGGCAAGGCGCGTCATGTCGCCGGTGCCGGCGCGGCGGTAAGTGCGTTCTTGGCGTTCGGGATGGGGCCATTGGCGCACATGCCGTCTGCCCAAGCCGATGACTTCGACTTGGGTGATCTGTTCGACCCGTCGGCGTGGGCGCTGCCCTACGACGGCATCGACTGGAATTCTTTCGTCGATCCTGCGGCCTGGTCGGCCCTGTTCGACTCCTCGGCATTCGACGCGGCGACTGCGGGCAGCGCGACCGCGGACCAGGTCGGTTGGGATGCGACCTGGAACTCACTCATGGCTACGGTCAACAGCTGGTTCACCGGCTCCGGCCAGGCCGGTGACGCGGCCGGCTCTGTGCCCGGCAGCGCCTGGTCGTTTGCCAACTCCTGTGGTTTGTGGTGTGACGGCGCCGCCGGCACCGCGGCCAACCCCAATGGTCAAGACGGCGGGCTCTTCTTCGGCAACGGTGGTGCCGGTTTCTCGGGTCTGGACGCGAACGGCGACTGGATCGTCGGCAGCGGTGGTGACGCGAACCTCTGGGGCAGCGGCGGCGCCGGTGGCGACGCGGCCCTCGACCCGAACAACGATGGCATCGCCGGCGGCGACGGTGGCGCCGGTGGCAGCTGGTTCGGCAACGGCGGCAATGGCGGCGACGGCGACGACGGCGCGGACGGCGTCAACGGCGCCAACGGCGTGTGGGGCGTGCCCGGCAGCGGCGGCGTCGACGGCGCCGGCCAAGACGGCGGAAACGGTGCTGACGGTGGTGCCGGCGGTGCCGGTGGTGCCGGAACCGGCTTCCTCAACGCATTGTTCGGCGGTCACGGCGGTAACGGCGGTGACGGCGGCGCCGGTGGTATGGCCGGCAACGGCGGCAACGGCGCAGCGGCCGACGCCACCCACCTCAACGGCGGCAACGGTGGTAACGGCGGCGCCGAAGGCAACGGCGGGGCCGGTGGTGCGGCGGGCGCCGGTGGTGGCAAGGCCGGCGTTGCCGGGCCGGATGGCACCGGCGGCGGCAACGGCGGTAACGGTGCGGACGGCTTCACCCCGCTTATCCCAGGCACGGCTGGCGGTACCGGCGGCAACGGCGGCAACGCCGGTACCGCCACCGGTAACGGGGGTAACGGCGGGAACGGCGGCAACGGTGCTGCGGGCAAGACCGGTAACACCGGTGAGGCCGGCGGCACCGGTGCGGCCGGCGGCGACGGCGGCAACGGCGGCAACGGCGGGTCGGAGGGCCATGGCGGCAATGCCGGTAACGGCGGTGACGCCGGTGACGGCGGCCAGGGCGGTACCGGTGCGGCCGGGCAGTGGGGCGTGAACGGAGAGTACGGCGACGGTTCGGGCGGGGTCGGTGGCGCCGGTGGCGCCGGCGGCACCGAGGTCGGTCACGCCGGAACGGCCGGGACCGGCGGAGCAGGCAACGGTCAAGCCGGTACCGACGGCAGCGTGGGTGCCATCGGTCAGGCAGGAGACGGTGGCGTGGGCGCCGCGGGCGACTGGGCGCACAACGGTGGCATGGGCGGTCACGGCGGCGACGGCGGGGTCGCCAGCCCCGGCGGCACCGGTGGTACCGGTGGTAACGGCGGTGCGGGTGCCGACGCCACCGTCGGCCACCTGACCGCCGGTACCGGCGGCACGGCCGGCAACGGTGGCGCCGGCGGCACCACCGGCAACGGTGGTGACGGCGGCCAGGGCGGCCAGGGTGGCCAGGGCATCACCGGCGCCAACGGCGGCACTGGCGCCGACGGCAACGGCACCGACGGCCTCACCGGTGGCAGCGGCGGCAGCGGCGGCCAGGGCGGTAACGGCGGCGCCGGGGGCACGGTCAGCGGCAACGCCGGCAACGGCGGTCAGGGCGGCACCGGCGGCACCGCCGGCAGCGGCGGCAACGGCGGTAACGGCGCCGATGGACTGGCGGCCAACGCCCCCAACGGCGGGCACGGCGGTAACGGCGGCTCGGCCGGCAGCGGCGGCAGCGGCGGCAAGGGCGGCGTCGCGGGCACCGCCACCAACGGCGCGGCGGGCACCGACGGCAACGGCGGTGACGGGGGCTCGGCGGGTACCGGCGGCAACGGCGGTGACGGCGGTAAGGGCTACAACCCGACCCAAGGTGACCTGGTGGGGAACACGGTCGGGCTCAACGGCGGCGACGGCGGCTACGGCGGCAACGGCGGCACCGCGGGCGCAGCCGGCGCTGGCGGCCTGGCCGGTGGCGTCACCGGCCACGCGGGTGTCACCGGGGACGGCGGCTCCGGCGGTGACGGCGGTAACGGCGCGATAGGCGGTAACGCCATCGGCTACAACGTCATGACCGGCGAAGGCATGACCGGCGGCACCGGCGGCTATGGCGGCAATGGCGGTAGCGGCGGGCCGGCCGGCCTGGGCACCGGAAACGGCGGCAACGGCGGTAACGGCGCCGAAGGCGGCAAGGGTAGCGACGGCTTCACCCCCGATGGCGTCAACGCTGTGGACGGCTTCAACGGCGGCCAGGGCGGCCAGGGCGGTTACGGCGGTAACGGCGGCGACAGCGGCGCGTTCGGCGGCAACGGCGGGCTCGGCGGTAACGGCGCCGACGGCGGTGCCGCAGGCAACGGCACAGCCGGCTTCCAGAACACCGGCAACACCGTCGGGTCCGCCTCCGTGGGCCACAACGGCGGTAGCGGCGGCACCGGCGGCGCCGGCGGCCACGCCGGCAACGGCGGCAATGCGCTGGCAACCGGCGCCGGTGCGACCGGCAACGGCGGCGACGGCGGCGTGGCCGGGAACGGTGGCGCCGGCGGCAACGCCGGGGCCGGTAGCAACGCCAACGACCCGACGAACGTGGGTGGCCCAGCAAACGGCGGCAACGCCGGTAACGGCGGCACCGGCGGTCAGGCCGGCTACGGCGGCGACGGCGGCCACGGCGCCGGCACCGGTTCCGGCGGCAACGGTTCCGACGGCGGCCAGGGTGGTGTCGGCGGCAACGGCGCGGCAGGCGGCAACGCGCTGGCCACCGGCACCGGCGGCACCGGTGGCAACGCCGGAACCGGCGGTAACGGCAACTACGGCGGCAACGGCGGCGATGGCGGCCTGAACGCCACGGGCACCCAACCGGCCGGCGCGGGCGGCAACGCCGGCAACGGCGGCGCCGGCGGCGACGCCGGGGCGACGGCCGGCGCGGGCGGCAACTCGGTGAACGGCACCGCCGGCACCGGCGGCTCCGGTGGCACCGGCGGCGACGGCGCCCAGGGTGGTTACGGCGGCATCGGCTCCACCGGCGGCGACGCCGGTAACGGCGGGGCGGGCGGCAACGCGGTCGCCAATGGTGCGGCCGGCGGTAACGCCAGCGGCGCAGGCGGTCAGGGCGGTCAGGGCGGCGCCGGTGGCAGCGGCGGTCGCGGCGGCGCCGGCGGCAGCAACAGCACCACTACCGGGGCGGGCTCCGGATACGTCGGCAACGGCGGCGCGGGAGGCGTCGGCGGTAACGGCGGCAACGGCACCGACGGCGGCGCCGGCGGCACCGGCGGCAACGCGGTCGGTGCTGTGGCAGGTGGCCAGGGTGGCCAGGGTGGCGCCGGAGGCAACGCGGGGGCGGGAGGCGCCGGCGGCGATGGCGGCGGCACCAGCGCCGTCGGCGCCTCCGGGGGCGACGGCGGTAACGCCGGTGACACCGGCACCGCCGGCAACGGCGGCACCGGCGGGGCCGGCGGCCAGGCCGACGCCGCGGGAGCCAACGGTGGCCAGGGCGGTCAGGGTGGCGCCGGCGGGAACGTCAATGCCAGCACCCCGGGCGCGGCCGCCAGTGGCGGCGACGGCGGCAACGCCCTCGGCGGCACCGGCGGGGCCGGCGGTGATGGCGGTAACGCCAGTGCGGGCGGTCAGGGTGGCACCGGCGGCGCCGGCGGCGCGGCCAGCACTGCAGTCAACGGCGGCGACGGCGGTCACGGCGGGGCGGGCGGTAACGGCGGCACGACCGTGGCCGGCGGACAGGGCGGTCTCGGCGGTTCTGTCACCACCGGAACCGGCGGTCAGGGCGGCGACGGCGGCACCGCCGGCGTCGGTGGCGCCGGTGGCAACGGCGGGGCCGGTGGCGCCGGTCAACCGCTGGTCGGCGGTAACGGCGCCGGAACGGTCGGTGGCGCCGGGAAGGGCGGCGACGGCGCGGCCGGCGCGGCCGGCGGCACCGGCGGCACCGGCGGCGCCAGTGGCTCTGCCGCTGGCACCACCGGCAGCGGCGGCGACGGCCAAGATGGCGGTATCGGCGGCAACGGCGGCGCCAACGGCGCCGGGACCCCCGGCGGCGTGGCTCCCGGGCTCGGTGTCACCGGCGGCCCGACACCCGGTCAGCCCGGTCAGCCCGGCCACGCCGGCGCCGGCGCCGGCGGAGCCGGCGGCGCGGGCGGCAGCGGCGGCATCCCTGGCACGGGAGCACCCGCAACGTAGGGAGTCGCCAAGACCGACAACGGAGAGGCCCGCTTCGGCGGGTCTCTTCGTTGTTGTGCGGCGGGTGTCGCCGGGAGAACCACGAAAGGCCCGCTACCGCGGGCCTTTCTGACGCTCGGACCTCAGGCGCGGGGCCGGCCCTCGGCAAACAACCGGACCAACTGGTCGCGCCGCTCGATGCCGAGCTTGGCGAACATCCGGTAGAGATGCCCGTCCACGGTGCGTACCGACACCGAGAGCCGGTCGGCGATCTGACGGTTGGGCAGACCGGCGGCGACGAGCATCGCGATCTCGCGCTCCCGGTCGGTGATCGGCAGTGGCTGAGTCACCGCCGCGACTGCCGGAGTGTGGATGTCACCTTGGCGGGCCAGCCACTGCGTCCGCGTCGACGACTCCAATTGCTTGCCGCGTTGACCGCTGCGCGCGTATTCGGCGGATGCCTGGGCCGCCGCATCCGCGGCGAGTGCGAACGCGCCCAGGGTCGCGAACTTGTCCGACGCGATGCTCAACAGGTCGGCGTTGTGGTCAGCCAGACCGCGGGCATGCGCCGCAACCGCATTGGGCAACGGGGCGTCCAGTGTCTCGGCGAGCTCCGCCAGCCGGTCGGCATGCGAGCGGTCGCCGAATCTGACCGCGGTGTGCAGCGCCCGCAACTCGACCGCGTGCATTCCGGATCGGCGGGCGCTCTGCGCCGCCCGCAGTGCGTGGGCGCGCGCATCGGAGATCTGACCGTGCGCTGCCCGCTCCCAGGCCCGGGCCATCTCGAGTTCCGGTGAGAACGCGGCGATTTGCGCTCCATAGGCTTCTTCGCAATGCCGCAATGCGGCGGAGGCCGACGCAGCGTTGCCTCGCGCCGCTTCGGCTTGGGTGGCCCACGCGTTGGCCAGCATCGGCCACAGCGATAGGGAAGCGCCCGACAACACCGGCATCGAGTCCTGAAACGACGAACATGCCAAGGGCAGTTGACCGCGTGCCAGCTGTACCAGGCCGAACAGCACCCCGACCATCGAATCGGGTTCCGGGACGCCGGCAGCCATGGTGGCATAGCGTTCGGCGACCATTTCGGTCGCGGCCAAATCCCCGGCGGTGACCAGTGCCATGACCTCGGCGATACCGAGCCCGAATCGGATCATCCCGGAGCGACTGTGCGCAGCCGCCCGCAGTCCCAGGTCAGCGATTCCGTAGACCTCGCCGAAGCGCCCCGCTGCGGTCAATGCGTGCGCAGTGGGCAACGCCGCCAAGGCGGTCGCGGCCGGCCATACGTCCGCCGCGCAGAACGGCGGTCCGGAACGAATCGTTTTTGCGAGGTTGCCGGTGAAGAACGTGAAAGCCACCTCCAGGGCGCGGCACAGAGCGGCGCTCACCTCCGAGTGGGCGCGACCTTGCACCTCGGCGAGAACCGCCCATGCGGAATCGATCTCACCGCAGTTCCAGAATAGGTTCGACGCGCGAAGACAACCCCATTGAACTATTAACGCGTCGTCGGCGCCGTCGAGGCTGACATCGGTCAACACCGACTCGGCGTCGTCGCCTCGGCCTTGCCACAACAGTGCGTCTCCGAGAACGAGGGCCGCCGGTAGGCCACCGTCGCGGTCAAAGGCGAAGCGGGCCAACTCTTCTGCATGGCCGAGGTTGGACATCGCCGCCGCCCGCACCGCCGCGCCGATGATCAGCTTGAAGTCGGGATCCAAGTCGCTGCAGATCATGAATTGGGCCATCCGGATCTTGCCGCGCACGTCGGGCAACCGCAAGCGCCGCCCGCCACCAAGAAGGTACTTGTCGAAGGCGTTGAACAGCACACCGTTGAGTCGGCGGGCGCGCACCACCCCGACACGCTCAAGCACCGCTTCACAGATGATGGGGTGAGTCACCTGGACCAGGGTTCCCCCGGCATCGGACGTCAGATGAATCAACCGGTGACGCTCCAGCCCGGAAATGGCTTCGGGAGAACAGAGCTCGCGGAAGACCTCCCAGTCCAGCAATTCGGCGGTCGCCAGGATCTCAAGTGCCTCGAGCTCTTCAGGGGTGAGCGCCTGGAGCCGGAAGCCGAGTAGGACAGACAGTTCCTGGTCGGCGTGCAGGGAACCTTTGAGCTGCCAGCCGTACTCGTCTTGCACCAGGACGCCGTCATCGCGGCCGGCCCGCAGCAGTCCGCGCAGATACAGCGGACTTCCGCCGCTTCGGTCGTGCAACCGGTTGATCGCCTGGGGGCTCACGACACCACCGAGTACCCGGCGGGCGAGTTCGCCGGTCTGTTCGCGGGTGAACGGATTGATGCGCATGTTCAACAGCAACTGTTCTTTGAGCAGTGCGGTGACCGCATCGAGAAGCGTTTCGCCGGCCCGGATCACCACGATCACCTGCGCCGTGCCTTCGGCGGCCAGCTGGTAGACCAGGGTGGCCGACAACGGATCGAGCAGTTGAGCGTCATCGACCACGATCACCGGGTTCTCGGCGGCCTCGAGGTTCTTGTGCGCGATCGCCAACATCGCTGCCGGCTCGCACGATGCATCGACGGTCACCGACCGGGAGAACGCCCCCAACGGCACATCGCGGCCGGTCTGGGTGCCCAGCACAAACCGGACTGTGCGCCCGGCCGCATTGAGACGGGCTCCGAGCGCACGAGCCAGCGTCGACTTGCCGACACCGCTGTCGCCGACCAGAGCGACGCCCTGAAACTCCGAATCCGGCTCGAGAGTCGCCAAGGCCTCGCGCAGCTCATCGTCGCGGCCGACGATCGGCCACGCCGAAACAGCTTCAGCCTTGCTGCGCAAAGGATCCGACCTCCCCCGGGGCCAACTGCGTTTGGCGCAAAACTACGCCGCGGGTATCGGGGGTGTACATATTTCCGCAGCCGAAAAACAAACGTTGACGAACGCGTCAAAAAGTGCCGCTCACCAGGGCGGCTACCTCGCCGATCGCTCAGTGGGTGCGCTCGAAAACCAGCCAGCGCAACTCGATCGGGCTGTTCTCCCGCGACGTGCGGAACGCATCGAGCCCGCTTACCCAGTCGATGTACCAGCTGGTGGGCGGCCAGGCGCCATCGGGCAGATGAGCCTTCTCGTACTCGTAGACGGAGTCGTCGGCAACCAGCCCCAGCGGCAAGCCGGCTGTTGCGGCGGATATCTCATCGCGGGTGAACAGGCTCGAGTACACCTGCTGGCAGAATTCGCGGGCGGCATCATCGGGCTCGTAGCCCGCACCGGCCAGGAACGCGTTGAACACCAGCCGGCCGCCGGGCGCCAGACAGCGGGCGGCGAGTTCGAAGAGGCTGCGCACCTGTTGCGTCGACCGGAAATCGGTCAACACCTCCGAGAGCACGATCAGCTGGTAGTCGTCGCGCAGGTCGTCGGCGTCGACGAATACGTCGCGCACGATGACGCGCACGTCCAACAATTCCCGGTTCGCCTCATGCGTGAGTATCTCGGCGAACTTCGGGGTCATCTCAACGACGTCGACCGGATGCCCGCGTCGTGCCAGAGCCAGGGCGTTGCGCCCGGTGCCGGCGCCGATCTCGAGCACGCGATGCGCGGCAGGATCATCGGCTTCGGAAGCGAGCTGCCAGACCCGTGCATCGGGCTCGGTGCCGAACAGCGGCGGCTCCCGCGTCGCCAGCCAGCGCTCGTACGCCTCGGCGATCGAGGTCCATTCGGCGCGGACCGTGTAGTTCAGGGTGAGACCGATCGGGGCCTCGTAGGAGATGACGATGTTCGAGCGCGGCGATGCCGTGTAGGCGGCGGTTAGTTGGCCCTCCAACACCTCGCGCAGATGGGCGAGTTCGGCGTCGTTGAAACGCTTGCCCAGGCCGGCGAACACCGTGTCGCACATCGACACGTATTCGTCGAGCATGCTCGGGACGGCCGGCAGCACGACCTGGCCACTGATCCGCGCGCGGGTATAGAAACGCCGCAACATGGCGTCCTTGGCGGCCTGCGCTCGATCAACCGATGACGACGGCGAATTCTCCACAGCCCTCTTCTACACGATCGTGGAACGCTTTGCCTCGGCAATAGCGCTGAGCTGTCCGCGGCCGTCTGGCGACAGCCGTTTCCGCTGGTCCAGTAAGCTGGCGAACCATGCATGACGGGCTGCGCAGGCTGGGGGTGATGGGCGGGACGTTTGATCCCATCCACTACGGCCACCTGGTCGCAGCCAGCGAGGTAGCCCACAAGTTCGCGCTGGACGAGGTCGTGTTCGTACCCAGCGGTCAGCCCTGGCAAAAGGATCGGCATGTCTCGGCGGCCGAGGACCGGTACCTGATGACGGTGATCGCCACGGCGTCCAATCCGCGCTTTTCGGTGAGCCGGGTGGACATCGACCGCACCGGCCCCACCTATACCCGCGACACGTTGCGGGACTTGCACGCGCTGAACCCGCAATCGGAGCTGTATTTCATCACCGGCGCCGACGCGTTGGCGTCGATATTGTCCTGGCAGGGCTGGGAGGAGCTGTTCGACTTGGCGCGTTTCATCGGGGTCAGCCGGCCCGGATTCGAGCTGCGGCATGACCACATCACCGGTGTGCTGGGCGAACTGGAGGAGAACGCGTTGACCTTGGTGGAGATCCCGGCGTTGGCAATCTCGTCGACCGATTGCCGCCAACGCGCCGAGCAGCGCCGGCCGCTGTGGTACCTGATGCCCGACGGCGTTGTGCAGTACGTGTCCAAGCGCCGGCTCTACCGCAGTGATCCGGGCGCCAGCAAGGCCGTCGGCCGATCCACCAGCCTGGCCGCCGGGAACAACGCATGACAGCGACCCGCGAAGCGATCGACATGGCGACGGTGGCCGCGGTGGCCGCCGCGTCCAAGCTCGCCACCGACGTCGTCGTCATCGACGTATCCGCCCACTTGGTCATCACCGACTGCTTCGTGATCGCCTCGGCGTCCAACGAACGTCAGGTCAACGCCATCGTCGACGAGGTGGAGGACAAGATGCGGCTGGCCGGGTACAAGCCGGCGCGCCGCGAAGGCACCCGGGAGGGGCGCTGGACGCTGCTGGACTACGTCGACATCGTGGTGCACATCCAGCACCAGGACGAGCGGGACTTCTACGCGCTGGACCGGCTGTGGAAGGACTGCCCACTGGTGCCGGTGGACTTAGCGGACTCAGCCGCCGAGCCGGGCGACGCGGCGGCGTCGGAGGGAGCCCCGTGAGGGTCCGCCGACTGATCCTGTTGCGGCACGGCCAGACCGAGTTCAATGCCGGCAGCAGGATGCAGGGTCAATTGGACACCGTCTTGAGCGATCTGGGTCGCGCGCAAGCGGAGGCGGCCGCCGAGGTGCTGCGCAAGCGCCATCCGCTGCTGATCGTGTCGTCGGATCTGTGGCGTGCCTACGACACCGCCACGGTGCTGGCCGAGCACAACGGGCTGCAAGTCCGGGTGGACACCCGCCTGCGCGAAACACACCTGGGCGACTGGCAGGGCCTGACCCATGAGGAGGTTGACGCCGTGGCGCCCGGTGCCCGGCTGGCCTGGCGTGACGACGCCCGGTGGGCTCCGCACGGCGGCGAGAGCAGAGTGGATGTGGCCGCGCGCAGTGAACCGCTGGTCGCCGAGTTGGTGGCCGGCGAGCCGGACTGGGGGAGCGGTGACGCTGACCGGCCGGTGGTGCTGGTGGCCCACGGTGGCCTGATCGCCGCCCTGACCGCGGCGTTGCTGCGTCTTCCGGTCGAGAACTGGCCGGTGCTGGGTGGAATGGCCAACGCCAGCTGGACCCAGCTCAGCGGGTACTCGGAGGCCGGAGTGACCGATCCGGCCGACGTCCGATGGCGCCTGGATGTCTGGAACGCGTCAGCACAGGTAGCCGGCGATGTCCTCTGAACCGACGATGTCCTCGCCATCCCGTCCGACGCTGTTGATCTTCGCCGATTCGCTGTCGTACTACGGGCCCACCGGCGGGCTGCCGGCCGACGACCCGCGGATCTGGCCGAACATCGTTGGGGCGCAGCTGGGCTGGGATGTCGAGTTGATCGGACGGATCGGCTGGACCAGTCGGGACGTTTGGTGGGCGGCCACCCAGGATCCGCGCGCCTGGGCCGCCCTGCCCCGGGCCGGGGCCGTCATCATCGCCACCAGCGGGATGGATTCGCTGCCCTCGGTGTGGCCGACCGCGCTGCGCGAGTTGATCCGGTATGTGCGGCCGCCCTGGCTGCGACGCTGGGTGCGCGACGGTTACGGTTGGCTGCAGCCCCGGCTCTCGCCGCTGGCCCGGGCGGCACTGCCGCCGCGGCTGACCGCCGATTACCTTGAAATGACCCGTGGTGCAATCGATTTCAACCGGCCGGGGATCCCGATCGTGGCCTGCCTGCCGTCGGTTCACATCGCCGATACCTATGGCCGCGCCCACCATGGGCGAGAGCCGACGGTGCGGGCGATCACGCAATGGGCGCAGCGGCACGACGTCGGGCTGGTCGATCTGAAGTTGGGCGTGGCCGACGAGGTCATGAGCGGGCGGGCCAACCCGGACGGCATCCACTGGAACTTCGAAGCGCACCGGGGTGTCGCCGAACTGATGCTCAAAGCGCTGGCCGAGGCCGGCGTGCCCGGACAGGCGGAATGACCGGCCCCTCCGTCGTCGTGGTCACCGACTCGTCGGCGTGCCTACCCACGGAACTGCGTGATCGGTGGGACATCCGCGTGGTGCCGCTGCACATTCTGCTCGACGGCGCCGACCTGCGCGACGGCATCGATGATGTGCCCGAGGACATCTACGCCCGGGACGGCGTAAGCACGGCCGGAAGCAACCCCGAGGAGCTGACCGAGGCCTATCGGAACGGGTTGGCCGACAGCGGCGGCGCCGGCGTGGTGGCGATCCACATCTCCTCGGCACTGTCCGGCACGTTCGGCACCGCCGAGCACGTCGCCGCCGAAATCGGCCCCGGTGTCCGGGTTATCGACTCGAGGTCTGCGGCGATGGGCACCGGATTCGTGGCGCTCGCCGCCGCCCGCGCTGCCGCCGGCGGCGCCGATCTGGACGGGGTGGCGGCCGCCGCCGAGGCAGCCGTGCAGCGCAGCCGCGCCTACCTGGTGGTACAGCGGCTGGACAATCTGCGGCGCAGCGGCCGGATCGGCAGTGCGGCGGCCTGGCTGGGAACCGCACTGTCGCTCAAGCCGCTGTTGGCGGTGGACGATGGGAAACTCGTACTGGCCCAGCGGATCCGCACCGTCAACAAGGCCGTCGCATCGATGATCGATCGGGTCTGCGATGCGGTCGGTGATCGTCCCGCCGGGCTGGCCGTGCAACATGTCGCCAATCCGCACGGAGCACAAGAGGTGGCCGGTGCGCTGGCGGAGCGGTTGCCGTCCTGCGAGCCGGCCATCATCACCGACCTGGGACCGACGTTGGCCCTGCATGTCGGGGCCGGCGCGGTCGCGGTGTGCGTGGACCTGAATCCGGGAGAGGCTCCGGCCGGCGTCTGACCCGCCGTCTACTGCGTGGCGAACCTGTCGGTGTCTGCGGCCGGATCGGTGTGGGGCGTGTGGGCCGCGATCCCACGGATGTTCTTGTTGGGGCCCCACGGGCGGACCACCTGAGGCCACCAGAACCACTTGCCCAGCATCGTCGCGATCGACGGCATGAAGAACGCCCGGACCACGAAGGTGTCCAGCAGCAACCCGATGGCCACGGTTGTGCCGTACATGCCGATCGCCTTGAGATCGCTGAAGAACATGATGCCCATGGTCGCGGCGAACACCATGCCCGCCGAGGTCACCACGCCACCGCTGCCGGCCATCGCCCGGATATAGCCGGTCTTCAGCCCGGCGTGGATCTCCTCTTCGAACCGCGAGACCAGCAGCAGGTTGTAGTCCGAACCCACCGCCAGTAGCACGATCACCGCCAAAACCAGGGTCACCCAGTAGATGTGCTGGCCGAAGATGTGTTGCCAGATCAGCACCGAGATGCCGAAGGACGCCGCGATCGAACTGGAAGCGGTACCCAGGATCACCAGCGCGGCCACCATGCTGCGGGTGATCATCATCATGATCAAGAAGATCAGGGTCAGCGACGCGACCACCGCGATCATCAGGTCGTACTTGGCGCCGTTGCTCATGTCTTCGTAGAGGGCGGCCATCCCGCCGACGTAGACCTTGGCGTCCGACAGCGAGGACTGCTTGAGTGCCTCCTGCGCGGCGATGCGCTCCGGCTCCACGCGGGCAATGCCCTCCGCGGTGGCCGGGTAGGTCTGGTGGGTGACGAAGAAGCGCGCCGACTTGCCGTCCGGCGACATGAACAGGCGCAGCCCCGTCTGGAAGTCCTTGTTATCGAATGCTTCCGCGGGTAGGTAGAAGAAGTCGTCGTTCTTCGAGTCGTCGAAACTCTGCCCCATCATGATCTGGGTGTTGCTCAGATCCTCCATCTGGTTGACGAACGCCGAGAAGGTGGAATGCACGGTCAGCACCAGGCCGCGCATGATCCTCATGGTGTCGACGACGGCGGGCAGCAACTCCACCGCCTGTGGCAGCAAGCGGGCCGTCTTGGTGATGTCGGCTGACAGGTGGTGCAATTGCTCGGTGAGCTGGTCGACACCGTCGGTGGTGTCGAAGGTGCTCCGCAGCGCCCAGCACATCGGGATGTCGAAGCAGTGCGGCTCCCAGTAGAAGTAGCTGCGCAGCGGCCGGAACTGGTCGTCGAAGTCGGCCAGATGGTCGCGGATCCGGTCGGAGACCTCCACGGTGCGCTCGGTGACCTCGGCGGTGTCATCGAAGGTCCGGTCGACCTCCTGCAGGTAGCCGTACATCTGGATCAGCAACTCGATGTCCTTGTCGAGCTGCTGGGAGATCGTGTCGATGTCTTTGATCCGGTCCTTGAGCGTCTTCATGTTCTGGATCATCAACTGATTGGACGCACTGAGCTGGAAGGGAACCGAGCTGTGCTGCAACGGGATTCCCAACGGCCGGGTGATGTCCTGGATCATGGCGATGCCGTGCACCCGCATGATGTTCTTGGCGACCCGGTCCAGCACCAGCATGTCGGCCGGGTTCCGCATGTCGTGGTCGGAGGTCACCATGGTGATGTCGGGGGCCATCCGGGCGGCCGAGAAGTGCTTCTCGGCGGCGGCATAACTGACGTTGACCGGGGTTTCCTTCGGCAGGTACTTCCGGTCGTCGTATCCGGGTTTGAACCCCGGCAGGGCGACCAGTCCGACCATGATGACCGCCAGGCTGGCCACCGCGATCGGACCCGGCCAGCGCACGACCGAGACCCCGGCGCGGCGCCAGAACCCACCCGGCTTGGCTGGTTTGGGCTCCAGCAGCCCGAAGCTGGTGACCACCACCAGCAACGCCGGTCCCAGGGTGAGTGCGGCGGCGACCACGACGATCATGCCCACCGAGACCGGGATGCCCATGGTGTGGAAGTAGGGCAGCCGGGTGAAGTACAACACCGCCGACGCCCCCGCGATGGTTAGGCCCGACCCCAGCACGACGGGGGTGACGCTGCGCACGGTGGTGTAGTAGGCGTCGACCCGCTCTTCGCCGGCCAGCCGGGCCTCGCGGTAGCGGCCGATCAGGAAGATGCCGTAATCGGTACCGGCGGCGATCGCCAGCATCACCATGATGTTGACCGCGAACGTCGTCAGACCCATCACGTTGTTGAACCCGAGCACCGCGACGACGCCGCGCGCGCAGATCAGTTCCAGCAGCGTCAGGAACAGCTGCGTCAGCATCGCCGAGATGGACCGGAAGACGATCAGCAGCATGATTGCGATCGCGGCGATGGTGAACAGGGTGATCTTCACCAGGCTGGCGTCGCCGATCTCGCGCAGATCCGCGGTCAGCGCTGCCGGACCGGCGACATAGGCCTGCACGCCGGGTGGGGCGGGAGTGTCGTCGATGTGCTTGCGGACCGCTTGCACCGAGTCGTTGGCTTCGGTCATGCCCTGGTTGCCGACCAGGTTGAGCATGATGTAGGCCGCTTTGGCGTCGGAGCTCTGCACACCGGCCGCGGTCAACCGGTCACGCCAGAAGTCCTGCGCGTGCTCGACGTGGTCCTTGTCGGCGACCAGCTTCTTGACGATTTCGTCGTAGTAGCGGTGGGCGTCCTCGCCGAGTTCGTCCTCGCCGACCACCACCATCATCACGGTGCTGTTGGATTTGTATTCCTGGAAGTTCTCGCCGACCAGCTGACTGGCGACCATCGACGGCGCGTCCATCGGCGCCAGCGGGGCCGAGTGTTCCTCGGAGATCACTTCCAGCTGGGGCACAAGGATATTGACCAGGACGGTGAACACGATCCAGACGATGATGATCGGCACCGCGAAGATGCGCAGCATGTGTGCGAAGAACGGCCGTTTGACGTGCGGGTCCTGGTGCTCGTCGAGCCGCGCTCGGATCCGTTTGATCATCCGGACTTCACCAGGCAGAAGGTCTGGGCGTTCAGCCCGGTGGCGCGTCGTTCGTCGAGCAGCCGGTCGTCGATCTTGATCCGGCAGCCGATCTCACCGGTGTTGCCCTGCACGATCATGTTGGCCTGCACTGCGGGAAGCACGGTGACGACGGTGTAGGACCAGGGCAGCGGCACATTGTTGAGTTGATGGACGTTGGCCTCGGCGTCCCAGTAGTTGATGTCGGCGGTGGTGCCCGGAGGACCGAATGCCTCGTAGGCGACGTACTTGGGGTTGAACTGCACGATCTCGATGCCGGCGCCGGCGTGGGGGTTGAGGTCCTGGGAGGCGAACACCTTGTGCAGCCGGGTGACGACCACGGCGGATATGAAGACGACCACGATGAAGACCAGCGGAATCCAATGCCTTTTGACTATTGCGGCGATCGGAATCTTCCTCATATCACCGCCTTCCGCTGGTCGATAGTGCGGTCGAACGCCGGCAGCGGACAGGGTGTGTTCCGGCCTCGCCGGAATCGTCGAAGGCTGCCACGAATATCGTCCTCGGGCAGCATAAACCTTCGCTTGGCTAACGATCGCAACGGGTGCGCACGCCGGGTGTGCCGATTGCAGAAGTCCCCGGTAGGTCGGCAGTGTCGCCGGCCTTTCAGTAGCATGGCCGCTGATGCACGGTCTGGTGAATGGCGTCCGAGTCGGCGCAGTGGTCATCGTGGTAGCGCTGGCGCTGGCCGGTTGCAGCGGCAACGGCAGGTCAGGCGCGAAATCGTCGGAGTCGACCACGCCCGGGGCGTCCTGGTCGCGCCCGGATGCGCCGCCTGATCCGCACACCCTGCTGCGCGCGGGGGACCTGGCCGTTTCGCAGGTGCCGGCCAGCGTGCTGATCTTCATCGAGAGCGAAACCAACGATTCCGGCAGCTGGAAGGCGCGGGTGGTCACCCCCGACGGCGCCGAACGGCAGCTCAAGATCGAATCCGACGGTGAGTCGGTGCTGGTCGGCCCGACCGTCACCGAGGACAGCGACGCCGACAAGGCCAAACGACGCGCCAATCTGGACGGCGCCCACCTGGACTACCGGGCCGCGGTGAAGAAGGTGCTGAGCGCGGTGCCCGACGGCTCGGTCACCGAGTTGAGCCTGCTCGACATGAACGGCACCGTGGTGTGGGACGCCGACGTGTGGGACACCGAGCTGGTCGAACACGACGTCACCATCGATGCCGCGTCGGGGGCGATCACCACCAACCGCCCGGTTTGATCAGCTCGCGGAACGGCCGGTGATCGGCGGCAGGTCGGCCAGGGTGACGATGCCCGGCGCGGCCGCGACCACCGCGGGCACCGCATTGGTCACCGGCATGGCGGTGTAGATCGAACCCAATCCGTTGAAGTTCGGCTCGCTCCAGTCCTTGGGCGGCAGGCAGTTGATGACGGTGCGCATGTTCGGCACTCCGAACACCTGGATCACGTGGCCGTGCGCCACCGGCTTGGGCGGCGTGACGTGGCTGCCCATGATCCAGTTGAATCCCACGCTGACCACGTTGCGCTCACCGACCCAACCGCGGTGGTAGCCGAAGACACTGCCCACGGTTCCGGCGGGGATCTTCATGAAGCCCAGATCGCTGTCACCGGTCGCGGCGGTGAACTGCACGTCGAAAGTCATCCTGTCCAGCTGCGCGCCGATCGCGTCGGCCATCATCGCCGCGGACTCGGCGAACACCTCGCATTCGCGGCGGACACTCTCGGCTAGCCCCGGGGTCTCGGGGTCCTGGCCGAAGCCCATCGCCGCCATGGTGGCCGCGGACTCGTACGTCGAGCAGTCCACCGATTCGGTGATCCGGATCTCGTCGACCCGCTCACACGCCCCCGACAGCACCATGCCGACCATGTTGGTCAGCCCGGGGTGCGCACCACTGCCGAACATCGTCGAGTTCCCGGCCCGGCAGGCATCCTCGATGCGGGTGCGGTCTTCCGGGGTCTGCTTGCCGCCGGTGATCCAGGCGGCCGTGGAGCACACGTTGATGCCGGCTTCCAGCAGCCGGACCAATTCGTCGATGCTCGGCCACAGCGGGTTGTAGCAACAGGCGTCGGGCTTCAGCGCGATCAAGGCGTCGATGTCGTCGGTGGCGGTGATCCCGGTCGGTTCCGGCCAGCCGGCCAACTCGGCAGCGTCCACTCCGACCTTGTTCTTGCCGTGGGCGTAGACGCCGACCAACTCCATGTCGGGACGGCCGATGATGGCGTGCAGCGAGCGCTGCCCGATGTTGCCGGTGGTCCATTGGATGACGCGCAGCGGTGTGCTCATGGCTCCACACCTTATTGGGATGCGGCGCGCCGCCGGTTGTGGCACCGTCGAAGTCCGTGACCGATGTGACCGTGCGGACCGCGCAGGACGACGACTGGGCGGCGATCTCGCTGTTGGAGGCCGCCGGCTTCGGGTCGTTCACCCACCCGGACCAGGTCGAGGCCATTCGGACCCTGGTCCCGCCCGGCGGCGCGGTGGTGGCCTGCGAAGGCGGCGAGGTGATCGGCGTGGCGTTCTACCTCGACCTGCGGCTCACGGTTCCCGGCGGGGCGGTGCTGCCGGCCGCAGGCATCAGCGGCGTGGTCGTTGCGCCCACCCACCGCCGGCGCGGCGTGCTGCGCGCCATGTACGTCGAATTGCACCGGCGAATCGCCGATTCCGGATATCCGGTGGCGGCGCTGACCGCCAGCGAAGGCGGCATCTACGGGCGATTCGGTTACGGCCCGGCCACCGTCGACCAGGAGCTGACCATCGACCGGCGGTTCGCGGTGTTCCACCCCGACGCACCCGACCCCGGCGGGGTCCGGCTGGTCCGGGCCGGTGACCACCGCGACGAGTTCGCCGCGATCTACGACCGTTGCCGCGAGCGCACCCCCGGTGGGTTGGTACGCCCGATCCCGCTCTGGGACGACCTGCTCGCCGACCGGGAAGGCGACCGCGACGGCGGCACCGCTTGGATGGCGCTGCTGCACCCGGACGGTTACGCCCTGTACCGGGTGCACGGGGCGAAGCCCAAGACGGTGCGGGTGGCGGAGCTGCGGGCCGTCACGCCGGAGGCGCACGCCGCGTTGTGGCGGGCGCTGCTGGGCATGGATCTGATGCAGACCGTCGTCATCGGCACCTACCCGGACGATCCGCTGCCCTATCTGTTGACCGACACCCGGTTGGCCCGCACCACCGCACGCACCGACGAGGGCTGGCTGCGGTTGATGGACATCCCGACCGCATTGGCGGCCCGCGACTACGCCGCAGACCTGAGTGTGGTCCTGGAGGTGTCCGACCGGTTCCGCGGCGACGGTGGCCGATTCGCGCTGGAAATCCGCGACGGCCGGGCGCAGTGCACCCGCTGCGACGCACCCGCGGACGCCGAACTGGATCTCGACGTGCTGGGCAGCCTTTACCTGGGAACTCACCGGGTGTCGGCGCTGACCGCAGCGAACCGGTTGCGTTGCCGAGAGGGCGGGCTCGCGCAGCGGCTCGATGCGGCGTTCGCCAGCGCGGTGCCGGCTCAGCTCGGCTTCTTCTTCTAAAGCGGCTACAGCTTGGCCAGGCCGTAGCGGTCCAGGTTGTCCATCAGCACGTGCACCTGATCCTGCGCAGAGCCCAGGGTGTGCTCGATCGCGGTGAGCCGGGCCGCGAGGTGACCGACCGGATACTCCCAGGTCATCCCGATCCCGCCGTGCAGCTGGATGGCCTCCTGAGCGATGTGCCGCCCGGAGCGGCCGATCTGCAGCTTGGCGCGTGCCGCGATCACCGGGTCGAGGTTGCCGTCGGCGATCGACATGGCCGCGTACATGCTCATGCTGCGGGCCAACTCCAGCGAGACGTACATGTCGGCGGCGCGCTGAGTCAGGGTCTGGAAGGTGTTGAGCGTGACGCCGAACTGCTTGCGGGTCTTGAGGTAGTCGGTGGTCAGCCGTAGTGCCTCTTCCATCGCCCCGACCGCCTCGGCGCACAGCGCCGAGGAGATGCGGATGAGCGCGTGCTCGATGGCACCGGTGGCGTCAGCGGCCTCACCGAGCGGAGCACCCGGGGTGTTGTCCAAGTCGATCTGGGCGCCGCGCCGGCCGTCAAAGGTTCGGTAGGGCGACCGGGTCAGGCCGTCGGCGTCTCCGTCGACCAGAAATAGTCCGGTTCCCCCATCGGGCAGGGCGGCGCTGACCACCAGGGTGTCGGCGCGGTCGCCGGTCAACACCGGGTTCTTGCGTCCACTGAGGCGCCACGAATCACCATGCTGCGCAGCCGCAGTGGTCACTTTGGCGTTCCCACCGCGCATACTCGGCTCGGTGTGGGCGAACGCCAGGATCTGCTCGCCCTCGGCGACGGCGTCGAGCAGTTTGCGCTGCTCGGCATCGCCGTGTTCGGCGATCAGCGCACCCGGCCCGAGTGCTCCGTGCACGACGGGCTCGGGGGCAACCCGCCGGCCGATCTCGGTGAGCACCACCATGATCTCTAGCGGTCCGGACTCCTCCGGTTCGAAACCGAGACCGAGAATTCCGGTGTCGGCCAGCTGTTTCCACACCTGAGTGTTGTAGCCGGGGTCGGCGTCGACGACCGTGTTGCGGGTCTCGGTGTCGTAGCCCGACAACATCGAACGGGTGGTGTCGCGGAGCAGAACCTGCTCGTCGCTGAGTTGAAAGTCCATGACCGTCGTACCTCCTACAGGCCCAGAATGGTGGACGCGATGATGGTGCGTTGCACCTCGTTGCTGCCGCCGTAGATCGATGTTTTGCGGTAGTTCAGGTAGGTCGGGGCGGCGTGCTGCGCCCACTCCGGAGTGGCGATGCCCTCGCCCGCCTCGAACGGCAGCACGTCGGGACCGGCGAGTTCGACGAACAGTTCGGTGACGGCCTGCTGCAGTTGGCTGCCGCGCAGCTTGAGCACCGACGACGCCGGGTTGGGCTTGCCGTCGGCGGAGTCACTCGACACCCGCATCTGGGTGAGTTCCAGTGCCAGCAAGTCGTTTTCGGCCTCGGCCAGCCGTGCCGCGAACAGCGGGTCATCGAGTGCGCCGAGCTCCTTGGCGCGCTCCTTGACCTCGGCGAGCCGCACCTTGGTGCGGGTTACCCCGGCGATCCCGGTGCGCTCGTTGCCCAGCAGGAACTTCGCGTAGGTCCAGCCGTGGTTCTCCTCGCCGACCAGCTGATCGGCGGGCACCCGCACGTCGGAGAAGAAGACCTCGTTGACCTCGTAGCCGCCGTCGATCAGCTTGATCGGCCGCATGGTGACGCCCGGCGTGTTCACCTCGAACAGCAGGAACGAGATGCCGGCCTGCTTTTTGGGGGCCTGCGGGTCGGTGCGCACCAGGCAGAAAATCCAGTCCGCGTACTGCCCGAGTGTGGTCCAGGTCTTCTGCCCGTTGACGATGTAGCTATCGCCGTCGCGTATCGCGGTGGTGCGCAGCGACGCCAGGTCGGAGCCGGCGTCCGGCTCGGAAAACCCTTGGCACCACCAGATATCCAGGTTGGCGGTGGCCGGCAGGAAGCGTTCCTTGATGGCCTGGGAACCGAATTCGGCGATCACCGGGCCCACCATCTTGGCGTTGAAGGTCAGCGGCTCGGGCACCGACGCCAATTGCATTTCGTCGAGCCAGATCTGGTGCTGGGTCAGCGTCCAGTCCTTGCCGCCCCACTCGACCGGCCAGTTGGGCACCGCGAGACCGTTCGCATTGAGGATCTTCTGCGTGGCCACGATGTCGTCGGGAAATATCGACTGGCCCAGCCGGCCGCGCTCCCGGATATCCGCGGGGATCTCGGTGGTGAAGAAGGTGCGCATCTCGTCGCGGAATGCGGCCTCCTCGGCGGTCAGTGCCAGTCTCACGTCGACCTCCCGGTTGGTTGGGTGAACTCACGGTTGGTATGCACCCTAATCGGAACCCGCCGCGCGGCGCGGCAAAGGTGCGGTCCCGGACCCGGAAACCGATCGGAACCGGTTAACGCAGGCGCTGGTATGCGTTTTTGTAGGCTATGAATTTATGAGACGGTCGCTCGTCGCACTATGTGTCCTGTTCTTTTGTGCGGTGTCGTGTTCGGCGGAGCCGGCCGGGGAGGCGCGGCCCGCGCCGTCGGCTTCGGCGCAGCAGCCCCCGCCCGCCCGGCCGGCCGCCCACCTCGGCCAGACACTGGACCTGATGCGGATCGGCGGGCAGAAGATCGCGGTGACGTTGACGGAGGTCATCGACCCCGCCACCGTGCCCAACGGCTGGGGCGAGGCCGGCAAGACCTACATCGCGACCAAACTGCGTATCGAGAACGCCGGAACGACGACCATCGTCGGCAACAGCAACAGCGACGTCTCGGTGGTCGGTTCCGACGACCAGAGCTACCAGGCCGATTTCGCCACCGTGACCGAGTGCCAGGACTTCGCCTACGGCTGGTTCCTGCTCGCCGCCGGCTCCTCGAGCACCGGCTGCGTCGTGTTCGCGCTGCCCGCGGGGGTCACCGCGACGAAAGTCCGCTACTCACCGTCCTCGGGCATCTCCCGTGACATCGGGGAATGGGTGAACCCGTAGCGGGGTTTCTGCACAACCGCGCGTTGATGGTTTGTCGTCATACGCCTGACGTGGTTTAGGATGGGTGTCGCCTGGGGCGTTGAGCCTCTGGAAGTGAGCCCGAGACCCGGCCGGACGACCGCGGCGCTCGGGCTTCGCGTTTTCCACGGGTTCATACGTCGCGAACAGCCGAGACGGCCGGCGTGATCAGCTGTCGCCAGCGCCCACCCTTAGCCCAGCACCATGCGACGGCATCGGGGACCGCCAGCAATGCGTCGGCATGCGAGCGCTTGTGTTCATAGTGGAGGGTATGGCGACAGTCAGCCGCGCGCGTGTACTCGATAAGCCGTTGGTTGTCCCAACTGAGCATGCTGTCGTCTTGGTCAAAGATGACGCGGGTGTCATTGCTGGCAGCATGATCGCGCACAAGTGACCACAGGCATGCGGCCCGACGTTCCCGGTCGTTGCGGTGCGCGGGGGATGCGGCGCGGTAGACGGTGGCTTGAACTCCTGCGGCGACGAGAGTGTCCGCGATGGTTCGTTTGCGTCCGTTCTTCTCATCCTTCATATGCAGGTAACGCTGACCTGGCAGCAACAGTCCGCGGACGACCGCTCGCAAATCAGCGAGGTCGCTGGTGGTATGCAGAGTGGCGACAAGTAGGTAGTCGCGTTGCTTGGTCTCGTCGACGTAGATGTGATCGGTGATGACGGTCGATTCTAGGGACGCGGTCGTTCGGCCCGCCTATCGTCGGCCGCGACCACCGGCGTTCTCCCCAACCGGGCATTGATCCACAGAACTGGCTCGAATCGTGTTGCGAGCGAGTGTCACTGCCAGAACCGCGGCCTACCGTCGGCGCATGGCACCAGAACTTCCCGGCGAGCGGCTGCAGCGTCGCCTCGGCCTGCTGCCCGAACCCGACCGCAGCGACGACACAGCCGAGCCCGATGACGAGGCCGGCCCGAACTCATTGCTGCCGCGCTGGCTACCCGACGGGACGGCTGACGCCGGTTGGCTCGCCAAGGTGCGGGCCGACCCGGGACGGGCCGGCACGGTCGCCCTGGCGGTGATCGCCGCGGTCGCGGTGCTCATCACCGTGTTCACCGTGCTCCGCGACCAGCCTGCGCCGGTGCGCAGCGCCAAACTGCCTCCGGTAGAGATGGTTTCGACCGCCAGCCCGCGTGCCGACGAACCCGCTGCGGCGCCGGCGGCATCCGACGCCGATCAGGTGGTGGTCAGCGTGGTCGGGTTGGTGCACAAGCCGGGGCTGGCGACGCTGGCGCCCGGATCGCGGATCGCCGACGCGCTCACCGCCGCCGGCGGCGCCCTCGATGGCGCCGACACCATCGGCTTGAACCTGGCCCGGCCCCTGGTCGACGGCGAACAGATCGTCGTCGGGCTGGCGCCGCCGTCGGGTCCGCCGATGCTCGGCAGCTCGGTCGGCGCCCCCTCGCGGGCACCGGAGGCGCCGCGGACCAGCACCGCGCCGGCTAAACCGGAGTCCAAATCCGGTGAACCGGTCAACCTCAACACCGCGACCGTCGAGCAGCTCGACGCGCTGCCCGGGGTCGGCCCGGTGACTGCCGCCGCCATCGTCGCGTGGCGCGAAACCCACGGCAAATTCGCCCAGGTGGACCAGCTCGGCGAGGTCGACGGCATCGGCCCGGCGCGCCTGGAGAAGCTGCGTGCCCTGGTCCGCGTCTGACCGTGACCCCGCCCGAGGCCGCGCCGGCGGCCCGGCTGGATGTTCGGCTGGTGCCGGCGGCGCTCACCGGCTGGCTGGTCACCGCTGCGGGCATCCAGTGGCAGATCGGCGCCGCGCTGGCGCTGCTGTGCGCCCTGCTCGGTGCATTGTGCGGGGCACTGTGCTGGTACGGCACGGAGACGCGGCGGCGCGGGTGGCGGCTGGCCGGTGCGGCACTGGCAGCGGCGGCAACCGTGGGGGCCGGGTTCGGCTGCGCCGTTGCGCTGCGCACCGACTCGATCGTCCATCATCCGATCACCGCGGCGTTCGGCCGCACCGCGGCGGTGACGGTTACCCCGAGTGAGAGCCCGATGGCCGCCGGTGCCCGCCGGGTGATGTTCCGGGCCACGCTGCAGCAACTTGACGGCGACGAATCCTCCGGCCGCGTAGTGGTTTTCGCCTCAGGCATGGAATTCGACGAGGTGATGGTCGGCCAGTCGATGGCGTTCCGCGCCAAAGTCGCCCGCCCGGCCCGGCGTGACCTGACGGTCGCGACGCTGACCGCCGCGGGCGAACCCACCCGGGGCCGGCCCGGACTCATCGCGCGATCAGCCCATCGGGTGCGTGCCCGGTTTGCGGCGGCCGCCGGGCGGGTGCTGCCCGGCGAGCAGGCCCGGATGCTGCCCGCGCTGGTCCTCGGGGACACCTCGGGGATCACTGCGGCGACCGGGCGCGAGTTTCGGGCCGCAGGCCTGACGCATCTGATGGCGGTCTCGGGTGCCAATGTGACCATCGTCTGCGGCGCGATGTTGTTTTCGGCGCGTCTGGTCGGGCCGCGCGCGGCGGCGGTATTGGCCGGCTTCGCCTTGGTGGCGTTCGTGATCGTCGTGCAGCCGACGGCCAGTGTGTTGCGGGCGGCGGTGATGGGGGCGATCGCCTTGCTGGGGGTGCTCTCCGCGCGCCGGCGCCAGGCGATTCCGAGCCTGGCCGCCAGCGTGTTGGTGCTGCTGGCGCTGGCCCCGCATCTGGCCGTCGATGTCGGCTTCGCGCTGTCGGTGGTCGCCACCGCGGCGCTGGTGCTGATCGCACCGGTCTGGTCGGCGCGGCTGGTGGCTCGCGGCTGGCCGAAACCGGTGGCAGTTGCGGTCGCCGTGGCGTGGGCCGCCAACCTGGTCACCGCGCCGCTGATCGCCGGGATCTCCGGGCGGCTCAGCCTGGTCAGCACCCTCGCCAACCTCGCGGTGGCGGTGCTGGTCGCGCCGATCACCGTGCTGGGAAGCGCGGCGGCGGTGCTGTGCGGGTGGTGGCCGGCGGCCGCCGAGATGGCGATCCGCTTCACCGGGCCCGAACTGTGGTGGGTCTGCCACGTCGCGCACTGGGCCGGCGGGGTTCCCGCCGCCACCGTGCCGGTGCCCGCGGGGATGGCCGGGGTGGTCGGTGTGGGCGCCGCCGCGGTGCTGGTCGTGGTCTGCTGGCGTTGGCGAGGTGGCCGGTGGGTGCTGGCCGCGCTGGCGGTGGGCCTACTGGCCTGGTCGGTCTCGGAGGTGTTGACCGGCTGGGCGGGTGTCGGGACTGCGTGACACGATTGGCGGGTGAGCCAACCGGTTTCGCCGCTGCATCTGCTCCTCGGTGATGAGGAACTGCTGGTCGAGCGGGCGGTCGCGCAGGTACTGGCGGCGGTACGGGCCCAGGCCGGCAGCACCGACGTCCCGGTGGACCGGTTGCGGGCCGGCGAAGTCGAGGCGGGTGAGCTTGCCGAGCTGCTGAGCCCGTCGTTGTTCGCCGACGAACGGGTGGTGGTGCTCGACGCCGCCGGCGAGGCCGGCAAAGATGCCGTGACCCTGATCGGGTCGACGGCCGCCGATGTGCCGGCGGGCACCGTGCTGGTGGTGGTGCACTCCGGCGCCGGGCGAGCCAAGGCGCTGGCCGGCCAGCTGCGGGAACTCGGCGCCCAGGTGCACCCGTGCGCCAAGATCACCAAGGCCGCCGAACGCGCCGACTTCATTCGCTCCGAGTTTCGCCGGCTCAAGGTCCGGGTCGACGACGCCTGCGTCACGGCGCTGCTGGATGCGGTGGGCTCCGATATCCGTGAGCTGGCCTCGGCCTGCTCGCAGCTCGTCGCCGATACCGGCGGCCAGGTCGACGCCCTCGCGGTGCGCCGCTACCACAGCGGAAAAGCCGAGGTGAAAGGCTTCGACGTCGCCGATCGGGCCGTCGTCGGCGATGTCGAGGGCGCCACCGAGGCGCTGCGCTGGGCGATGATCCGTGGTGAACCGCACGTGGTGCTGGCCGACGCGCTGGCCGAGGCGATCCACACCATCGCCAGGGTCGGCCCCAAGTCCGGTGACCCCTACCGGCTGGCCGGCGAATTGGGCATGCCGCCGTGGCGGGTGCAGAAGGCGCAGAAACAGTCCCGCTATTGGTCGCGCGACTCGGTGGCTGTCGCGGTGCGGCTGGTGGCCGGCCTCAACGCCGACGTCAAGGGCGCTGCCGCCGACGCCGACTACGCACTGGAAGCCGCGGTCCGCAAAGTCGCCGAGCTGGCCGCGCGCTAACTGGTCCCGAGCAGACGCAAAAGCCCCCAAATTCCAACCGGAATGGGGGCCTTGGCTGGGGGCATCTCCCGCTTGCGGGCGACTGCTCCCGGGTGGATCAGAGCTTGTTGAGCGTTTGCGCCAGCGCCGACTTCTTGTTGGCGGCCTGGTTCTTGTGGATCACGCCCTTGCTCGCGGCCTTGTCCAGCTTGCGGCTGGTCGACACCAGCAGTTCGCCGGCCTTGTCCTTGTCGCCGGCCTCGGCGGCCTCACGGAAGGCGCGGATCGCGGTGCGCACCGCCGACTTCACCGACTGGTTGCGCAGCCGGGCGCGCTCGTTGGTCCGGTTGCGCTTCACCTGCGACTTGATGTTGGCCACGAAGTAGTTCCTTCTTAAAAGCTTGCGTTGGGTTCGCCTCCCGACGTGGGGGCAACGGCTGTTCAGATTACCAGCTGCCCGGTCAACTCCCCAACTTGGCTCAACCACGGCGCTCTGCGCTCAGCCTCCCGGGTGCACGTCGACCCGGTGCAGGTCGTCGCCGAGCTCGATCGGCCCGTCGAACTCCGCGGCCGCCAGCTTCCGCCACTGCTCCTCCTGCCCGGGCGCGATGGCAGGCACGTAATGGGTCAGCACCAGTGTGCCGACTCCGGCGCGCCGGGCGGTCGCGGCGGCTTCGGCCACCGACGAGTGGTAGTCGCAGATGTCGCGGATCCGCTGCTGGGGGAGCGCGTCGATGAGGTCCTTGCGGATCACGGTGTGGACCAGCGCGCCGGCTCCGGCGGCCAGCTCATCGAGGCTGTCACAAGGCACGGTGTCGCCGGCCAGCACCACCGAGGCGGTCCCGGATTCGTCGGCGTATTCGATCCGGAATCCGATCGTGGGCGCCACCGGCCGATGATCGGTGGGCGCCACGGTGATCTGCACCCCGTCGCGATCCCACACCGGGCCGGTGGTGTGTTCGTGCACCTCGACCGGGGGCGGGCCCGTCAGGTCGTCGTGGTGGGCGATCCGGTAGCCGATGTCGTGTCCGAAGGCGTGCAGCGTGGCCTCCACCACCTCCGCTGTTCCCGGCGGGCCGATGATCGGCAACGGCGCGGGGTCGGGGGTGAACGTGGTGACCCACCGGGTGATCAGCAGGTCGCCGAGGTCGGCGATGTGGTCACTGTGCAGATGGGTGAGTAGCAACGCCGACAGCGTGTTGGCCGACGCACCGGCAGCGGCCAACCGCTGCAGCACCCCGCGTCCGCAGTCCACCAGCAGTGCCTGGCCTCCGGCCCGGATCAGGGTCGACGGTCCGGCGCGGTTCGGGTCGGGGATCGGGCTTCCGGTGCCCAGCAGGGTGATCTCGATGGTCATGAGGCCACATATGCCACAGATGCGCACGCCGCGGTGGAGTTTCAACATCACCGCCCCGCATCCGCGGCAAATGGCCTAGCCTGGTGTGAAGCAGATCACTGCGGCGGGAGGCTTTTATGCGGATCGCGGATGTATTGCGGAACAAGGGCGCGGCGGTGGTGACCATCCATCCGGATGCCACCGTCATGGAGTTGCTGGCGGGTCTGGCCGAGCACAACATCGGCGCCATGGTGGTGATCGGACCCAACGGCCTGGAGGGGGTGGCCTCCGAGCGGGATGTGGTCCGCCAATTGCACGTCCACGGCGCGAGCATGCTGGCGCGGCCGGTGTCGGCGATCATGACCCAGTTGGTGGCGACCTGCACCAAATCCGACACCGCCGACGAAGTCAGCATGCTGATGACCGAGCACCGGGCGCGTCACATACCGGTGCTCGAAGACGGCCGGCTGGCCGGGATCGTCAGCATCGGTGACGTGGTGAAGTCGCGGATGGAGGAGCTGCAGGCCGAGCACGCGCAGCTGCGCTCCTACATCAGCCAGGGCTAGCGGCGATCGTCAGGCCGGTCAGCTCCAGGAGTAGTCGCTGCGCAGCCGGGCGGCCACGACCTCGAACACCGTGCGTTCCAGGATGGCGCCCTCACGCCGGATCGACTCCTCGGGCACGTCGAGCACCCGGTCCAGCCGCACCCAGCTGAGCCGGTGGGCCTCATCCCAGCTGCCCGCGCCGATGCCCAGCCAGTTGGTGTCGTCGGCGTGGCGCGGCTGGCTGGACAACATCAGCCCCAGCAACATGCTGCGGTCGCGTCCGACAACCAGCACCGGCCGGTCCTTGCCTTGGTCCGGGTCATCCTCGTAGGCCACCCAGGTCCAGACGATTTCGCCCGGGTCGGCCCGGCCGTTGAGGTCAGGCGCGTAGACCAGGCGCCGCGCGCGGTGCGCGCTGGGAACGCTGCTGTTGGTGACCGGCCGGCCCGCCGGGATCGCCGGCGACGGCTCCGACGCCGCGCCGCTGAGCACCTCGAGGCCGATCTTGATGCCCTGCTCGATGCCCCGCTGGATGCGCTGTTGCACCAGCGGAGCCTGCTCGAGTTGGCGGATGAACCGTGGAGCTTCGTTGAACACCAGGTTTTCCGCGAAACGCTGCACCGTCTGCCAGGGGCTCTTCCGCGGGGAAGCCATGATCGCAGCATAGGCGAATCAGGGTTGGAACAGCCGTGTGCCGGACGGTTGGCGGCCCGGCCAGGCCTGAATTTTCTTGACGCGGGGGTAAACAAAGCGCACAGGAACCTGTACGAAAACTGATGTGCCACTTGTGTTGTCCCGTGAAGCGTAGCGGCGTACGGTTCGAGAATATTCGTTAACACGGGGGCTTCTGGACGGTGGGATGTTGTGGTGACGAGGGGTTTCCACCGTCCGGGTTGATTTGATGCTGGTTGTCGGTCCCCGAGGAGTGATTTGGGGAGGGGATTAGTTATTCATCCTGCGTCCGATCTGTCGCCCTCCGCCGTCCAGCCACGGCTATCAAGAGGTATATGGGGTTACGCATCTTGACGCAAAGTTCGGCCGGCAACGGCACTAGTGAAACCGGCATGGCCCCTTGGGATTTCAGCCGCAGCGCTGAGGGGAATCCGCGGTAGGTTTCCGGTCGCAGTAGACATCTGAAAGGCATTGATTATGAGCATCCGCAAAATCGCCGTGGTCGGCGGCCTCGCGGCCGGCGCCGCATTCGCATTGGCGCCCTTGGCATCTGCCGTAACCGACCCGCTGGACCCCATCGTGGCTAGTGAGATCGGGTCGATGAACTTCCTCTTCGGGACCGATACCTTTCTCGCTGGGGTCCCCTCCAGCGACGTCGATACCAATACGCAGGGCTTCGACTTCATCAAGCCGGAGGACGTAGCGACGGTGCAGGGTGACGGTGTAACTCCTACCCCCTTCGATTTCCTGGTCTACGGGTTGAACCCGATAACGGCCGGGCTCGCCTCCGACCCCGGTGCGTACAACGTGTTCAACGGCTCGATGGTCCAATTCGAGGACGGCATCAACTCGCTGCTGTTCGCGCTGGCGAACAACGGCGGTGTGCTCGACTGGGATAGCGGTGACCTGTTCGGTGGGAGCAGCGCGATGGACATTGCCAACAACGCCACCAGTGGATGGGAAGAGGCCGCGAACTACTTCAACTTCGGTTGGGGTGACCTGTTGGGATACTTCGGTATCTTCGGCTCGTAGTCACAGCTGAGGATCGAATCCCCTGGAAGGTCCCTTCCGGGGGCTTCGTTTTGTCGCGGCCTCCGCGTGCTGCGGCGGGCGGACGGCGTCGGCGAACGCAATTTTGTGACGCGCTGGCTTAGGTCCCCTAAGAACCGACGGTTGCTGCTCTCGGACCCGATTTACCTGGGAGAACTTCGCCAAACCATCTCATTCTCGATGGAGAAGTGAATGTTCGCTTGCGCTTGATCACAGGTATCTGTTAGCTTTGGGGAGCTTTGCAGCGGACGGTGCTGGGGGAGCATCCGGTGGGGCCACCCGCTCGCCGGTGGGACATCTGAAAGGCAATAGAAACCATGAACATTCGCAAGATCGGTATCATCGGCAGCTTCGCCGCGGGAGCGGCATTCGCATTCGCGCCGCTGGCGGCCGCTGACGAAACCCCCGACCCCTTCGACTGGAGCAACATCGTCAAGAGCCAGCAGGCCTCGATGAACTGGCTCTTCAACACCGGTGCTGACCTCACGGGCGCCAAGGACGACGTCGTCGCGCCCACCGAGACCTACCCGTTCGCCACCATCTCGCACGCCGACTTGCTGGAGCAAGCGGCGTTCGGCCAGCTGCTGTACGGCGTGAACTGGGAAGACGAGATGTCGTCAGGCGACTCGGGGTCCTTTAGCCTGCTCAACGGCGCGCTGATGGAGTTCAACAACGGCAGCAACACTGCTTTGTGGGCGCTGATGAACGACGGCGAGAACCTCGACTGGGACAGCGGTGCGCTGTTCGGCGGGAATGCCGCGATGGAGATCGCCACCGCTGCCGCGGCATCCGGCGACGGCTGGGCGCAGGCCGGTGACTACTTCGAGCTCGGGTTCAACGACCTCCTGGGCTACTTCGGCCTGGGCGCGATCGAGGTCTAAATCGTCGTAAGCACGCAAACCCCCGGAGGCCCCCGGCGCCTCCGGGGGTTTCGTTTTGCAGCGGCTGCCTCGCTACCCTGAGTAGACAGTAGGCAGCACCGCCGCACCACCCGCTCACCAGGAGATTCCCATCAGCAGTTTCGCCGACCAGACCTTCACCGCGCCGGCGCAGATACGGAACTTCTGCATCATCGCCCACATCGACCACGGCAAATCCACGCTGGCCGACCGGATGCTGCAGCTCACCGGCGTCGTCGACGACCGGTCGATGCGGGCCCAGTACCTGGACCGGATGGACATCGAGCGCGAACGCGGCATCACCATCAAGGCCCAGAATGTCCGGCTGCCGTGGACGGCCAACGGCGAGCAGTACGTCCTGCACCTGATCGACACCCCCGGCCACGTCGACTTCACCTACGAGGTGTCCCGCGCGCTGGAGGCCTGCGAGGGCGCCATCCTGCTGGTCGACGCCGCCCAGGGCATCGAAGCCCAGACCCTGGCCAACCTGTATTTGGCGCTCGATCGCGATCTGACCATCATCCCGGTGCTCAACAAGATCGACCTGCCCGCCGCCGATCCGGAGCGCTACGCCGCCGAGCTGGCCCACATCATCGGCTGCGAACCCGAGGATGTGCTGAAGGTGTCCGGCAAGACCGGCGAAGGCGTGGCCGAGCTGCTCGACGAAGTCGTCAAGCAGGTGCCGCCGCCCACCGGCGATGCCGACGCGCCCACCCGGGCGATGATCTTCGACTCCGTCTACGACATCTACCGCGGCGTGGTCACCTACGTCCGTGTCGTCGACGGCAAGATCACCCCGCGCGAGAAGATCGCGATGATGTCCACCGGCGCCACCCACGAGCTGCTGGAAGTCGGCATCGTCTCCCCGGAACCCAAAGCCACCAAGGGGCTCGGCGTCGGCGAGGTCGGCTACCTGATCACCGGTGTGAAGGACGTGCGTCAATCCAAGGTCGGCGACACCGTCACCACCTCCCGACACGGCGCCACCGAGGCGCTCACCGGTTACCGCGAACCCAAGCCGATGGTCTACTCCGGGCTCTACCCGGTGGACGGCTCGGACTACCCGAACCTGCGCGACGCCCTGGACAAGCTGCAGCTCAACGACGCCGCCCTGACCTACGAGCCGGAAACCTCGGTGGCACTGGGCTTCGGCTTCCGCTGCGGCTTCCTGGGCCTGCTGCACATGGAGATCACCCGGGAACGCCTCGAGCGCGAATTCAACCTGGACCTGATCTCCACCTCGCCCAACGTCGTCTACCGGGTGATCCGCGAAGGCCGCAGCGACGAGGTCGCTGAAATGCTGGTCACCAACCCCTCGGACTGGCCGGAAGGCAAGATCCGCAACGTTTTCGAGCCCGTCGTCAAGACCACCATCATCGCCCCGAGCGAGTTCGTCGGCACCATCATGGAACTGTGCCAGTCCCGGCGCGGCGAGCTGGGCGGCATGGACTACCTCTCGCCCGAACGCGTCGAGCTGCGCTACACGATGCCGCTGGGCGAGATCATCTTCGACTTCTTCGACTCGCTGAAATCGCGCACCCGCGGCTACGCCAGCCTGGACTACGAGGAGGCCGGCGAGCAGGAGGCCGACCTGGTCAAGGTCGACATCCTGCTGCAGGGCGAGGCCGTCGACGCCTTCAGTGCGATCGTGCACAAGGATTCGGCCTCGGCCTACGGCAACAAGATGACCACCAAACTCAAGGAGCTGATCCCGCGCCAGCAGTTCGAGGTGCCGGTACAGGCCGCGATCGGGTCGAAAATCATTGCCCGCGAAAATATTCGGGCCATCCGCAAGGACGTGCTGTCCAAGTGCTACGGCGGTGACATCAGCCGGAAGCGCAAGCTGCTCGAGAAGCAGAAGGAAGGCAAGAAGCGGATGAAGACCATCGGCCGCGTCGACGTGCCGCAGGAGGCGTTCGTCGCGGCACTGTCTACCGATAGCGGCGGTGCTGCCGGGGAGAAGGCCAAGAAGTAGTGGCCGCCCGGGCAGGCGCAATCGCAGCCGGCGCGGCGGCGGTCGTGCTGCTGACCGGCGGTTGCACCACGGTGGTGTCCGGAACGGTCAGGCCCGCACCGGGATTGGCTCCGACACCGGTGACCGGAATGGCGGTCCGGCAGGTGTTACTCGACGACTCCGAGCTGTCGAAGCTGGTCGGTCAGCCCTTCCGCAGCGACCCCTCCCTGCCGCCGCGGTTCGGCGGCGTCGACGAGCTGCCCGACGCCTGGGACGAAGCGGAACCGGAGGATTGCGTCGGCGCCGCGGTGGGCGGCCAGAAAAGTGTCTACGGCGCGGCCGGCGTCCAAGACGTCGCCCACGAGTTCTGGGACAGCACTTCGGCTGCCGGCGACTCGTCGCTGACCGGGGTGGGCGAGGCCGTGATCGCACTGGCCAGTGCCGCCGACGCCGACGCGCTGTTCGAGAAGTTCTCCCAGCAGTGGGGCCAGTGCGACGGGGTCACGGTGATCCGGCACGGCGAGGGCAGCGACGCCAGCGGGGAGATCACTGATGTCTCCACCGGCGACACGGTGCTCACCGCCACGGTGCGCACCACCGTCGACGACGAGGTGGGCCTGCGGGTGACGCGTGCGGTGGCCGCGCGGGTGAACTGCATCGTCGACGTCGACGTGTTCTGGTTCGTCGGCGAGGATGACCACGCCGACGCCCCACCGCCGGGGGACACCACGGCCGCCGATATGGCGCGCGCGATGCTGGACAAGATCCGCAACCTCAGCGGCTGACCCGGACCGAGCCGCCCCTAATTGGGGGCGTTCGCGGGCTGGAAACCCCCGGTGGAGTCGGCCTCCTCCTCGGCACGGATCACGTGCACGACGGCGTTGATCAGCGCCAGGTGGGTGAACGCCTGCGGGAAGTTGCCCAGGTGCCGGCCGGTGCGGGGCTCGATCTCCTCGGCGTAGAGGTGCAGCGGGCTGGCGAACGACAGCAGCCGCTCGCACAGATGCTTGGCCTGGCTGACTTCACCGATCTCGACCAGCGCCGAGACCAGCCAGAACGAGCAGATGGTGAAGGTGCCCTCGGTGCCAGACAGTCCGTCGTCGGTCTCCTCGGTGCGGTAGCGCAGCACCAGACCGTCCTCGGTGAGCTCTTCGGCGATCGCCATCACGGTGGCGCGCACCCGCGGATCGTCGGCCGGCAGGAACCTGGTGAGCACCACCAGCAGCAGGGAGGCGTCCAAGGCGTCTTTGCCGTACACCTGGGTCAGCACGCCGCGCGAATCCACCCCGTTGGCCAGCACATCGGCCTTGATCTCCTCGGCGATCGCTCGCCACTGGCGGGCGTAGGACATTTCGCCCTGCAACTCGGCCAGCTTCGAGCCGCGGTCCAGCGCCACCCAGCACATCACCTTCGACGAGGTGAAGTGCTGCGGTTCGCCGCGCACCTCCCAGATCCCGCGATCCGGCTCGCGCCAGTGGTCGATCGCCTCCTCGACCTGACGCTGGAGCACCGGCCACAGCGTTTCGGGAATCTGCTCGCGGGACTTGGCGTGCAGGTAGACCGAGTCGAGCATGGTGCCCCAGATGTCGTGCTGGCGCTGGTTGTAGGCGCCGTTGCCGATCCGCACCGGGCGGGCGTTGTCGTAGCCCGACAGGTGCTCGAGTTCCTCTTCGGCGAGTTCGTGTTCTCCGCCGACGCCGTACATCACCTGCAGGGGACGCTGCTGGCCGTTGGTGGCGCCGGACACGTCGGCGATGAAGGAGAAGAAGTCGTCGGCCTCGCGGTCCAGCCCCAGGGTGTAAAGGCCCCATAGCGCGAACGTCGAATCCCGCACCCAGGCGTAGCGGTAATCCCAATTGCGTTCGCCCTGCGGTGTTTCCGGCAGCGACGTGGTGGACGCGGCCAGCAGGGCCCCGGTCGGTGAATAGGTCAGCCCCTTCAGCGTCAGCGCGCTGCGCTGCAGGTAGACCCGCCACGGGTGGTCGGGGAAGTTGCCGATGTTGATCCACTGCCGCCAGCACTCGGTGGTGTTCCACATCTTGTCGGCGGCTTCGGCGTAGGTCTGCGGCGCGGGGTGCTTCGACCAACTCAACGCCACGAAGACGTCGTCGCCCTCGGTCAGCCGGGTGCGGGCACGGGCCTCCCGGCCTTCCAAACCCAGCCGCAGATTCGTGGTCAACCGCAGTGTGGGGTGGGCGTCCGGGTTGTGCCGGGCCCGCGCGATCGCTTCGCCGTAGGCGTTGGCCGAGTACTCCCAGGTGGCGCTGGTGCGGTGATAGTCGAAGGCCGGCTCGCAGCTCATGGTCAGCTCGACGGTTCCGCTGACGCAGCGCACGGTGCGCAGCAGGATGTGCTCGGCGTCCCAGTCGGTGGGGGTGCGCCGGTGGGTCTGCGAGCGCGCGTCGATGTCGTGCCACTTGCCCATCACCAGCGCGTCGCGCACGATCAGCCAACCGGTGTGGGTCTGCCAGGTGGTCTCCATGATCGGGCTGCCGGGCAGGTAGCGCCGCGCCGCGGGCACCGAAACCCCGTAGGGCCCGAGCCGAAAGTGCCCGGCGCTGCGGTCCAGGATCGAGCCGAAGACGCTGGGTGAGTCCGGCCGCGGCACGCACATCCACTCCACCGAGCCGGCCGCCGAGATCAGGCAGGTGGTCTCGCAGTCTGACAGGAACGCGTAGTCGGCGATCGGGGGAAACGAGTTACGGACTTGCCCGGGCGTCGCGGAGTACGGCACCGGCGCGGTGGCCGACAGCGGCGGGGTCTTGGGAGCAGGAACGTCGAGGGTTTTTCCAGTAGCTTCGGGAGCGGTCTTGTCGGGTGCATCGCCCGGCGGGGTGTGCAGGACCATTCCGACATCATCGCTGGCGGCTCGGCGCACGTCCACCTGACCCGCCCGTTCGTGGTTTCCGCGGGCCGTGCGCATACGGCAACGGCAGTGCCCCATTCGCCCGGCTTCGCCGAACTTGCGATCGCCGCTACAGTGGTCCGGATGGTTGGCTTCCTGAGCTGGTGGGATGGCGTTGAGCTGTGGCTGTCGGGGCTCGGTTTCGTCGTCCAGACCGCGGTGGTGATGCCGGTGGTGCTGGCATTGGCGTACGGCCTGGCGTTGGTGCTGGACACTGCGCTGGCCCAGGGCATCCGGGTGCTGCGACGGGCCCGGCACGACGACGGCGGGGTGCGCTGATGCCGCGCTCGCAGGTGACACTGATTCTGGTCGCTTTGATCCTGCTGGTGATCGTCAGCTGGCTGTTGACCCGCTGAGCCGCGGGGTTCATGCCGCGGTTCCAGCTTCGGCTCTCCTCCGTCGAGCCTCGCTGAACCGCGGGGTTCATGCCGCGGTTCTGTTACGCTTCCCGGCATGTTCGCAGCGTCCGGTAATCACGAGTGCTATGTCTTGGCACTCATTGCCGTGGGTAATTGCGCTGTGGCCGACGTGCACTGTTGTCGCTGAACACCCGCCCGTCGACGCTTTGAAGTCGTAATGCCCGGCAGGTAATCCCTGGGCAACCATCTTCGCGAAGCGACGGGACCGAATTTCCTCAGCCCTGCACTGAAAGGTCACCAATGCTTCACACCGCCAGAGGCGCCGCGCTAGCGCTGGCCGCTGTTCTGCTCGCCGGGTGCGGCGGCGGCCCCAGCGACGTGGTCGGCGGTGCCGAACACTCCGGCGCGAGCACCACCTTGACGCTAGTGGCCTACGCGGTTCCCGAACCCGGCTGGAGCAAGGTCATCCCGGCCTTCTACGCCACCGAGGACGGTGCTGACGTGCAGGTCGTCACCTCCTACGGCGCCTCGGGGGATCAGTCTCGCGGCGTCGCCAACGGTAAACCCGCCGACATCGTGAACTTCTCGGTGGAGCCCGACATCACCCGGCTGGTGAAGGCCGGCAAGGTGGCCGAGGACTGGAACGCCGACGTCACCAAGGGCATCCCGTTCGGTTCGGTGGTGACGCTGGTGGTGCGGCAGGGCAATCCCAAGCACATCAAGGACTGGGACGACCTGTTGACACCCGGCGTCGAGGTGATCACCCCCAGCCCGCTGAGTTCCGGATCGGCCAAATGGAATCTGCTGGCTCCCTACGCGGTCAAGAGCGAAGGCGGCAAGGATCCGCAGGCCGGCCTGGACTTCGTCGACAAGCTGGTCAGCGATCACGTGAAGCTGCGCCCGGGCTCGGGGCGGGAGGCCACCGACGTGTTCCTGCAGGGCAGCGGCGACGTGCTGATCAGCTACGAGAACGAGGCGATCGCCGTCGAGCGCAAGGGCAAGCCGGTAGAGCACGTGAACCCGTCGCGGACCTTCAAGATCGAGAACCCGCTGGCGGTGGTGAGCTCCAGCCGGAATCTCGAGACCGTCACCGCGTTCAAGAACTTCCAGTACACGCCCGCCGCGCAACGCCTGTGGGCGCAGGCCGGCTTCCGCCCGGCCGACCCGGGCGTCGCGGCCGAGTTCCGCGAGGAGTTCCCGGCACCGGACAAGCTTTGGACGATCGCCGATCTCGGCGGGTGGGACGTCGTTGACACCGGCCTGTTCGACAAGGAGAGCGGCACCATCACCAAGATCTACACCCGGGTCACCGGATGACGGCCATTGTGGTCACCGAGGCGACCCGGCCCGGTGAGGGCGGACCGCCGGTGCACACCGGGTTCCGGCGCGAAGGCGTCTCGCTGCGGGTGGGCGCCGCGGTGATATGGCTGTCGCTGATCGTGCTGGCGCCGCTGGCCGCGATCGCCTGGCAGGCCGCCGGCGGAGGTTGGCAGGCGTTCCGGCTGGCGGTCACCTCGCACGCGGCGCTGGAGTCCTTCCGGGTGACGCTGACGATCGCCGCCGGTGTGACGGTGGTCAACCTGGTGTTCGGACTGCTGATCGCCTGGGTGCTGGTGCGTGACGACTTCGTCGGCAAGCGCTTCCTCGACGTGATCATCGACCTGCCGTTCGCGTTGCCCACCATCGTGGCCAGTCTGGTGATGCTGGCGCTGTACGGCCCGGCCAGCCCGGTGCGCCTGCATCTGCAGCACACCGCCTGGGGCGTGGGCTTGGCCTTGGCGTTCGTCACGTTGCCGTTTGTGGTGCGCGCGGTGCAACCGGTGCTGCTGGAGATCGATCGGGAGGTCGAGGAGGCCGCCGCGTCGCTGGGCGCCTCCGGGGCGACGGTCTTTCGCACCGTGGTCCTGCCGTCGCTGACCCCGGCGCTGCTGACCGGGGCGGGCCTGGCGTTCTCCCGGGCGATCGGCGAGTTCGGCTCGGTGGTGCTGATCGGCGGGGCGGTGCCCGGCAAGACCGAGGTTTCCTCGCAGTGGATCCGCACCTTGATCGAGAACGACGACCCCACCGGGGCCGCCGCGATCTCGCTGGTGCTGCTCGGTATCTCGTTCCTGGTGCTGCTGGCGCTGCGGCTGCTGGGTGCGCGGGTGACCAAGCGGCAGGAGCGGTCGGCATGACTCCGTCGGCGAAAGTCCGCTACCTGCTGCGGTTCGTGGCGCTGGCCTACATCGGCCTGCTGCTGATCGTTCCGGTGTCGTTGATCCTGTGGCGCAGCTTCGCGCCCGGGTTCGGGCAGTTCTTCGCCTACATCTCCACCCCGGCGGCGATCTCGGCGCTGCAGTTGTCGCTGCTGGTGGTGGCGATCGTGGTGCCGCTGAACGTCATCTTCGGCATTCCGACGGCACTGGTGCTGGCCCGCAACAGATTCCGCGGCAAGGGCGCACTTCAGGCGATCATCGACCTGCCGTTCGCGGTCTCGCCGGTGGTCGTCGGCGTCGCGCTGATCGTGCTGTGGGGCTCGGCCGGCTTGCTGGGCTTCGTGGAGAACGACTGGGGCTTCAAGATCATCTTCGGTCTGCCCGGCATCGTGCTGGCCAGCATCTTCGTCACGTTGCCGTTCGTGATCCGGGAAGTCGAACCGGTGCTGCACGAACTGGGCACCGACATGGAGGAGGCGGCGGCGACGCTGGGCTCGAGCTGGTGGCAGACGTTCTGGCGGATCACGCTGCCCTCGATCCGGTGGGGTCTGACGTACGGGATCGTGCTGACCGTGGCGCGCACCCTCGGCGAGTACGGCGCGGTGCTGATCGTGTCGTCGAATCTGCCCGGCAAATCCCAGACGCTGACGCTGCTGGTGTCCGACCGTTACAACCGCGGCGCCGAGTACGGCGCCTACGCCCTGTCCACACTGCTGATGACGGTGTCGGTACTGGTGTTGATCGTTCAGGTGGTGCTCGACATGCGGCGGGCCGGAAAGGGAAGCAGATGAGCGACGCGATCACCGTCCGGGGAGCCAACAAACGCTACGGCGACTTCGTCGCCCTCGACAACGTCGACTTCACCGTGCCGTCCGGTTCGCTCACCGCGCTGCTCGGCCCCAGCGGCTCGGGCAAGTCGACCCTGCTGCGGGCGATCGCCGGCCTGGACCACCCCGACAGCGGCACCGTCACCATCAACGGCGTCGACGTCACCGGGGTGCCCCCGCAGCGGCGCGGCATCGGATTCGTGTTCCAGCACTACGCGGCGTTCAAGCACATGACGGTGCGCGACAACGTGGCGTACGGGCTGAAGATCCGCAAGCGGCCCAAGTCCGAAGTCAAGGAGAAGGTCGACAACCTGCTGGAAGTGGTGGGGCTCAGCGGTTTTCAGACCCGCTACCCCAATCAGCTCTCCGGCGGGCAGCGCCAGCGGATGGCCTTGGCGCGGGCGCTGGCGGTGGATCCGCAGGTGCTGCTGCTCGATGAGCCGTTCGGTGCGCTGGATGCCAAGGTCCGCGAGGACCTGCGGGCCTGGCTGCGCCGGTTGCACGAGGACGTGCACGTCACCACGGTGCTGGTCACCCACGACCAGGCCGAGGCGCTGGACGTCGCCGACCGGATCGCGGTGCTCAATCAGGGCCGCATCGAGCAGCTCGGCACCCCGACCGAGGTCTACGACGCCCCGGCGAACGCCTTCGTGATGTCGTTCCTCGGTGCGGTGTCCTCGCTCAACGGCACCTTGGTGCGCCCGCACGACATCCGGGTGGGACGCACCCCCGAGATGGCGGTGGCCAACGCCGACGGCACCGCAGAGTCCACTGGCGTGTTGCGTGCGGTGGTCGACCGGGTGGTGACACTGGGCTTCGAGGTGCGGGTGGAGCTGACCAACGCCGCCACCAAGGTGCCGTTCACCGCCCAGATCACCCGCGGTGACGCCGAGGCGCTGTCGCTGGTAGAGGGGGACACCGTCTACGTGCGGGCCACCCGGATACCGCCGCTGAAGGACGCGCCCGTCGCGGACGCGCCGGTGCCGGCGTAACGCTGCAATCTCGGCGCGTCAGGCGGCGGCGTGACGCGCGGTGAGTGCCGCCTCCACCCGGTCCAGCACGGTCGCCGCCACCAGGCGGTGCGCACCGAGCGGCTCGGCCATCGGAATTCCGGCGCCCGCGGCATAGGCGGCGATCCCGTCGGTGATCCTGCCGTGCGCCAGGAACCACGGCGCGATCATCAGCCTGGTGGCCCCGCGTTCCCGCAGGCGCTCGACAGCCTCGGGAACCGACGGTCCCTGCGTGGCGAAGGCGACTTCCACTCCGGCCCAACGGGTTCCGCGGGACAACGGCGCGGCGACGCGGGCGGTCTGGGCGTTGGCGGCAGCGTGCGAGGAACCCACCGCGGCCACCACCACGCCGAGCTCCGAATCGAAACGGGATGCCCCGGCCGCACTGAGCCGCTCACCGAGAACCTGCACCAGCCGGTCGTCCTCGCCCAGGGTGGGCGCCACCTGCACGGCGGCCCCGGACTGCGCGATCACTCCCGGGATGTCGACGCGGGCGTGATAGGCGCTGGCCAATAGGAACGGGACCACCACCACGTCGTCGTCGGCGCTGCGCACCTCGCCCAGCACGTCGCGCAGGCCGGGCGTGCTGTGTTCGCAGAACGCCACCCGCACCGTGAACTCCGGTGCCACCCGGCGCACGTGGCCGGCGATCGCCTCGGTGTTGGCAGCCGAGCGCGGATCCCGGCTGCCGTGCGCGGTCAAGACTAGCGTGGTCACGAGGCGTGCAACCCGCATTCGGTCTTGGTCAGCCCCGCCCAGCGTCCGCTGCGCGGGTCGGCGCCGGCGGCCGGTTTGACCGTGCACGGTGCGCAGCCGATCGACGGGTACCCCTCGTCGATCAGCGGGTTGACCAGCACATTGTTCGCGGCGATGTAGGCGTCGAACTCCTCGTCGGTCCAGGCGGCGATCGGGTTGATCTTCACCAGGCCGAATTGCTCGTCGAAGCTGATCAGCGGGGCGTTGGCGCGGGTCGGCGCCTCCACCCGGCGCAGCCCGGTCACCCATGCCGAGTAGCCGCGCAGCGTGCGGGCCAACGGCTCGACCTTGCGCAGCCGGCAGCACATCGCCGGATTGGACGCGAACAGGTCTTTGCCGTGCGCGGTGTCCTGCTCGGCCACGGTCTGCTCGGGGGTGACGTTGACCAGCGAGATGTCGTACATCGCCTCCACCGCGTCGCGGGTGCCGATGGTCTCGGCGAAGTGGTAACCGGTGTCCAGGAACAGCACCGGAACCCCCGCGCGGACCTTGGCCGCCAGATCCACCAGCACCGCGTCGGCCATATTGGAGGCCACCACGTAGTTACAGGTGGCGCCGCCGCGCGGGCCGTTCACCCCGCCGAAGTTGGCGTCGGTCCACTCCAGCAGTTCGGTGGCGCCGGCGCCGTCGAGCTCGGCCGCGCCGCGGGCGGCCAGCTCACGCAACTCCGCTTCGTCGTGGGGCCTCATCGCAGGTCGTCCTCGTCGGCCCGCACCGCCCACTGCGCGAATCGCTCACCGGCGTTGCGGCCCTTGATGAAGTTGCGCACCACCCGATCGATGTAGTCGCCGAGCTCGTAGCTGAACACCTTGTGCTGGCGCAGTTTACGGCCGAAACCGCTGTCGGCGCCCAGGCTGCCGCCCAGGTGAACCTGGAAGCCGGGGACCGAGTTGCCGTTGCCGTCGTCGATCATCTGGCCCTTGAACCCGATGTCGGCCACCTGGATTCGGGCACACGAGTTCGGGCAGCCGTTGATGTTGACGGTGACCGGCACGTCCAGTAGGGCGTTGAGGTCTTCGAGGCGCTTCTCGAGCTCGGGGACCAGGCTCTGCGCGCGGACCCGGGTCTCGACGAACGACAGCTTGCAGAACTCCAGCCCGGTGCACGCCATCAGGTTGCGTCGCCACGCCGACGGGTTGGCCGGCAGGCCCAGCGCGTCGAGCTCGGTGAGCAGCCCGTCGAGCTTCTCGTCGGGGACGTCGAGAATGATCAGCTTCTGGTACGGGGTGAACCGGGCCCGGTCGGAGCCGACCTGCTCCATCAGCTCGGCGACCTTGAGCAGCGTCGCCCCGTTGACCCGTCCGGAGATCGGGGCCACCCCGACCGCGTTGAGGCCGTTGCGGGTTTTCTGCACCCCGACGTGGTCGATGGTCGCGGTGGGCTGGGCGGGGGCCGGCCCGTCGATCAGTTTGCGGCCCAGGAATTCGGTTTCGAGAACTTCCCGGAATTTCTCCGGTCCCCAGTCCTTGACCAGGAACTTCAGCCGGGCTTTGGAGCGCAACCGGCGGTAGCCGTAGTCGCGGAACAGGCGGGTGACGGCCTCCCAGACGTCGGGCACCTCGTCGAGCGGAACCCAGGCGCCGAGGCGCTGGGCCAGCATCGGGTTGGTCGACAGGCCGCCGCCCACCCACAGGTCCAGGCCGGGGCCGTGTTCGGGGTGGTTGACGCCGATGAAGGAGATGTCGTTGATCTCGTGGGCGACGTCCTGCAGACCCGACACCGCGGTCTTGTACTTGCGCGGCAGGTTGGCGTACTCGGCTTTGCCGATGTAGCGCCGGACGATCTCGTCGAGGGCGGGGGAGGCGTCGAGCACCTCATCGAGGGACTCCCCGGCCAGCGGTGAGCCCAGCATCCCGCGCGGGCAGTCGCCGCAGGCCTCCATGGTCTGCAGCCCGACCGCGGCCAGCCGGTCCCAGATCTCGGGAACCTTCTCGATCTCGATCCAGTGGTATTGCAGGTTGTTGCGGTCGGAGATGTCGGCGGTGCCGCGGGCGTACTCCTGCGAGATCTCGCCCAGGGTGCGCATCGCGGCGACCGACAGCGCCTTGCCGTCGCAGCGCACCCGCATCATGAAGTACTTGGCCTCCAGCAGGTCGGCGTTCTCGTCGCCGGTGAAGGTGCCGTCGTAGCCCTGTTCGCGCTGGGTGTAGAGGCCCATCCAGCGGAACCGGCCACGCAGGTCGTCCTTGGTGATGGAGTCGAAGCCCTGCTTGGAGTAGACCTCGATAATCCGGGCCTGCACGTTGAGGGCCGGGTCGTCCTGCTTGAACTGCTCGTTGTGGTTGACCGGTTCGGTCTCGCCGAGCGCCCACTGGGCCTCACTGCGCTTGGCCCTGCTCGCCGGAGCGGACGGAGTGGTGGTCATCGATTCTCCTTACACAAAGGAGCTGGCGGGATGGAGCGCGGGTAACCGGCGACTGACTCCGGCGGCGCAGATCCGGCGGCCAGCTGGAAGATACAGGTGGGCGGTTCTACGACATCAAGGCAGACAGCGACAGCTGCAAACCCGCTTGAGATCGATGTGCCGCCGAGCCACCAAGGCAACCCCGGATGCGGTGCAGTAGGCGGCAGTCACGCGGCCGATTATGCCATGGATGCCGAAAATCTTCCTTACCGGCGCAAAGTTGTGATCAGCGTGCGCAAAACTCATTTGGGGCCCGACGGCGAGGCGGTCGGGACGGGAGGGCCGCAATCGGAAGGCGGGTGGGCCAGGTGAGTGTCGTCGACTTCGGCTGGGAGCTGTGGGAACCGCCCCCGGCGCCCGAACCGCCCCCGCGGGCCAACGGACGCGCCGTGCTGCGGCGCTGGCTGGCGATCGCAACATTGGTGGCTGCGGTGGGCGGTGGCGGATGGCTGGCCGTCCAGCACTACGAAACCCATCTCGCAGGCGAGCAGGCGCTTCAGGCCGCCGAGGCATACGCGTTGCGGCTGACCAACATCGACGCCGACGACGTCGACCGTAACTTCGCCGGCATCGCCGACGGGTCGACCGGTGAGTTCAGCCAAATGCACACCCGATCGGGTGCCAGGCTGCGTCAGCTGCTGATCGACAACAAGGCAACCGCGCGCGGCCACGTCGGCGAAGCAGTGATCAAATCCGCGGACCGGAGCCATGCCGTAGTGGTGCTGCTGGTCAACCAGGCGGTGCGCAACGCCGACAATCCCGAACCGGTGATGGACCGCAGCCGGATCCGGATGACCATGGACAAGGTCGACGGCCGCTGGCTGGCCAGCAAGGTGGAGCTGGTATGAGGAAATTCACAGTGCTGGCCGCCGGGGTGCTCCTGATCGGCGCCGAACTGACCGCCGCGGCCAACGCCGATCCGATCAACTGGGAAGCGATCGCCAAGTGCGAATCGGGCGGAAACTGGGCAGCCGACAGCGGTAACGGCGATTACGGCGGTCTGCAGATCAGCGCGGCAACCTGGGACGCCAACGGCGGCGTCGGGCTGCCATCGCAGGCCAGCCCGCAGCAGCAGATCGCCGTCGCCAAACGCATCATGGCCGAGCAGGGGCCCGGTGCCTGGCCGACCTGTTCCTCCCGGGGCGCTTCGGCCACGGCGGGTGCCGGGGCGGCCCCGGTCGGATCGCTGACCCACTATCTGTCGGCGTTGTTCGACGAAGCCGACGGGCTTCAGGTTCGGGCCGACTGAGGCCTCCTGCACCGCCCGGCGAGCCGTGGGAGGATCGGACCCCATGACGCTCACCCCGACCGCGGTGGCGCTGCCCGAGGTCCGCCGCAACCACGACGGCCCGTTCGGGGTGTATGTGCACGTGCCGTTCTGTTTCACCCGGTGCGGCTACTGCGACTTCAACACCTACACCCCGGCGGAGCTCGGCGGCGCCAACCCGGACGCCTGGGTGGCGGCGCTGGCCCGCGAACTGGAGCTCGCCGCCGCCCGGCTGGGCGGCCCGCGCGCCGACACCGTGTTCGTCGGCGGGGGCACGCCGTCGCTGCTGGGCGGCGCGCGGTTGGCGCTGGTGCTCGACCACGTGCGGGAGCACTTCGGGCTGGCCGAGGACGCCGAGGTCACCACCGAGGCGAACCCGGAGTCGACGTCGCCGGAGTTCTTCGACACGATCCGCGCCGCCGGCTACACCCGGGTGTCGCTGGGGATGCAGTCGGTCTCGCCGCGGGTGCTGGCCACCTTGGACCGCATCCACTCGCCGGGGCGCCCGGTGGCCGCCGCCCGCGAGGCACGCGCCGCCGGTTTTGAGCACCTCAATATCGACTTGATCTACGGCACGCCCGGCGAGACCGACGACGATTTGCTGCGCTCGGTGGACGCCGCGCTGGAAGCAGGCGTCGATCACCTCTCGGCCTACAGCCTGATCGTCGAAGAGGGCACCGCGCTGGCCCGTCGGGTGCGGCGCGGGGAACTGCCCGCTCCCGACGACGACGTGCTGGCGCACCGCTACGAACTGGTCGACACCACCCTGCGTGCCGCCGGGATGGACTGGTACGAGGTGTCCAACTGGAGCCGGCCGGGCGCGGCCTGCCGCCACAATCTGGGCTACTGGGGCGGTGGCCGGTGGTGGGGGGCCGGCCCCGGGGCGCACAGCTATGACGGCGACCTGCGCTATTGGAACGTCAAGCACCCCAACGCTTATGCGCAGCTCCTGGGGGAGGGGACGCTGCCGGTCGCGGGCTTCGAGGAGCTCTCGGAGTCCGACCGGCACACCGAAGACGTGATGCTGCGGTTGCGCATGCGCGACGGATTGGTGCTGGCGGTGCTGGATGCCGGTGAGCGGGAGCGCGCCGCGGTCGCGGTCAGCGACGGGCTACTGCGCAGCGATGGCGACCACCTGGTGCTGACCGACCGGGGCCGGCTGCTGGCCGATGCGGTGGTGCGTTCGCTGCTGGGGTAGCCCGGGGCAGAGGGGTTCGCGACGGGCTGATGAGTCGCTGCAGGAATTTCGACCATGTGGTGTGTGCCCGCCTCTGCGCGACAACTGTTGTGGAGTGCCGGAATTGCCGGAAGTTGTCGCTCTAAGGCGGGCACACACCCTGCCGGTGAGCGGCGACGTTTGCGGCAGGTCAGCCGCTGAACCAGCCGCGGCCGCCGTCCCAGCTGCCGCAGACTCCGCCGATGCAGCCGTGGCCGAAGCCGCCCTGGCCGGGAATGAAACCGCCGCAGCCTTGCCAGCCGGCGTCGTGGCCGCAGCCGCTGCCGCCGCCGTTGCCGTCGGGGCCCCCGGCGCCGTGCGGTTGGGCCACAACCGCCGGTGCGCTCATCGCCATCACGCCGGTCGGTGCGACGGCGATCGCCGCCGCGGCTGTCGCTATGAACATCGAACCCACGAGCTTTCGAATACTTAGCATGCCTCCATATTTCATACCGATGGCCTCGTTGCCAACCCTTGTGTGACGACCGATACCGAATCGTGAACGCCCGTAACACATCACCATCGCGGGCTCTGCGGCCGAACGATCACCGGCATCGCTGCTCAAGGCCCTGCGGCAGCGGATTAGCGGGCCGGGGAGGACGTCAGTTTGTAGGTTAGGCTACATTTACTAATCGTGTCCGAGCTCGGTGTCGAAACAGCGTCCGAAAATCTGTCGGTGCCGCTGCCGCCGGGCGTCGGGCCGGCCGACCTCGCGGCGGCCCTGGCGGCCGCACTGCCGGAACGCGATGGCGAGGAATACCTGCTCTACGAGCGGTGCGGAAGCTGGACGCTGGCTATGGGCGTGCGCGCTGCCGTCGAGCTGGACAGCGACGAGTTGCGCACCATCCGCGACGGAGTGGTGCAACGCCAGCACTGGCGCGGCCACCCAGCCGTGGTGCTCGGCGAAGCTGTCGACCGGCTGTTGCTGGAGGCCGAGCAGGTGTTCGGCTGGGTCGCGTTCGAGTTCGGTACCTACCGCTTCGGGCTGCAGGATCGGCTGGCGCCGGGAACCGCGCTGGCGCGGGTGTTCTGGCCCCGGACCCGGATCGTGGTCACCGCCGCGAAGGTCGAGATGTTCGGTGCCGGTGACCGGGAGGCCGCGGTGCTGGAGCAGCTGCTGGCTGACGGCGTCCCGGCGCTCGCCGACCCGTCCCGGATCGCGGTAGATGCCGACGCCGCCGGTTATCGCGGCCGGGTGGCCACCGCGGTCGACGAGATCTGCGCCGGCGCCTACCGCAAGGTGATCCTGTCGCGCTGCGTCGACGTGCCGTTCACGCTGGACTTCCCCTCGACCTATCGGCTGGGCCGGCGACACAACACCCCGGCCCGGTCGTTTCTGTTGCGGCTCGGCGGTATTCGAGCGCTCGGTTACAGTCCGGAACTGGTGGCCGAAGTGCGTGAGGACGGCGTGGTGGTCACCGAGCCGCTGGCCGGGACGCGGGCGCGCAGCGGCGATCCCGCGGTCGACGGGCCGGTTCGCGCCGAGCTGGAATCCGACGCCAAGGAGATCGTGGAGCACGCGATCTCGGTGCGTACCTCGATGGAGGAGATCGCCGAGGTCGCCGAACCCGGCAGCGCCGCGGTCACCGACTTCATGACGGTGCGCGAGCGCGGCAGCGTCCAGCACCTGGGCTCGACGGTGTCGGGGCGGTTGGATCCCGCGCGGAATCGGATGGACGCTTTGGTGGCGCTGTTTCCGGCGGTCACCGCCTCGGGCATCCCGAAAGCGCCGGGGATCGAGGCCATCCTGCGGCTCGACGAGTGTCCGCGGGGTCTGTACTCCGGCGCGGTGGTGATGTTTTCGGCCGACGGCGGGCTGGACGCCGCGTTGACGCTGCGGGCTGCCTACGAGCAAGACGGGCGGACCTGGCTGCGGGCGGGGGCGGGCGTCATCGACGCCTCGCGTCCGGAACGGGAATTCGAGGAGACCTGCGAGAAGCTGGCGACGCTGGCGCCGTATCTGATCGCGCGCCGCTGAACCGCCTTCCCGGCGCGGTGATACCCCGGCGGGTATCGTGGCTCTTTGGTGGAGAGGAGCTCATGTGGTTGGCGACGACGACAGCGTCAAGTCAGTGTTGAACCGGTTGCGCCGCGCGCACGGCCAGCTCGCCGGGGTGATCGCGATGATCGAGAGCGGCCGCGACTGCAAGGATGTGGTCACCCAGCTGGCCGCGGTCTCGCGTGCGCTGGACCGGGCGGGTTTCAAGATCGTGGCCAGCGGGCTGCGCGAATGCCTCGCCGGCCAGTCCGGCAGCGGCAATGCTCCGCTGACCGAGGACGAGCTCGAGAAGCTGTTTCTCGCCCTGGCCTGACCGGCGGTTCAGCGAGGCTCGACGGAGGAGAGGCGAAGCTGGGACCGCCGCATCAACCCGGCGGTTCAGCGAGCCTCGACGGAGGAGAGGCGAAGCTGGGACCGCCGCATCAAGCCCGGCGGTTCAGCGCGGCCTCAGTGCTGCAGGGACTCGGCGAGCAGGCCGGTGACCATTGACTCGATGGTCGACTCGATCGACGAGGCCAGGGTGGCGGTCACCGACGCGACAGCCTGGGTGCGAAACCGGACCAGCATGCCGATCAACTCGGCGATCTCGGTGTCGGCCGGCAGCGGTGCACCGGGCTGCACTCGCGTGAGCACATGCTCGGCGCCGGCGCGCACCAGCAGCTGGCTGATCGCGTCGATATGGGGCAGCGTCTGCTCGTAGAGGTCGATGAGCTTGTCGACGCCGATGCCGTAGCCGCGGATCTCGTTGAACGCCTCGATCAGCTTGGGCCGGGTGATGGTGGCTCGGGAGCCGTCGGCCCCGTCGAGGCGGATCAACCCGAGTTCCACCAGCCGGCGCAGCGCCTGCGGGTCGTCGATCAGCCGCTCGGCGTCGGCGCGCGGCATGGTGTGGGGCCGCTCGGTGGTCCAGGTGCCGGCGACGGCGCTCTCCAGGCCCAGGATGTCGCCGAGGTCCTTGCCCTGCTCCCAGGCGCCGATCATCTCCTTGACGTGCGCGATCGTGTAGCCGCGGTCGAGCATCGAGGTGATCAGCCGCAGCCGGGTCAGGTGCGTGTCGTTGAACAGCGCCACCCGGCCGACCCGCCGCGGCGGCGGCAACAGGTCCCGGTCCCGGTAGACCCGGACGTTGCGGGTGGTGGTGCCGGCCATCCGGGCCAGATCGTCGATCCGGTATTCGCGCGACGCCGTGCTGCCGCCCGGGTGGCGCACCACGACTTCGAACAGCTGGGTCACCGCGGCTTCGATCACCTCGCGGGACTCGCGCCGCACCCGGCGGGGAACCTTGCGCAGGTTCGCCAGTACGCCGGCGATGGAGTCGGCCTTGAGGTGACGATCCGGTGCGGTCATGCCACCGTGTGGTAGTCGGCGAGCCGGAAGGTGCGCATCTGCCGAAGATACTGCGTCGCGAACCCCGGGTACATCGACGCGTTGAAGCCGTCCTCGGTGAGATACCAGCTGCGACAGCCCGACATCCAGGTCGTCTTGCGCAGCCGGCGCTGGAGCTGGTCGTTGTGGCGGCGCTGCACGTCTTCGCGGACGTCGAGGTAGCGCAGGTCCGCGGTGCGGATGGCGCTGACGGCGCGTACCACGTAGTCGAGCTGGCCTTCGACATACACCAGCAGTGAGTTGTGGCCCGGGCCGGAGTTGGGGCCGGTCATGAAGAACAGGTTCGGATATCCGTGCGCCTGAATGCTCTTGAACGCCTGGCCGCCGCCGCTCCAGTCGGCGGCCAGCGATCTGCCGGCCAGCCCGGTGACCGGAAACGGCGGGCCGGTCAGATGCACGTCGTAGCCGGTGGCGAAGACGATGGCGTCCAGGTGGTGCTCCACCCCGTCGCTGGTGCGGATGCCGGCGGGGCTCATCGTGGCGATCGGCCAGTCGATGAGCTTGCAATTGTCGCGCTGCAGGGCGGGGTAGTAGTCGCTGGAGATCAGCATGCGCTTGCAGCCCGGAGTGAAGTCCGGCGTGAGCTGGCGACGCAGCCACGGATCCTTGACGGTCGCGCGCAAGTGGGCTTTCCCGAGTCGGGCCACCAAGCCACTCAGTGGGGTGTTCCACACCAGCGCCGTGGCACTGGCTTCGTGTCCCCAGAACAGTGCCTGGCGGGCAAGCTGCTGGGCGGCAGGCACTTTCGCGAACAGCTCTTGCACCACCGCGGGCATGGCGATATCCAACCGCGGGATCACCCAGCCCGGGGTGCGCTGGAAGACCTTGACGAAACCGGCCCGCTCGACCAGTTCCGGAATGATCTGCACCGCGCTGGCGCCGGTGCCGACGACCGCGACCTTCTTACCGGTGAAGTCGTAGTCGTGATCCCAGCGTGCGCTGTGGATCTTGTGGCCGGCATAGGTTTCCAGGCCGCGGATGGCCGGAAAACTCGAATCGGGCAGCGGGCCTGACGCCAGCACCACGGTGCGAGCCCGAAACTTCTTGCGCCCGGCGGTGACGGCCCACACGCCAGCCTGCTCGTCGAACGCCAGTCCGGTCACCTCGGTGTTGAACCGGATGTGGCGGCGCAGGCCGAACCGGTCGACCATGTCCTCAATGTGCTGATAGATCTCGCCGGCCGACGGATACGCCCGCGACCAGCCCGGGTTGGCGACGAACGAGAATGAGTAGAGCAGCGATGGAATGTCGCATGCCGCACCGGGATAGCGGGTGTCGCGCCAGGTGCCGCCGACCCGGTCGCTGCGCTCCAGGATCACGATCTCGTCGTCGCCGATTCCGGCTTCGGCCAGCTTGATCGCCGCACCGATCCCGGAGAATCCGGCACCCACGATCAGCGTCTGATAGACGTGTGCACGGGCCACGTCAGGCCGCCGGTTCGTGGGTGAGCTCTTTGAACCAGCTCGGTATGGGCTTGAGCAGCCGCTTGGGGTAGTAGCCCGACAGCCATGCCGCGGGATTGGCCAGCAGATGATAGGGACTGTCGGGGTTGGCGAACCAGTTCGAGTAGCGCTTGACCACCTGGTAGGCCGGCACCCGCCGGGTGTGTTCGCCGCGTTCACCGAACTGCTGGAAGCGCATCAGTGCCGAGTAGAGCCGCTGGGGATCCAGTCCCATGCCGATGATCTCGTTGCGGATCCGGTTGAGCAGTGGAATCGAGATCAGCGCGCCGACGATCAGAGACGGGGAGGCGACGGTGCCGACGAACTCGATGGCCAGCCGGCGGGCGTCGGCGTGTCCGATCAGCTCCAGCACCTCGAAATCGACGGCGATATGGCGTGATTCGTCGTTATTGATCTTCTCGAACACCTGGTGGCAGACCGGGTCGTCGACCTCGTCGAGCAGGAACTTGAGCAGTGCTCCGTCGAGTGCCACCTCCAGCATCGGGATGACGGTGCCCAGCACCGACAGCGGCAGGTCGTCGGAGTAGTCGTCGAGCCACTGCATCGCCATCCGGATGTTGACGTTGGGCTCGGGGATTTCGCCGTCCTCGAGCATGCCCCAGCGCTTCATCAGCGCCAGCTCGGCGTTGGCATGCCGCTGCTCCTCGGCGTGAAAGTACCGATAGATCTCGGCCAGCGTTTTGGTGGGCGCCTTGCGGGCCATGGCCGCGAAGCCGCGAGCGCCGACGTTCTCGATCCAGCACAGGTCGGCCATGAACTTCTTGAGCTTGGGCACCATCTCGGGCCGGATCAGCTCGGCTCCCGGTGCGTCCCAGTCGATGTCGGCCAGCGCCCACTGCCGGTCCTTGATCTTGGCGAGCATGACGTCCATGTCGATAGCCATCTGACTCTCCTTCAGTCGGCTTTTTCGGCCAGTGCCGCACCAGCCCGGAACGCCAGCCCGATGGTGCGGGTGAACGTCTCGGGCGCCAATCGTTTGACGTTCCAACCGATTTTCGCGTCGAGTTGCGGCATGCAGTACAAGCCGCCGCGGTCATGGGTGTTCAGACAGTCCCGGGCCACTCGGGCGGCGGAGATTCCGGTCCAGCGCATCAACCGGTTCGCGGCGTCGCTGGATCGTGCGGTGCTGCGGCCGGATTCGACGATGTTGGTCTTGACGAACGTCGGGCACAGCACGGTCACGCCGACTCCGGTGCCCGACAGCTCGGCGGCCAGGGTCTCCGACAGTGACAGCACCCCGGCCTTGCTGACGTTGTAGGCGGCCATCTCCGGGGCGGCGCCGAACGAGGCCGCGGAGGCGACGTTGATGATCCCGCGCGGGTGGTCGCTTCCCGCTTCGCGCAGGATCGGGGTGAACACGTGGCAGCCGTGGATCGGGCCCCACAGGTTGATGCTCAGCGTCCAGTTCCAGTCGTCCAGCGACATCTCCCCGATCAGCCGGCCGCCGGTGCCGACGCCGGCGTTGTTGATCACCAGGGTGGGTGGGCGTCCGAACCAGGACTGCGCGGCGTCGGCCAGCGCGGTGACGTCGTCGAGTTGCGAAACGTCGCAGTGCGCAGCGGTGGCACGTCCGCCCGCGGCGGCGATGGCGTCGACGGTGCGTTGCGCTGCGGTGTCATCGATGTCGCTGCAGACCACGGCGCTGCCGCGGCGGGCGAGTTCGCGGGCGAATGCGGCTCCGATGCCGCTGCCGGCGCCGGTGACGACCGCGGAGGCTCCATGGCTGCGTTTCGGCGATCGCCCGAGAATCATGTGATCGAGTCAACAGCCAATGGTGACATTAGTCAATGGCAATGTTGTGGGCCGGGTTCGGACGGCTGACGCCCGAACCCGGCCCTTTGCCTGCACGCGACGGCGCAGGCGGTGGTACCGCTAGCTGAAGAGGCCGGTGAGCCAGTCCAGGTCGAACAGGTTGGGGTCGGCAAGCGAGGCGCCGAGGTCGGGGTCGACCGGGACCTCCACGTCGTCCACCGGCAGGTTCATCGTCAACGCCTCGGCGATCTTGCTCGGCAGGTAGTCGAGGAAGTAGGAGACAGTGCCCTGCTCGGTGAGCAGGCCCCACCACTGGCCGGTGTTCTCGCCGGTTTCGGAGTCCCAGGTGATGTAGCCGTTGAGCAGTGCGTCGAACGGGTCCTGCGCCACGTGCTCGATGCCGTCGGGTACACCGGTCGCGTTTTCCGACAACGCGAATGCGAAGCCGGTAAGCGGTTCGATGAAGTACTTGGCGGTGGTCTTCCAGAAGCTGAAGTCGCCGAAGACTTCCTGCACATTCGCCCAAACATGGGTCATGTCGGCGCCGATACCCATCACGCCGGGGACCTCAACGTCCTCGCCGCGCGGGATGTGGTCGAAGAGCGGCTGGAAGATGTTGTTCATGTTGTACAACATGTCGTTGTTGATCAGGTTCCAGGCGCTGAGGGTGTCGCCCTGCTGGAGGAACTCGGTGACCTGCGGGATCAGGTTCTCCAGGCCGATGACCCGGCCGCCACCGGACCACATGATCTCGAGGCCATCCTGCACCCCGGCGAAGCTGTTCTGGGCGACTTCGCTGTAGTAGCTGCCGAGGTCGCCGAGGGCCGTGGTGAGCGGGTTCGGCTGGTTGAGCAGATCCGTCAGGTAGTCGAGGTTCTCAGCGGTGGTGTTGGCGAGCTGCACGGCAGCCTGGTGTGCCTCCATCGAGATCGACGGTGCTACCGGGCTGACGGCGATCAGGCCGGCGCCGGCCAGGGCGACCCCGGCGGCCATTACCAGGCTGGCGCGGGTGGTCGGTCGAGCGTCGGATGCGGAGCCGCGATCGAGGGATCCGTCCGCAAGGGCGAGCTGCATTGCTTCTCCTTATCGTGACCTCATCTGGTATGAGGTTCCTGTTAGTTAGAACGCGGCTTCACCTTAATCATTAACTCTCTCGCCAGGCAAGGCTTACCTAACTCTGTGTCGGGAGTCACAAGATAGGGCAAGCTAACCTTAGTTCGACGTTTGGTGTAGCGTCCCACCACATGAGCTCTTCGTCTTCTGACGCCGTCAGCGCCGCGCTGCTCGAGATCCTGCGTGACGACCTGAATGTCGACCTCAACCGGGTGACTGCGGAGTCGCGGCTGGTCGACGACGTCGGCCTGGACTCGGTGGCCTTCGCGATCGGCATGGTCGCCATCGAGGACCGGCTCGGGGTGGCGCTGTCTGAGGAAGACCTGCTGACCTGTGACACGGTCGGCGACCTCGAGGCCGCCATCCGGGCGAAAGCGCCCGCCGACGCGTGAGCGTGCTGGCAAGCGCCCTGACTCGGGCGATGACCGCCTCAGATCAGGACCTGGTGACCTTCGATCAGGGCAGCAGCACGTGGCAGCATCACCCGTGGGCGCAGGTGCACTCCCGCGCGCAAGGCGTGGCATCGAAGATCCTTGACTCGGATCGCACCGGTGCGGTCGGACTGGTCGGGGAGCCCACCGTCGAATTGGTCGCCGCCATCCAGGGTGCCTGGCTGGCCGGACGCAGCGTGTCGATACTGCCCGGGCCCGTCCGCGGCTCCGATCCGCAGCAGTGGGCTCAAGCGACCCTGAACCGGTTCCGCGGCGTCGGTGTCGACACGGTCTTCAGCCACAGCGCACCACTGCAGTTGCTGGGTGAGCACGACGCCGGTGTCGCGGTGTACGACGTCACCGCCGCCGCCACCGAGCGGTCGGCGGCCTTCACGCCGGTGGCCGCCGCGCTGGATACGCCGGCGGTATTGCAGGGCACGGCCGGCTCCACCGGAGTGCCGCGCACCGCGCAGTTGTCGCCGGCCGCCGTGCTGAGCAACGTCTCCGGCTTGAGTGAGCACCTCGGCGTCGACCCGTCGCACGACGTCGGCTGCAGCTGGCTGCCGCTGTATCACGACATGGGACTGACCTTCGTGCTCAGCGCTGCCTTGACCGGTTCGGCACTGTGGCTGGCACCCACCGCGGCGTTCGCGGCCTCGCCGTTTCGCTGGCTGACGTGGCTGCACGAGAGTGCCGCGACCATGACCGCGGCTCCGAACTTCGCCTTCAGCGTGTTGGGTAAATACGCGCGCCGAATCCCGGAAGTCGACTTGGGCCGGGTGCGGATGGCGATCAACGGCGGCGAACCCGTCGACTGCGCGGCGTTGCAGCGGTTCGTCAGCGAGCTGGCGAAGTTCGGCTTCAACCCGGGCGCGGTCACCCCGTCCTACGGGCTGGCCGAGGCTACCTGCGCGGTGACCGCTCCACGGCCGGGCACCGGACTGTTGTATGACGAAATCCCCGGCGCCGGAGACGCGATGCGCCGCCACGCGATTCTCGGGGTGCCGATCCCCGGCATGCAGGTCCGGATCGCCCCGACCGCCGGTCACGATGTCGAGCAACCCGGACGCGACGTCGGCGAGATCGAGATCCGGGGCACCTCGATGATGTCCGGCTACGTCGGCCAACCGGCACACGACCCGGAATCCTGGTTCGCCACGGGCGATCTTGGCTACCTCACCGACGAGGGGCTGGTGGTCTGCGGTCGCGCCAAGGAGATCATCTCGGTGGCCGGGCGCAACGTGTTCCCCACCGAGATCGAACGGGTCGCCGCCGAAATCCGGGGCGTGCGGGAAGGCGCGGTGGTGGCCTTTGGAACCAGTGAGGCCACCGACGACGTGCGCCCGGCGTTGATCGTCGTCGCCGAATTCCGGGGCCCCGACGAGGCCGGCGCCCGCAGCGACCTGGTCGCCCGGGTCGCCTCGGAATGCGGGGTGGTGCCCGCCAAAGTGGTGTTCCTGACGCCCGGAGCCCTGCCCCGAACGTCGTCGGGCAAGTTGCGGCGACTGGAGGTCAAACGCAACCTGGAGGTTATGACGTGACGGGATCGGACATCCACACCTATCGCGGCTTGCTTGACGAGGTCTTCGACCAGCAGGTGGTGGATTGGACAGCGGAGGCCGAAGTCAGTGGGCGCTTTCCCCGCAAACTGATCGAACACCTCGGGCAGGCAGGGGTTTTCACCCGGAAATGGACTGACGCGGCGCCCACCGATGTCGCCAAACTGGTGGAGCTGGCCTATGCGCTGGGCCGGCTCGGATCTGCCGGCATCGGGGTGGGGGTCAGCCTGCAGGATTCGTCGATCTCGATCCTGCACCGGTTCGGACGGTCGGAGTACCTGAAAGACATCTGCCAGCGGGCCATCCGCGGCGAAGCGGTGCTGTGCATCGGCGCCTCGGAGGAGTCCGGGGGGTCGGACCTGCAGCGGGTGCAGACCGAGGCCCGTTCCGTGCGTGACGGTTTCGAGGTGCGCGGCCGTAAGAAGTTCGTCTCGCTCTCGCCGATCTCCGACCACATCCTGGTGCTGGCGCGCAGCATGGATCACGACGAAAACAGCCGGCACGGCAACGTCATGATGATCGCGGTGCCGACCGCGCAGGTGCAGGTGCACGAGCCGTTCAGCAAGGTCGGAGCGGCGCCGTTGGACACCGCTCCGGTCGATATCGACACCTGGGTACCGGCCGACGCCCTGATCGCCCGCCCCGGTACCGGATTGGCCGCGATCTCTTGGGGACTGGCGCACGAACGCATGTCGATCTCCGGGCAGGTCGCCTCGTCGTGTCAGAAGGTGCTGGGCATCACCCACGCCCGGATGATGCACCGCAAGCAGTTCGGCGTCAGCCTTTTCGAGCATCAGGCCCTGCGGTTGCGGCTGGCCGACCTGCAGGCCCGGGTCGATCTTCTTCGGCATGGGCTCAACGGGTTTGCCGCCGAGGGCCGGCTGGACCTACGGACCTCCGCGGCGATGAAGGTCACCGCGGCGCGGCTGGGTGAAGAGGTGATCGCGGAGTGCATGCACCTGTTCGGCGGCGCCGGTTACCTGGTCGACGAGACGCCGATCGGGCGCTGGTGGCGCGACATGAAGTTGGCCCGGGTGGGCGGCGGCACCGATGAGGTGCTCTGGGAATTGGTCGCCGCGGGGATGCGCCCGGATTACGACGGCTACGCCGAGTTGTTCGACAGCGGGTCGTCGGGGTAGCGCAGCACCCCGTAGAGCGCCATCCGGCGATAACCCATGTCGTGTTCGCCGAGGAAGGTGCCGCCCACATACTCGGCCAACCGCCGCATCGCCGTGTTGCGGTACTCGGGTTCGAACATCATCCGCCGGCACTGCGGCTCGAAGTCGAAGACGCAGGTCATGACGCGCGGCAACAGGATCGCCGCAAACCCGCGATTGACGACCGTGGTGTCGGCGACGGCGGCGTGGATGCCCAGGTCGTGCGGATCGGCCGCGTAGTACCTGGCGATGGAATCCTTGGCGGCCCGGTATATCTCGACGTAACCGCCGTCTTCCCCGTTACGGCTGACGATCAACGGCCGCGAATAACTGCCGGCGAGCTGGGCGCTCAGATAGGCGTGCCAGCGCTCAGGCGGCCAGGCCGACTCCCAGGTCTGGGCCAGGTGGGGCCGGTTCATCCATTCGGCGACCATCTCGGCGTCGGCATCGGGGTCGGCCACCCGGATCGCGTATGGGTCGGCCAACACGGGGATCGGGGGCGCCGGGACGCTGCGGACCTCGTCGGATATGTCGGTGAGCTCGCGGTGCAGGATGGCGGCAGCGTCAGTCATAACGAACGGTGAGCCTACCCGAGGCCCTATCCGGATAAGTGAGGGTAGGGTAACCTAGGTCGGGCTTGGCGGCGCGAGCGCCGGGTCCCACCCCGCGGGGCGGGAAACCGTTGGCGAAAGGACCTTGATGGCGCGCGGTTTGCAGGGCGCGATACTGCGGGGCTTCGGCGCCCGGGACCACGTCGCCACGGTGCTCGAGACCAGCTGGATCGCCCCGCACTGCATCCGAGTGTGGCTGCATTCACCGACCTTGTTTACCGACGCGACCGTCGAACCCAGTGCCTGGCTACGGTTCTGGTTTCCGGACCCAGACGGCTCGAGTACCGAGTTCCAGCGCGCGTACACCATCGCCGAGGGGGACGCGGAAACCGGACGCTTCGCGGTGGACATGGTGCTGCACGAACCGGCCGGGCCCGCGACCCGGTGGGCGAGCACCGTTGAGCCCGGAGCGCGCATCGCGGCGATGTCGCTGATGGGCTCGTCGCGTTTCGAAGTGCCCGATCCCGCAGAACAGCCCGCCGGTTACCTGTTGATCGGGGACTCGGCGTCGATCCCCGGGATCAACGCGATCATCGGAACCGTCCCGCTCGATGTGCCGATCGAGCTGTATCTCGAGCAGCACGAGGACAACGACCTGTTGATCCCGCTGCGGGAGCATCCGCGCCTGCGGGTGCACTGGGTGCCCCGCCGCGACGCGAACTCCCTGGCCGCCGCGATCGAATCCCGGGACTGGTCGGACTGGTACGCATGGGCGACACCGGAAGCCGCGACGCTCAAGGCCGTGCGGGCGCGGCTGCGCGACGAGTTCGGCTTCCCCAAATCCGAGATCCACGCCCAGGCGTACTGGAACGCCGGACGCGCCATGGGCACTCAACGGGGCCCGGAAGACACTGAACAAGCCCCGCTGACTCTGCAGCCACCAGACGAAAGTGCGAGTGAGACGCCTGCTGAGCGCAGAGTCAACGCCAAGGGGGAGTGGCGCTCCCAGGCCGCGGGGCGCCTGCTGTCTCCGCTGAAAGCGCCGCTGATCGTCTCCGGGGTCCTGCAGGCCGTGATCACCCTGCTGCAGCTGGCCCCGTTCGTACTGCTGGTCGAGCTGGCCCGGCTGCTGGTCTCCGGTGCCGACGAGTCGCGGCTGTGGACGCTTGCCATCGCGGCGGTCTCCCTGCTCGGCCTGGGCACGTTACTGGGCGCGGGATTGACACTGTGGCTGCACGTGATCGACGCCCGCTTCGCCAGCGGTTTGCGCAGCCGGCTTTTGAGCAAGTTGTCCCGGCTACCGCTGGGCTGGTTCACCGCCCGCGGTTCCGGATCGATCAAGCAACTCGTCGCCGACGACACCCTGTCACTGCACTATTTGGTCACCCACGCCATCCCCGACGCTGTCGCCGCGGTCGTCGCCCCGGTGGCGGTGCTGGTCTACCTATTCGCGGTGGATTGGCGGGTGGCGCTGGTGTTGTTCGTGCCGGTGCTGATCTACCTGGTGCTGATGTCGGTGATGATGACCCAATCCGGACCCAAGATCAGCCAGGCGCAGCGCTGGGCGGAACGGATGAACGGCGAAGCCGGCACCTACCTGGAGGGCCAGCCGGTGATCCGGGTGTTCGGCGGGGCGGCCGCCTCGACCTTCCGCCGCCGCCTCGACGACTACATCGACTTCCTGGTGGACTGGCAGCGCCCGTTCATCGGCAAGAAGACGCTGATGGACCTGGTCACCCGCCCGTCGACCTTCCTGTGGCTGATGGTGCTGACCGGCGTCCCACTGATCGTGGCCGGCCGGATGGACCCGGTGAGCCTGTTGCCGTTCCTGTTGCTGGGCACCACCTTCGGAGCCCGGCTGCTGGGTATCGGGCTGGGGGTCGGCGGTATCCGCGGCGGCATGCTGGCGGCGCGGCGGCTGCAGATCGCCCTGGACGAGCCCGAACTGGTGGTGGGTGAGCCGGAATCGGCGCCGGCGCAGACGCAGCCCGGAACGGTGCGTTTCGAGTCCGTCGGCTTCGGCTACCGCCCGGGCGTGCCGGTGATCTCCGATGTGTCGCTGACACTGCGGCCGGGCACGGTGACCGCGCTGGTGGGTCCGTCGGGATCGGGCAAGTCCACCCTGGCCGCGCTGCTCGCCCGCTTCCACGACGTGCAGCAGGGCTCGATAACCGTTGACGGCCAGGACATTCGGTCGTTGACCGCCGACGAGCTCTACCGCCGGGTGGGTTTCGTGCTGCAGGAGACCCAGCTGGTGCACGGCAGCGTGCGGGACAACATCGCGCTGGCCGTTCCGGACGCGACCGACGAGCAGGTGTGGGCCGCCGCCCGCGAAGCGCAGATCCACGAGCGCATCCTGCGACTGCCGGACGGGTACGACACCGTGCTGGGTGCCGCGGCCGCGCTCTCCGGCGGGGAGCGCCAACGGCTCACCATCGCCCGCGCCATCCTCGCCGACACTCCCGTGCTCATCCTCGACGAGGCCACCGCCTTCGCCGACCCGGAATCGGAATACCTGGTACAGCAGGCCCTGAACCGGCTGACCAAGGACCGCACCGTGCTCGTCATCGCCCACCGGCTGCACACGATCACTGGAGCCGATCAGATCGTGGTACTCGATCACGGCGCCGTCGCCGAACAGGGGACCCACGAGGAGTTGCTCGCCGCGGGAGGACGCTACCTGCAACTGTGGGAGACCGGGCGCCGGGCCGTGGCCGCTGCAGCGGAGGCGGCACGATGATCCGCACGCTGATCCAGCTGATTCCGCATAACCGCCGCGGCCGGCTACTCGGCTACACCGGGCTGACGTTGCTGTCGGTGGCGGTGCGGGCGGTGGGCACCGTACTGCTGGTCCCGCTGGTGGCCGCGCTGTTCTCCGAAACCCCGCATCACGCGCTGACCTGGGTGGGCTGGCTGACCGTGGCGACGGTGGCCGGCTGGCTCATCGATTTCACCTGCGCACGAATCGGATTCGATCTCGGATTCGCCGTCCTCGACCACACCCAACACGATGTCGCCGACCGGCTGCCGGCAATCCGGTTGGACTGGTTCACCCCCGACAACACCGCCACCGCCCGGCAGGCGATCGCCGCTACCGGCCCCGAACTCGTCAGCCTGGTCGTCAACCTACTGACCCCGCTGATCAGCGCCATTCTGCTGCCACCGGCGATCGCGCTGGCGCTGCTCGGGGTGTCGTGGCAGCTGGGTCTGGCCGCCCTGGGCGGGGTGCCACTGCTGCTGGGGGCGCTGTGGGCGGCCAACCGGCTCAGCGCCCGCGCCGACACCGCCGCCGGGGAGGCCAACACCGCGCTGACCGAACGCATCATCGAGTTCGCCCGCACCCAGCAGGCGCTGCGCGCGGCACGGCGGGTCGAACCCGAACGCAGCACCGTCGGTGCGGCCCTGGCCGCCCAACACGGCGCGGCAATGCGGCTGCTGCTCATGCAGATTCCGGGTCAGCTGTTGTTCAGCCTGGCCAGCCAGGGTGCACTGATCCTGCTCGCCGGCGCCACCACCGCGTTGACCATGACCGGCACCCTGGGCGTTCCGGAGGCCATCGCGCTGATCGTCGTGATCGCCCGCTATCTGGAACCCTTCACCGCCATCAGCGAGCTGGCGCCGGCCCTGGAATCGACGCGTGCCAGCCTCGAGCGGATCCGGGCCGTGCTCACCGCACCGGCCTTGACGGTGGGAGACGGCGGGTCAACCGACGCGGCGCCGCGCATCGAGTTCGACAATGTCACCTTTGGCTACGACGCCGGCGACCCGGTGCTCGACCGGGTCAGTTTCGTGCTGGAGCCGGGCACCACGACCGCGATCGTCGGGCCGTCCGGTTCGGGCAAGAGCACGATTCTGGCCCTGATCGCCGGCCTGCACGAACCGACCGACGGCCGGATCCTGCTCGACGGGGCCGACGCCGCCGGGCTGACTGCCGCGGCGCGGCGTGCGGCGAGCAGCATGGTGTTCCAGCATCCCTACCTGCTGGACGGCACGATCCGCGACAACGTCCTGGTCGGTGATCCCGGCGCGGATCCGCAAGCGTTCGGGCGGGCGGTCGAACTCGCCCGGGTCGACGAGCTGACCGGCCGGCTGCCCGACGGCGCCGATACCGCGGTCGGGGAGGCCGGCGGCGCGCTGTCCGGCGGTGAGCGCCAACGGGTCAGCATCGCCCGCGCGCTGCTCAAACCGGCGCCGGTGATGTTGGTCGACGAGGCGACCAGCGCGCTGGACACCGAGAACGAGGCGGCGATCGTCGACGCGCTCAGCGCCGAGCCGCGGCCCCGCACCCGGGTGATCGTCGCGCACCGGCTGGCCAGTATCGCCCAGGCCGACCGGGTGCTGTTCCTCGACAACGGCCAGATCGTCGAAGACGGCACCATCGAGGAACTACGTTCCGCCGGTGGACGTTTCGACGAGTTCTGGCGACAGCAACACGATGCTGCCGGTTGGCGGATCAGTACCGGATAGCGTTCAGCCCACAAGCTGGCGGATGATCGCCTTTTTGTCGATCTTTCCGACCGCCGTGGTGGGCAGGGTCGTTAACGCCGCCAACTGGTCGACTCGGACGTGGGTGGCGGCCCCTTGCTCGGCGAGATGTCGGTTCAGCTCGGGCAGACTCAGCGACGTCCCATTGAAAACGATTGCCGCGCAGATCTTTTCACCAAGATACTTATCCGGCAGTCCGACCGCGGCAGCCGATTGGATCGCGGGATGGCGCAGCAGGTGTGCCTCCAACTCCTCGGCCGCGATGTTTTCCCCGCCGCGGACGATGACGTCCTTGATCCGCCCGGTCACCTCCAGGTAGCCGTTGGCCAGGCGGCGGACCCGGTCGCCGCTGCGGTAGAAGCCGTCCGGGCTGAACGAGCGCGCATTCGCTTCCGGAGCGTTGTAGTAGCCGTTGATCGTGTAGGGCCCGCGCACCAGCAGCTCACCCTCGGGTGCCTCGACGCCGTCCTCACCGACCACCCGCAGCTCATCATCGGCGCACAGTGGCCGGCCCTGGGTCGCGTCGAGCAGCTCGGCGCCATCGCCCGGCCGGGTGTAGCACAGCAGCCCTTCGGCCATGCCGAACACCTGCTGCAGTCCCGGGGTCAGTACCTCCCGGATCCGGCGCGCGTCATCGGCTGCCAGCTTGGCGCCGCCCACTTGCAGTAACCGCAGTGTCGTCGGCTTCTGCGGTTCCCAATCGCAGGCCTGCGCCCACAGCGTGGCCAGCGCCGGCACCAGCGCGGTGACGGTCACCCGGTGGCTGGTGATGGTGGCGAATGCCGCCTCGGGACTGGGATCGGTGTCGAAGACGGTGGCCGCGCCCACCGATATGGCGCCCAGCAGCCCCGGGCAGGCCAGCGGAAAGTTGTGGGCGGCTGGCAACGCCACCAGGTAGACGTCCTCGGCGGTCAGCTCGCACACCTGAGCGCTGGCGGTGGCGTTGTAGACGTAGTCGTTGTGGGTGCGGGGGATCAGCTTGGGCAGGCCGGTGGTGCCGCCGGAGACCAGCAGCACCGCCGGGGTGGCCGGATCGGGGCTGAAACGTGGTGCGGGCGGGCCGTCGGCCGTGTCGTCGATGATGATGCGCCGCAGCCCCAGTTCGGCGGCCATCGCCGGGTAGTCGAAACCCGCAGTGGCGTCAGGAACCACGATCCCGACCGCGTCGCTCACCGCGGCCAGATGCCCGATCTCGGCGGCGCGATGCCCAGGCAGGCACAGCACCGGGATGGCGCCCACCCGCAGCAGCCCGAACAGCACGACTGCGAAGGCAACGCTGTTGGGCAACTGCAACAGCACCCGGTCGCCGGGGGCGATGCCGAGCCCGTGCAGTCCCGCGGCGGCACGGTTGGCGGCCACGTCCAGTTCGGCATAGGTCAGCGTCGTTGTGGGATCGATGACCGCCGCGCGGTCCGGCCAGCGTTCGGCGGCGTCGTCGAGCAGCGACGCCAGCGGCCGGCCGCTCCAGTAGCCGGCCGCGCGGTAGGCGGCGGCCCGCTCGGCCGGAAACGCTACGAACCCGTGCATGAGACTCCCTGGCTTTGCGGTGACCGGACGTAGATAGAGTAGCTTCGACGAAATTAGGGCAGCCTTCACTAATGAAAGGTGGCGGGGTGGGGCCGGACGATATTCGCGCGCAGGTCGCTGAGCTGCTCGGCGTCCCGGCCGGTGCCCTCGACAGCGATGCTGATCTGGTCGGACAGGGTCTCGATTCCATCCGGATGATGAGCCTGGCCGGCCAGTGGCGGCGCCGCGGTCTGGACGTCGACTTCGCCGCACTGGCCGCCGCACCGACCGTCGCCGCCTGGACGGCACTGGTGTCGGGCGCGTCATCGGCAGCGCAGCCCGCTGCGGGGCCCGAACCCGAGGATGACACCGCACCATTCCCGCTGGCCCCGATGCAGCACGCCATGTGGGTGGGACGCGACGACGACGTCGCACTCGGTGGGGTGGCCGGCCACCTCTACGTCGAGTTTGACGGCCCGGGGCTCGACCCCGAACGGCTGTCTGCCGCTGCTGGTCTGCTGGCGGCCCGACACCCGATGCTGCGCGTTGAGTTCCTGCCCGACGGCACCCAGCAGATCCGGCCCGACGCCGGCCTGCCGGTCGCGGTGCAGGATCTGCGCGGCATGGGCACCGACGACGTCTCCGCGCGTCTTGCCGCCACCCGGGAGGCGAAATCCCACCAGCAACTCGACGGGGCGGTCTTCGAGCTCACCGTGTCGCTGCTGCCGGATGGCACCGCTCGGCTGCACGTCGACTTGGACATGCAAGCCGCCGACGCGATGAGCTACCGCACCCTGATGGCCGACCTGGCCGCCGCCTACCGGGGGGCGGTCTTGCCGGAGTTGGGCTACACCTACCGGCAGTACCGCCACGCGGTGGCCGACCGGGCGCCCGACGAGAACCACCGGCAGTGGTGGACGCAGCGCATACCCGACCTGCCCGACCCGCCCAAGCTGCCGCCGCCGGCCGGCGCACCCGCCGACCCGCGCCGCAGCACCCGACGCTGGCACTGGCTGGACCCGGCCACCCGGGACGCACTGTTCGGGCAGGCCCGCACCCACGGCGTCACCCCGGCCATGACACTGGCCGCATCGTTCTCGCACACCCTGGCCTGCTGGTCGGACGGACCGCGATTCCTGCTGAATGTGCCATTGTTCGGCCGGGATCCGCTGCACGACGACGTCGATCGGCTGGTCGGTGACTTCACCTCGTCGCTGCTGCTGGATGTGGATCTGGGCTCTGCCGCCACCGGTGCCCAACGGGCCCACGCCGTGCAGGACGCCATGCGGACCGCCGCCGCGCACGCCGACTACCCGGGGCTGGCGGTGCTGCGGGATCTGGGCCGCCACCGCGGCACGCAGGTGCTGGCCCCGGTGGTGTTCACCAGTGCGCTCGGGCTCGGCGAGTTGTTCGCCCCGGAGGTCACCCAGACGTTCGGCACCCCGGTGTGGATCATCTCCCAAGGCCCGCAGGTGCTGCTGGACGCTCAGGTCACCGAGTTCGACGGCGGTGTGCTGGTGAATTGGGATGTGCGCGACGAGATGTTCCCGCCCGGCGTGATCGACGCCATGTTCGCCCACCACATCGCCGACCTGACCCGGCTGGCCGCCGGCGACGGCTGGGACGAACCGGCGCCACCGGCCCTGCCGGCTGCGCAGGCGCAGGTGCGCGCGGCGGTGAACGCCGGCACCGCTGAGCCCAGCGGGGAAGCCTTGCAGGACGGGTTCTTTCGGCAAGCCGAGCTGGCACCCAATGCGCCCGCCGTGCTGCATGGAACGGGCGAGTTGAGCTACGGCGAGTTGCGTGATCAGGCCCTGGCGGTGGCCGCCGCGCTGCGTGAGCGCGGGGTGCAGCCCGGTGACACCGTGGCGCTGCTGGGTCCCAAGGGCACCCAGCAGATCCCGGCACTGCTGGGCATCCTGGCCGCGGGAGCGGGGTATCTGCCGATCGCCGCCGACCAGCCGCCCGAGCGGGTGCAACGGATCCTGGCGCTGGGTGGTGCCGCTGTGGCGTTGGTGACCGGAGAATCCGTGCCGGTGCTGCCGATTCCCGCCGTGCGCGCCGGCGAGGCTGCCGCGCGTCCCGGTGCCGCGGAACCGGTCGCAACCGATCCGTCGGCATTGGCCTACGTGGTGTTCACCTCCGGGTCCACCGGCGAACCCAAGGGCGTCGAGCTCACTCACGACGCGGCGATGAACACCGTCGAAACCCTCAGCGCACGTTTCGGATTCGGGCCGGACGATCGCAGCCTGGCACTGCTCACCTTGGACGCCGACATGTCGGTGCTCGACGTCTTCGCCATGCTGCGCGCCGGGGGAGCGATCGTGATGGTCGACGAGGCCGATCGGCGCAGCCCCGAGGTATGGGCGCGGCTGGTGCGACAGCACCGGGTCAGCGTGCTCAACTTGATGCCCGGCGCGTTGGAGATGCTGGTGTCGGTCGGGGGTGAATTGCCCTCGGTGCGTGCGGTATTGACCGGCGGCGACTGGGTGAGCCCCGAGCTGGCGCGCCGCTTTGCCGCCCTGGCGCCCGGAGTGCGGTTCGCCGGGCTGGGCGGGGCCACCGAAACGGCCATCCACGCCACCATCTGCGAGGTCGACGGCGAACCGCCGGCCGACTGGGCGTCGGTGCCCTACGGCACGCCGCTGCCCAACATCGCCTGCCGCGTCGTCGGCGCCGATGGGACCGACCGCCCGGACTGGGTGGCCGGTGAGCTGTGGGTGGCCGGGCGCGGTATCGCATCGGGGTATCGCGGGCGGCCCGACCTGACCGCCGAGAAGTTCGTCGAGAATGACGGCCGAACCTGGTATCGCACCGGCGATCTGGCCCGCTACCGGCCGGGCGGCATCCTGGAATTCGTCGGTCGCGCCGATCATCGGGTCAAGATCAGCGGGTACCGCATCGAACTCGGCGAGGTCGAAGCCGCGCTGCGCCGGCTGCCCGGGGTGGCCGAGGCCGTGGTGGTGGCGCTCTCGGAGGCCGGTCGTGACGTGCTGGCCGCCGCGGTTCGGACCGACGATCCGGCGCTGACCGTGACGGGGCTACGGTCAGGGCTGACCGAGGCGCTGCCCGAGCACATGATTCCACGGCACCTGGTGCTGGTTCCGGCGATTCCCTACACCGTCTCCGGCAAGATCGACCGGCGCGCGGTAACGGCGGAGCTGGCCGCGGGTTTCGCGGCGACGGATGGCTACCGTGAACCGGTTACCCCGTTGCAGCGAGCGTTGGCCGCGATCATCGCCGAGGTGCTCGGCGCGGATCGGGTAGGCGCCGACGACGATTTCTTTGCCCTGGGCGGCGATTCAGTGCTGGCCACCGCCGCGGTAGCACGCATCCGCACCTGGCTGGATGCACCCGGCGCGGTGGTCGCCGATATCTTCGCCACCCGGACCGTGGCCGGGCTGGCGTCTCGGCTTGCCGCCGCGGAGGCCGATCCGGACCGCCTGGACGCCGTCGCCGAGGTGTACCTGGAAGTGGCGCAGCTGGATTCGGCGGAGGTCGCCGACGCGCTGGCCGAGGTCGACTGATATTTCGTGGCTCTTGGTCGCCGGGTAGCGCGATAGCGCCTGGGATGGGGGGGAAGGGCGACGTCCTGCATGTTGATCCCAGTAGCGCGGAGATCACGCAGGGTGCGGTCGGCCTCATCCCGAATGACATCGAAGGGAAGCCCACCCGTGAAGCCAAGGATGCTGATGGTTTCGCAGCCGAGTCCCCCGCGGCCTTCTGGCAGTAGGACCGCGATCCGTGATGGCTGTTAGTCCTGGTCGGGGGGTGAATCACCCGTGGCAGAGGCGTAGTCGCGCCCACGTCCTCCGGCTATGCGTTGCGCACTCCGACGGTTTCGCCTTCGGCCGTGATTCTGACGGCTCGGTGGCGGAAAGCGATGCAACGAACCGGTTATTCCCCAGCGTATTTGCGGATCGACGAGGCGGTGCGCCGGCTGGCTAGGACGGCGAGCCTAGTTGGTGCTCGGTGGTGGTTGGGGTTGGAAGGGTTGGTACCACCACCATTGGGCGCGTTCGCCGGTGGGTCCGGGGCATGGTGGTACGGCTGGTGGGGGTTTCTTGGGTGGTCGGGCTAGCGATGCCGACTCCAGTGGCTGGTTGTTGTTGTCGGTGATGGTGAGGTTGGCGGCATCGCCGGTGATGGTGATGATGCCGCGGTGGTGCAGTCGGTGGTGATACGGGCAGACCAGTACCAGGTTGGCCAGCTCGGTGGGGCCGCCGTCTTCCCAGTGGGTGATGTGGTGGGCGTGCAGGCCGCGGGTGGCCCCGCAGCCGGGAACCACGCAGGCCCGGTCGCGGTGTTCCAGCGCGCGGCGCAGTCGGCGGTTGATTGCGCGGGTGGTGCGCCCGGCGCCGATGGGCTCGCCGTTGCGCTCGAACCAGGCCTCAAAGGTGGCGTCGCAGGTCAGGTATCGGCGTTCGGCGTCGGTGAGCAGTGGGCCTAGGTGCAGCTGTGCGGCGTTGTTTTCAACGTCGAGGTGCATCACCACGGTGGTGTGGTGGCCGTGGGGGCGGCGCGCGGCTTCGGTGTCCCAGCTGGTTTCGATCAGGCGCAGGAACGCATCGGTGGTGCTGGGCAACGGCGGCCGCTGCTCTGAGGCACCGCCGCCATCCTCGTGATCGCGCTTCCATGCAGCCATCAGCGCATCGAGATGGGACTGTAGGGCGGCGTCGAACTTTGCCGCATCGAGGGGGTTGAGTGTGATGCGCCAGCAGCTGCCGTGTTCGTCGCTGGTCTTGGTGATGGAGCGTTCCGGTTCGGCTCGGGGGTCGGGGTCGGGGCGTGGTTCGAGCTTGACTGCGGTGCGCAGTTGGGTGACGGTGGCGACCCCGACCAGTTGCGCGTAGTGCTCGTCGGATCCGTCGGCGGCGCGCTGCGCGATCACGCCGACCTGATCGAGGGAGAAGCGGCCTTCGCGCATGCCTTCAGCGCAGCGGGGGAATTCGTCGAGCCGGTGGGCGATGGTGGCGATGGTGTGGGCGTTGCTCGGCGACACCCCCGTTCGCCAGGCCACCAGGGCCGGGATTGAGCGGACGCCCGTGGCGCCCCACAGGCCGTCGCGGTCGATCTCGGCGACGATCTCCACGATGCGCCCATCAATGGCGTTGCGTTGACCGGTCAGCTCGGATAACTCCTCGAACAGCACGTCCAGACGCTGGGCAGGCCCCCTCCGAGGGGTGCCGGACAGTGCGGTCGTTGACATGAGTTCATCATCGCAGCGGGGTCCGACAACTTCGGGCCGTCGGGTCCTTGATGGATGGCCGACCCCACTTCAGGCGGGCACATCCACATCCGCATCTCGATGCCCGGAAAGTGTCTGAAAACCCCAGCTAGATGTCGCGATTAGGGGTGGTGGACCGCGGTCGCGGTGTGCCAGCATCGATGACATGAAAGCGCGCCGATCGATCGTATTGCTCGGTGTTCCGGTGCTGGCCGCCGTGGCGATGCTGGCCGGTGCTCCCGTCATCGCCCCCTCGGCGTCCGCGGCCAGCTGTCCCGACGTCGAGGTGACCTTCGCCCGTGGCACCGGCGAGGCAGCCGGCGTCGGCGGAGTCGGCCAGAGATTCGTCGACGCACTGCGCTCCCAGGCCGGAGGGCGGTCGGTCGGGGTATATGCGATCAACTACCCCGCCACCGATGACTGGCCGCCGTCGGCGTCCGCCGGCGCCGGCGATGCGAACGCTCACGTCCAATCCATGGTCGCGAACTGCCCCGACACCAAGCTGGTGCTCGGCGGATACTCCCAAGGCGCGATGGTCATCGACCTGATCACCATCGCGCGGGCATCGGTGGCGGGCTTCAACGCCGCCACTCTGTCGGAGGACGAGGCCGCGCACGTGGCGGCGGTCGCCGTCTTCGGGAACCCGACCGACAGGTACCTGGGGGGACCGATCAGCGAAATCAGCCCGTGGTACGGCGCCAAGGCCATTGATCTGTGTGCGGACGGGGATCCGATCTGCACCCCGGGCGCCCTGGCGCTGCCTTCACCGGAGGAGATGGTCTCCGCGCCGCACCTGTCCTACGCGCAGTCGCCGATGCCCGGTCAGGCCGCGGCCTTCGTGGCGAGCCACCTCTGACGCAGGACGCATACCCAACCCGCTTTACCCGATGACCTCTGAAGCCCAATACTCGCGCAGGCTCGCGATCCGCTCCCCGGCGAACTCCAGGACGGCTACCTCGCGCATGCGCTTGCGGTGGCCCTGCACCCGGTCGTCGAAGGTGGCCTCCCACTCGGCGATCACCGTGGTGCCGTCGGTGGCGGTGTAGAGGTTGAGCAATCGGGCGTCGATATTGGCCTGTCCCTCAACCACCTTGCTCTGCCAGTAGTCGCGGATCCCGGCGCGGGTGCGGATCGGTTCTTCCAGCACCCGCTCGTGATAGGTCGCGTCGTCGGTGAAGATCGTGACGATCAGGGCCGGGTCCTGCTGCATCCAGGCCCGAAGGTAGGTGTCGATCGTGGCGCGGACGTCCATCAGGGGAGTGTGGCCCATGGCGCGGCGCCCCCTTCGCCGAACGCGCATTCAGTGCGAAAAAACCGCCGCGAAACCGCGCTCAGTGCACGTTCGGCGCGGCCGAGGGTCCAGGGCCAGCCAAGAGCCCGCCCGGATTTCCGGCGCGCCCCCCAGCGGGGTAATCTAACCCGGGAAATTAGGGCAGCCTTTACTAACAGACTGAATTGCATGCGAGGGGACCGGATGGACGACACCTCGGCCGTCGCGCAGTTTCCGACCTGGATGGGCCGCTTTTCCGGGCCCGGGCCGGCAACCCTGGTATTCCCGCACGCCGGGGGAGCGGCGGTCAACTACCGCCCCTTGGCGCTGGCTTTGGCCGCCGGCGTCGACACGTACGTCATGCAGTATCCGCAGCGCGCCGACCGGTTCCGCGAACCGCCCGCCGAAACCGTCCCGCAGCTGGCCCGCAGCCTCTTCGACGCGGCGCCCTGGCACCAGCTCGGGCCGCTGCGGCTCTTCGGGCACAGCATGGGCTCGCTCGTCGCCTTCGAGTTCGCCCGGATCGCCGAAGAACGCGGCATCGAGATTCAGCGGCTGTGGGCCTCGGCCGCGCCGGCCCCGGGCGTGGTGGCCGGGCTGCGCAAGGTGCCCACCGGTGATGCCGACCTGCGTGCCGAACTGGAGGAACTCGGCGGCACCGACCCGCGCATACTGGCGGACGAGGAATTCCTCACGCTGTTGCTCACCCCGGTGCGCTCGGACTATCTGGCGTTCAACCGCTACCAGTGCGCACCCGAGGTGCGGATCCGCGCCGCCATCAATGTGCTGGGTGGCCGCTCCGACGACCGCGTCGGCACCGACCTGCTCGAGGGGTGGGCCCAACACACCTCCGGCACCTGCACCGTCTCGCTGTACGACGGCGGGCACTTCTATCACTACGAGCACATCGACACACTGGCGAATCGGATCATCGCCGATGCCTGATCGGTGCGAGGATCCGGTCGTCATCGTCGGCCTGGGCATCGAGGCGCCCGGCGGAGTCGAGACGGCCGAGCAGTACTGGTCGCTGCTGGCCGACGGACGTGAGGCGCTGAGCACCATTCCCGAGGACCGGGACTGGGCGGTGCGCGAACTCATCGACGGATCACACCGCGACGGCTTCAAGCCCATCTGCAACGCCGGCGGGTTCCTTTCCGGCGCCGCCGAATTCGACCCCGGATTCTTCGGAATCGCGCCACGCGAAGCCATCGCGATGGACCCGCAGCAGCGGGTCGCGCTGCGGGTGGCCTGGCGCGCGCTGGAGGACGCCGGCATCAACCCCGACGAGCTCACCGGCCACGACGTCGGCGTCTACCTGGGCGCATCGGTCACCGGCTACGGCCCGGACATGGCGCAGTTCTCCGCCCACAGCGGTCACCTGCTGCCCGGGACCGCGTTATCGGTGATCTCCGGCCGGGTCGCCTACACCCTCGGGCTGGCCGGTCCGGCCCTGACCGTCGACACCTCCTGTTCCTCGGCGCTCTCAGCGCTGCACCTGGCGATCCAGGCGATCCGGACCGGTGACGCCGACATGGCGCTCGCCGGCGGCGTGTGCGTGATGGGCTCGCCCGGGTTCTTCGTCGAGTTCTCCAAGCAGCACGCGCTGTCCGACGACGGACACTGCCGGCCCTACAGCGCCGCCGCCACCGGAACGGTCTGGGCCGAGGGCGCCGGAATCTTTGTGCTGCAACGCAAGTCAGCGGCTTTGCGCGACGGCCGGCATATCTACGGTGAAGTGCTGGCCAGCCGGCTCAACCAGGACGGCCACACTACCGGCCTGCTCACCCCCAGTGAGCAGGCCCAGCAGCGACTGTTCCGGCACGCGCTGGCCGACGCGGACGTGCACCCGGGCCAGGTCGGCATGATCGAGGGCCACGGAACCGGCACCCGGGTCGGCGATCCTGTCGAACTGCGGTCGCTGATCAACGTCTACGGCGCCGACACCGAGCCGGGCGCCGGCCCGCGGCTCGGCTCGGTGAAGTCCAACATCGGGCACACCCAGGCCGCGGCCGGAGCGCTCGGGCTGACCAAGGTGCTGCTGGCCGCCGAACACCAGATGATCCCGCCCACCCTGCATGTGAGCGACGGCTGGCACGACGGCATCGACTGGGACGGCGGGCACGGCGGCGGCATCACCCTGGCTGAGACCATCATCGCCTGGCCGGCCGGCGACGGCCGCCGGATCGGCTCGGTGTCGGCGTTCGGGATGAGCGGCACCAATGCGCACGTGATCGTCGCCGTCGACGACGCGGAAATGACGCCATCGTGCTGAGCACCCACCCGACCGCCCTGCCCGACGGCCGCATCCCGGTCCTCATCTCGGCGCACGCCCGCGACCTGGTCCAGGCCGAGGCCGGCGCACTGGCGCGCTACGTGCACACCCGGCAGCCCGGCGTCGCGGCCGTGGCGCAGACGCTGCGGGCCACCCGCCCGATCCGCCGCTACCGCGCCGTCATCCGGGCCCGCGACGCGGGCGAACTGATCAGCGGCCTCGACGCCGTCTACCACGACGCCGACCATCCGCTGGTGGCCCGATCCCATCAGCAGGAGGCCGCCCGCACCGCCTTCGTGTTCCCCGGGCAGGGAAACCAGTGGCCCGGCATGGGGGCCGACCTGTTCGGCATCGCGGCCTATCGCGCCGAGGCGGACCGCTGCGCGGACGCCTTCCGCCGCGCCGGGCATCCCTCGCCGTTGACCTATCTGCGCGGCACCGACGACGCGGACCCGGTGGTGGTGCAGGCCGCGCAGTTCACCCACGCCGCGGCGCTGGCCGCCACCTGGCGGCACTTCGGGGTGCTGCCCGACATCACCGTCGGCCACAGTCTGGGAGAGCTCGCCGCCGCCTACACCGCCGGCGTGGTGGATCTCGACGCCGCGGTCGCGGTGGTGATCGCACGGGCGGAACTGACCGATGACACCCCGGGACGATTCGGCATGGCGATGATCGCGCTGGGCGCCGAGGCCGCTGCCGAATTCATCGCCGGCACCCCCGGCTGGGTGGAGCTGTCGGTGGTCAACGGCCCGCAATCGGTGGTGGTCTCGGGCGAATGGGCTGCGGTGCAGCAGATCCTGGCGCGCGCAGACCGTCGCGGGGTGTTCGCCCGCGAGCTGGCGGTGCGCTATCCGGCCCACACCAGCGTTTTGGAGCCCCTGCGTGATCGGATGATCGCACAGCTGCCCGACGCGCAATTCCACAGCGCCCCAGTGGAGTTCATCGGCTCGGTGTATGGTGGCCCGGTCCCGCCCGGCAAGACGTTCCGGCAGTACTGGTTCGACAACCTGCGTCAGCAGGTACGGTTCGACCTGGCCACCGGGGCCGCGGTGGCGCGCGGGGTCACCACGTTCGTCGAGATGTCGGCGCACCCCACCCTGCTGGTGCCGCTGGGCGACATCGCCGATTCCGCGCAGGTGCTGGCCAGCGCCGACCGCGATCGCCCGGCCGACGAGGCGCTGTCGGCCAACATCGCTGCTGCGGCGATCGCCGACCCTGGCTATCGCTGGCGGGACTTCGCCGCACCCGACGCAGGTGCACCGCTGCGGCACTTCCCGCACGCGCCGATGCACACCACCAGGCTGTGGGCCGGTGTCGAGCCGTCCGCGCAGCGCCACCGGCAGCCGGTCGTCATGACCGAACAGTGGGCGCCGGTCGACGAACCCGCCGACCGGCCGGTCGGGGTAGCCGTCATCGACTACACCGGCGAATCCGCTGAACTGGCCACCCGGCTGGCGGCCGGTTTGGACGCCGGTGCGGTCGCCCCAGCGAACGCCGAACTGCTGGTGCTCATCGCCCCGCCCGCCGACGATGCTGAGATCACCGCGGCCGCAAGAGCCTTCGCTGGTCACGCGGGAAGACAGACACCGCCGGCACCGGGCCCGAACTGCCGACGGGTGTGGCTGATCACCCGCGGCGCCGAAAGGCTCGACAGTGACCCGCTGCCGCGGCCCGGGGCCGCCGCACTGGCGGCGCTGCACCGCAGCACCGGATTCGGCTACCCCGACCAGACGTTCGCCCACCTGGATCTGCCGGTCCAGCTCAGCGCCGCCGACCTCCGGGCCGCGATCACCGCACTGACCCTGACCGACACCGAGGTCGCGGTGCGCTCCGGGCGGCTGTGGGCGCGACGACTGGTCGAGTCTTCCACCGCGCCGGGAGTGCCCGCGATTCCGGAGACCGTCGTGATCACCGGTGGCACCGGCGCCATCGGAATGGCCTTCGCGGCGTTCTGCGCGGAACGGGGTGCCCGCAACATCGTGTTGCTCAGCCGCAGCGGGGCCGCCGGTGCCACTGCGGCGCAGCTGGATGCAGTGCGCGCACGCACCGGGGCAAACATCAGCGCGCTGCGGTGCGATATCACCGACGAGGCGGCGCTGGCGGCGCTGATCGCCGAGCACCAGCCGACGCCGGCCGGGCTCGTGGTGCACACCGCGTCGGCCGAAGCCATCGCCGCCGAACAAATCAGCGGTGGTGCTGTTCGGGACGCCTTCGGCGCCAAGGTAATCGGACTGGACAACCTGGTGCGACACTGGCCGCGGCACGCCGACGCGCAGGTGCTGGTCTGCTCGTCGGTGCTGGCGTTGTGGGGCGGATCGGGCCACGGCCTCTACGCGGCGGCCAACCGGATGGCCGACATCCTGGCGGAGCGGCTCCGGACAGAGGGCGTGAACGCGAACGCGATCCGCTGGGGGCTGTGGCAGAACGTCGCCGTGGTCAGCGGCGACGAGAAGAACCGAATCGCGCGGACCGGCCTGACACCGATGCCGCCCGAAGCGGCGATCACCGCCGGACTGCTGGCCGCGCCGAACAACCCGGCGATCCTGACCGCCGACTTCGACCGGCTGGCCGTGTTCTTCGACAGCCAAGGGGTGGGTAGCCCGTTCGCCGAATCACTGACCGCGTCATCGGCGGCCCCCGACACCGGCCGCCCGGTCGGCGAGGTGGTGGCCGTCGAACTCGCGACGGTGCTCGGCCTGGACTCACCCGACGACATCGACATGCACCGGGCCCTGGTCGATCTCGGCCTGGACTCACTGCTCGCCCTGGACCTGCGCAAGCGACTGGGCCGGGCCACCGGCCGGCGGGTAGCGCTTGGACCGCTGCTGGCCGGAATGACCGCCGCCCAGCTGACGGCCACGCTGCAGGACGACACCACGCCGGCCGCGGTGACGGAAAGGACTGTTTTCACCCATGACTGACACCGTCGACCAGTCGACCGACGCGCGGTTGGAGTTGCTGCGCCGCCGGCTCGCCGAACGCGGGCTGAGCGCGTCCGCGCCGGCCACCGAACCCGCGCAACCCGCGCAGCCGGAGATGAATGACGGTCAGCGCCGGATGTGGTTCGTGCAGACCCTCGATCCGGACGGCACCGTCGCCAACATCTCGGTCTCCTACCGATTGACCGGCCCGCTGGCGCCGGCCCGGCTGCGCTCCGCCCTGGCCGCGGTGGCCGCCCGACACCCGGTGCTGCGCACCACCTATGCCGTCGACGACAACGGGGAACCCCGGGCGGTGATCGGCGACGTGACACCCGGGTTCGCCGAACACGACCTCACCGACCTGGCCGAGCAAGCCCGGGCGCTGAGGCTGGAAGTGCTGGCTCAGCGCGAATTCGCCACCCCGTTCCGGCTGGAATCCGATGCCCCGCTCCGGCTCACCCTGATCCGGGTCCGGCCCGACGAACACATCCTGCTGCTGGTGGCCCACCACATCGCCTGGGATGACGCCTCCTGGGCGGTCTTCTTCGCAGACCTGACCGCCGCGTACACAGACCCCGATGCCTTCGCCGCCGTGCCCCCCGTACGCGCTGTCGCATCCACGCCCGGCGCCGATCACGAGGCCGACCTGAACTATTGGCGCACCCTGCTGGCCGATCCGCCCGACCCGCTGGAACTGCCCGGCCCGCGCGGCTCGGCGGTGCCCCACACGCTGCGCGCTGGAATATGCAATCGCGCAGTGCCCGCCGAGTTGATGGACGGCATCGCCGAGCTGGCACGCGGCAACGGGGCCACGGCCTACATGGTGATCGCCGCGGCACTGTCCGCGCTGATCTACCGCTACACCGCCACCGACGACTTCCTCATCGCCTCACCGGTTCTCAACCGCACTGCCGGCACCGAGGATGCGATCGGCTACTTCGGCAACACCGTGGTGCTGCGCGCGAAGGTGGACGCCGCTGCCCGGTTCGTCGAACTGCTGGCTCAAACCCGTGACACCGCGCTGGGTGCGTTCGCGCATCAGGGCATCAACCTCGACCGGGTGGTCCGCGAACTCAACCCGGACCGGCGCAACGGGGGAGTGGAACGACTCACCCGGCTCAGCTTCGGCTTCCGCGCCGGCGACGGTGTGCACTCCGGCGGCTTCCGCCCGGCCGGAATCACCTGCGCGCGTGCCGATTACCGCGGCAAGATCGCCCAGCTGCCGCTGGGAATCATGGTCGAGACCGGTGAAGACGGTGCGCTGATCGAAGCCGAATATCTGCACGATGTGCTCGACGAGGGCCTGGTCGACCAACTGCTGCGGCACCTGGTGCAGCTGCTGGCCGCCGTGGTCGCACAACCGGACACCATCATCAGCGAACTGGACATGCTCGGCGAAGAGGACCGCTCCTGGCTGGACACGGTCTCCTGCGGACCGGACTTCGCCGGCCCGCCGATCACGCTGGGCGCGCTGGTCGCCGACCGAGCGGCGCTGACCCCCGACTCCATCGCCGTGGTCGACGATCACGGCCGCTACAGCTACGCCGAGATCAACGCCCGCGCCAACCGGATCGCCCACCACCTGATCGCGGCCGGCATCGGCACCGAGGACAAGGTCGCCGTGCTGCTGGGCCGCTCGCTCGACCTGGTGGTCATCGCGCTGGGCATCGCCAAGGCCGGCGCCGCCTATGTGCCCGTCGACCCTGAATATCCGCCGGACCGCATCGAATTCATCCTCGGCGATGCCCGGGCGAAGTTGGTGATACGCGAACCGCTCACCTCAGAGGAGCTGGCCGGCCGGCCCGACACCGACCCGACTGACGCCGATCGGGTACGCCCACTGCGGCCGGAAAGCCTGGCCTACCTCATCTACACCTCGGGTTCGACCGGGCTGCCCAAGGGCGTGGAGGTCGCGCACGCCCCGATCGCCGAATACCTGACATGGTTCGGCCAGGAGTACGGCATCGACGACACCGACGTGCTGCTGCAGGTCGCCTCACCGAGCTTCGACGTCTCGATCGGAGAACTGTTCGGCACCCTGGGAAACGGTGCGCGGTTGGTCATTCCACGTCCCGACGGGCTGCGTGACATCGGCTACCTGACCGACCTGCTGCAGCGCGAAGGCGTGACCGCCATGCACTTCGTGCCCTCGCTGCTCGGCCTGTTCCTGTCGCTGCCCGGAGTCAACCAGTGGCGCACCCTGCGACGCATCCCGATCGGCGGCGAACCGTTGCCCGGCGAGCTGGCCGACAAGTTCCACGCCATCTTCGATGCGCTGCTGCACAACTTCTACGGCCCCACCGAGACCGTGGTCAACTCCAGCCGCTACAAAGTCGAAGGCACCCAGGGCAACCGGATCGTGCCGATCGGCAGCCCCAACATCAACACCACCATCCGGCTGCTCGACGACGCCCTGCAACCGGTACCGGTCGGTGTGATCGGTGAGATCTACATTGGTGGAACGCATCTGGCCCGCGGCTACTTCGACCGGCCCGGCCTGACCGCGGAACGCTTCGTCGCCGACCCGTGGGCGCTCGGGCAGCGGATGTACCGCACCGGTGACCTGGCCCGCCGCAACGCCGCCGGCGACCTGGAATTCATCGGCCGCGCCGACGACCAGGTCAAGGTCCGCGGCTTCCGCATCGAACTCGGCGAGGTGGCCGCGGCTATTTCGGTGGATCCCAGTGTCGGGCAGTGCGTGGTCGTGGTCTCCGAGCTGCCTGCGCTCGGTCGCAGCCTGGTCGCCTACCTGACCCCGGCCGGCGACGGGTCCGAAGTCGAGATCCCACGGATTCGGGCCCGGGTCGCCGCCGCACTGCCGGAATACATGGCCCCGGCGGCCTACGTGGTGGTCGACGACATTCCGATCACCGCCCACGGCAAGATCGACCGCGCGGCCCTGCCCGATCCCCAGCCGATCGAGACCGCGGCCTATCGGGAACCGGAGACCGACACCGAACACACGGTGGCGCAGCTGTTCTCGCAACTGCTCGGCCGCGAACGAGTCGGCGCGGACGACTCGTTCTTCGACCTGGGTGGTCACTCATTGCTGGCCACCAAGCTGGTGGCGGCGATCCGCGACCGGTGCGGGGCGGAGATCGGTATCCGCGACATCTTCGAAGCGAGCACGGTGGCCCGGCTGGCCGCCGCGATAGAGCGGGCGCTGGCCGGTGAGAACGGGCCGAGCCGCCCGCCGCTGGTCGCGGTGCCGCGGTCGGGTCCGCTTCCGGTGTCGGCGTCACAGCTGCGCACCTGGTTCGCCTACCGGCTGGACCCGGACGCGACCGGCGACAACATCCCGCTGTCGGCCCGGCTCACCGGACCCTGCGACACCGCGGCCCTGGCGTTGGCGATCAACGATGTGGTGGCCCGCCACGACAGCCTCCGCACCACCTTCTGCGAAATCGACGGACTGCCGCACCAGATCATCAACCCAGCCGCTCCGGTGCAGGTGAACGAGTTGCGCTGCCCGGCAACCGGTCCCGAAGAGGTGGCGCAGTGGACCCGGGCGCGCCTCGACGAGCAGCGCGGCGCCGGATTCGACCTGGAACACGAGTGGCCGATCCGGGCGGCGCTGCTGCACCTGCCCGGTGATGAGCGGGTGCTCTCCCTGGTGGTGCACCACATCGCCGCCGACCATTGGTCGGTGGAGGTGCTCTTCACCGACCTGCTGATCGCCTACCGGTCCCGGACCACCGGCGCCGAGCCCTCCTGGGCCCCACCGGCGTTGCAGTACGCGGATTTTGCGCACTGGCAAGGCGAACTGCTGCGCGATGAGTCCGGACTGATCGATGCGCAGCGCCGCTATTGGATGGAGCAGTTGGCCGGCCTGGCCGACGACACCGGCCCGCGACCGGATTTCCCGCGCCCGGCCACCGCGAACGGCTCCGGCGACTCCGTCGCGTTCACGATCACCCCGCAGGTGAGGGCCGGACTGGCGAACCTGGCCCGCGAGACCGGCGCCACCGAATTCATGGTGCTGCAGGCCGCGGTGGCGGTGCTGCTGCACCTGGCCGGCAGCGGCGACGACATCCCGCTCGGCGTGCCGGTCGCCGGCCGCGACGACAACGCACTGGACAACCTGGTCGGGTTCTTCGTCAACATCGTGGTGCTGCGAAACCGGTTGTCGGGCAACCCGACACTGCGCGAGGTGGTGCTCCGCGCACGCGAGGCCGCGCTGGGCGCCTACGCGCACGCCGACCTGCCGTTCGACCGGCTGGTGGAGGCGCTCAACCCGGTCCGGACGCTGTCGCGCAACCCGCTGTTCCAGGTGGTGGTCCACGTCCGCGACGCCGCCGAAGTCAGCCACGTCGTGAACAGCAGCGCCGAGGGTGACCTGGTGTTCCGCACCGTGATGCCGACGTTCGACATCGCGCACGCCGACCTGTCGGTGAACCTGTTCGCCACCGAGGGCGGCGAGGCCGCTGGGTATGACGGGCATCTGATCTACCGCACCGACCTCTACGAGCGCACCACCGTGCAGCGCCTGGCCGACTGGTTGGGCCGGGTGCTGGCCGCGATGGCCACCGCCCCGGAGCGAACCCTGCGGGACATCGACCTCGTCGACGACGAGCAGCGCGAGTGGATCCTCACCCAAAGCCGCGGCGCCGAGATCCCCCAGGGGGATCCGCGCACGATCGCCGAGGTGCTGGCCCCGAGCCGAAGCTTCGACGGCGTCGCAGTGCGCTGCGCCGGTGTGGAGCTGACCTACCCGCAGCTGCACCACCGCTCAGATCGGTTCGCCGAACTGCTGATCAAGGCCGGCGTGCAGCCGGGAACGCTGGTGGGCCTGTCGGTGCGACGTGACCTCGACCTGGCGGTGGCGCTGGTCGGCATCATGAAGGCCGGCGCCGGCTACTTCCCGCTGGACCCGAGCTACCCGCGTCAGCGGCTGGAATTCATGGTCGCCGATGTCGCACCGAAGGTGATCGTGGTCAGCGCGGCGATGCGTGACGCGATGCCGGCGCCGGCCGGCGTGACGCTGGTGTGCCCCGATGATGCCGACGTGCAGGCGGAACTGTCGGAAGACGCCGCCGTGGCCGACCTTCCGGTGCCGCACCCCGATGACCCGATGTATCTGGTGTTCACCTCCGGCTCCACCGGTGTGCCCAAGGGCGTCGTGGGAACCCACCGGTCGATGAGTGCCCGGCTGAATTGGCAACTGGCCCACTATCCGGTGAATGGGCGCGACATCCGGCTGGCCCAGTCGTCGATGACGTTCCTGGAGGGCGGCATGGAGCTGCTGGCCGGGCTGGCCGCCGGGGCCACGATGATCCTGGCCGATGACAACGAGTTCCGCGACCCCGAGGCGCTGGCCCGGCTGATCGTCGACGAGCAGGTGGCCCAGGTGACCGCGGTCGCCAGCCTGATCTCGGTGCTGGTGGACTCCGCGCCCCAGGCGGTGGCCGGCCTGCGTCGTCTGGTGTGCAGCGGTGAGCCGGTCTCGGCGGACCTGCTGGCCCGGCTGTCCGCGGCGCTCGGGCCGAAGACGCAGCTGCTCAACAACTTCGGCGCCACCGAGACCTCCGGCGCGGTGGTGCGCGGCGAACTGGCACCACCCACCCCGAAATTGGGCCGCCCCACGCCCGGCGCGCAGGCCTACCTGCTCGACGACGCGCTGCAGCCGGTGCCGCCCGGGGTGGTCGGCGAGGTCTACTACGCCGGCCCGCAGGTCGTGCTCGGCTACTGGAAGCGCCCCGCGCTGACCGCCACCCGGTTTGTCGCCAACCCCTTCAATCCCGGTGATCGGCTCTACCGCAGCGGGGACCGCGCCCGCTGGAGCAGCGACGGCGTACTCGAGTTCGTCGGTCGCACCGACCATCAGGTCAAGGTGCGCGGTTTCCGGGTGGAGCTGGCCGAGGTGGAGGCGGCGCTGCGGGGCGCCCCCGGGGTTGCGGCGGCGGCCGCGCGCACCTGGGAACAGCGCGGCGGCACCACGCTGGCCGGCTATGTGGTGCCGGCCGGTCCGATCGCCGATGCGGCGGAGTTCATCGCGTCGGTGCGGACCGCGGTGGCCGCGACTCTGCCCGGCTACATGGTGCCGTCGTCGCTGACGGTGCTGGAGACGATGCCGCTGACCGACTCCGGGAAGCTGAACCGGCCGGCACTGCCGCAGCCGGCGGTGGCCACCCGCGGGGAAGCCGACCCGCCGGTCACCGCCACCGAACAGACCCTGGTCGGCATCTGCGCCGAGTTGCTGGGCGTCGAGCGGATCGGGCGCAGCGACGGATTCTTCGAACTCGGCGGCGACAGCATCCTCTCGGTGCAACTGGCCGCCCGGGCGTGTGCGGCCGGAGTGGATATCGACCCGCGGATGATCTTCGAGAACCCGACGTTCGCCGACCTCGCCGCTGCCGCTGACAGTCGAACCGCCGACGACAGCGCGCCGCACGACACGGCGTTCGCCCCGATGAGCGTCTCGGGTCTCAGCGGCGAGGCACTGGCGGATCTGACTGCGTCCTGGGGCGATTCGCCGTGACCGAGACCTCAACACAGCGCAACACCGCGTCATCGATCGAGGACGTGCTGGCACTGTCCCCGCTGCAGCAGGGACTGTTCTCACTGGCCAAGCTCGCCGCCGAAGTCGACGACGGGGTGGACGTCTACACCGTGCAGTTCGTCATCGATATCGTCGGCGCCGTCGACCCCGCGCTGCTGCGCCGCAGCGCCGAAGCGATGCTGGCCCGGCACGCCAACCTGCGGGCGTCTTTCTGGGATGTCGACCTGCCGCACCCGGTGCAGATCATACCAGCGCAGGTCAGTCTACCGTGGCGCGAAATCGATTCGTCGCCAAGCGAATTCGATGGTCTCGCACGCACCGAACGTACCACCAATTTCGACCTGGCGCGCGGGCCCCTGCTGCGCTTCGTGCTGGCCCACTCCGGCACCGACCGGCACCGGCTGATCCTCACCGTGCACCACCTGCTGCTCGACGGCTGGTCGATGGCGGTGTTCTTCGACGAACTTGTGGCGATCTATCGGGCCGGCGGCGTCGACCCGCTGCCCCCGCCGCGCCCCTACCGCGACTACATCGGCTGGCTGGCCGCTCAAGACACTGATGACGCGGTCGCCGCCTGGCGCGACTACCTGGCCTCGCTGAGCGCCCCGACCATCCTGGCCGACGGCGAGCGGGCCGAGTTGGGCAGCGTCCTACCGCAGACCCACGAGGTGGCGCTGGAACCCGGTGACACCGCCCAGCTGACCGAGTGGGCTCGGCGGCACGGCCTGACCCTGAACACCGTGCTGCAGTTCGCCTGGGCGGTGCTGCTCGGCCGGCTCACCGATCGCAACGAGGTGGCGTTCGGTGCGGTGGTCTCCGGTCGGCCCCAGCAGCTCACCGGCGTCGAGTCCATGGTCGGGCTGTTCATCAACACCGTTCCGGTGGTCGCATCGACGCCGCCGCGTGCCGAGGTCGCCGCGACCTGCCGTGCGCTGCAACGTGATGCCGCAGCCATGCGGGACCTGGGCTACGTGAGCCTGGCCACGGTGCAGCGAGCCAGTCCGAACGCGGTGTTCGACACCCTGCTGGTGTTCGAGAACGCTCCGATCGGCTCGGCGGCCGCCGGGGTGACCACTCCCGACGGAGTGCGGTTCATCCCGGTCACGGTGGAAAGCCTTACCCACTATCCGCTGACACTCGTCAGCTCCCCGCCCCGCGACGGCCGCCTCACCGTGCTGCTGGAGGCGGTTCCGGACGCACTGGGTGAGCTGTCGGTTGCGGACCTGGGGCAGCGGCTTCTGCAGGTGCTGCGCCAGCTGGTCGACCCGGCGCGGACCCGCATCGCCGATTTGGAGGTGCTGCTGCCGGCCGAGCAGGCCCGTCGCGCCGAACCGGTGGCATCGGAGAACGTGTCCGCCACATCAGTGCCGGCCCTGTTCACCGCCGCTGCCGCCGCCCACCCGGACAGTCCGGCGGTTACCGACGAAAACCACACCCTGACCTACGCCGAGCTGGCCGCCGAAACGGCCAGACTGGCGGGCGTCCTAGTCGGACGGGGAGTCGGTCCGGAAGACCGGGTCGCGATCGCGGTGCCGCGCTCGCTGGATTCGGTCATCGCGATTCTGGCGGTGTTGCAGGCCGGCGCCGCCTACGTCCCGATCGATGTCAGCCTGCCGCAAACGCGTATCGAATCCATTCTGCGCCAGTCTGATCCGAAACTGACGCTGACCGCCGCTCTGTTGGCCGAATTGCGTTCGGAGCAGACCGAGCAGCGCCCGCCGCCGACGATCCACCCCGACTCCGCCGCGTACGTCATCTTCACCTCCGGTTCCACCGGGGAACCCAAGGGCGTCGTCGGCACCCACCGGGCGATCGCGTCGTACTTCGCTGACCACCAGCAGCGCATGTATGCACCCGCGGTGGCCCGGCTAGGCCGGGCATTGCGCATTGCGCACGCCTGGTCGCTGAGCTTCGATGCCAGCTGGCAGCCGCTGGTCGGCCTGTTGGGCGGGCACAGCGTGCACCTGTTCTCGGCCGAGGAGATGCGCGACGCCGAGGCGATCATCGAGGGCATCCGCCGCCACCGGCTGGACATGATCGACACCTCACCGTCGATGTTCACTCAGCTGTTCGACGCCGGCCTGCTCGACGCGAAGGCCGCCCACCGCCTCAGCGTGCTGGCGCTCGGCGGAGAGGCCATCGCCCCGCACACCTGGGCGAAGCTGCGCGCAGTGCCCGCGACAGCGGTGCACAACTGCTACGGGCCCACCGAGACCACCGTGGAGGCCGTCGTCGCCGACGTCGCGGACACCGAGGTGCCGGTGATCGGAGAAGTGGTCCGCGCCATGACCGCTCACGTGCTCGACTCCGGGCTACGCGAGGTGCCCGACGGGGTGGCCGGCGAGCTGTACCTGGCCGGTGAGCAGGTCACCCGCGGGTATCTGGGCCGGGCCGGTGCGACCGCGGCCCGCTACGTCGCCGATCCCTTTGCCGTCGGCGGACGGATGTATCGCACCGGGGATTTGGTCCGGCGCCGCGCCGATGGCCGGTTGGTGTACCTGGGCCGCGCCGACGACCAGGTCAAAGTGCGCGGCTACCGGGTCGAGATCGCCGAAGTCGAGACCGCCCTGGCCGCGGCGAGCGGCGTCACCGGCGCCGCGGTGCTGCCGGTGCAGGGACCGACCGGAACCCAACTGGCCGGCTTCGTCACCGGCCCCGGTGTGGACGTCATCCGGGTGCGCGCCGAGATCGGCGCCCGGTTGCCGACCTATCTGGTGCCGGCCCGCATCACCGCGGTGGAGTCGATGCCGTTGACCACCAACGGGAAACTCGACGCCGACGCGCTGCTCGCCTTGACCGGCCCCATCGTCGGCGGTGGTGCCGAACCGGCCACCGACACCGAGCGGGCTCTAGTGGAGATCCTGGCCGAGGTCTTCGGGAACATCGAAGGCTCAGAAGGTCTAGTAGGCGCGACCCCCGGTGTCGAGACCGATCTGCGAGATCTTGGCCTGGACAGCATCGTCGCGCTGTCGATGGTGCGGGCGGCACGCCGGCGCGGACTTCCGATGCGGCCGCGGACCGCCCTGACTTGTACCACCATCCGCGACCTGGCTGCGGCGTTGGACAACGAGGCTGCCGAAGCCGAACGAGCCGTCGAAGCCGCCGCCGACGTCGGTCCGATCCCGCTGTTGCCGGCCGGCCGCTGGCTCTACCAGTACGGCAGCCCGCGCCGGCTCGGGCAGGTCGAAGCGGTTCGACTTCCCCCCGGGACCGAACCTGACCGGCTGCGGTCTGCGCTGGCCGCGATCGTCGCGACGCATCCTGTGCTGCACGCGCGCCTCGACCCGGCGACTCTGCTGCTGCACCCGCTCGACCCCGGCGACGTCCTGACCGAAATCGCCGTCGACAACGATGATCTGGAGGCGGTCACCGACCACGGCACCCGGCTTCTGGCCAGCCTGGACCCGCAAGCCGGAATACTGCTGCGTGCGCTATGGCTTCGCCCGCCCACCGGAGCCGGGGTGCTGCTGCTGTGCGGGCATGTGCTGGTGCTGGATCCGGTTTCCTGGCAGGTGATTTTGGGAGAGTTGCACGCAGCGCTGGCGGGTGCCGACCCGCTGCCGGAACGCAGCGGCTACCGGCGCTGGGTCACCGCACTCACCGAACGCGCGCGGGCGCTGGACACCGTGGAGTACTGGGCTGCTCAACTGGCCGGCGATGACCCGGACCTGGGCGCGCGGCGGGTTCGTCCTGACCGCGACCGCGCCGGTGATCTGACCGTGTCGGTGGCCGCGGCCGACGCGACGATCACCGCTGCGCTGTTGGCCTCGCACGTGCCGATGCATGACCTGCTCGTGGCAGCGACGACGCGCATGGTCAACGCCTGGCGCGGGCGGCGCGGCCAAGACAGTACGGCGCCGCTGCTGGCGTTGGAGACCCACGGCCGCGCCGAAGACGTCATCCCCGACGTCGACACCGCCGACATCGCCGGGTTGCTGACCGCCATCTTCCCGCTGCGGGTGCCTCAGCCTGATCCGGCCGGCGTTGCCCGTGCGCTGGCCCAGATCCCCGGTAGCGGCATTGATTTCGGCCTGTTGTCTTACCTGCGTTCCGACACCGCCGCCAGGCTGGCCGCCGCACCCGGACCGCAGGTCCTGCTGAACTACCTGGGACGCGTCGACCGGGCCGGCGGCGGCCCCGCCGTGGCACCCGATCTGATCGCCGGCCTGCCGTCGGTGCCCGAACCCGAGCAGGCGGTACGCCACGAGCTGAGCATCTTCGCTGCGGTGGCCGATCTCGGGTCCGGCCCGGCGCTGATCACCCAGTGGCGCGCGCTGCCCGATGTTCTCAGCGCCGAAGAAATCGGCGCACTGCAAGAACTTTTCGTCGAAAGCTTGGGCGACCTGGTGGAGGAGCTGCGATGAGTACTTTGGCGGTGGTGGGCGCCGGGGCCAAAGCCGTCGCGGTGGCCGCCAAAGCCGCCGTGCTGCGCGAGATGGGAGTCGCCGCACCGGACGTCGTCGCCGTCGAACGCACCGAGGTGGCCGCCAACTGGCGCGCCTCCGGCGGCTGGACCGACGGCGCGCACCGGCTGGGCACCAGCCCGGAGAAAGACGTCGGCTTCCCCTACCGGTCGGCGGTGGTGGCCGGCCGCAACGCCGAGATCGACGAGCGGATGACGCGCTACAGCTGGCAGGCCTACCTGATCGCCACCGGCCAATTCGCCGAGTGGGTGGATCGGGGCCGGCCCGCCCCCACCCATCTGCGGTGGAGTAAGTATCTGCGCTGGGTCGCCGATGCGGTGCAGCTGCACGTGATCCCCGGTGAGGTGGACCGGCTGTCGGTCGACGGCACCGGCTGGTCGTTGCGGACCCGGGAGACCGAGGTGGCCGCCGACGCGGTGATGATCACCGGCCCCGGCCAGGCCGAGAAGTCGATCCTGCCCGGCAACCCGCTGGTGCTGTCGATCGCCCAGTTCTGGCACCGGGCTGCGGCCGACCGGATCAGCGCCGAGCGCGTCGCGGTTATCGGCGGCGGCGAAACCGCCGCATCGATGCTCAATGAGTTGTTCCGCCACCGGGTTTCGACGATCACGGTGATCTCCCCGCAGGTGACGCTGTTTACCCGCGGGGAAGGGTTCTTCGAGAACTCGCTGTTCTCCGACCCGACCGATTGGACCGCGCTCACCCTCTCCGAGCGGCGTGATGCGCTGGCCCGCACCGACCGCGGGGTGTTCTCGGCGCGAGTGCAGGACGCCTTGCTGGCCGATGACCGGATCCGGCATCTGCGGGGCCGGGTCGCGCACGCGGTAGCCCGGGACAGTCGAATCCGCTTGACGCTGAGCACGAACCGGGGCGGGGAGAACTTCGAGACCGTGCACGGCTTCGACCTGGTCATCGACGGGTCCGGCGCCGACCCGCTGTGGTTCGTGCCGTTGTTCGGCCAAGACACCCTGGATCTGCTGGAGCTGGGCCTGGGCGGCCCGCTGTCCGGGGACCGGCTGGCCGAGGCGATCGGCCACGACCTGGCCGTCGCCGGCGTCGCCCCGAAGCTGTTCCTGCCCAACCTGGCCGGACTCACCCAGGGGCCGGGTTTTCCGAACCTGAGCTGTCTGGGACTGCTGTCCGACCGAATCCTGGGCACCCACATCCCGGCGAGCAGCCGCCAAAGCCCCCTTTCGGCGCCGTCTGAGGGGGCTTTGGCGACTGCTCGCGGTCAAAATAACGAGGAGAACTCATGAGCACCAACCCCTTTGACGACGACACCGGCACCTTCTACGTGCTGGTCAACGACGAGGACCAGTACAGCCTGTGGCCGATCTTCGCCGACGTGCCCGCCGGCTGGCGAGTGGTCTACGGAGGCGAACAGGGTGCCGACCGCGCGGCGTGTCTGGAGTACGTCGAACAGCATTGGAACGACCTGCGGCCCAAGAGCCTTCGGGATGCCATGGCGGCCGACCGGGGTTAGCCTGGCGGCACTGCCGTTACGACAACCCGAAAGGCGTCGTTATGTCCGTGAAGCTGCTCATCATCGGTCTGGGCGCAGTGGCTGCGATCGCCGCACCTGGCACCGCAATCGCTGAAACGCCGAGTCAGCCACCGCTGACGGTGTTTCACGCGCCGCATCCGCAGGAGCCGCCGCCGGCAGCTGGCTTGCCGAGCGCCGAGCAGCTCACCGGAATTCTGGACGATCTGGTCGATCCGCGTGTTTCCGATGAGGTGAAAAGTGGATTGGTGGCCGGTGGCCTACAGCGGCACCAAGCCGACGTGCTGGACCATCAGCTGCGCCGATTGGGACACCACGGTGGGCTTCCGCTGACGTTCACCGCGTCCGACATCGCCTCCACCGGGCCCGACACCGTCACCGCCGACGTCACCGCGACCGGGCCCACGCTGCCGGCTCCGATCATCAAGCCGGTGACCTTCACCAACGAGAACGGCTGGATGCTGTCCCAGAACGGCGCCGATGAGCTGATGGAAGAGGTCGTCGGCCGGCTGCCACACTGAGTCGGGCAGGATCAACGACGGTTGAGCCGCGCGAACATGCCTTTCTGCGTCTTGTAGAGCCTGGGGAACTCGGCGAAGAGCCGGTCATAGACCGCCCGGTTCGCCGCGGCCGGCTCGAAGACGCCGTCGAGCGGGATCAGATCGCGCAACTCGTCGCGGTCTAGTTCGCCCATCCCGATGCCGGCGAACAGTGCGGCGCCGCGCAATTGGGCGTTGAGCGGGTCGGCGACCCGTTCGCAGGTGCGCCCGCTCACGTCGGCGATGATCTGGCACCACAGATCTGAGCGGGCGCCGCCGCCGACGATCCGGATCGGCCCGTTACTGCTGGTGAATCGGTTTACGCAGTCGAGCAGCCAGCGGCTGTTGTAGGCCACCCCTTCGAGCACCGCGCGCACCAGATCGGCGCGGGTGGTGTCCAGCGACAGGTTATGGAAGCCGCCTCGGGCGTTGCGGTCGTCGATGGGGGAGTGTTCGCCTTTGAGCCACGGGGTGAAGATGACCCCGTTCGAACCGGCCGGTGCGCCGGCGGCCAAAGCGGTCAGCGCGTCGTAATCCAGATCGCCGAAAATGTTGTCGCGCAACCATTGCAACGCCCGGCCGGCGGTGTCTTGATTGTTGACCAGCAGGTAGCTCGACGGGTCGAGGCCGGGCACCGTCGCGAGCTGGTGCAGCGCATCGGTCTTCTTGACCGCCACCGGGCAGCTGATCCATGAGGTGGTGCTGATGGTCATGTGCAACTCGCCGAGGCGCACCGCGCCGGAACCCACCGCCGCGCTGTGCAGGTCGGGAGTTCCGGTAACCACTTGTGCCGCAGGCGAAATACCCAGCTCCGCGGCGACCGCCGGAGCTACCGGCGAGATGATCGAACCGGTCGGAACCAGCGGGGGCAGCCGGAACCGGTCGACGCCGGACAGCCGCACCAGCACGTCGTCGTAGTCGAGCACACCCAACCGGCGGTTGTCGGTGAGCCAGGCCCCCATCATCGAGGCGCGCGATGCCGCGGCGCGCCCGGTGAAACACATGCTCAGGTAGTCCACCGGCTCCAGAAGCCAACGGGCCCTACCGAACACCGCCGGATCGCCGTGCGCCAGATGCAGCATGTGTCCGACCGGGTCGTCGCCGCTCGGGCTCGGGATGCCGCCATTGCGCCGCAGCCAGTGCAGCAGCGCCCGTGGCCGGTAGCCGGCCAGGCGCCCACCGAATGCCTTGCGGCTGTGGGGCGCTCCACGGGTGTCCATCCACATCACGCACGGGCCCACCGGATGGCCGTCGGCGTCGACCGCGACCGTGCTGGCCCACTGCCCGGTGATCGACACCCCGGTCACCTGATCGCCGCACACCCCGCTTTCGGCGAGTCCGCGGCGGGTGGCGTCGCGGACGATCGCCCACCACAGACCGGCATCCTGGGTTGCCGCCCCGCCCGGCCCGTAGGAAGTCGGCACCGCGACGAGGTCGGACCACAGCAAGGTGCCGTCCAGGGCGACGAAGCCGACTTTGGGGCCGCCGGTGCCCAGGTCGACGGCCAGGACGACGCGGTCAGCGCGGGTCATAGGGCGCCGCTCCTCCTCATCACTCCGCCGGCGCTCGGCTCCGGTCACAGAGGCGGCAGTGACTGCTGGGTGTCGAGCATCTGCTCCATGAAGCCCTCGATGAATTGGGCTGCTTCATCGGTCATTCCGCCGGGCACGCCGCCGTAGATCGCGGCGCTGATCGGCGCCTCGCCGGCGGCGGTCTGCTTCTTGGCGTACTCCACCGCGTCGGCCAGGTCGGCGGCGAAGGCCTCGGCCACGCCGGGCTGGGTCTGCGGCCGGGTCACCGCCATATGGATGGCGTTGGGGTACTGCTGGCCGTTGAACCGCCAGCCGTTGGGCTTCATGGCGTCGGCGACGTGGTAGATGTCGAACTCGTCGGAGCGGAAGGCGAAGCAGAACGTCGGCGAACCCATGATCGTCAGCTCCGGGTGGCTGCGCACCGCGTCCTGCATGGTGAACGCGGTCTCCAAGATGGCCTTGGCATACGACCGGTAGCCCTCCCGGCCCAGCTGCACCATCGAGGCCCACGCCGCCGCGATCAGACCACCCGAGCGCGAGCCCTCGATGCCCGGCGAATGGTATTTCCCGCCGCTCCATTCCGGCAGATAGAAGTACTGGGCGTTGCGGTAGGTCTTGTCGCGGAACAGCAGGGTGGAGGCGCCCTTCAACGCATAGCCGTACTTGTGGTTGTCCGCCGAAATGCTGGTGACCCCGGGCACCCGGAAATCGAACAGCGGGACGTCATAACCCAGCTCCTGGGCGAAGGGCAGCACGAACCCGCCCAGGCAGCCGTCGACGTGCAACCCCACCCCGCGCGACAAGGCCAGCTCGCCCAGCGCCGGGATCGGGTCGACGGTGCCATAGCCGTAGTTACAGGCCGAGCCCATGATGGCGATGGTGTTCTCGTCGATGTTGTCGGCCACCCAGTCGACGTCGACTTCGGTGGTCTGCGGGTCGATCGGCGCTGTGCGCATCTCGATGCCGAACAGGTGACAGCCCTTGTCGAACGCCGGGTGGCCGGTCTCGGGCTTGATGAAATTGGGTCGAGCGATGCCCCGGTGTCCCGCGGCATGCTCGCGGTAGGCCAGCAGGGCATGGATGATGCTGCCGGTGCCGCCGGTGGTGACCATCCCCACCGGTTCGGTGTCGGTGACGGCCTCGGCGTGCATCAGGTCCAGGGCCATCGCGATGATCTCGCCCTCGAACTTGGTCGCCGACGGGCAGATGTCGCGCTGCAACACGTTCACATGGGCGAACAGCCCGAACGCCTCGTCCAGGAAGCGGTAATGCTCATGGTCCCCGCAGTACATGGTCCCGGACACCTTGCCGGTCTCCCAGGTGGGATCTTCGGCCCGTGCCATCTCCCGCAACTCGGCCAGCACCTCCTCGCGCGGCCGGCCCTGCTCCGGTAACACGCGGTTGACGGTGAAGCGGTCGGTGTAGGGAAAGTCGGACATGCCGATCCTCTCTTCTTGGCCAGCGTGCGGAGATGTACAGAAATCGCGGCGTGTCAGCGTGCAAACACGCACGTTCGCGCCAGGAAATAACCCAGAACGTAATCTAGTGCCTATGAGTGTGGCTGATGATCGTCGCTTCGAGGTGCTGCGCGCCATCGTCGCCGACTTCGTCGCGACCAAGGAACCGATCGGGTCCAAAGCCCTGGTCGAGCGGCACAACCTCGGGGTGTCGCCGGCCACCGTGCGCAACGACATGGCCGTACTGGAGGCCGAAGGCTACATCGCCCAGCCGCATACCAGCTCCGGACGGGTGCCCACCGAGAAGGGCTACCGGGAATTCGTCGACCGCATCGACGAAGTGAAACCGCTGTCGGCCGCGGAGCGCCGGGCGATCCTGTCGTTCCTGGACTCCGGGGTCGACCTCGACGACGTGCTGCGCCGCGCGGTGCGCACCCTGGCCCAGCTGACCCGCCAGGTGGCGGTGGTGCAGTACCCCACCCTGTCGGTGTCCACGGTGCGCCACCTCGAGGTGATTGCACTCACCCCGGCGCGGTTGCTGCTGGTCGTCATCACCGACTCCGGCCGGGTCGACCAGCGCCTCGTCGAACTCGGGGACACCATCGACGAACACCAGCTTGCCCAGCTGCGCGAGCTGCTCGGGGCCGCCTTGGAGGGCAAGCGGATCTCGGCGGCCTCCACCGCTGTGGCCGAGCTCGCCGGGCACCTCGATGGACGCAGCGGCCTTTCTCCGGGCCTGGCCAACGCGGTCGGGCGGTCGGCGACGGTGCTGCTGGAATCCTTGGTCGAGCACCGCGAGGAGCGGCTGCTGCTGGGCGGCACCGCCAACCTGACCCGCAACGCCGCCGACTTCGGCGACTCGCTGCGCTCCGTGCTGGAGGTGCTCGAAGAGCAGGTCGTGGTGCTGCGGCTGCTGGCAGTGCAGCAGGAAGCCGGTAAAGTCACGGTGCGCATCGGTCACGAGACCGAGGCGCAGGAGATGGCCGGGGCGTCGGTGGTGTCCACCGCTTACGGTTCCCAGGGCACCGTGTTCGGCGGTATGGGGGTGCTGGGCCCGACCCGGATGGACTATCCGGGAACTATCGCCAGTGTCGCTGCAGTTGCAATGTACATCGGTGAAGTGCTCGGAACCCGATAATCTCCGGTCGGCAGAAGTTGGGAAAGGTCAGGCGTGGCACGCGATTATTACGGACTGCTCGGCGTCGATAAGGACGTCAGCGACACGGAGCTCAAGCGCGCATACCGCAAGCTGGCTCGCAAATACCATCCCGACGTCAATCCCGACGAGGCGGCGCAGCACAAGTTCAAGGAGATCAGCGCCGCCTACGAGGTGCTGTCCGACCCGGAGAAGCGCCGCATCGTCGACCTCGGCGGCGACCCGCTGGAGAACGGCGGTGGCGCCGGTAACGGCTTCGGCGGGTTCGGCGGCGGCTTCGGTGGCCTCGGGGACGTCTTCGAAGCCTTCTTCGGTGGCGGCGCCACCTCGCGCGGGCCGGTCGGACGAGTCCGGCCGGGGTCGGACTCGCTGCTGCGGATGCGCCTGGACCTGACCGAATGTGCGACCGGGGTGACCAAGCAGGTCACGGTCGACACCGCGGTGCTCTGTGATCGCTGTCAGGGCCGCGGCACCCACGGCGATTCCCGCCCGATGGCCTGCGACACCTGCCACGGCCGCGGCGAGGTGCAGAGCGTGCAGCGCTCGCTGCTCGGCCAGGTGATGACGTCGCGGCCGTGCCCGACCTGCCGCGGCGTCGGCGAGGTGATCCCGGATCCGTGTCACCAGTGCGGTGGCGACGGCCGGGTGCGGGCCCGCCGCGATATCAGCGTGAAGATCCCCGCCGGCGTCGGCGACGGCATGCGGGTCCGGCTGGCCGCCCAGGGCGAGGTCGGGCCCGGCGGCGGCCCGGCCGGTGACCTCTATGTCGAGGTGCACGAACAGCCGCACGAGATCTTCGCCCGCGATGGCGACGACCTGCACTGCCACATCTCGGTGCCGATGGTCGACGCGGCGCTGGGCACCACCGTGGCGGTGGACGCGATCCTCGACGGCCCCACCGACATCACCATCCCGGCCGGCACCCAGCCGGGGGCCGTCATCGGGCTGCGCGGCCACGGCATGCCGCAACTGCGGTCCGGGGCGCGCGGCGACCTGCACGCCCACATCGAGGTCGTGGTGCCCGAGCGTCTGGACCACCACGACGTCGAGTTGCTGCGCTCGTTCAAGCAGCACCGGGAACGCGAGACCGCCGAGGTCCGCTCGGCGAACGCCCCGCACAGCGGCGGGCTGTTCAGCCGGTTGCGCGAAACCTTCAGCGGCCGCTGAGTCTTGGGCGGCCTGTTCTACGTCGAGGCGCTGCCCGAGGTGGGTGAGCCGGCCGACGTCGGCGGCGACGCCGGCTTTCACGCCGCCACGGTGCGCCGGATCCGGCCCGGGGAAGAGCTGACGCTGAGTGACGGCGCCGGTGCGGTCGCCGAATGCCGGGTCGAGGAGGCCGATCGCGGCGGGTTGCGGGTCCGGGTGCTGCAGCGCCGGACGGTCGAGGCGCCCGCGCCGCCGGTCACCGTGGTGCAGGCCCTCCCGAAATCCGAACGTTCCGAGCTGGCGGTGGAGCTGGCCACCGAGGCCGGCGCCGACGCGTTCGTGGCCTGGCAGGCCGAGCGCTGCGTGGCCCGCTGGGACGGCGCGCGGGCCGACAAGGGCCTGCGGCGCTGGCGGGCGGTGGCCCGCGCGGCGGCCGGACAATCCCGCCGGGCCTGGGTGCCCCCGGTGGACGGCGTCTGGGGGACCGCCGCGCTGGTGGCGTGGGTCGCCGAACAGGTCGCCGGCGGCACGACGGTGCTGGTGCTGCACGACGCAGCGGCGGCCGGGTTGCCCGACGTTGCCGCTGCTCCGGCGCTGGCGGTGGTGGTCGGCCCGGAGGGCGGCATCACCGACGCGGAACTGACGGCGCTCACCGGCGCCGGGGCCGTCGCCGCGCGGCTGGGACCGACCGTGCTGCGCACCTCGACCGCGGCCGCGGTCGCGCTGGGCGCGCTGGGAGTCCTCACCCCGCGCTGGGGCAGTGCGTAGCAGCGCGCCGTCGCTTCTTATCAGCGACGGCTACGCGGTGTATCGCGGCCCGGTGGGCGGCGGTCCGATTCACCGCCACGGCGCGTTTCAGATCGTGGTCGCCGGGCGAGGCGAACTGGCGATGGTGGACGTCTCCGGAACCCACCATCAGGCCGCCGCGCTGGTGGTGTCACCGATGGCGCCGCACCGCATCCTGGCCGCACCGCAGCTGGTCACCTACTTCATCGAGCCGCACTGCCTGTTCGCCGACCGGCTGCGCCGGCGCTACCCGGCCGGAATCGCCGCCGCACCGGAGTTGGGTGAGCTCAGCGAGCAAGGTGTCGCCGACGCGTGCCGGCGCCCGTCGCGAGAGCTCGACGGCCGACTGGTCACGGCGCTGGCCATGCTGGCCGACGGCACCATGTCGATGCCGAATCTGGCTGCCGCGGTGGGTGTTTCCCCGCAACGCCTGCGGGCGCTGGCGCGCCAGGATCTGGGGATGCCGCTGAGTCGCTGGCGGGTGTGGTCACGGCTACGCCGGGCCGTCGAGGCGTTGCAGTCGGGGAGGGCGCTGGCCGATGCCGCGGTCATCGCGGGGTTCTCCGACCAGGCCCACTTCACCCGCCAGATGCGGGAGATGATGGGCCTGACACCGGCGCTGGTACTGCGCGCCCTGAGCGATCAGCGCTTGGCGGCGATATAGATCGAGATCGACCCGGTGATGGTCGGAACTACTTCTGCCTCTCGCACGTCAGCGAAGCCGGCGGCCGACATCAGTTCCGGCAGAACGCCGTCGGCATTGGGCTGGGTGTCGGTTTTGCCGTCGGCCAGCTGCACGATCCGAAACCCGGTGCGCATCAGCCGCGTTCGCTGCCACCCGTAGTCGGCGATCACCAGCCGGCCGCCCGGTCGCAACACCGCGAACATCGACGCCAAGATGGTGCGCTTTACCGGCATTGGGCACTGGTGCAACACCAGGCTGGACATCACGGCGTCCATCGACTCCGCGCCCACCGACTCCACCAGGTTGTCGCCCATCCCGGTCAGCCAGCGAACCTGCGCGTCGGGGTCCTTGTGCCGGGCCACCGCCAAGACCTCGGGATCGGGGTCCAAGCCGGTGATCCGGGCCCGTGGCTGCACCCGGGCCGCGAGCACCGCCAATGATCCGGTGCCGCAGCCCACGTCGAGGATCGCCTCGTCGGGCTGCGGTGCCAGGTGCGTGACGGTCAATCCGCGCCATAGCCGCTCGCGCGTCATGGCGACCACATAGTCGAAGAAGCGGGCCGGTGCCAGGCGGCCCAGGGCAGGGGTGAAGGCGTCCTCGCTCATACCCGCAGTTTCAGCGCCGCGGGTGTTCCCGTCTTGAACGAACCGCTCACCCTGCCGCGAATGACGCCGCCAGCCGCCACAATCGCCACTGCCGTCGCAGGGACCACAGGTGTCACCGGGGCGACGGGTCTGGCGACGTGCCCGGCTCTGAGCGACAACGCGGTTTGTCGCTGATAGCCGGGCAAATGCGCATATGGTCGCGATCCAGTTATTGCCGTGGCGCTTGTCCGACACCGCCTGGCAGTGCCCGACGGTAGACTCGCAGCAATCGTCTGACCCGCGGCTAACCCGCGAAAACCAAGAAAGCAGGTATCGGAAACCCCGTGACGCCCCGCGATACCCCCGCTGCCGGACCGGCCTCGCAGGTTCGCAGCAGCGTCGAGATTCCACCTGACCTGGTCGTGGGTCTGCTGGGTTCCGCCGATGAGAACCTGCGCGCGCTGGAACGCCTGCTCGCCGCCGATCTGCATGTGCGCGGCAACGCCGTCACCTTCTCCGGCGAGCCGGCCGATGTCGCCCTGGCCGAGCGGGTGGTCTCCGAACTGGTAGCGATCGTGGCCCGCGGCCAGGCCCTGACCCCGGAAACCGTGCGGCACAGCGTCGGCATGCTGGTGGGCGCCGGCAACGAGTCACCGGCCGAGGTGCTGAGCCTGGACATCCTGTCCCGGCGGGGTAAGACGATCCGGCCCAAGACGCTCAACCAGAAGCGCTATGTCGACGCGATCGACGCCCACACCATCGTGTTCGGCATCGGTCCGGCCGGCACCGGAAAGACCTATCTGGCGATGGCCAAGGCGGTCAGTGCGCTGCAGAGCAAGCAGGTCACCCGCATCATCTTGACCCGGCCGGCGGTGGAAGCCGGTGAGAGCCTTGGGTTTCTGCCCGGAACGCTGAGCGAGAAGATCGACCCGTATCTGCGCCCGCTCTATGACGCGCTCTACGACATGATGGACCCGGAGCTGATTCCCAAGCTGATGAACTCCGGGGTGATCGAGGTGGCGCCGCTGGCCTACATGCGCGGCCGCAGCCTCAACAGCGCCTTCATCATCCTCGACGAGGCGCAGAACACCACCGCCGAGCAGATGAAGATGTTTCTGACCCGATTGGGGTTCGGCTCCAAGATGGTGGTCACCGGCGATGTCACCCAGATCGATCTGCCCGGTGGTGCGAGGTCGGGTCTGCGGGCCGCCGTGGACATCCTCGACGACGTCGACGACATCTGCGTCGCCGAGCTGAGCAGCGTCGATGTCGTGCGGCACCGGCTGGTCTCCGAGATCGTCGACGCCTACTCCCGCCACGAAGCCGACAGCAACGGGCCGGGTCTGACGATGAACCGGGCGGCCAGGCGCGCGTCGGGGGGTAGGTCGCGCCGGTGAGCATCGAGGTCTCCAACGAGTCCGGCTTGGACGTCTCCGAGGTCGAGCTGGTCAGCGTCGCCAAGTTCGTGCTGGCCAAGATGGACGTCAACCCCGGCGCCGAGCTGTCGATGGTGCTGCTGGACACCGCCGCGATGGCCGACCTGCACATGCGCTGGATGGACCTGCCCGGGCCCACCGACGTGATGAGCTTCCCGATGGACGAGCTGGAGCCCGGCGGCCGCCCGGATGCGCCCGAGCCCGGCCCGTCGATGCTCGGCGACATCGCACTGTGCCCGGAGTTCGCCGCCGAACAGGCCGCGGCCGCAGGCCATTCGCTCGGCCAGGAACTGGCACTGCTTACCGTGCACGGCGTACTGCATCTGCTGGGCTACGACCACGCCGAGCCGGACGAGGAAAAAGAGATGTTCGCCCTGCAGCGCCGGCTGCTCGAGGAATGGGTCGCCGACCAGGTAGAGAGCTACCGGGCGGAGACCCAGACCGAGAAAGACCGCCGGCTGCTCGACAAGTCCCGGTACTTCGACGAACTGTGACCGGAACACCGCTGTTAGTCAGCGTGATCGCGCTGATCGGTCTGGGTGGACTGTTCGCGGCGATCGACGCCGCGATGAACACCGTCTCGCCGGCCCGCGTCGATGAACTGGTCCGGGCGAAACGTCCCGGCGCGGTGTGGCTGGCCACGCTGATGGCCGAACGGCCCCGCTACATCAACCTGGTGGTGTTGCTGCGCATCACCTGCGAAATCACCGCCACCGCGCTGCTGGTGTTCCTGTTGCACGCGGTGCTCGGCCTGGACTGGGGACTGTTCGCCGCCGCCGCGGTCATGGTGGTGGTCAGCTTCGTGGTGATCGGCGTGGGGCCTCGCACCCTGGGCCGGCAGAACGCCTATTCGATCGCGTTGGCGTCCGCGCTTCCGCTGCACGTGCTTTCGGTGTTGCTCACCCCGATCAGCCGGCTGCTGGTGGTGCTGGGCAACGCGCTGACGCCCGGGCGGGGCTTCCGTAACGGGCCGTTCTCCTCGGAGGTCGAGTTGCGCGAGGTGGTCGACCTGGCGCAGCAGCGCGGAGTGGTTGCCGCTGACGAACGGCGCATGATCCAGTCGGTCTTCGAACTCGCCGACACCCCGGCCCGCGAAGTGATGGTGCCGCGCACCGAGATGGTGTGGATCGAAAGCGGCAAATCCGCGGGCCAGGCGACGTCGCTGGCGGTGCGCAGCGGCCACTCCCGCATCCCGGTGGTGGGCGAGAACGTCGACGACATCCTCGGTGTCGTTTACCTGAAAGACCTTGTCCAACAAACTTATTACTCGACGAACGGTGGGCGGGACACCACGGTCGCGCAGGTGATGCGCCCGGCGGTGTTCATGCCGGACTCCAAGGCGCTCAACGCGCTGCTGCACGACATGCAGCGCGGCCGCTACCACATGGCGCTGCTGGTCGATGAGTACGGCGCGATAGCCGGGCTGGTCACCATCGAGGACGTGTTGGAGGAGATCGTCGGGGAGATCGCCGACGAGTACGACCAGGGCGAGGTGGCCCCGGTGGAGGATTTGGGCGCCAACGTATTTCGGGTTTCGGCTCGGCTGCCCATCGAGGACGTGGGCGAGCTGTACGGTGTGCAGTTCGACTCCGCTCTCGACGTCGACACCGTCGGCGGCCTGATGGCGTTGGAGCTGGGCCGGGTTCCATTGCCCGGTGTCGAGGTAACCTCACACGGGCTGCGACTGCACGCCGAGGGCAGCCGCGACAGTCGGGGGCGGGTGCGGATCAGCACCGTTCTGATCAGTCCGGCGCAACCCGCCGGTGAGGAGACCGTAAGTGAGCAGTGACACCGAGTTCCATTCGGGCTTTGTGTGTTTCGTCGGCCGGCCCAACACCGGCAAGTCCACCTTGACCAACGCCCTGGTCGGCCAGAAGGTGGCGATCACCTCCAACCGGCCGCAGACCACCCGGCACACCATTCGCGGCATCGTGCACCGGGAGGACTTTCAGATCATCCTGGTCGACACCCCGGGCCTGCACCGCCCACGCACGTTGCTGGGCAAGCGGCTCAACGAGTTGGTCAAAGACACCTACTCGCAAGTCGACGTCATCGGGTTGTGCATCCCCGCCGACGAGGCGATCGGCCCGGGGGACCGTTGGATCATCGAGCAGATCCGGACAGTCGCGCCCAAAACCAAGCTGGTCGTCGTCGTCACCAAGATCGACAAGACCAGCCGCGACAAAATCGCCGCGCAACTCGTCGCCGTCGGCGAACTGGCCCCCGAGGCCGAGATCATCCCCGTCTCGGCGGTCAGCGGCGAGCAGGTCGACGTACTGATCGACGTGCTGGCCGCGGCGCTGCCGGTCGGCCCGGCCTTCTACCCCGACGGTGAGTTGACCGACGAGCCCGAAGAGACCCTGATGGCCGAGTTCATCCGCGAAGCCGCCCTGGAAGGAGTGCGCGACGAACTGCCGCATTCCCTGGCGGTGGTGATCGAGGAGGTGCGCCAGCGCGAGGACCGTGACGATCTGATCGAGGTGTACGCGCTGCTCTACGTCGAACGGGACAGTCAGAAGGGCATCGTGATCGGCCGAGGCGGCGCCCGGCTGCGCGAGGTGGGCACCGCCGCGCGCACCCAGATCGAAAAACTCTTGGGCACCAAAGTGTTTCTCGACCTGCGGGTCAAGGTGGCCAAGAACTGGCAGCGCGACCCCAAGCAGCTGGGCCGGCTGGGTTTCTAATAGGGGTGTGCCGCCCAGCGCCGCAGACAGCCATTGGGTACATTCCAGGGGTGCTGGAACCCAAGTCTTTGGTTGTCTCCTCTGTTGCCCTGATCATGTGCGCGCAAGCACTGACCGGTTGCGGGGGATCCCACAAGCCGTTCGATACCACCAAGCTGTTCAACGTCGAGTCGACGTTCGGCTCGGACTTCAAGACGCAGACCAAGGGTCCCAACGAAATCGATCCCAAGATCCTCGGGCCGCAGAAGATGCCGCCCGGGGTGACCTTCGACCCGTCCGACTGCGCCGACTACGCGGCCAGCAGCGGTCGGCCGCCCAAGGGCATCCGGGGCAAGATGTCGATGGTGTCGGTCGTCGGCAACGGCAACCAGTTCGTCGCGATCGCCATGCAAGCCGACCAGGACCTGCCGTTCGACGCCGCGGCCGCCGAGAAGTGCAAGCACGTCTCGTTCCAGGCCGGCAAGCTCACGGGCTACCTGGACGAGACGGACGCTCCACACATCGACCGCGCCCAGACGACGGGTTCGCACTCGGAGATCGAGATCACCGGCAAGGACGGCCAACAGCAGTCCCGTGAGTCCTACACCTTCACCGCCTACCTCGGCACCGCGCTGGTGCAGGTCACCGCGAACCCGCAGCCGGTGCGCGGGCAGCCGCTGGCGATGGTCGATGCCGACCGGGCCCGCCAGCTGCTGGTCGATGCGGTGTCGGCGCTGCGCAGCTAGCCCATGCCCACGTCGTCGGTGCGGGATCTGCGGGTACTGATCACCGGCGGCGCCCGCGGGATCGGGGCGGCCACCGCGGCACTGTTCGCCGCCCGCGGCGCGCGGGTGTGGATCGGTGACGTCGACGAGGACGCCTGCCGCCGTACCGCTGACCAGCTCGGTGTCAGTGCCGGCCCGCTGGACGTGACCAGCGTGGCGTCCTGGCGGCAGATACTGGAGGGCATCGAGCGGGACTCCGCTGTCGGGGGCCCGCTGGACATCCTGGTCAACAACGCCGGGGTGATGCCGCTGGGGGCGCTGCAGGACGAGACAGAGCAGGTCAGGGATCTGATTCTGGACGTCAACGTTCGCGGCGTGCTCAATGGGATGCAGGCCGTGCTGCCCGGGATGGCCCGACGGGGCCACGGTCACGTCGTCAACGTCGCCTCGATGGCCGGCATGATTCCGCTGCCCGGCATGGTCACCTACAACGCGAGCAAGTTCGCTGTCGTGGGGGCGTCGCTGGCCGCGCGGCGCGAGTACGCCGGCACCGGGGTCGCGGTGTCGGCTGTGCTGCCCTCGGCGGTGCGCACCGAGTTGACCTCCGGAGCGCCGCTGGGCCGCGGTATGCCCACGGTCGACCCGGACGACGTGGCGGCGGCGATCCTTGCCGTGCTCGGGTCACGCGCCGCGCGCCGGTCGGTGCCCCGGTGGCTGGCCCCGGCCTGGTCGGCGACGGCGTTCGTGCCGGAGCGGCTGCAGAATCTGGCCCGGCGACTGCTCGACGATCGACGGGCGCTGACCTCCCTCGACACCACGGCGCGCAGCGCCTACATCGAGCGGGTGAACCGGCAGGCCCTGGCTCATCGCGCCGATACCGACCAGCCGGCATCATGACCGCACGCGAGCCCCGAGTGATCGTGATCGGCGCGGGCATAGCCGGTATCACCACCGCCTATGTCCTGCGGGAGCGCGGTTTCACCGACGTCAGCGTGCTGGAGAAGGGTTCCGATGTCGGCGGCGTCTGGTACTGGAATCACTATCCGGGACTGCGCTGCGATGTTCCGTCGCAGGCCTACCAGTTCGGGTTCGCGCCGAAGCCCGACTGGCGCGACACCTGGGCAACCGGCGCGACGATCCAGCGCTACCACCGCGATGTCGTCGATCGGCTCGGACTGGCCCCGCTGATCCGGCTCGACACCGAGGTGACCGCCGCGCAGTGGGATGAGCACCGGCATTGGACCCTCACCACCGCCACCGGTGAGGAGTTGACCGCCGACTTCGTGATCTGTGCGACCGGCGTGCTGCACCACCCGTTCACCCCTGACATTCCCGGCCTGGCGGACTTCGCCGGGCCGGTGGTGCACACCGCGCGCTGGGACGACGATCTCGACACCGCCGGAAAGCGGGTCGCGGTGATCGGTACCGGGTCGACCGGTGTGCAGGTGGTATCCGCACTGCAGCCCGACGCCGCGTCGATCGACCACTACGTGCGGTCGGCGCAGTGGATCCTGTGGGCGCCCACGGCGCTGCGGCAGCTGCCGGGTGCGGCTGCGGTGCTGGCGCGGTTGCCCAAGATGCACCGGGCGCTCTACCGGTTGCTGGCGTTGGGCGGGTCGGCGCTGTTGACCGATGTCACCACCCGGGAGTCGTGGCGGCGCCGGGTGGTGCAGTCCTATGCCCGGGCGTGCCTGCGACTGCAGGTGCGAGACAAGGCATTACGTGCCGAACTGCAACCCGACTACCAGCCGCTGTGCAAGCGCCAAGTGATCTCCGGGAGCTACTACCGGGCGATCCGCGCCGACAACGCCGAGCTGATCACCGACGCCATCGCCGAAGTCACCCCGCGCGGCATCCGCACCGCCGACGGCACCCACCGCGACACCGACATCATCGTGCTGGCGACCGGATTCCACGCCCACAACTACATGCGCCCCATGCGGCTGATCGGCCGGGAGCGGATCGACATCGACGACGCCTGGGCCAAGGGGCCGCGCGCCTACCGGATGACCGCGATCCCCGGGTTCCCCAACCTGTTCACCGTGCTGGGCCCGAACTCACCCACCGGCTCGATCTCGCTGCAGTACACCTCGGAGCTGACCGCGCGCTACATCGCGCAGTGGCTGGACAAGTTCCGGGCAGGGGAGCTGAGCACCGTCGAGGTCACCGAACAGGCGACCACGCGGTTCAACGACGACGTCGCCACCGCGATGGGCCCGACGGTCTGGAACACCGGCTGCAACTCGTGGTACCTGACCGAGGGCGGCGCGGTTGACCTGTGGCCGTTCGACCGGGCGACGATGGACGCCATGCTGGGCAGCCCGGACCCGGCGGATTTCCATCTGGGCTGATCGGAGTTCTCAGTCGTCGCCGCGGGCAACCGGGCGGGACGGGTCCGAACTCCACTGCGACCACGACCCCGGAAACAGCGCGGCCGATCGGCCGGCTGCGGCCAGTGCCGCCACGATCACCGTGGCGCTGATTCCCGAACCGCAGTACGCACCCACCGTGTCGTCGGCGCCGACGCCGCGTTCGGAGAGCAGCCGGGCGAGATCATCGTCGGGCAGGAAGGTTCCGTCGGGCGCCAGCAGGGCGGTGAACGGCAGGTTCTTGGCGCCGGGGATGTGGCCGGCGGCCGCATCGACCGGTTCGTTGTCGGCGCGGAACCGCTCGGGGGCGCGGGCGTCGAGCAATGCCACGGCGCCGGAGCCGGCCTCATCGGCGGTCAGGGTGGGCCGGATGCCGTCGTAGAGGTCTTCGGGCAACACGGTGACGTTGCCCGGTTCGGGACTGACGTCGCCGGTTTCCAGCTCGCCCCCGGCCGCCGTCCAAGCCGCCAGGCCCCCGTCGAGAATGCGCACGTCGCGCAGGCCGGAGGTGGTCAGCAGCCACCACAGGCGCCCGGATGCGGCGCGGTTCCAGTCGTCGTAGACCACCACCGGCTTGGTGCGCCGCACCCCCCACCGGCGGGCGGCGGCTTCCAGATTGCGGCCGGTCGGCAGTGGATGCCGACCGCGGTCCGAGACGTCGTGGTCGGACAGCTCGTCCTCGAGCGAGACGTATACCGCACCCGGGATGTGACTCTGCAGGTAGGCGGGATGCCCGTCGGGAACCTCCAGGCTCCAGCGGACGTCCAGGACGGTCACGGGATCACCGGCCCGCAGCAGCTCAGCGAGCTCGGCGGCGCTGATCAGGACCTTGTCACGCAGGCCCACGGCGACGATCCGCTCAGTAGTTGTTGCAGGAACCGGCGACCGAGGTGATGGTGCCGATGTACGGCTGCGCCTCGGGCATGCTCTGGATCATGGTGGCGTACTGCTGCCGCTTGGCAGGAGGCGAGTTCAGGAACATCTGCAACATGCCACTGGCGTTGCCGGACGCGTTGAACTCCGCGGCCGCTGCGGGGTTCTCCGCATTGAGGGCAGCCACCACCTGCGAGTAGCTGCAGGTCGTGTTGATGATCGGGCCGAGGTCCGGGCTCGCGGAAGCCAACCCGGCTCCGGCGGACAGCGACAAAGCCAGACTGCCGGCTGCGACAGCGATCCTGGTCAACGACAGAGAGGCCATTTCGAAGACGCCTTTCACCTGTTGGACTGTTACGTGATTTACGAAGTCCAAAACGACCGTGTCAGCTTAGCGGAGAGTCGAATACCACGCAGAAGACAAAGGTGACGGGCTTTTCGGTGCGTTACCGGCAGGAATCGGGCTCGGTGCGCCACCACGGCGTGGGTTGTCGCGCCGCCCAGCCGCCGATGCCCTCCAACTCCGCGGCCAGCGAAACCAGCAGACCGTCGCTGTGGGCCGGTCCCATCAATTGCACCCCGATCGGCAGTCCTTCGGAGGTGAACCCGGCCGGCACGTTGATCGACGGCCATCCCAGCAGGTTCCACGGCCAGGTCACCGGGCAGGCCGCGACGATAGCGCGGTCGGTCTCCAGGGCGTTCAGGTCGTCGAAGGCCTGCACCAGCGGCGCAGGTTGGGCGGTGGTCGGCGCCAGCACCACGTCGACGATGCGGAAGATCGACCCCACCCGGCGCTGGTCCTTCGACTCGTGGGAGCGGGCCTTGCGTAGTACGGCCTGCGACAGCAGTCGGCCGGTGCGCATATTGGCCAGCGTCCGCGGGTCCAGCGTGACGCCGCCGCCGAGGTTGCTCGCCGCGGCCAACACACCCGAAGTGGAGCGGGACAAAAAGTTCCACGACAGCCGCACCCCGTAGTCGGGGTTGCCCCGCAGCACGACGTGCCCCAGTAACCGCAGCTGTCCGGCGACGTGCTCCAGGGCGGCGCCGATCTGCGGGTGCAACCGGGCCGGGAACCCGGTATAAGGAAACCGGGTCGACAGCGCGATCCGCAATTGGCCCGGCGCGCTTCCCACGTAATCGGAGACGGTGACCGGCGGCGGTTTGTGCCGATCGCCCTCGGCGTTGCCGGCGGCCGCGTCCAGCACCAGCGCCGCGTCCGCCACCGTGCGGGCCAGCACCCCGTTGACGGTGAGGCCGTTGAACGCCTCGGGCAGCGGCCAGGTGGAGATGCGGCCGCGTTGCGGTTTGATGCCCACCAGATGTGTCCATGCGGCGGGGATACGCACACTGCCGGCGGTGTCGGATCCGATCGCCGCGGCGACCAGGCCGGCGGCGACCGCGGCGGCGCTGCCCCCCGACGAGCCGCCCGGGGTGTGCCGGCGCGACCAGGGATTGCGGGTGTGGCCGAACCCGGGGCCGCTGGTGAACGGCCACTGGCCCAGCTCGCAGGTGTTGGTCTTGCCGACGATCACCGCGCCGGCGGCTTTGAGCCGCCGCACCACCTCGGCGTCGCCGCTGGCGGGTTCGACGTAGCCGATCGTGCCGAACGAGGTTGGCACGCCGGCGATGTCGGTGTCGTCTTTGACCGCGATCGGGACGCCCAGCAGCGGGGCGCGGTGGCCGGCAGCCCGGCGCCGGTCGGCGTCGGCGGCACTGCGCAGCGCCGACTCGGTGAACACCACCCGGAAGGCGTTCAGCGTGGACTGGCTGTTGTCGATGGCGTGCAGCGAGCGGCGGACCAGGTCGACCGAGGTCACCTCGCCGCTGGCCAGCTGGTAGAGCTGCTCGGTGAGAGTGGGAAAGCGGGTGCCGGGCGCCGCGGGCGGGTGGGTCATCGGTGACGAGAGTATCCGGCGTGCCACGCCGGTGACCGTCCTCGAAACGTCCCTGTGGTGATGCGAAACTGGTGCGATGCGGCTGTACCGGGACCGGGCGGTGGTGCTGCGCCAGCACAAGCTCGGCGAAGCCGACCGGATCGTCACTTTGCTCACCCGCGACCACGGGCTGGTCCGCGCGGTGGCCAAGGGAGTGCGCCGTACCCGCAGTAAGTTCGGCGCCCGGCTGGAGCCGTTCGCCCACATCGACGTGCAGCTGCATCCGGGCCGCAACCTCGACATCGTCACCCAGGTGGTGTCGGTGGACTCGTTCGCCGGCAACATCGTCAGCGACTACGGCCGCTACACCTGTGCCTGCGTGATGCTGGAGACCGCCGAACGCCTCGCCGGCGCCGAGCGGGCTCCGGCGACGGCGCTGCACCGGCTCACGGTCGGTGCGCTGCGGGCGGTGGCCGACGGCAGCCGCCCCCGCGAATTGGTGTTGGACGCCTACCTGTTACGGGCGATGTCGGTGGCCGGGTGGGCGCCGGCGCTGACCGAGTGCGCCCGTTGCGCCACCCCCGGCCCGCACCGGGCCTTTCACGTCGCTGCCGGCGGCAGCGTCTGCGGCCACTGCCGCCCGGCCGGCGCGACCACCCCGCCGTTGGGGGTGCTGGACCTGATGTCGGCGCTGCACGACGGGGACTGGGAGGCCGCACAGGCTTCGACCTCGGCGCACCGCAGCCACGCCAGCGGATTGGTGGCCGCCCATCTGCAGTGGCACCTGGAGCGCCGGCTGCGAACATTGCCCCTGGTGGAGCGGGTTCAGCGGGCAGCGGGACAGGGCGCCGCGGCGGATACGGACGCCAAGGCGGCCGGCAGCGACGGCTGACTCACCCCGACCGACCTGGCATTTGTGTCCGTTTCGGTGGACCGCCCACGCGTCGGCGGTAGGCTGATGCGACTTCACGATCCGAACGCTCAATGTGGAAGGCAGGCCGAATGATTCACGACACCGGGTGGGGGCGCTGGGCGCACTACACTGCGCCGCGTTACGTGGCCGGGCTCGGCGCCGCGGCGGGCGCCCTGCTGGTCGCGGGAATGGTCCCGGTGGTCGTCCCGGTCGCGCAGGCGGGCATCGGAGCCGTCCCCGGTGTCGGGATCATGGCCCCACTGCCGGCGCATGCCCCCGGCGCTGATGGAGCCGACGGCGCTGACGGGGCCGACGGTGCTGACGGCGCCCCGGGTGCTGCCGGCAAGGGCGGTCAGGGTGGCAAGGGCGGCCAAGGTGGCAAGGGCGGCCAGGGTGGTAAGGGCGGCCAAGGCGGTCAGGGTGGCAAGGGCGGCGACGGTGGCAAGGGCGGCGCCGGCGGACACGGCGGTGCCGGGGGCGCCGGTGGTGTCGGCGGCAAACCCGGCGCGGGCGGTGCCGGTGGCGCGGGCGGTGCCGCCGGACCGGGCGGAACTCCCGGCCAGCCCGGTCAGCCGGGCCAACCCGGCCACCCCGGACACGCCCGCTGAGATCGCAAAACAGAATCAACCGACGCGTCTGGCACGCCGCTCCGATGTGAGCCGCACCCGTCGCGCCGGCCCGAATAACCCCCGCTAGAGTCTGATTCGATCGCCGGGGGCAACGCAACAAGGAGCCACAACGAAGTGACCGAGAACCCACGCGCCGACGTCGTCTCCCGTCAGTACGAGCGGTGGACGTACCCGCCGCCGATCCACGACCTGCAGGCGTGGTCGGCCGGCAACTGGGAGTGGTTCGACCCGAGCCATGCGCACCGGGTGCTGTGGCCGGACCGGGACTACCGGCCCGACCTCGACATCTTGATCGCGGGCTGCGGCACCAACCAGGCGGCGGTCTTCGCCTACAACAACCCCAAGGCCCGGGTGGTGGCCGTCGACATCAGCGCGTCGTCGCTGGGGCATCAGCAGTACCTCAAGGACAAGCACGGGTTGTGGAATCTGGAGCTCCACCAGCTGCCGATCGAGGAGCTGTCCACGCTGGGCCAGGACTTCGACCTGGCGGTCTCCACCGGGGTGCTGCACCACATGGCCGACCCGAAGGTGGGCATGAAGGCGGTGGCGGACTGCCTGCGACCCGACGGCGTCGCCGGCATCATGCTCTACGCGCGCTATGGCCGGATCGGCATCGAGATCCTCGAGGGCGTCTTCCAGGACCTCGGGTTGGAACAGAGCGACGAGTCGATCCAGACCGTTCGCCAGGCCATCCGGATGCTGTCGCAGGACCATCCCGTCCAGCCGTACCTCAAGATCGCCGGCGACCTGGCCTCCGATTCGGGTCTGGTGGACACCTTCCTGCACGGTCGGGCCAAGAGCTACGACGTCGACGGCTGCATCGACCTGGCCAATTCGGCCGGACTCGACTTCCAGGGCTGGCTGCTCAAGGCGCCGTACTACGCCCACGATGTGGCCGCGCCGGGCGGTGGCTTCTACGAGAAGGTGAATGCGCTGCCGGAGGCCAAGATCTGGTCGGTGATGGAGCGCATCCACACCCTCAACGCGCGGCACTTCTTCATTGCCACCCGCCCCGAGCGTCCCAAGAACAGCTACGTGATCGACTTCGCCACGGCCGACAGCCTCGACTACGTGCCGCTGTACCGCTTCAAGTGCGGCCTCAACGGCAACGAGATCTTCCGGCCGGGCTGGCGAATGCCGCTCAACGCCACCCAGCTGCCGTTCGTCCAGAGCATCGACGGCCGCCGCAGCATCCGGGAGATCGCGGCGAACCTGGCGCAGGCCGGCGGTTCGGTGCGGGCGAGCGCGGCGGACCTGGAGAAGTTCGGGCGCAGGCTGTTCCAGTCGCTGTGGCGGCTGGACTTCGTCGCGATGGACCTCAGTGCCGATTCCTGATCGTCGCGCTGACAGGTAAGCCGCCGCGGCGAATACGTGATCGCCGCGGGCGGCGCGGTACCGGTCGGGCAGGATAGGGCAGATGGTGTTGAATCGGGCTGGGCGCAAGGCTGCGTTCCCGCAGCTTCCCGCGGCCCCCGACGACTATCCGGTGTTCCCGGACAAGTCCACCTGGCCGGTGGTCTTTCCGGCGTTGCCGGCGCCGCCGGGAGGTGGGCCGTGCCGTCCGCCGCAGCACACCTCCAAGGCGGTGGCCCCGCAGATCCCGGCCGAGGCGCTGCCCAACCACGTCGCGGTGGTGATGGACGGCAACGGCCGCTGGGCCACTCAACGCGGGCTGAGCCGCACCGAGGGGCACAAGATGGGCGAGGCGGTGCTGATCGACATCACCTGCGGCGCAATCGAACTCGGCGTCAAGTGGCTGACGGTGTATGCGTTCTCCACGGAGAACTGGAAGCGCTCCACCGAAGAGGTGCGCTTCCTGATGGGGTTCAACCGTGAGGTGGTGCGCCGCCGCCGGGAGAACCTCAACGCGATGGGGGTGCGGATGCGCTGGGTTGGTTCGCGGCCGAAGATGTGGCGCAGCGTCATCAAGGAATTCGAGATCGCCGAGGACATGACCGTCGGCAACGACGTCATCACCATCAACTACTGCGTCAACTACGGGGGGCGCACCGAGATCGCCGAAGCCGCGCAGGCGATCGCCGCCGAAGCCGTTGCGGGCAAGCTCAAGCCGAACCGGATCACCGAGGCCACCGTCGCCCGGCATCTGCACCGGCCGGACATGCCTGATGTCGACCTGTTGATCCGCACCTCCGGGGAGCAGCGGTCGTCCAACTTCATGCTGTGGCAGGCCGCTTACGCGGAGTACATCTTCCAAGAGAAACTGTGGCCGGACTACGACCGCCGCGACTTGTGGGAGGCGTGCGAACAGTACGCCTCACGCCAGCGCCGATTCGGGACGGCGTGATGACAGGGCTGGCCGACCGCCTCGCCACGGTGCTGGCCACCGTGCTGACCACCGATGCCGAGCCCGACGGCGCGTTGACTGTCCACCACGAGGGCACCCTGGCCTCGTTGCGGGTGGTGCCGATCACCGACGAGCTGGAGCTGGTGTCGCTGACCCAGATCTTGGGCTGGGATCTGGCGCTGACCAAGAAACTTCGCGAGCGGGCGGCCGAGCAGGCGCGGCTCAGCCAACTGGGGACCGTCACGGTGGTCGAGAAGGGCACCACCAAGACCGCAGATGTGTTGCTGCGCTACAACTTTCCCGGCTCGGGCCTGACCGACGACGCGCTGTGCACGCTGGTGCTGCTGGTGCTGGCCAAAGGCGTTGACATCCGCCAGGCGCTCACGTCCTGACCCGGGCTTCTTTGACGGCCCCTCTCCGAGGCGTTAGCTTAACGTGATCTGAGGGTTCGCTGATCTGTCCCCAAAGGCGGGAGATTGGGGGCGACGTGATCGCCAAGCATCGCGGCGGCCGGGCCGCGGTCACCGCCGTCGGCACCGTGCTGGCATTCGGCATGACCCCGGCAGCCGTCCCGCCGGTACGGGCCGACGTCGTCGATACCGACTGGCTACTCGATCTGCTGGCCCCCGAGCCGGCTCCGGCGGTCGCCTTCGACCCCGTCGACCTGAGTCACCTGTTCGACCAGTGGTTCTACACCCCGCTGCACGCCGGGGTGGCGGAGTGGCTCGACAGCGCCGCCGGCCAGCAAATCGCCGACGCGGTCAACGTGGTGCTCGGCAGCTTTGCCATCGGCAACGGCGCGGCCGGTACCGCCGATCACCTCGACGGGTTCGCCGGTGGCTGGCTGCTCGGTGACGGCGGTGCCGGGTACGACGGCGGCAACGGCGGCGATGCCGGGATGTTCGGCAACGGCGGGGCGGGCGGCGCCGGAAGCGACGGCTTGGCCGGCGGCGACGGCGGTGCCGGCGGCTGGCTGCTGGGCAGAGGCGGCGACGGCGGGGACGGTGGCGCCGGAATCGCCGGGGCGGACGGCGCGGCGGGAATCAATGCCGCCGGCGGCGACGGTGCCGACGGTGGCAACGGTGGCGCCGGTGGCCGCGGCGGCGCGGGCGGGCTGGTGTTCGGCGTCGGCGGCCGGGGCGGTTCCGGTGGTGCGGCCGGAACCGGGGGTAGCGGTGGTACCGGTGCCGACGGCGCCGACGGGCACCTCGATGGCTGGGCGGGCGGTGCCGGCGGTAATGCCGGGCTGGCCGGCGCCGGCGGGCGCGGCGGTATCGCCGGTCTGTTCGGGGCAACTGGGTCCGGCGGGGCGACCGGCGATGCGGTCGACGGGATCAGCGGTAACGGCGGCGCCGGCGGCAACGGCATGGACGCCGGCGTGGACGGCGCGACCGGAGGCAACGGGGGCGCCGGCGGTGCCGGCGGCGATCACGGCGACGGCGGCGCCGGCGGGAACGGCGGTAACGGCGCTGGGGGCGCGGACGGAGCCGATGCCGAACCCACCGTGACCGGCGGCGCCGACGGCGCGGCAGGACAGGCCGGTCAGGCCGGGGGTGCCGGCGGTGATGGCGGCGCCGGCGGGGCCGGGGGCGCGATCGCGGGCAATGGTGGCGCCGGCGGCCGCGGCGGTGACGGTGGCCGGGGCGGTGTCGGCGGTGTCGGCGCAGACGGCGGCGACGGGGTATTCGGCGGCAACGGCGGCAATGCCGGGCTGGGCGGGGCCGGCGGTGACGGCGGGTCCGGTGGCCGGGGCGGCGACGGCGGGGCGGCCGCCCACGGGCTGGCCGGCGCCAACGGCGATGGCGGAAACGGCGGAGCCGGTGGGAATTCCGGTTCCGGGGGCAACGGCGGTAACGGCGGCGCCGGCACCGCGGCGCACACCGCGGGCGGCAACGGCGGCGACGGCGCCGACCCCGGCGCGGTCGGAGCCGGCGGCGCCGCCGGAGCGGCGGGCAGCGGCGGGCTGGCCGGCAGCGGTAGTGCCGGTACGGCCGGTGCCGACGGGCAGATGGCCACCGGTGGCGGCAACGGCGGTATCGGTGGACGCGGCTACGACTATTCGGGGACGGGTTCGGTGGCCAGGTTCGCCGTTCTGGCCTCGGGTGGCGCCGCGACCGGGGGCGCCGGTGGCCTCGGCGGCAACGCCGCCGCGCTCAACGGGGTCGGCGGAGCCGGGGGCGACGGCGGCAACGGCGGGGCCGGGGGCCTCGGCGGAAGCGGCGGGTATCAGGGCGGAGCCGGTGGCAAGGGCGGCGACGGCGGAGCCGGCGGGACCGGTGGGGCGGGCAGCCTGACCGGGGCCGCGGGCACCGGCGGCCGCGGCGGCAACGGCGGCGCCGGCGGGGCGGGCGGGAACTGCCTGGATCTGCCCGGCGCCAACTGTGCCGGCGGCATCGGCGCCGGAGGCCAGGGCGGTGCCGGCGGCAAGGGCGGCGCCGGCGGCGTGGGAGCGGCCGGTGCCGCCGGGGTGCTGAGCGCCAACAACGGTGTCGGCGGTAATGGGACCAACGGCGGTGTCGGTGGCCAGGGCGGTGCCGGCGGCCGCGGCGGTGATGCCGGCACCAATCTCGCCACCGGCGCAGTCGGCGTCAACGGAAACGGCGGTGCCGGCGGTACCGGGGGCCTCGCCGGTGCGGGTGGCAACGGCGGGACCGGTGCTGACAACACCACTGGGGCCAACAGCGGCATCGGCGGGGCGGGCGGTCGTGGCGGTGACGTCGGGACCGGTGGTGGCGGCGGTAACGGCGGTGCGGCCGGCGGCACCGCGGGAGGCGGAGGCACTGCCGGGACCGCCGGCGCCGCCGGCGGGCTGCCGAGCGGGCACAGCGGCGACGGCGGCAACGGCGGACGCGGCTATAACCAGCCCATCGGCGGTGCCGCCGGAGGACAGGGCGGCCGCGGCGGCGACGGCGGCAATATCGGCAACGGCGGTCAGGGCGGCGCCGGCGGAAATGGGGGTCAGGGAACGACGGGGGTGAATCCGACACCGACCGGAACGGCCGCTGGAGGAAAGGCCGGCTCGTCCCAAGGGGTATTCACCCCCGCCGGCACCGGTGGTGCCGGTACCAATGGCAGCACCACGAGCGTCCAGACCGGTGGGACGGGCGGCACTGGCGGCAGCTCCACCGGCGTGATCGCCGTGGGCGAGTACCGCGGGGGCAACGGCGGCATTGGCGGCAACGGCAGCCCCGGCGCCGCGGGCGCGCCGACCGGAACCGGCGCGCCCGGCGGGGTAGGGGGGACAGGCGGCGCCGCCACCGTCGGCGTGGGTATCGCGAGCGCCATCGGCGGAAACGGTGGACAAGGCGGCAACGGCGGTATCGGCGCCACCGGGGGCATCGGCGGCGTCGGCGGTGCCGGCGGTGCCGGAGGTGCCGGCGGTTCGATCTCGGGCGACGGCGGCGCCGGCGGTCTCGGCGGTGCCGGTGGGAAGGGCGGTACCGGCGCCGCAGGCCTGGTGGGCGGCACCGGCGGCGTCGGCGGACAAGCCGCCAACGTTTTGGCCGCCAGCACCACGCGGGGCGGTGACGGCGGTATTGGAGGCACCGGCGGGTTGGGCGGCACCGGCGGGCTTGGCGGAGCAGGCGGGCAGGGCGGGGCCGCGGGCACGGCGACGAATGGGGCGGCGGGCAGCGCCGGCAACGGCGGTGTCGGGGGTACCGCCGGCACCGGCGGCGTCGGCGGCACGGGCGGCGGCGGCGGCAATGGCGGCCGTGGGCAGTCTTTGGCCGGGGACCTGCTGGGCCTGGATTCGCAAGGCAAAGGGGGCACCGGAGGCGGCGGCGGGAACGGTGGCGCGGCGGGCACCGCGGGTTCCGGTGGCGCCGCCGGTACCGGGGGCGGTGGCACCGCGGGCGGATCAGGTGGTGTCGGGCAGGGAGGCGCGAAGGGCGCTTCCGGTGCGACGGGTTGCACTCCGGGCGTACCACCCTGCTAGTGGAGTAGTCGCGTGATGCAGCGAACCGGGCTGCTCGATCAGCGACAGCTCCACCAAGATGAAAAGAACATGAGCGCTTTCTCAAATTTCTTTTGGAAATTCTGCTCCAAAAACATAGACTCGCGCCTGGGCGAGGAATAAGTGAATCAAAAAACCGGACTGGGGGTCTGGATAGGAGACTCTCGATGTCTGGTGGGCGCCGTGGCACGGGACAGCTGGTCGCACTTCGCACAGGAAAGCGTCAGCATCGCCGCGCACTGGGTGCCGGAACCGCTGTCGGGGCATTCCTCGCGTTGGGTATGGCACCACTGGCCAGCGCACCGCCGGCGCACGCGGACCTGGATTTCAGCTGGCTGACCGACCTGTTCGGGGCCGCGCCGCTGTCCGATGTCGACCCAGGCGCACCAGCCGGCGCCTATGACCTGCAGGACTGGTTCAACCCGGCGGCCTGGGACGACCAGCTGCCCGGCCTGGCCTCGGGTTCACCGACCGACTGGACCGCGCTGTTCGACCAGTGGATCTACACCCCGCTGTATGCCGGGCTGCAGGACTGGATCAACAGCCCGTTCGGCATCCAGGTCGACACCGCGATCAACGGTCTGCTGGGTTCCTTCGCGATCGGCAACGGCGCCGCCGGCGACGCGGCCAACCCGGACGGCGGGGCCGGCGGCTGGCTCTTCGGTGACGGTGGTGCCGGCTACGACGGCAGTGCCGACGGCACCGCCGGCGGCGCCGGGGGCGTCGCAGGCTTCCTCGGTAACGGTGGGGCGGGCGGCGCCAGCGGCGGCGGCTTCGTCGGGGGCGCCGGCGGCGACGGTGGGTCGTTCATGGGTGTCGGCGGCAGCGGTGGCGCCGGCGGCGACGGGGGCGCGGGATTCACCGGAGGCAACGGCGGCGCCGGTGGCGCCGGAATGGGCTGGCTATTCGGCAGCGGTGGCGCCGGGGGGCTCGGCGGTGACGGCGGCCTGGGCACCGCGGGAGTCGCCGGCGCCCAGGGCATCTGGTCGGTGGGCGGTGGTACCGGCGGGCTGGGCGGCGTGGGCGGCGGTGGCGGCTCCGGCGGCAACGGCGGCGCGGGAGGCTCCAGTTCGTCGCTGCTGTTCGGTGACGGTGGCCGCGGCGGCAGTGCTGGCAACGGCGCTACCGGCGGCAACGGCGGCGTCGGTGGCCTGGGCGCTACCGGTGACTTCGCTGCTCATGCGACTGGTGCCGGCGGCGATGGTGGCGACGGCGGTAACGGCGGCGTCGGTGGCGCCGGCGGCCAAGCCGGCGCCGGTGGCGGTGGCGCGCACTTCGGCAGTGCGGGCCTGGCTGGGGCCGACGGCAACGGCGGGTCCGGTGGCAACTCCGGTGCCGCCGGGGATGGCGGCGCAGGAGCCGCCGGTACCGCCGACCACGCCGACGGTGGTGCCGGCGGCAACGGCGGTGAGGTCGGCAAGGCCGGTGCCGGCGGGCTGGGCGCGACCGGGCTGGCAGCCGCCGGCCGGACGGCCACCAGCGGTGGTGACGGGGGTGATGGCGGAGCGGGCTGGACATCGACCGCTTCCGCCCTCGACGGCGGAAACGGTGGTGCCGGCGGCAACGGCGGCAGCTACGGCAACGGCGGAAACGGTGGCGCCGGCGGCGCCGGAGCAGCCGGCGACCAGGGCGACGACGGCACAGCAGCGACATCGGCCGGGCAGCTCAGCACCGCTGGTGAGGTCGGCGGCGCCGGCAGCAACGGCGGGGCCGGCGGCAACGGCGGGCTGGGCGGATCGATCGCCGGTGACGGCGGCGAAGGCGGCGCCGGAGGTGTCGGTGGCGCCGGCGGTCGCGGCGGGCTCGGCGGCGACGGCTACGACGCGGCGACCGACGCTCATGCCGCCGGTGGCGCCAACGGCGGTGACGCCGCACTCGGCGGCAACGGCGGCCAGGGCGGCAACGGTGGTGCCGGTGGTGCCGGTGGCGGTGTGGCCGCGGGCGGTTCCGGCAGCGCCGGGGCCAACGGTGACGGTGGCATCGGCGGCCTCGGCGGTGACGCCGGTTCCGGTGGCAATGGCGGCGATGCCGCCCACGGCACCGCCGGCCACGTCGACGGCGGTAACGGGGGCGCCGGTGCCAATGCCGGTGTGGCCGGCGCCGGCGGCCTCGGGGGTGCCGCCGGGACCGGCGGGCTGGCCGGCACCGGCGTGGCCGGATCCGACGGCGCCGACGGCGTTAAGGGACTGCTGGGCGGCAACGGGGGCGACGGCGGCAACGGCTTCAACCAGACGCCAGTTGCTCAGGGTGGCTTCGCCGGGCAGGCCGCCACCCTCATGTCCGACGGTGCTCGGACCGGGCTGGCCGGTGGCAACGGCGGGTTGGGCGGTAGCGCGGCCTTCGACGCCGGCGTCGGCGGTGACGGCGGCAACGGTGGTTCCGGGGGTGCCGGCGGTGCCGGCGGGTCCGGTGGCTGGGCGGCCGGCAACGGCGGTACCGGCGGCAGCGGCGGCAAGGGCGGTGCCGGCGGGGAGGGCAGTTCCATTGCCGCCGGCGGAAAGGGCGGCGCGGGCGGGGCCGGAGGCAACGGCGGCGCCGGTGGCAACTGGACCGGCGACCAGTCCAGTCTCGACGCGGGCGCGCCGGGCACCGCCGGCAACGGTGGCGACGCCGGCCAGGGCGGCCAGGGCGGCCAGGGTGGGGTCGGCTACATCGGTCAGCAGGGCGTGCTGTCCACCAACGACGGCGCCGGTCAGGCTGGCGGCCAGGGTGGCGAGGGCGGGCAGGGTGGCGCAGGCGGCACCGGCGGCAACGCCGGCACCGGCGCCAATGCCACGGTGGGAGTCAACGGCAATGGCGGAAACGGCGGCCAAGGCGGCAACGGTGGTACCGCCGGCTCCGGCGGTGAGGGTGCGACTGGCGACGCGACGCTGGCGGTCAACCAAGGTGCCGGCGGCAGTGGCGGCGCGGCCGGAACCGCCGGGGCGGGCGGTCGCGGCGGTGACGGTGGCGGGGGCGGGTCGACCGCCGGTGGCACGGCCGGCAACAACGGCTCCGGCGGCAAGGGTGGTGACGGCGGCGCCGGGGCCGGCGGCGGCAACGGTGGCGTCGGCGCGCAGGGGCTGGCCGGAGTAGCCGGCTCGGACGGAGCACTCGGCGCCGGCGGCGACGGCGGGAACGGCGGCAACTCAGCCCAAGGCGGGGCCGCCGGCGGCGGTGGCAACGCCGGCACCGGCGGCACCGGCACGGCCGGCACGGCCGGCGGCTCCGGCACCGGTGGACAGAGCCTTTCGGTAGCGGCCGGCAACGGCGGTGCCGGCGGCAACGGCTACGACCCGACCGCAGCTGGTTCCGGGGCGGCCGCTGGAACCAACGGCGGCAACGGCGGCAACGGCGGTAACGGCGGCAATATCGGCGCCGGCGGTTTGGGCGGCGACGGTGGCTCCGGCATCGCCGGAGCCGACAACTCCGCCACCCAGGGCGGAGCGGACGTCAACGGGGTAGCGCAGGCCGGCGGCGTCAACGGTTTGGCCGGTGGATCCGGCGGCGCCGGTGGTAACGGTGGCCACGGCGGCAATGGTGGATCGACCTCCGGGGCCGCGGGTAGCGGTGGTAACGCCGGTAGCGGCGCCAATGGTGGCGGCGGCGGTGGTGGGCTTGCGGGTGTCGCGGGTGCTAACGGTGGTGCTGCCGGGACGACGCTCGGCAACGGTGGCGCCGGCACCGCCGGTGGCGTAGGTGGTCGCGGCGGCGACGGTGGCGTCGGCGGTGACGGCGGTGCGGCGGGCAGCGTCACCAACGGGGCGGCCGGTTCGGTGGGCACCAACGGCACGGGTGGCTCCGGCGGCCAAGGCGGTGCCGGTGGTAACGCCGGTGCCGGCGGGGCCGGCGCGCTGGGCGTGGCGGGAACCGCCGGTGGTGGTGACACCGGTGCGGCGCTCGGCGGCGGTGGCAACGGTGGTGCTGCGGGCACCGCAGGTGTCGGCGGTGCCGGCGGCAACGGCGGTGCGGGTGGCTCGACGGCCGGTACCGCCGCGGGTGCCGACGGTGCCGGCGGGCACGGCGGGAATGGCGGCGACGGGGCCGCCGGTGGTGGCGGCGGCACGGGTGCGGCAGGCACCGCCACCGATGCCGGTTTCGATGGTGTCGCCGGTTCGGGCGGGCACGGCGGTAACGGCGGGGATTCGGCGATCGCCGGTGCCGGTGGTGCTGCCGGGACGAACGGCGACGGCACGACGACTCCGGGCAATGAGGGCAATGCGGGCACCGGGGTGAGCGGGCCGGCCGGCAACGGCGGTGACGGCGGTGCCGGTTATGACCCGTCAGCGGCGGGTTCCGGGGCGTCGGCGGGGACTAACGGCGGCAACGGTGGCGCCGCGGGCAATGGCGGCAATATCGGCAAGGGCGGTGACGGCGGCGCCGGTGGCTCCGGCACGGCGGGCAGCAACGGAGCCGCGGGGACGTCGACCGTCGTCGACGGCGGATCCGGCCTCAACGGCGGCTCGGGCGGCGCGGGCGGCAACGGCGGACTCGGTGGTTCGATCTCCGGCGCCGGCGGTAGAGGCGGCGCCGGCGGTAACGGCGCGGTCGGCGGTAATGCCGGCGCCGGCTACAGCTTCGCCGGTACCACCGGCGGGACCGGCGTCAATGATATGGACGGCCAGGCCGGCGGCGACGCCGGCGGCGTCGGGACCGGTGGCAGTGGCGGCCACGGCGGTGACGGCGGCGGCACTGCCGGTGGGAGTGGCGCTCTCGGGGCGAACGGTGATGGCGGCAACGCCGGAGCCGGTGGCAACGGTGCCACCGGTGGTGACGGTGGAGCCGGTAAAGCCGGGGTGGCCGGACAGACCATGCACGGCAGCGCCGGCGGTGGCGGCAACGGTGGCGCCGGCGGCGATTCCACCCAGGGCGGGGCCGCCGGCACCGCGGGCGCGGCCGGAACCGGCGGGGCGGCGGGCACCGGCAGCGCCGGCGATACGGCTGCCGACGGCGAAGGCGTGGCCGGGCCGGCCGGCAACGGTGGCGCCGGTGGTGCCGGGTATGACCCGTCAGCGGGCGGGGCACCGGCGGGAACTTCCGGCGGCAACGGCGGTGCCGGCGGCGACGGCGGCAACATCGGTAAGGGCGGCAACGGCGGTACCGGCGGCTCGGGAACCGCGGGCACCGACAACTCCGCGAACACCACCGGCTTGGACGGCGGCAACGGCGGCTCCGGCGGTAATGGCGGTCAAGGCGGCAACGGCGGCTCGATCTCCGGGGCAGCTGGGACCGGCGGCAACGGCGGTACCGGTGCGATCGGTGGCGGCGGCGGAATGGGAACCGTCGGCTCGGTCGGCACCTCGAGCACGGTTGCGGGCACCCAGGGCGGCGTCGGCGGTGCCGGTGGTGACGGTGGCAACGGTGGCAACGGCGGAGCCGGCGGCAAACTGCTGGGCGGCACCGGTGCCCAGGCGGCCACCGGCACCGGTGGTAACGCCGGAACCGGCGGAACCGGTGGACAGGGCGGCACCGGCGGCGCCGGATACACCGGTAGCAACGGCGTCAACACCTCGAGCGTCACCGCCAATGGCCAGTCCGGAAGCGCGGGCGGCACCGGCGGCATCGGAGGCCAGGGCGGTACCGGCGGCAACGGCGGGACCGGAAGCACCATCGGCGCCAACGGCAACGGTGGCCAAGGCGGCCAGGGCGGTACCGGTGGCAACGCCGGAGCAGGCGGCAACGGCGGCGCCGGCCAGTCGGGCATCGCCGGCGGCAGCGACACCGGCGCGGCCAAGGGCGGCGGCGGCACCGGCGGCAACGCCGGCACCGCCGGCGGGGGCGGCCAGGGCGGCGACGGTGGCGGCGGCGGTACCACCGCCGGGGCCGGTGGCACCAACGGCAACGGTGGTGCCGGTGGCACCGGCGGCAACGGCGCCCTCGCCGGCGATGGCGGTAACGGGGCCCAGGGCGCAGCCGGGGTGGCCGGCGGCGGCGTCGGCGCGGCGATTGGCGACAACGAAGGTGCCGGCGGCAACGGCGGCAATGGCGGTACCACCAGTTTGCGGGGCGCCGGGGGCTCCGGCGGCGACGCCGGTAGCGGTGGCGCCGGTGGCGGGGGAACGGCCGGCACATCCGGAGCGGCCGGTAGCAACCCGGCGCCACTGCCGGCCGGCAACGGTGGCGACGGCGGCGACGGTTACGACCCGTCGGGGACCAACACCGGCGCCTCCGGCGGCAACGGCGGTAACGGTGGCAACGGCGGCAACCTGGGCCGGGGCGGTGAAGGTGGCGAAGGAGGTAGCGGCGCCAGCAACGGCTCGCCGGGCTGATCCGACCGGCGGGCTTACTTACTGCCTGCAGTCGGCGCAGGTACCGAAGATCTCGATGGTGTGGCTGACGTCGGAGAAGCCGTGCTCGGCGGCGATCTGGGCCGCCCACTCCTCGACCTCGTGATCGCCCACCTCGACGGTGGCACCGCAGTGGCGGCAGACCAGATGGTGGTGATGGTGCTCCGAGCAGCGCCGGTACACCGACTCGCCGGTGTCGGCGCGCAACGTGTCGACCTGTCCGGCCGACGCCATCGCCTGCAGCGTGCGATAGACCGTCGTCAGTCCGATGTTCTCCCCGCGCTCACGCAGCGCGTCGTGCAGTTCCTGGGCCGAACGGAAATCGTCGACGGTCTCCAGCAGCGCCGAGATCGCTGCGCGCTGCCGGGTGGAGCGCACTCCCGGGGCGGTCAACGGTCCTCACCGGCGTGGGCCACCGCGTCGATGACGATGTGCGCCAGGTGGTGGTCGGCCAACCGGTAGAGCACTTCGCGGCCCGACCGTTCCCCGGTGACCACCCCGGCGGATTTGAGGATCTTCAGGTGCTGGCTGACCAGCGGCTGGGGCACCCCGAGCGCGTCGACGAGCTCGTGCACGCAGCGGTGCGATTCCTGCAGCTGCAGGACGATCGCGATGCGCACCGGAGCGGCCAGCGCCCGCAGCAATTCGCCGGCGGCGTCGAGGATCTCCCGCGGCGGCGTGGCGGGGAAGGCGGGGCCGTGGTGCTGGTGGTCGTCGGCTACCAGCCCCGATGCTGTGGGCGACATACCACCACCTCCGCCCATGTTGGAAATCGTTTTCAGCTGGCTCCACTGTTCCATGCGTAATGACGCATGTCAAAGAACCTCGGCGGTGTCGATACGATGACTGAGATTTTGTGTGTCGGCGTTGCCGGCGCGTCCCGTCAAGACAGGAGAGCACCCCCTCGTGGCGTCCATCATCGACACCGTTGCCAACCTCGCCAAGCGACGTGGCCTGGTCTTCCAGTCGGGCGAGATCTACGGCGGCACAAAGTCGGCGTGGGATTACGGGCCACTCGGGGTGGAGCTCAAGGAGAACATCAAGCGTCAGTGGTGGCGCTCGGTCGTGACGTCGCGAGACGATGTCGTCGGCTTGGACAGTGCGATCATCCTGCCGCGGCAGGTGTGGGTCGCCTCCGGTCACGTCGCGGTGTTCAACGATCCGCTGGTGGAGTGCCTCAACTGCCACAAGCGGCACCGCCAGGACCACATGCAGGAAGCGGTGGCACTGAAAAAGGGTGGTAACCCCGACGACGTGCCGATGAGCGAGATTTCCTGCCCGGACTGCGGCACCAAGGGCGAGTGGACCGAGCCCCGTGACTTCAACATGATGCTCAAGACCTTCCTGGGCCCGATCGAGTCTGAAGAGGGCCTGCACTACCTGCGGCCCGAAACGGCGCAGGGCATCTTCGTCAACTTCGCCAACGTGGTGACCACGGCACGTCGCAAGCCGCCGTTCGGAATCGGCCAGATCGGCAAGAGCTTCCGCAACGAGATCACCCCCGGCAACTTCATCTTCCGGACCCGTGAGTTCGAGCAGATGGAGATGGAGTTCTTCGTCGAGCCGTCCACCGCGCCCGAGTGGCACCAGTACTGGATCGACGCGCGCCTGCAGTGGTACGTCGACCTGGGTATCAAGCGTGAGAACCTGCGCCTCTACGAACACCCGCTCGAGAAGCTGTCGCACTACTCCGCCGGCACCACCGACATCGAGTACAAGTTCGGTTTCGCCGGGAACCCGTGGGGTGAGCTGGAAGGCATCGCCAACCGCACCAACTTCGATCTGACCACGCACTCAGAGCATTCCGGTGTGGACCTGTCGTTCTACGACCAGGCATCCGACACCCGCTACGTGCCGTACGTGATCGAACCGGCAGCCGGCCTGACCCGCTCGCTGATGGCCTTCCTGGTCGACTCCTACCAGGAGGACGAGGCCCCCAACGCCAAGGGCGGGGTGGACAAGCGCACCGTGCTGCGGCTGGACCCGCGACTGGCGCCGGTCAAGGCTGCTGTGCTGCCGCTGAGCCGCAACGCCGACCTTTCGCCCAAGGCCCGGGATCTGGCCGCCGAGCTGCGGCAATCCTGGAACGTCGAGTTCGACGACGCAGGGGCGGTGGGCCGGCGCTACCGGCGCCAGGACGAGATCGGCACCCCGTTCTGCATCACGGTCGACTTCGACTCCCTCGAAGACCACGCCGTCACGGTGCGCGAACGCGACAGCATGGCCCAGGAGCGGGTGGCCATCGACGCGGTGGCCGACTATCTGGCCGTGCGCCTCAAGGGCTGCTGAACGACCCAGCGGTCAAAACCGAGTGCGCTCCAACGGGTTATGCGGCTCAAAATGTCGACTGTAGGAGTGATTCCGTAACCTGTTGTCCTGCAAGGGCAACAGGACGGGCAGGCATTCCTGAGACTGTTGCGGGTCAGGTTGACAGCCGCGCCGCGTCCCGGTTGGCTCAACGATAGCTAAGAAACGAGACAGATTCTTACGCCGCAGAATTGGGTTGAACAAGGGAGGGTGGCAGATGGCCAACAGTAAGTACGTAGGGAAACCGCATGATTCGCGTGCCGTGGGGGCACGCCGCCGCAGTCGCGTGATCGGGGTTTCAAGCACCGCAGCCGCATTCTTGGCGTTCGGGATGGCCCCATTGGCCACCGCGCCCGACGCACACGCCGACGGTCTCGAGTGGCTGATGGACCTATTCGACCCCGGCATGGTCGCCGGCTCGGCCGCGGACACCACCGGGGTGGACGACGTGTTCGGCGACTCGCCGTTCTGGGACCAACTGCTGCTGGCCAACCCGAGTCTTGACCCGGCGAGCGTGATCGACTCGTGGATGTATGACCCGTGGCACACGGCCATGGAGGCCTGGATCACCAGTGACTTCGGCCAGCAGATCGACAATGCCATCAACACCGCCTACATCCAGATGAACGGCTTGGAGAGCCTCGATGGCGCGTGCGGCCTGATCTGCAACGGTGTCGACGGCACCGCGGAGAACCCGGACGGCGGCGCCGGCGGGTTGTGGTTCGGCGACGGCGGCGACGGCTGGGACTCCACCATTCAGGGTGAGGTCGGTGGTGACGGTGGTGCTGCCGGGTTCTTCGGTAACGGCGGCGACGGCGGCGACGGTTGGGACTCCACCGAGGCCGGGATCGACGGTGGCGCCGGCGGCAACGGCGGTACCGGCGGCACGATCATGGGCGACGGCGGAGTCGGCGGTACCGGTGGTGACGGGTACGGCGGTACGGCCAACGGCGCTGGCGGCGTCACGACCGGCTCCAACGGTGGCGCCGGCGGTGACGGTGGCAACACCAGCGATGCCGCCAGCTTGATCTTCGGCAACGGCGGGGCCGGTGGTGCGGGCGGTAACGGCGGCGACGCCACCGCCAACGGCGCGGGCGGCACCGACGTCGGCGGCAACGGTGGTGCCGGTGGCACCGGCGGGAACTCGTTCGCCCCCATCGGCAATGGCGGTGAAGGCGGTGCCGGTGGCGCTGGCGGTGGCGGCGGCGACGGCACCGCCAACGGCTCCGAGGGCAACTCGACCGGCGGCGACGGCGGTACGGGTGGTACCGGCGGTACCGCCGAGAACGGACACGGTGGCACCGGCGGGGACGGCGGAGCCGGCGGCGACGCCCGGTCCAACGGTCACCTCGGTGTCGCGACCGCCGGTGACGGCGGGACCGGTGGCACTGGCGGCCAGGGCCTCATCGCCGGCACCGGTGGTGACGGCGGCGCAGGCGGCGACGCCCGGTCCAACGGCTCCGGCGGCATCGCGACCGCTGGTGCTGGTGGCGCCGGTGGTGTCGGTGCCCAGGGTGCCACCGGTGCGGCCGGCCAGCCCGGCGGGACCGGCGGTGCCGGCGGCAACGGCGGGGCCGGTGGCGACGCCACCACCAAGGGTTCCGGGGGCGTCTCGACCGCCGGTAATGGCGGCGACGGTGGCGCGGGCGGCAACGGCGGCACCGGGGGCGCCGGCGCTGCCGGCGGGGCCGGCGGCCCGGGCGGCGCGCCCGGCGCTGGCGGCACCGCGTCTGCGACCGGCAACGGCAGCACCGAGATCAACGGTACGGCCGGTAAGCCCGGGGAGACCGGCCAGGAGGGCGCGGACGGACCGACCAGCACCACTCCCTGACCCGCCTCGGAGTAAAAGTGCCCGCACGCTTCGGCGTGCGGGCACTTTCCGTTGTGGCGTTCGTCCGGCGCTGAACCGTGCGCGGCTAGAAGCGGCCACCGCCGCCGAAGAAGCCGCCGCCACCGGAGGAGCCGCCGAACGAGGTGGGACTCCACCCGCCTCCGCCGCCACCGAAGCCGCCGCCGCCCATCCGGCCGCCGCTGAGGATGTTGCCGATGATGATGCCGCCGAGCATGGCGCCGGTGTCGTTGCCACCGCCGGGGCCGCCGTAGCGCCCGTAATACGCTCGCTGGGCAGCTTGCACGTCCGCCTTGGCCAGGGACTGCGCCGCGGCCGCCAGCGTGGCCGCGCCGTTGGCCTGGCTGATGGCGCCGGCGACGTCGGTGCCGCGCATGTCCTGTGCGGCGTCCAGCCGGCGGCGGGCCTCGGCGAGCCGGGTGCGCGCCTCCGGGCCGACGCTGCCGCGGCGCGTGTCGATGTAATCCGACACCGCGCGGATCCGCGACGACGCGGTGAACAACGCCTGTTCCAGGGTTCGGGCCAATCGCTCGGCAGCCGCGCGTTCTTCGGCCACAGTGTCCAACAGCCGGTCCAAGTCGGAGTCGGCCTTGGTCAACGCGGTGAACGTCCCCAGCGGGTCACCGCTGGCCCGGGCGGCGGCGACGGCCTTGACCGCGGCGTCGCGGGCTGCGGTCAGCTCGGCGCGGTGTGCGCCCGCCCCGCGCCGCAGTTGCGTGTTGGCCTGCTCGATACCGGTCTCGGCGTCGGTGATGGCCTCCGGCAGCGTGGCCACCGCGTGGCGGATGTCGCGGGCGGCGTTGTCCACCGCGTCGAGCAGGGCCCGGCCCTGACCCAACCCCGACTCGGCGGCCCGTAGCACGTCGACCAGTTCGCTCTGCCCGCCGGTCACCGGGTGGTCGGCCAGCCCGCGGGCCCGGGTGATGTTGCGTTCGGCGAAGGCCACCCGGTCCTGCGCGGTCTTGACGTTGCCGGCCACCGAACTGAGTGCCGTGGCGTCGAATTCGCGGTGCAACTCGACCAGGTGCTGCTCGGAGGCCGGAATGCGCCCGGTCAGCTCCACGAGCTGCCGGGTCAGATCGTCGAGGCGCGCCGGTGCGTTGAGGACCAGGTCGCGCAACTGCTCGAACGACGCGCGCTGGGTCTCCAATTCGCGGTCGGCCTTCGAGGCGGTGACGATGACCCCGGTCAGCAGCTCGCGCTGCTGGGCCGGTGTCTCGGGGATGTCGTCGTCGAGTTGCTGGCGCACCGTGAAGGCGTGCTCCATGGCGGACTTGGCGCTGGCGACCGCCTGCGCGAACGGCCGGGTGCGTTCCTCGCCGAATTCCTCGAGCGCCAGCTGCAACTCGTTGGTGCTGGTGCGGACCGCGTTGTCGACCTGGACCACCTTCTCCCCGGACAGCGCATCCAGGGCGAACACCGGCACGTCGGCCAGCGCATTCGGATCGGTCGAATCGACCCGCCGGGCCGCGACCAGCGCCGCGTTGTGCCGGCGCCGCCGCAGGTGACGTGCAACCAACAGCACCACCACGCCGGCGGCGGCCACCGCGCCCAGCGCGATCAGGATCGGCCCCCAACTCACCTCCGCCGGTGCTGCCGCAGCGTCCAGTCCGCTGGCGGCGACGGTGGCCGCTCCGGCCCAATCGCCCCGGTGCAGGGCCGGCTCGATCTGGTTGCGGCGCAGTGCATCAACCTTGCCAGTGCTGATCTCGGAGATGCCGCTGGACACCAGGAACGCGTAGCTGCGGTCGGCGGTGGCCACCGCCAGCATCGCGTCGTTGCTGCCGAGGTCGCTGAGCCGGGCCGTGCTGCGGCCCCAGTCGTCGGCGGTCTGCCCGGAGAAGACGTCGACGTAGACCACCCACAGCCGGACGTGCCGATCGGCGTAGAGCTTGTCGAGCGCGGCCTGCACTCCGGCGCGATCGGAGGGCGAGAGCACCCCGGCGCTGTCGGTGATCGAGCTGGGCAGCCGCAGCGGGGGTTGCGCCGCGGCGCCCGGCGCCACCAGCAGCACGGCGGCCAGAATCGCCAGGGCGGCGCTGATCAGGCGAGTGATTCGCATGCTCGCCAATGTATATGCGTTCGGCGGCTGATCGCCGGAATCCTGCGGCCGGTACCGCCCATGCGCACAGGGTCAAAATAGACTGGCGGCGGTGGCCATCAACGAGTACGACAACTACGGCGCGCACGACCGCGACCGTCTCGTGGGGGAGTCGTCGAAAACGGCCGGCCTGCCCGGGACCGGCGGTCAGCACCGCACCGACTTCGCCCGCGACCGGGCCCGGGTGCTGCACAGTGCCGCCCTGCGGCGGTTGGCCGACAAGACCCAGGTCGTCGGCCCTCGCGACGGCGACACCCCGCGCACCCGGCTGACCCACTCGCTGGAGGTGGCGCAGATCGGGCGGGGGATGGCGATCGGGCTGGGCTGCGATCCCGACTTGGTCGACCTGGCCGGGCTGGCCCACGACATCGGACACCCGCCGTATGGGCACAACGGCGAACAGGCGCTCAACGAAATCGCCTCGCAGTGCGGGGGATTCGAAGGCAATGCGCAGAATTTCCGCCTCCTTACCAGCCTGGAACCCAAGGTTGTGGGGCCGCACGGGGCAAGCGCAGGACTGAATCTGACCCGGGCGGCGCTGGACGCGGTCACCAAATATCCGTGGCCCCGGCTGTCGGGAACCGGCCCGGCCCGGACCAAGTTCGGCTTCTACGACGAGGACCGGGCCGCTGCCGAATGGATGCGTCGGGGAGCGCCGGAGGGCCGGGTCTGCCTGGAAGCGCAGATCATGGACTGGGCCGACGACGTCGCCTACTCGGTGCACGATGTCGAAGACGGTGTCGTCGCGGGCCGTATCGACCTGCGGGTGCTCGGCGATGCTTCGACGGTGGCCGAACTGGCGCGCCTCGGCGATCCCGACGGGGTCCACGATCTGGCGGCGGCCGCTCATCGACTCACCGAACTGCCGGTGGTGGCCGCCGTCGCCGCCTACGACGCGACGCTGTCGGCATCGGTTGCGCTGAAGCGCCTGACCAGCGAACTGGTCGGCCGGTTTGCCTCCGCGGCGATCACCGCCACCCATGCCGTCGCCGGCCGCCGGCCGCTGAGTCGCTACGAGGCCGACCTGGAAGTGCCGGAGCTGGTGCGGGCCGAGGTCGCCGTGCTGAAAACCCTTGCGGTGCAGTTCATCATGTCCGAAGATCAGCACCGCAAGATTCAGGCCGCCCAACGTGAGCGGGTGCACGCGGTGGCCGAGCGGCTGCTCGCCGGGGCACCGGAAACCCTGGATCCGATCTTCGTCCCGGCGTTCGCCGCTGCAGCCGATGACGGCGTGCGGCTGCGAATTGTCATCGACCAGATCGCGTCGTTCACCGAGGGCCGGCTGGAGCGCCTCGTCGAGTGACTCAGCCGAGCTTGGTGACCTTGTCCATCATCGCCTGCACGGCCTGGATGCTGCTGGTCTGAGGATCGCCGGAGCCGGTGGCGTTCTCGGTGCCGGTGAACGCGATCAGCACCCCGACGATGCAGTTGCCCCGCACGCCGACGGCGCGGGTGTCCGGGGCCTTGGGGCTCTTGTCGAGCACGATGGAGGCCGCCAACACGTCATCGGTGACCCGGACGCCGGTGATGTGCATTTCGGTGCCCTGCAGGTGCGGCTGCCCGCCCGAATTCGAGTCGGCGTTGACCGGACGTCCGTCGCAGCGTTTCCACTGCTCGGTGAACTCGGCGAACAGCGCTTGGGCGTCCGCCGCGCTGGGCAGCGCGACCACGGCCTCCTTGACGAACATCACCCGGGTGGTGAGCGGCTTATAGCCGTCCCGGTTGGGCTCGGAGTCGATCCAGGTCTCACGGGCGTAGCTCTGTACGTCGGCCGAGGCGTACACGCTCTTGGGTGCGACGTCGACGACGCCGACACATTCGCCGGGCGATGACGAGTCCTCCATCGCATCCAGGTCGCCGTAGGCCGGCGGACCGGTGACGGTGGTGAAGGGCTGATCCAGCATCTTCGACAGTTCGGCGCCGTCGAGCAGAACCTGCTTGACGGTCTCGCCGGTGATGCCGGAGGCGCCGCGTGACCGGTCGGGCAGGCTCATCCAGGTCACCACGCCCAGCACCGTCAGGGCGACGACGGCCAGCACGAGCAGGAGCCGAGGTCGTCTGGATTTCGCCCCCGGTGGCTGCTCGGACTGACTCATGCGCGCTCCCTGACGTCGACGTTGACGAACCGAGCTTAAAACATGGCGGCTTGAGACTCGCTGTGCGCTCTAGACTGAGCCGGTGCCCGGCCGTATCTCCGATCGCGACATCGCCGCCATCCGCGAACGTGTCCGCATCGAGGACGTCGTGGGCGATTACGTGCAGCTCAGACGTGCCGGGGCCGACTCGCTCAAGGGCCTGTGCCCGTTTCACAACGAGAAGTCGCCGTCGTTTCACGTCCGGCCCAACCACGGCCTGTTCCACTGCTTCGGTTGCGGGGAAGGCGGCGACGTCTACGCCTTCGTGCAGAAGATCGAGCACGCCAGTTTCGTCGAGGCGGTCGAGTTGCTGGCCGACCGGGTCGGGCACACCATCACCTACACCGGGGCATCGGCCACCAATATCCAGCGCGAGCGCGGCGGCCGCAGCCGGCTGATCGCGGCCAACGCGGCGGCCGCCGAGTTCTACGTCGCGGCGCTGGGCACCGCCGAGGCCGCACCGGCGCGCAAATACCTGACCGAACGCAACTTCGATGCCGCCGCCGCGCAGCGGTTCGGTTGCGGGTTCGCCCCGTCCGGCTGGGACAGCTTGACAAAACACCTGCTGCGCAAGGGTTTCGAGTTCAAGGAACTGGAAGCCGCGGGCCTGTCCAGGGAGGGGCGGCGCGGTCCGATGGACCGGTTCCACCGCCGGCTGCTGTGGCCGATCCGGTCCTCGGCGGGGGAGGTGATCGGGTTCGGGGCGCGCCGGTTGTTCGACGACGACCCGATGGAGGCCAAGTACGTCAACACCCCCGAAACCACGCTGTACAAGAAGTCCAACGTGCTGTTCGGTCTGGACCTGGCCAAGCGCGACATCGCCCGCGGGCACCAGGCGATCGTGGTCGAGGGCTACACCGACGTGATGGCGATGCACCTGGCCGGGGTGACCACCGCGGTCGCGTCGTGCGGAACCGCCTTCGGCGACGAGCACCTGGCGATGCTGCGCCGACTGATGATGGACGACAAGTTCTTTCGGGGTGAGTTGATCTATGTCTTCGACGGCGACGCGGCCGGACGAAAGGCCGCGCTTAAAGCTCTAGACGGCGAGCAGCAGCTGGCCGGACAGTCGTTCGTCGCGGTGGCCGCCGACGGCATGGACCCTTGCGACCTGCGGCTGGCACACGGCGACGAGGCGCTGCGCGATCTGGTGGCACGACGAACTCCGTTGTTCGAGTTCGCGGTTCGCACCGCGCTGGCCGAAATGGACCTGGACACCGCCGAAGGCCGGGTTGCGGCGTTGCGGCGCTGTGTGCCGATGGTCGCCCAGATCAAGGACGGCACGCTGCGCGACGAATACGCGCGCCAGCTGGCCGGCTGGGTGGGCTGGGATGACGTCGGGCAGGTGATCGGCCGGGTGCGCGCTGCGGCCAAGAAAGAGGCCAAGGACCCGCGGGGCGGCGCCACCCGGGTGCCCACCGCGACCGCCACCGCGGCCCCGCAAGCGCCGGTGGCGCGGCCCAACCCGACCGATCCGACGCTGTGGCCGCAGCGCGAGGCGCTCAAGGCGGCACTGCAGTTTCCGGCGCTGGCCGGGCCGGTGTTCGACAGTCTGACGGTGGAGAGTTTCACCCATCCCGGCTACGCGGCGGTGCGCTCGGCGATCGACGCGGCCGGGGGGACCGGCGGCACCGCCGCCGCGGCCGCCGGTGCTCAGTGGATCGAAACGGTGCGGGAGCAGACCACCTCGCCGCTGACCGTCGGGCTCATCCACGAGTTGAGCGTGGAGGCCATCCGCGTCGACGACGACAAGGTGCCGCGCTATATCGGCGGGGTGCTGGCCCGGCTGCAGGAGGTATGGGTGGGCCGGCAGATCGCCGAGGTCAAGTCCAAACTGCAGCGCATGTCACCGGTGGACAACAGCGACGAATACCACGCGCTCTTCGGCGACCTGGTCGCGATGGAGGCTTATCGGCGCAGCCTGCTGGAGCAGGCCAGCGGCGACGAGGTGACCGCCTGATCGCAAGCTAGAGGTCGGGTTCGTCCGGGTCTTGCGGCCGCACCACTGTGGTTCCGTCCTCGAGTTCGGTCAGTGTCACCATCGTCGGCTCGGGATGGATCCGGTTGGCGATACTGCGCCGTCCCTTGTCGATCACCGCTTTGGCCATCGGGCTGCTGGTGAGCGCGTGGTAGGTGCCGACGATCTGCTCGTAGCGTCGGCGGCCGGCTTTCGTCCCCATGACGTAGCCGACGCCCATCACGACGACGTACCCGATCAATGCTGCTCCCTCTAACAGGCGGTGCGGTGCTTCCATCCTGCCCCATCCGCGGGTGGGGCTATTCGCTGCGACCCCCGTGGAACGGGGGTGCTGTCGGGATGCGCTAGAGTCGTGCACGTCCACGCGGACAGCAGTCCCCTGTAGCTCAATTGGCAGAGCATTCGGCTGTTAACCGGAGGGTTGGTGGTTCGAGTCCACCCGGGGGAGCCACGTTTTACCCGCGTCAGTCCAGCCTGGGAATCACCGAAGGACCGGACTGCTGAGGCTGCGCCGGCGGTGCGAACATCTGCTGCTGTTGCTGCTGCTGAGTCCCCTGCTGCTGTTTGGCGGCGCGGGCCTGAGCGATCGCGTTGACCAGCGGGCTGGCGGCCATTAATTCGCGGCGCTCTTCCTCGCTCAGCTCATAGATCGCCCACGCGCCCCACGCGGCCGGGCGCACATACAGCGTGACCTGCTGGCGGCCGTTGTTGAAGACGGCGGGAACCGCCACCGCCCGATCGGCGGCGGCGTAGGTGGCCATCTCCTCGGTGATCCGCTCGATGTCAGCGGATTCCTGCAGCTCATAGGTCGGCGACTGGCCACCCTTGGTCGGGGTGGCGTTCAGCGCGAGGAACCACGCCATGAGTGATGCTCCTTCGTTCGGGGTGGATGCGGACAGCCTATAAAGCCGGCCTGTGACAGGACCAACCGGCGGTTAGCCGAATGAGACCCGGCGGTTAGTCCAAGTGTTCGGGATGCAGCATCTCGGCGTAGCGCAGCTGTTCGGGGATGCCGAATCCATCGACCAGGGTTTGGGCGTGCGGCCGCAACTTCCGGCACCGGTCATTGATGCCGCGGGTGACAGCCTTGGCCCGGTCGGTGGACAGATACCGGTGCTCGATGTACCACGCCTTGTCGTCTTCGACGACGCTCAGTGCGTACAGGTCGCACACCAGCTCCAGCACCTCTTTGGCCTCGGGGTCCGGGCACGAGTCGATGCCGGCGACGAACGCCTCCAGCACCACCCGGTCGATGTGGGCCGCGGCCGCGTGCAGCACGTGGTCCTGGACGGCGTTGAAGGCGTCGAAGTCGCTCATCTCCTCGGACTTCGCTCGCAACCGGCGTGCCACCGACGTCAGCAGATATTCCTCGCGGTCCTCGAACATGTGCACCTGGGTGCCCCGGTTGAACAGGCTGCCCTCCTCCTCGCTGTCCTGGCGGGCGTCGACGATCGTCTGGATGATCGTCTCTGCCGCAGTGCGTTTGAGCACCCGGTCGCCGACGGTCTCGGCGGCGAACCGCACCCAGTCCACCGGGCTCATCCCGGCGATGTCGTCGGCGTAGGCGGTCAGCAGTTGCTTGGCCACCAGCTGGGTCAGCACGTGGTTGTCGCCCTCGAAGGTGGTGAACACGTCGGTGTCGGCGCGCAACGCGATGAGCCGGTTCTCGGCCATGTAGCCGGCGCCCCCGCAGGCTTCCCGCGCCTCCTGGATCGCCCGCGACGCGTGCCAGGTGTTGGCGGCCTTGAGCCCGGCCGCCCGCGCCTCGAGCTCACGCTGCTCTTCGGCGTCGGGGTCGTCGGCGGTCTGCAGGTCATGGCATTTGCCCACCAGCTCGTTCTGGGCGAACTGCAGCGCGTAGGACCGGGCGATCAGCGGGAACAGCCGGCGCTGATGCGCCAGGTAGTCCATGATCAGCACCTCGTGTTCGGTCCCGTCCGCACTGGGCGCCCCGAACTGCCTGCGCTGCAACGCATATCTGGTGGCGATGTCCAAGGCAACCCGAGCGGCCGCCCCCGCGCTGCCGCCCACCGAGACCCGGCCCCGGATCAGGGTGCCGATCATGGTGAAGAATCGGCGGCCGTCGCTCTCGATCGACGACCGGTAGCTGCCGTCGGGCTCGACGTCGGCGTATCTGTTCAACAGGTTCTCCCGCGGAACCCGGACGTGATCGAAGACGATGCGGCCGTTGTCCACTCCGGGCAGACCGCCCTTGTAGTGGTTGTCCGAGGTGGTGACGCCGGGTAGGTCGTTGCCGTCCGCGTCCCGGATCGGCACCAGGAAGCAGTGCACGCCGTGGCTTTTGCCCTCGGTGATCAGCTGCGCGAAAACCGCGGCGATAGTGGCGGTTTCGGCAGCACCGCCGATGTAGTCCTTGCGCGCGGTACCGGTCGCGGAATCGATGACGAACTCGCCCGTGTCCGGGTCGTAGGTGGCGGTGGTCTCCAGCGCCTGCACGTCACTGCCGTGGCCGGTCTCGGTCATCGCGAAGCAGCCGAGCAGCTCGAGGTCGATGATCTTTCCGACGTAGGCCTGGTGGTGGCGCTCGGTGCCCAGGTTTTCCACGGCGCCGCCGAACAGCCCCCACTGCACTCCGGCTTTGACCATCAGGGACAGATCCGACATCGCCAGCATCTCGATCATGCTGACCGCCGCTCCCACGTCACCGGTGCCGCCGTGCTCCTTGCGGAAGCTGTCGGCGGCCACGCCGGTGCCGGCCATGATCTTCAGCTGTTCGGCGACCTTGGCACGGGCGATCACCGTGTTGGGGGTGTAGTGCGGACGGAACTTCTCATCGGAGAGGGTAGCCCGAACCTGGTTCTTCACCGCACGCCAGCGGCCGTCCAAGGTGTCGCGCAGAGCTTCGGAAGTGGTCACTCCTGCACCGTATCCGCGCGGGACGACCGGCAAACCGGGTTTACATTACGGGTGTGCGCTCCAAGCTGGCCCGGCTGTTGTCGCTGGCGTTGCTACTGGTCGCCGGCTGCGCACCGTGCCGGGCGCCGGCGATTCCGGCACTGGAGTATCTGGGGCAGCTCCAACTGCCGCCGAACAGCACCTTCGAGGGCACCACGGTCGGCGGCCTGTCCGGAATCAGTTATGACCCCGGCCGGGACTGCTATTACGTGATCAGCGATGACCGATCGGCCAGCGGGCCGGCCCGGTTCTACACCGTGCGGCTGTCGGTGTCGCAGCGCGGCGTCGACGAGGCGACGATCACCGCCGTCCACCCGCTGCTGGACGAGAGCGGGCGGCCGTTCGGCCCGCTGCACCTCGACCATTCGCCGCCGGTGGTGCCGCCGGACCCGGAAGGTATCGCGTTCGACAGCGGCCGACAGCGGCTGTACTGGTCGTCGGAGGGTGAGCGGCTCACCGGCGCCCCGCCCGGCCCGATGCTGGCCGACCCCTGGGTCAGGGTTGCCGGCCTCGACGGCAGCTACCTCGGCCGGTTCGCCATCCCGCCGGAGCTGGCCATGTCCGCGCAGCGCACCGGGCCGCGCCGCAACACGACACTCGAGGGCCTCACCGTCACCGCCGATGGCCGGCTGCTGTTCGCCGCGATGGAGGGACCCGGCTACGACGACGGCGCCCTACCGGATCGGGCTCGCGGCGCGCTGACCCGCATCACCGCCTATCGCCTGGATGCAGACGGAAAGCCACGCGCTCCGGTGGCCCAGTACGCCTACCCGCTGGAGCCGGCGACCGCGCCCGCCGAAACCAACGGCCTCACCGACCTGGTGGCGCTGTCGGACACCGCGTTCCTGGTGATCGAGCGGGCGTTCAGCACCCGCCCGACGGTGCGGCTGTATCGCGCCGAGATCGCCGGCGCCACCGACGTGCTGGGAGTGCCGGCACTGGCCGGACACGCCGTGACCCCGATGGCCAAGACGCTGCTGGCCGACCTGTCCGCGACGCCGGGCCTGGACCCGCTGGACAACATCGAGGGGATCACGCTGGGGCCACGACTGCCCGACGGCCGGCAAGCGGTGGTGCTGGTCAGCGACGACAACTTCTCGCCGCGGCAGGTGACACAGTTCGTGGTGTTTGCGATGGCCGCGCGCTGACTTCACACCACAGGCCGGGCCTGCGCAGACCGAATGCACCCGGCCGCAGCGTATTTGATATTTTTCGAATGCCGCGTGCGGCAATTGACGATTCGGAGTATCGAAAAGAGTCACTTTCAACAATGCTTTGATAGCGTTAGCACAATGCGGTACGAGTGCCGGTCAGTGACGAGGCTGAGATCGCGCGTTGGCTGAACCCACAGACCGGCGCGCCGATGCTACGCGCCAGCAGATCATCCGCGCCGCTGCGCACCAGTTCGCCCAGCGGCCCTATCACGACGTCGGCCTAGACGACATCCTCGCGGACGCGGAATTGACCAAGGGCGCGATGTATTTTCATTTCCGCTCCAAGCATGCGTTGGCTCTGGCCGTCATCGACGAGCAACTGGCCCGGGCCGGGGCGGCCGTCCAGGCGCTGGTCGACCGGAAGCTCTCCGGCCTGGAGACCCTGATCGACGTCGGCTACCTGATGGCGATCGAAGATATCTGCCGGGACACCGCGCGCGCGGTGCTGCATCTGTTGCCGGTGGTCGGCCGCGCCGAGGGCCTGCAGACCACCGTGCTCAACAACGCGGTCCAAGCGCTGAGCGTGGTGGCCGAACGGGCGATCGCCGAAGGCGACGTCGTCGACAGCGATCCCCAAGACGTCGCCCGGGTGCTGTTGACGCTGTACCTGGGCCTGCGACAAGCCGGCAACCTCGACGAGCCCGAGCAGTTCCTGCGCCAGATCGAGCGGGCCATGACCGTCGTGCTTCCCGGTATGGTGCCCACCGACCGGCTCGACTACTTCCTCCAGTTCCTGCGGCGCCGCACGGCGCTGGCCATCAGAACCACGTCGGCCACATCCCCCGTGGCCGGCGACCGGGTCGGCTGATGGCACGTCAGGTTCGATCCGAGGCGACCCGGCGGAAACTGCTCGATGCCGCTATCGACGTGTTCAGCGAGGTCGGCTACGTCGCCACCGGACGCACCGCGATCATCGACCGGGCCGGAGTGACCAAAGGCGCTCTCTACCATCATTTCGACTCGATGGAAGCGCTGGTCGTCGCCATCATCGAGGGCGGATTCGCCACCATGCTCAACACCTTCCGGAGCATGTGCCAGCCGTCGTCGCCGGCGTTGGAGGGCATGATCCACGGCATGTTCGCCGTCACCGCGGCGTTGGCCACCGACAAGGAGGCGCGCGCAGCGGGCCACCTGGTTTTCGCACTGTCCGAATCCAACGATCTCGGTGGTGAGGTCGCCGGAGAATGGGCGGCCGCGGTGGCCGCGCAGACCGCCCGCGCGATCGCCGAGGGCGACCTGCGCGAGGGCCTCGACCCCGGACGGGTCGCCCAGTCGATCACCGGGGCCATGCTCGGCACCTGGCTGGTGTCGCGCGCCGGCGACGCTGTCGCGCGGCTGACCGGGATGTGGGAGATGCTGCTCCCGGCGATCGTGGCCGCGGACTCGCTGTCGTACTTCGAGCAATTCTTGGCCCGCGAGGCGCTGCGCTACCAGGACAGTCCCGGCCTGGACAGCGGCGGCGACTCAACCGTGGAGCGCTGAGGCGCTACCGCTCATCGAGCCACAGCTGCTCGGTCAGGTCTTGGAACGTCGCGAGCGCAACCCGGTCGTCGGCACGTTCGAGCGCTGACTTGCTCATCAACGCCCGCACCGTCGAACCATCCCGATGTTCCAGGGAGACAACGAGGTTGGCCAACGAGTGCATCACCGCCAGGGCTGATTCCTCAGCGGGCGGGACTTCGCCGAAGATCTGCCTGAACTCCAGGGCCAGCACCTCTTCCTGGGTGTAGCCCAGCATGTCGGCGAAGCCGGTGTTGGCGAACAAGATGGTGCCGTCGTCGACGATCGCGAGCACCGGTACCGGAATCCGTTCGAGTACGACCAGGGCCGGCAACTGCCGCAAAGTCTCCATCGGGGTCTGAGGGGTTTGCGCGTTACGCCGTCGCTCCATGCCTCTGATTATGACGGGCGGAGCCCGCCAGGCGGGCGTCCTTCCCGCTGCCGGAGAGTCGGCCGGCGCGGACGACGCCGTCGACGACCGGCACGCTCTGACTAGCAGTCTCATTTGAGTTGAGCATCGTCCAAAAGGTATGTACTATCCCCGTTTATGCGAGGAACTGGTTTGCACGGCTCGGGCGCGCAGCAGCGTGCGTCGTTGCCGGCATCGGTGCGTTCCTCCCACAGCTTCGCCCGGGGCACCTCGAGGGGTCCGCACCGCCGATTGCCGCCGCACGCCGAGCCGCGTTGGTGCACCGCACCGACCGCTGCGCTCGCCGGCAGGCAGCCGGGGGTGCGGTTGTGTGCCGCGTTCTACCGGGCGTTGTTCTTGTCAGATCACCAGGGCCTGGCTGTCGGCTAGGAAAGGCATCGCTATCCAGCGCGAGGCCAGCATCGCTTCGGCGGCGGGGCCGGGCACCGGGCGGGAGAACAGGAAGCCCTGCGCCCGGTGACAGCCGTGCCGCATCAAGGTGAGTGCGGCCGCGGAGGTTTCCACGCCCTCGGCGACCACCTGGAGGCCGAATGCCTCGGCAAGCGCGATGATCGCCCGGACGATCGCGAGATCGCCGGGGTTGACGCCCAGTTCACGCACGAACACGGTGTCGATCTTGAGCGTGTCGACCGGCAGATCCTTCAGATGCGACAGCACGGCATAGCCGGTGCCGAAGTCGTCGATGGCGATCTGCACCCCGGCTTCGCGCAGCTCGGCCAGGGTGCGCCGGGTGCTCTCGATGTTCTGTACCACCGCGCGCTCGGTGATCTCCAGACACAGCGACCCCGGCCGTAGGCCGAACTCGTCGACGGTCTCCACCACGTTCTGCACGAATCCCCGCGCGGCCAACTGCACCGGGGACACGTTGACCCGCAGGGTGGCGTTGGTCCGGACGCCGTTGGCCTGCCATGAGCTGAATTCCGCGCACGCACTGCGCATGACCCACCGGCCCAGATCGTCGGCCAGGTTCGCGGATTCGGCGATGCTGATGAACGAGCCGGGCAGCAGCAGCCCACGGGTCGGGTGCCGCCAGCGCACCAGCGCCTCGACCGCCACGATCGCGCCACTCCACAGGTCGACCTCGGGCTGGTAGTACAGCAGCAGTGACTCATCGTCGATCTTGCCCTGCAGGTGCAGTTCGATGTCCTTGCGGAACAAACTCTTCAGCGACATGTCGTCGGTGGAGCTGACGGTCTGGTTGCCGCCGCCGCGTTTGGCGGCCAGCACCGCCTCGTCGGCGCGGTGCAGCAATCCCGCGGCGGTGTCCTCGCCGGGCAGCCCCACCGTCACACCCACGCTGACCGTGCTGGTGACGGTGTGGCCCTGGATCTCCACCTTGTCGCGCAAGGCGCCCTGCAGCCGATCGGCGAAGGTCTCCGCACTGGCCATCGACATCGGCCAGTCCGGGATGACGACGAACTCGTCGCCACCGATGCGGGCCGTCATGGTCCGGTTACCGGCGTAGACCCGGAGCCGGCGGGCGAAGTCCTGGATGAACCAGTCGCCGGCGGAGTGCCCGAGGTAGTCGTTGATCGGCTTGAGCCGGTCGAGGTCGATGTAGAAGACGCCGACCGGGCCCGGGTTGCCCTCGACGAGCCGATCGGAGAGGTGCGCGACCAGCGCGCGGCGGTTGTGCAGACCGGTCAGGTCGTCGTGGTCGGCCAGGTAGCGCAGCCGCTCCTCGGCGACGACTCGGGCCTGCAACTGCGCGAACAGCGACGCGATCGCCTCGATGGTGTTGAGTTCCTCCGGGCGCCACTTGGGCCGGCGGAACTTGACCAGGTAGAGCATGCCGGTGGTCACCGGCCCCGAGATCAGCGGCGCGGTGGCCACCGACAGGGACTCGATGGCGTGGTCCATCGCCATCTGGCGTACATAGCCGGACTCGGCCGCCTCCGGCCGGATCACGGCGACCCGCTTGCCGTGCGCGCAGGTGGTGAACACCGGGTCGGCGGTGGTGAACGAGACGACCGCCAGGGGATCGGGGTCCGGCGGGGCGGTGCGCGGTGGCCATTCGGCGACCAGCTTGGACGCCCTGATCTCGTGGTCGTTGTGGCGCAGGAACCCGGCGTCGACGTTGAGCTGCTCGACCAGCGTCTGCAACACCCGCTCGCTGACCGCCGGCGCCGTCGATGGTGTGGTGGCCATCAGCTGGGCGGCGATCGAGGTGACCAACGCCAATCTATCCGCCACGATGTCCTTCCCCCGAAGACCGCCAGCCCAGTGCGGGAGCCGCCGGAGGCCTGGAATCGCTTCGGGCCGATGCCGCACTGAGCATATTCGACAAACCGCTCAGGCTGGAAACTTCCGAGCCGAATTCCTGCTGGTCCGCTTGCTAGCGGACCGGCCGTGCCGCAGCGGTCTCGGCCAGGAAGCGGTGCAGCACCTCAACCGCGTCGGCAAGCGTGCGGCGATCATCAGCCGGCAGGCGGTCCAGCTCCGGGTCGATCGCCGCGGCCCTGTCCCGGCGAACCTGGTCCAGGGTCTGCACCCCTTTGTCGGTGATTCGGATCAGTACCGCGCGGGCGTCCTGCGGGTCGGGCGTGCGGGTGGTCAGGCCGGCGTCCTCGAGTCGGCGCACCTGGGTGGTCATGGTCGGCTGCGAGCAGTGGTCGACCATGGCCAACTCGGAGATACGGGCCTCGTCGAGATCCTCGATGGTCGACAGCAGTCGGGCCTGCGCTCCGGGTATCGGCAGGGCGACCCGTTGGGTGGCCAGCCGGTTGAGTCGGGCGACGACGCTGAGCAGGTCGGCGCCCAGGCTGGCGTGGGCGGGGGCGGCGGCCATCGCGCGAGTATTGCACAGCAGTGGAAGAAAGTTGAGGAACTCGGTCGTCCTCGCCTTTCGGGACCTGTCCGGCCCGGCTGGCAGAATCGACGGGTGACGAAGACCGGCCAGGGCCCCAGCCGCGTTCGGGACCGGTCTATGCAACCCGTCGAGATCGCGCAGGCCGCGGTGATGGCGGCGCTGTGCGCGGCGACGGCGATCATCGCGGTCGTGGTGCCCTTCGCCGCCGGATTGGCGCTGCTCGGCACGGTGCCGATGGGCTTGCTGGCCTACCGCTACCGGATTCGGGTGCTGATCGCGGCCACGGTGGCCGCCGCGACCATCGCGTTTCTGATCGCCGGCATGGGCGGCTTCATGACGGTGGTCAACTGCGCCTACATCGGCGGGCTGACCGGAACTATCAAACGCCACCGCCGCGGTCTGCCGACGGTGATCGCGGCCTCGGCAGTGGCCGGCGCCCTCTTCGGCGCCGGCGTGGTGGCGGCGTTGACCGTACTGTCGCGGCTGCGGCACCTGATCTTCGATGCGATCACCGCCAACGTGAACGGCGTCGCGGCCGCCATGGCCAAGGTGCCGCTGCCGGAATTCCAGCAAGCTGCCGCCGACCTCACCGGATTCCTCGGGGTGCTGCTGCGCTACTGGCACTGGCTGCTTCTGGCGCAGACGACCGTCAGCGTCATGATCGTCTCGCTGCTGGGTTTCTGGGCGTTATCGCGGGTGCTCGACCGGCTGCGCGGGGTGCCCGACGTGCACAAACTGGACCTGCCCGCCGAAAGTGGCCCGGTCGCGCCGGTCCCGGTACGGCTGGACCAGGTGCGGTTCCGCTACCCCCAGACCGGCCACGACGCCCTGGGGCCGGTCAGCCTGGAGGTACACCCGGGCGAACACGTCGCGGTCACCGGCGCCAACGGGTCGGGCAAGACCACCCTGATGCTGCTGCTGGCCGGACGCGCTCCCACGGCGGGCACCGTCGAGCGCCCCGGCGCGGTGGGCTTGGGCGCCCCCGGCGGCACCGCCGTCGTCATGCAGCACCCGGAGAGCCAGGTGCTGGGCACCCGCGTCGCCGACGACGTGGTGTGGGGCCTGCCGCCGGGCACCACCACCGGCATCGACCGGCTGCTGGGGGAGGTCGGCCTGTCCGGATTCGCCGAGCGTGACACCGGCGGTCTGTCCGGCGGTGAGTTGCAGCGCCTGGCAGTGGCCGCGGCCCTGGCCCGCGAACCGGCACTGCTGATCGCCGACGAGGTCACCAGCATGGTCGACCCGCAGGGCCGCGAGGCGCTTCTCGGAGTGCTCTCGGGGCTTTCTGAGCGACACAGCACCGCACTGGTGCACATCACCCACTACAACGATGAGGTCGGCAGCGCCGACCGAACCATCGATTTGTCCGGCTCGCCGGACAACACCGCCATGGTGGAGACCGCCGACGTGCCTACCGCGCCGTCCACCAGCCGCTCCGGCCCGCCGGTGCTGGAACTGTCCGGCGTCGGACATGAGTACGGCCGCGGAACCCCGTGGGCCAAGACCGCACTGCGCGACATCAGCTTCACCATCGACGAGGGCGACGGGTTGCTGATCCACGGCGGCAACGGCTCCGGGAAGTCGACGCTGGCTTGGATCATGGCCGGCCTGACGACGCCGACCGCGGGCAGTTGCCTGCTCGGCGGCCGGCCCTCCGACGAACAGGTGGGGGCGGTCGCATTGTCGTTCCAGGCGGCTCGGCTGCAGCTGATGCGCAGCCACGTCGGGCTGGAGGTGGCCTCGGCGGCCGGCTTCTCACCGCAGGACCGCGCCCGGATCGACGGCGCGCTGGCGGCGGTCGGCCTGGATGCGGCGCTGGCGGGTCGGCGCATCGACCAGCTCAGCGGCGGTCAGATGCGCCGGCTGGTGCTGGCGGGCTTGCTGGCCCGCTCGCCGCGAGCCCTGATCCTCGACGAACCGCTCGCCGGTCTGGACGCCACCAGCCGGCACGGGCTGCTGCGGCTGTTGGAGGACCTGCGGCGCGAGACCGGCCTGACCGTGGTGGTCATCTCCCATGACTTCGCCGGGCTGGGGGCGTTGTGCCCCAGGACCCTGCACCTGCAGGACGGCGTGCTGGTGCCGACACCGGCGGGTGCGGCATGACTAAAGCGCAGCGTCGCAACCCGCGCCCGGTGGTGCTGCTGCGCCCAGTGCCCGGCGACTCCGCCGTGCATCGCTTGTGGGCGGGGACCAAACTGCTTGTCGTCTTCGGCATCTCGGTGCTGCTGACCTTCTACCCGGGCTGGGGGCCGATCGGCGCGGTGGCGCTGCTGGTGTTCACCGCGGCCCGGGTCGCCCGTATTCCGCGGGGCGCCCTGCCGTCGGTGCCGCGCTGGCTGTGGGTCCTGCTGGTGGTCGGCGGTGCCACCGCGGCCATGGCCGGCGGCGAACCGGCCGGGCTGGGCGGCCTGCTGTACTTCCTGCGCATCACCGCCCTGTCGATCGTGCTGCTGGGGCTGGGCGCGATGGTGTCGTGGACCACCAACGTCGCCGAAATCGCGCCTGCAGTAACCACTCTGGGCCGGCCACTGCGGCTGCTGCGAATCCCGGTGGACGAGTGGGCCGTTGCCCTGGCCCTGGCGTTGCGCGCGTTTCCGATGCTGATCGATGAATTCCGGGTGCTCTACGCCGCCCGCGGGTTGCGGCCCAGGATCCGGCCGCGCACCCGCCGGGAGCGCCGTCGTCGCTGGGCGCGCGAGGCGATCGACCTGATCACCGCGGCCATCACCGTCACGCTGCGCCGCGCCGACGAGATGGGGGATGCGATCACCGCTCGCGGTGGCGTGGGCCAGATTTCGGCGTCCCCGGCGCGGCCGCGGTTCGGTGACGCGGTGGCGTTGGTATTGGTCGTCGTGATCTGCGGGGCGGGCGTGGCGCTCGAGGTGGCGGCGGGGTAGATGGGAGCCCGTCTCCCGTCTCCCGTCTCCCATCTCCCCTCTCGAGATTGCACTCACGCAGACTTTCCGCCGTTTTTCCCTGCGTGAGTGCAATCTCGGCGTGCTGTCGGTGCCCACGCGCATGCTTTCCGGGCATGAAGACATTCCTCGGCAGCGAAGCGGTCGGCCAAGGCACGATCTCCCGACATCGGCTGGGGCGGTGCCGGCGCATCTTCCCCGACGTCTACCTCCCTGCAGACCAGCCGGTCCCCACTTTGAGGGACCGGATCGAAGGCGCCTGGCTGTGGTCGCGTCGGCGCGGAATCATCGCCGGTGTCGCGGCCTCCGCATTGCACGGGGCGCGCTGGGTCGACGACGACACGGTGGTCGAGATGCTGCTGCATAACGGCCGGCCGCCCAGCGGGGTGATCGCGCGTAACGAGGCGGTCGCCGATGACGAGCTGACGTTCGTCGGGCGCCTTCCGGTGACCACTCCTGCCCGCACGGCTTTTGACATGGGGCGCCACCTGCCGCGCGGGCAGGCCCTGGCCCGGATGGATGCGTTGATGCGCGCGACGCCGTTCGCGGTCGAGCGTGTTCTGGAGCTCGCCGATCGGTATCCCGGGGCCAGGGGATTGCAGCAGCTTCGGGAACTGCTGCCACTGGTCGACGGCGGTGCGGCATCACTGAAAGAGAGCTGGTTGCGGCTCTTGCTTATCGATGCCGGGTTCCCGATCCCGACGACGCAGATTCCGGTGCACATCAACTACCACCTGTTCGCCATGCTCGACATGGGGTGGGAAGAGTTCCGCGTCGCCGCCGAGTACGACGGGGATCAGCACCGCGCCGACCGCCGTGAGTACGTCCGTGGTGAACGCCGCCAGCGCAAGCTGCCGCAGCTGGGTTGGCTCAACATCAAGGTGATCGCCGAGGACCGTGCGGACGACGTGATCGAACGCGTCTATCGCGCATTGCGGTCGCGGGGGTGGCGGGGCACCCTCACCCCGAGATTGCACTCACGCAGGTGATTTCGCGAATTTTCCGGCATGATTGCAATCTCGGGACAATAGCGGGGGTCGCTACCGGCGCGCTGCCGCGTTAGCGGCGTCTTGTGCCTTGCGCAAGGTGGTGGCGACATCGGCGCGGCCCAGGAACATCTCGTCGAAATAGGGTTTGATCGCCTGGTTGCCGGCCGGGAATCCCGCGAATCCACCGGGTGCGGGGATGCGGGCGCCGGCCAGCACCGCGAAGAACGGGGTGACGTCGACGCCGCGGTGCGCCCAGTAGTCGAAGTAGACCTGCTGCGCGCTGAGCACGGCGGGGATCGCTGCCCCCTGGCGGCCCAGGTATTGGTTGCCTTCGCGGCTGCCGAGCCAGGCCAACACTTTTCGCACCGCCCCGGGGTGCGCTGAAGCGGCGTTGCCGGCGGCGGCGATACCGTTGGTGACGCTGACCCGACCAACGGGGCCGACCGGCAGCATCGCCACCCCCCACCGGAACGCGGCCTGCTCGGCCACGGCCGCCAGGTTGTAGGTGCCGGACTGGAACAGCGCCATCTTCCCGGCCAGGAACTGGTTGCGGGAGAAATCACCGTTGATGTTGGTGTCCGAGGCCGGCGGGGCCACGTGGTCGTCGTTGATCAGTCGCACCAGGTAGTCGAAGGCGGCCACCGCAGCCGGGTTGTCGAAGGCGAACTCGTCGTCGCGCTGGAACACCCCGCCGGCCGAGCCGAGGTAGTTCAGGTAGATGCCCTGCGGATCGTTGGCGGCGTTGTAGCCCCACTGCCGGATCCGGCGTTCGTCGAAACCCGCTGTGCCCGCACTGCGCCCGGCAGCATCGCGGGTGAGTTCGGCCAGAAGCGGCCGCAGGGTGTCGTTGCCGCCATGCGGATCCCAGCGCAGCTGCGCCAACCGGGCGGGATCGACTCCGGCGGCGGCCAGCAGATCCGCGTTGTAATACACCGCGATACCGGCGTCGGTGAGCTGGGGTACTCCCCACAGCGTCCCGTCGCGGGTGAACTGGCCGACCACCGACGGCTCCCAATCCGCGCCGGAGGCATCGATTTTCATCAGCCGGCCACTGTCGGCATACCCGGCCAGGTAGGCGTCGGAGAGCCAGAAGATGTCGTCGGCGCCGCCGCCGGCCACGTCGGTGCGCAGCGTGTCGAAGTACGTGGCGTAGGACACGACGTTGGCGCGCACCTCGATGTCGGGGTGGGCGCGGTGGAACGCGGCGAACGACTGTCGGTAGGCGGTCGCGACCTGTTCGTCCCACAGCCGCACCGTCACCACCGTCTTGGCGCCGGCCGATCGGGTCGGGGCGTGATCGAGCAGCACCGCCGCCACCCCGAACAAGGCGGCTACGGCGATCACCGCGGTCGCGAACACGGTGGAGAACCGCGGCCGGCTCATTTGATCCCCGTGACGACGATCGAGGCCACGATCCGGCGCTGGAACACCACGAACAGCACGACCAGCGGAATCATCGCCACCGCCGTCGCGGCCATCACCAGCGTCCACTGCGCGTTGTAGCGGGACTGCAGGGCGGCCGTCGCAACGGTGAGCACGCGCCACTTGTCGCCGCTGGTGATCACCAACGGCCACATGAAGTTATTCCACTGCGAGACCACGGTGATCAACCCGAGCGTGACCAGAATCGGCCGGCTGGCCGGCATCATCACGTGCACGATGACGTCCAGGGTGTTCGCGCCGTCGAGACGCGCAGCGTTGACCAAATCGTCGGGCACCGCGCGAAAGTACTGGCGCAGCAAAAAGATCGCGTACGGGGACCCGAACACGAACGGCAATACCAACGCCCAGAAGGTGTTGCGTAGACCCAGTTGCGCCATCATCAGATACAGCGGCACCACTGTCACGGTGGCCGGCACCATCAGGGTGGCGACGTACACCCAGAACAACTTGTCGCGGCCCGGGAAGTCCAGCCGCGCGAACGCGTAGGCGGCCAGCACCGAGAAACTCAGTTGGCCCAGCACGATCACTGCGGTCATCAGTGTGGTGACCGCGGCCGCCCGGCCGAATCCGGCACCGCCGAGATCACGAAAGTTGTCCAAAGTCGGCGGGTCGGGCCAGGACAACGGGGTGCCGGTGGCGAACTGACGTGCCGGGGTGAACGACGTCAACAGCCCCAGTGCGAACGGCGCCAGGGTGATCAGCGCGCCGAGCGTCAGCAGGGCGTAGACGCCGGCGCTACGTGAGGTCATAGCTGACCCGCCGTCCGAACGACAACTGCTGCACCACCGTGACACCGACCAGCACGGCGAACAGCACCAGTGCCATCACCGCCGCGCGTCCGATCGCGGCTGCCCCGAACGCCTCGTCGTAAATGCGGTGTGCGATCAGATCCGTGCGGCCCGCCGGGCCGCCCCCGGTCAGCGCGTAAACGGTGTCGAACACCTGCGCCGCGCTGACCACGCCGGTGACCAGCACGAAAAACATCGTGGGCCGCAGCATCGGCAACGTGACCCGCCAGAACCGCTGCCAGCCGTTGGCCCCGTCGATGCGTGCCGCCGACAGCACCTGGGCGGGAATGGCCAGGATGCCGGCCAAAAAGAACAGCGCGACATAGCCGACGTTGGTCCACACCACCACCGCCGCGGTCACCGGCAGCGCCAATCCGGGATCGGTCAGCCATTCGATGCGATGCCCGAGCACGGTGCTCACCGCGCCGTCGGTGGGGCTCAGAATCCAGCGCCACAGGACCGCGATCGCCAAGGGTGCGCAGATCCACGGCAGGACGTACACGGTTCGGAACACGCCGCTGGCGGGCAGCTCACGGGCCAACAACACCGCCACCCCCAGGCCCAGCAGGGTCTGGGCGGGAACGACGATAGCGACGAAAAGCACCGTCACCACAAGCGAATTTCCGAACACCGGATCGGTCAGCACCGCTCGCCAGTTGTCGGCGCCGACATAACTGACCGGCCCCAGCAGGTCCCAGCGGTGCAGACTCAGCCACACCACGACCAACATCGGCAGCAGCAGGAACGCCACCACGCCGAACAGGCTGGGGGCCAGCAGCGCGTAGCCCAGGGCGGTGGAGCGGCGCGGCGAGTCTGCCATGCAGGTATTAAAACCGCTCGTTACCGTGGACCGGTGACATCGAACCGGGAGATCGACGCCGATTTTCTGGCCCTGCCCCGCCACGAGTTGGCCGATGCCGCCCTGTCGGCGGCCCGAGGGGCCGGCGCCGAGCACGCCGACCTGCGGATTCACCGGATCGCCACCGAGATCGTCCGGCTGCGCGACGGTGAACTGGAGACCGCCGTCGTCAACCGCGAACTCGGGATGGCGGTCCGGGTGATCGTCGACGGGACCTGGGGCTTCGCCTCGCATGCCGAGCTGGCCCCCGGCGTCGCCGCTGACACCGCACGCCGTGCCGTGCAGGTGGCCGCGACGCTGGCCGCCCTCAACGGCGAGCGTGTCGAGTTGGCCGCCGAGCCGGTGTACCGCGACGCCAGCTGGGTGTCGGACTATCGCATCGACCCGTTCGAGGTGCCCACCGCGGACAAGATCGACGTGCTGGAGGACTACTCGGGGCGGCTACTCGCCGCCGATGGGGTGCACCACGTGACGGCCGCGCTGACCGCGGTCAAGGAGCAGAGTTTCTACGCCGACACGTTCGGCTCCTCGATCACCCAGCAGCGGGTGCGGCTGATGCCGGTCTGCGAGGCGGTCACCGTCGGGCCGGACGGTTTCGATTCGATGCGCACGCTGGCGCCGCCGACCGCGCGGGGCTGGGAGGCGGTGGCCGGCGATGAGGTGTGGAACTGGACTGAGGAACTGGCTGAGCTGCCACAATTGCTGGCCGAGAAGATGAAAGCCCCCAGCGTGACGCCCGGGCCGACCGATCTGGTGATCGACCCGACCAACCTGTGGCTGACCATTCACGAATCAATCGGGCACGCAACCGAATACGATAGGGCCATCGGCTATGAGGCGGCCTACGCCGGCACCTCGTTCGCCACCCCGGACAAGCTCGGCACGTTGCGCTACGGGTCGCCGGTGATGAACGTGACCGCCGACCGCACCGTGCCCTACGGCTTGGCCAGCATCGGCTACGACGACGAAGGTGTGGCCGCCCAGCGCTGGGATCTGGTGCGCGACGGGCGATTCGTGGGTTACCAGCTGGACCGGGTGTTTGCGCCGCGGCTTGGTCAGGCCAGATCCAACGGCTGCTCCTACGCCGACTCTCCGCACCACGTCCCGATCCAGCGGATGGCCAACGTGTCGCTACAGCCGGGCGACGAGGACCTGTCGACCGATGATCTGATCGCCCGGGTCGACGACGGGGTCTACATCGTGGGCGACCGATCCTGGTCGATCGACATGCAGCGCTACAACTTTCAGTTCACCGGGCAACGGTTTTTCCGGATCCGCGACGGCCGGCTCGACGGCCAGCTACGCGACCTCGCCTATCAGGCCACCACCACGGACTTCTGGAACGCGATGGAGGCCGTCGGCGGGCCGCAAACGTGGCGGCTGGGCGGGGCGTTCAACTGCGGCAAAGCCCAGCCCGGTCAGGTGGCCGCAGTCAGCCACGGCTGCCCGTCGGCACTGTTCCGGGGGATCAACGTGCTCAACACACGGGCCGAGGGGGGCAGGGGATGATTCCGGCGCAGCAGGTGATCGACCTTGCCCTGAAGGCCGCGGGCAGCGGTCAGCACGCCGGCACCGAAACCGAGACCATCGTGCTGGTCACCGACCGCGCCGAAGCTTCGCTGCGCTGGGCGGGCAATTCGATGACTACCAACGGGGTGTCCCACAGCCGGACCACCACGGTGGTCACGATCGCCCGCGACGACGAGGGGCCCCGGGTCGGATCGCTGTGCTCGGCGGAGGTGGATCCCGCGCTGATCCCCGAGCTGGTGGCGGCATCCGCGGAGGCCGCCGCGGGGGCGCCGGAAGCCCGCGACGCCGCAGCGCTGGTGAGTGGCACCGGCGTGCCGGACGATTGGGATGCCGAGGTGCCGGGAACCGGCGCCGAGGTCTTCGCCGGACTGGCGGCGTCGTTGAGCCGGGGCTTTCGCGGTACCGACCAGTTGTACGGCTTCGCCCGACACGAGATGGCGACGACGTTTTTGGCGTCCTCGACCGGGCTGCGGCGCCGCTTCACCCAGCCCACCGGGACGGTGGAGATCAATGCCAAACGCGACGGCGCCAGTGCCTGGGCCGGAGTGAGCAGCCCGTATTTCGTTGATGTGCCGACCGATTCGCTGCTCGAGCAGCTGTCGACGAGGCTGGGGTGGGCGGCGCGCACCGTCGAACTGCCGGCCGGGCGGTACGAGACGTTGATGCCGCCGTCCACGGTGGCCGACATGATGATCTATCTGGGCTGGACGATGAGTGGCCGCGGCGCCCAGGAGGGCCGCACCGCGCTGTCGGCGCCCGGCGGCGGCACCCGGGTGGGGGAGCGGCTCACCGATCTGCCGCTGACCCTGTACTCCGACCCGCACGCGTTCGAACTCGAGTGCGCGCCGTTCGTGGCGACCGGCACCTCTTCGGAGACGGCATCGGTGTTCGACAACGGTCTGGACATCGGCTGCGTGGACTGGATCCGCGGCGGGGTGATCAACGCGCTGGCCTACCCGCGGGCTGCCGCCGCGGAATTCGGTGCTCCGGTCGCCCTGCCCGCCGACAACCTGTTGATGACGGGCGGTTCGGCCAGCATGGACGAGATGATCGCCTCCACCGAGCGCGGTCTGCTGCTGACCACGCTGTGGTACATCCGCGAGGTCGACCCCACCACGCTGCTGCTGACCGGGCTGACCCGCGACGGCGTCTATCTGGTCGCGGACGGCCAGGTGACCGCGGCGGTCAACAACTTCCGGTTCAACGAGAGCCCGTTGGATCTTTTGCGCCGCGCCAGCCAGGCCGGAATCGCCGAGCCGACGTTGCCGCGGGAGTGGGGAGACTGGGCGACCCGGGCGGTGATGCCGTCCTTGCGAATTCCCGACTTCCACATGTCGTCGGTCAGTCAGGCGCAGTGAGCGTGCAGCCTCAGATCAGCCACCATTGGGTCGGATCGTGACGATGGCACAGCGGATCGGAGCACCGGATCGTTCGATGCGGGTATCGCTGGTGAGCAGCGCGATGCCGTGCCGTTCGGCGCTGGCGACGTAGACGGCGTCGGGGTAGCGCAACGACGCTTGCGCCAACTCCCAGGCGCGCCGGACGTCGTCCCAGGGGGTGCCCTCAATCTTTATCTCGAACGCCGCGGCATCGAGCAGAGCCTGTTCGATCTCATCGGGCTGCAGTGGATGAGATGGCCGGTACGCCGCCGCCACCAAGCCGGACAGGATTTCGATCGCGAGATGCCCGGGTGCAAGCAGCGGTTCCGAGGCCGGGTGGTCGGCGAGCGCTTGACGGGCTGCTTGTCCGCGGGGCCCGGAGTCGGTGACAGCGTCGATCACAGCCGAGGCATCGACGATCACGTCGGGCGACTCAGCTGTGCGCCACGGTCGCCATGTGCTTCGTCGATGGCATCGAGCACAGCGGTCCGGTCTTGTTCGCTGACAGCCGGCTGCCGCGCCAGGCGTGCCGCGGTGCGGTCCAGGGCAGCCCGACGGCGAAGGTGGGCCGCTTGAGCGCGCATTGCCTCAAGCAGATAGGCCTGCAACGAGACGCCGCGCGCGGCAGCCGCTGACCGGATCTGGTCGAGGTCGTCGACCGGCACATCACGGATCAGTACGTTGGGCATGTCCAACGCTATCAAATATGATATCGATTACGCAAGCGACTGCAATTCGTCAAACCTGACGAGGGCGGCGCCGAGGTCGGTCTCGTTGAAGTTCTCGCAACGGTTGACCGCATTTCCGTCGATCGTGATGACGTTGGTATCCCGCCACTCGGCGTCGAAGCCCCCCTGTGAAACCCCATGCGCCACATGGGTGACGACGGCTCCGATGGTGCTGAGCCGATGCACCTGCTCAATGTAGATCCTGGTGTCGGGCGAATCCTCCCAGGCGGCCTGCAGGTACGCAATCATGTCGCCGGCCTGGAAACCTGCCCCGCGGCGGTGGTCGATGTTCACCCAGTCTGGTGCGGTCGCGGCGATCTCGCGCCGGTTCAATGCGGCGTAAGCGCCGGTGACCAGCGACCAGGTGTGCGCGTAGGTGGCCGCTTCGCCGGCGAGGTAGCGGGCGTCGAGCTCGGCGAGGGCGGCGTCGAAGTCGTCGAGGTCGAGCATGACACACGCCGCGATGCGCTGGTTGGTATCGAGCTCGAGTAAGCCGAGGACGTCGGTATGGAACGCCGCTGGCCGCTGGTCACGGCCCGAGAATCGGCAACGACTGAGCACGAGGCGTTCGCCGCGAGTTACGACGACGGTGGACATTACGTTCTGGACTCCGACATCGGCGGTCGCCCGCCAGTCGGCGATGACGGTGTCCCTGCCGCACCGTAGGCCTACGCCCACCAGCGGGCGACGATCGTCGGTGGACGAGTCGCCGATGAACAGTGTCGTCATCGCATCCCAGTCGCGTGCCGCGAAGTGCGCCAGAAGGCGTTCGGCCACACGGCTTGCCGCGTTCTTCAGCCGACGCGGCTGTGGGCTCAGCTCTTCGAATCTCGCGCGCGCCGCGTCGAGATCGTCCTCATCGAACATCTCGCAGCGGCTGAACAAGTCGCCGTCGACCGTGACGGTGTCAAGCACGCGCCACTCGACGTCCAAGCCGTCTTGCGATGTCCCCTTGGCGACGTGGGTGACAACGGCGCCGAGATCCGTCAACCGATGAACGGCCTCGACGTAAATGACGTTGTGCACCGTGTCAGCCAGCGCGACACGGAGGTATTCGATCAGATTTCCCTGCCCGATCGTCGCAAGTGCCCGATGATCGACATCGACGAAATCGCGCTTCATCAGAGGTATTTCACCTCGGCCAAGCGCGGTGAACCCGTTGCGATCGCCGACCATGTTCGCCTATGCAAAGCTGCTTCGCCGGCAAGGTAGCGGGCGTCGAGCTCGGCGACGGCGGCGTCGAAGTCGTCGAGATCGAAGCCGACCCGCGCCGCCACCCGCTCGTTGGCGTCGACCTCGACGATCTCCAGGCCCTCAAAGTAGTACGCGGTTCGCTGGTCGCCGGACGTGTATCGGGTACGTGTGAGGATAAGGCGCTCGCCGCGGGTGGCCAGCACATCTGATGCGAGTGCCTGATTCGCCGTGCCGGTACTGGCGAGTGCGCTAAGTTCGGTGATCACCGCATCACGGCCTCGCCGAATGTCGGAGCCCACCACCCGACGACGGTCTTCGGTGGATACGTCGTCGGTGAGTATCGCGGCCAGTGCTTCCCAGTCGCGGCCTCCGAAGTAGGCCTGGAACCGTTGGTAGGCACGGCTTGCCGCGTTCTCCAGCCGACGCGGCTGCTGGTGCAGTTCTTCGAAGCGCGTGAGGGCGGCGTCGAGATCTGTCTCGTCGAACAGCTCGCAGCGGGTGATCCGGTCGCCTTCGACAACCAGAAGTTGAATCATGCGCCACTCGACTTCGAACCCTTCGGGCGAGCGCCCGTGCGAGCGATGAGTGACGACCGCGCCGAGATCGGTGAGTCGATGCACCGTCTCGATCTCGATCCTGAAGTCGGGCGTGAGATCCCAGAAGGACCGGAGGGCCGCGTCGAGGTCGCTGGGTGTGAACGGCATGCCTCGCCGGTGGTCGACGTTGACCCAGTCCACGGTGGGAAGTTCATACCGGTTGAACGCGGCGTAGATGTCGGTGATCGCCGACCATGTGCGCGCATGCGCAGCCGCTTCGCCGGCGAGATAGCGGGCGTCGAGTTCGGCGACGGCGGCGTCGAAATCTTCGAGATCGAACAGGACGATTGCCGCGATCTGGTTGTGGGAACCTATTTCGAAGACGCCCAGCAATTCGGGCGCGAACCCCTCGGGTGTGTCGTCGCCGCCCGAGGCGTGCGCGAGGACGAGGCGCTCCCCGCGGACCGCGATGACAGCGAACGTCAGGTGGGTGATCCCGACGTCGGCGACTGCCCGCATGTTTGCGATCTCGGCAGCTCGGCCGTGTCGAAGCCCTGCGTTTGCGGCTCGCCGGCGATCGTCAGTGGAGATGTCGTCGGCAATCGCCTGGGCGAGCCCAACCCAATCGCGGGCCGCGAAGTGTGCCGTGTAGCGAGCGACTACTTGGGCTGCCGCGTTCTCCCGCCGCGGTGGCGGCGGGCCCAGTTCTTCAAACCTCGCCAGCGCGGCGTCGAGGTCTGCCTCGTCGAAGAGCTCGCAGCAGTTGATCAGACTGCCCTCGAATGTCACCAGGATGACTTCTCGCCATTCGGCGTCGAAGCCCTGGTGCGACGTCCCGTGCGCCGCTTGGGTGAAGACCGCTCCGCGTGTGCCCAGTCGATGCACCGCCTCGATGTAGGCGAGGAACTTCTGCGCGTCGTCCCATGAGGCACGGATGTATGAGGCCAAGTCGCCCGGCTCAATTGTTGGGAGGCGTCGGTGGTCGATGTTCACGCAGTCCGGTGCCAGTCGGAGTTGTTGTTCATTCGCTGCGGAATACGTCTGTGCTAACACCGACCATGTGTCCGCATGCGCGGCCGCTTCGCCGGCGAGGTAACGGGTGTCGAGTTCGGCGAAGGCGGCGTCGACATCTTCGAGGTCGAACACTACGGCCGCCACAACCTTCTCGTCCGCGTCGATCTCGACCACGTTGAGGGCCTCGTTTTGAACCGCCTCGGGGTCGCGGCCGCCGGCGCGAACGCGGGTTAGAACGAGGCGCTCGCCGCGGGTTGCCACAGCGCTCGACAGGATGGTCGTGAAGCCGACCTCGGCGGCAGCCTGCAACTCGCGGATCCCGGCATCTCGGCCATACCGGATCCCGGTGTTGACTGTCCGCCGGCGATCGTCGATGACATAGTTGTCGGCCGCTGCTTCGGCGATGGCGGCCCAGTCGCGAGCCGCGAACTGCGGGTAAAGCTGCTCGATTACCAGCGCTGCCTTGTTCTCCAAGGGCCGCACGTGTTTGCCTTCTTCCTCGAATCGCGCGTGTAGCGAATCGAGTTCGGCGATCGCCGCGTCCATGTCGTCGACGTCGAACCAGATCTGCAATGCGACGCGGCCCTCCTCATCGATGCCGTACAGCTGGAGCAGCTCGTCCTGCGGCGCCCCCGGACTGGCGTCGGGAATGGTCGTGATCATGTGGGATAAAGCGAGCCGGTCACCTCGTGCGGCGATCATGACGTGGTCGATTTGCGCTCCCGCCTCGAGTTCACGCCGCATTACCAGTCGCACCGCGTCCGAGGGCAGCGCAAGGCCGACGACTTTCCGGCGACTCTCGACGACGAGGTCGGGCGCGAAAAGTTGCTCGAACTCCTCCCAGGCTTTCCGATGAATAGCAGCCATCACGTGTTCGCCCACTCGCACGGCAGCGGTGTCCAATTCGACTGCTGGCTCTTCGGGCCGATTCGCGGCGGGTGGCGGGAGGCGCTCTCCGAGCACCAGCCGCGCTTTCTCGGCAAGGGCCGCCGCCCCTTTCCGTTCGTACAACTCGACAGCCTGCTCGGCGGCGGCCCGCGCTCCCGCCACATCCCCGGCGGCGTTCAACACCGTCGCCAGCGCCAGACACGCATCGCCGTGATCGACCAGACCGTCGGTGCGCCCGGCCAGGCCGACGGCGGACTCGGCCATCCGCCGGGCCTCGTCATGATCCCCGAGTCGCGTCAACAGCAGCGCCCGCAGCGTGCGCCACGCGATCGAGGCCTTCAACGCATTACCGGCGAGCCGCTCGCTCTCCGAACACAAGTCATCGGCCTCGGCATCCCGGTCCAGGGCAAGGCAGGTACGACCCAACAGGGCAGCGGTCTCGGCGGTATCGGCGTCCAGCCCCATCCGACGAAAGCCGCGGTAGGCCTGACGCAAATGCGGCTCGGCGCCGACCGGGTCGTCGGCGACCAGTTCAATGATTCCGGCGAACTGCTCAACCTCAAGCAGCGCATGGCGCAGACCGAGCTCGGTGACCGTGCGCCGCGCCGAGTCGATCATCCGTCGGGCCGCGGCGGTGCGGCCGCGGAAGGCCTCCAACACGGCCTGGCACCGCGTCGAGGACGCTTCCACCGCGGGGGAGTCGGTCGTAATCCGCAGCAACCGCACCACGTCCAGACACCGGCCGCCGGCCCGTGGAACCGGATTGGGGCCCCACAGCGCCGCCAGCGGCGCACCCGCCAGCACGGCGTTGACCCGGCGGTGTTCATGCGCGCGCCGCGCCGCGGTAAGCGCATTGTCCAACGCGGTTTCGCAGTCGCCGATCCGCCCGAGCCGAGCGAGGCACCCGGCCCGCACGGTATGGGCTTTGGCTTCGCCTGCGGCATCGTCCAATTCAGCCAGTTTGTCGGCAGCCGCACCCAATGCGGCCTCGACCTCGTCCAACCGCTCGGGATGGACCAGCATCGTCAACTGCCCATCGAAGCAGGTCGCCCATGCCGTCAGCTGGGCCGAATCGACTGTGGCCGCTTGCAGTTGGGAGACGGCGCCGGCCGCCGAAGCCATATCGCCGGCAGCCAGCAGTGCCTCGCAGCGCGCGACCAGTAGCTCAGCAGCCTGATCTTCGCGGTCGGTCAGCTCCTCGTCGACCTCGTCCAGTGCGTGTAAGGCGTGGTCGTAGAGATCGGCGGCACCCTCGTAGGCGAGCCGGGCCATCGCCTGGTCGGCGGCCCGCCGGCAGTATTCGACGGCCTTGGTGGCGTTTCCCGCCCATGCGCATTCGAAATAGTGATGCGCCAGCTCGGCCAGCAGTTCGTCGTCCGCGCCGGGGGTGTTCTCCAGTGTGGTGGCAATGCGCTGGTGCAGCCGCATGCGACGCACGGATGCCAGTTCGGCAAGTAGTGACTGCCGGACCAGGGCGTGGTTGAACCGGTATCGGCCACCGGGTTCTTCGATGACGATGCCGGCCTTGGCTGCCTCGTCGAAGGCATCGACGAGGTCTTGGTCGACGACGCGTTCCACTAGCTCCAGAGCGAAGTGGCTGCCGACGACCGCCGCGGCGGCAAGGGCTTTGTTGGTCTCGGCCGGCAGCCGGGAAAGCCTGCGGCTCACGGCTTCCCGAACGCCCTGCGGCAAGGTGCTCGGATCCCACACGCCGCCGCTTTCGTCCACGTGGCGCAGAGCCTCGATCAAAAAGAACGGGTTGCCTCCGGTTACCGAGGCCAAGGCGCGGGCGAGATCCTCGTCGTCATATCCGGCCTCGGCGACGTAGGCGGTCACGTCGTCCTCATCGAGGCCACCGAGCGCCAGGCGATTCGCGGTGCCGTCCCGGTGCAGATCGGCCAGCATCGCTGCCAGCGGATGGGAACGGTCGAGGTCGGTGCTGCGATACGTCGCGAGCACCTGCACGCGGGTGTGGTCGCCGAAGCGCAGCAGATGCCGCAACAGCAACAGGGTGGGTTTGGCCGCCCAGTGCAGGTCATCGAGAATCAAGACGACGGGTGCGCTCGCGGAGGCCAGTCCCAACAGCGCGACGACGGCGTCGAACAGTGCGTAGCGTTCGGTGTCGGGGTCCGCCCGAGGTGGCGCGGACAGATCGGGGAGCACATCGGTCAGTCCGGGCACCAGCGGGAGCAGTGCTTCCACGCCCCGCAGTCCGCGCAGCCGCCGGGCGCCGATGCAGGGCACCAGCGCACGCAGCGCCTCGGCGAAGGGCTGATAGGGCGCACCGAGGTCCTCGTCGGATCGGCCGTACAACACGACGGCGCCCTGCTGGTAAGCCTGGCGGGACCATTCGCCGGCCAACCGGGTTTTGCCGACCCCGGGCTCGCCGGCGATCAGTACCGCGTGCAGGCCACCGCCGAGTGCGGTCTGCCACGCCGCGGCAAGGCGTTCCAGTTCGCGGCCGCGTCCCACGAACGGCCCGGGACCGGTCGCCACCGCGGGCACGGCGGGCCGCTCGAAGGGCTCACCGCCGGTCCCCGCAGAGGGCGGGGCGGCCTCTAGGCGAAGCTCGAAAACATGCTCGGGGCGCGGCAGGTTGCGGAGCTGGCGCATCCCGAGGTCGGCGAGCACCACGTCGTCGGGCAGGGTGTCGATGACGAGCTCGGCCGTGGCGCCCGAGCACAAGATCTGGCCGCCGAGGGCCAGGGACCGCAGCCGGGCGGCCCGGTTGACCGCGCGGCCGAAGTAGTCGCCGTCGCGCAGTTCGACCTCGCCGGTGTGCAAGGCCACCCGGATACGGATCGGCTCGGGTAGGGCCCACGGCTCGTGAAGGATCGCATCTTGCAGCTCCATGGCGGCGGCGGCCGCCGCCGACGGGCGTTCGAAGACCGAGAACGTGGCATCGCCTTCGCCGCGCGTCTTGATCAGCCGTCCGCCGCGGGACGTGACGATTTGTTCGGCGAGCTCGTCGTGGCGGGCCAACGCAACCGCCATCGCGCCGGCGTCCGCCTCCCACGCAGCCGTGGATCCCTCGATGTCGGTGAGCACAAAGGTCACGGCGCGCGTCACCGACGGCGGGTGTTGTGACATCGGGTAATCCAGCGCGGCATCTTGGGCGACGATCGCGGCCTCCAGGCGCCGAAGTTCCGGCCCGGGGTCTACCCCGAGCTCGTCGGCCAACAGGGTCCGGGCCCGCTGGTAGGCGCCCAGTGCCTCACCCTGGCGGCCGGCCCGGTAGAGGGCCAACATCAGCTGGCCCCATCGCCGCTCGCGCAACGGTGCGTCGCCCACCGCGGCTTCGAGTTCGCCGACGACCTCCGCGGCCCGGCCCGCCGCGAGCAGCGCATCGGCCCGATCCTCGACCAGCGCGGCATGGCCCTCGATCCAGCGGGTCTTCTCGGCAATTCCGCGGCGGGAATCGGGCAGCTCGGGAGTGCCCCGCCACAGGGCCAGCGCCTCCTCGAAGCAGAGCACGGCGTGGGTGGTGTCGCCGGCCGCCGCGGCATCACGGCCCCGTTTGGTGGCCAGCTTGTACCGCGGGGCGTCAACCTCAGTGGTGCGCAGGATCCAGCCCGCCCCCTCGGTGAGGACGAAGCCATCGCCCAACACCCGGCGCAGCGAGGAGATGTGGGTCTGCAGCGCCTTGGCGGCGGTGCGCGGTGGATCGTCGCCCCACAGCAGATCGATCAGCGTCTCGGCTGACACGACCGAACCGCCGTGCAGTCCGAGCATCGTGAGGATGGCGCGCGGTTTGGCGCCCGGGATGATGACCGGGGCGCCGGTGTGCCGGGCCTGGAGAGGTCCCAAAACCCCCAGCTCCACGGCTTGAATGGTAGTCACGTCGTCATCGTCGGTGGGGCGATTCAACGTGCGGTCAAGATCCGGTAAAGCCGGTCCGCGGGTTCAACCCGCCGAGGCGCATGACGAGCCCGTCGGTAAAATTCGACGCTATGAGCGAACGTGTGGAGCAGCTGGAATTTCAGGCTGAGGCCCGTCAGCTGCTGGATTTGATGGTCCACTCGGTCTACTCCAACAAGGACGCATTCCTGCGGGAGCTGATCTCCAACGCCTCCGATGCGCTGGACAAGCTGCGGCTCGAGGCGTTCCGCAACAAGGACCTCGAGGTCGACACCTCCGACCTGCACATCGAGATCGAGGTCGACACGGCGGCCCGCACCCTGACCGTGCGTGACAACGGGATCGGCATGTCGCGCGACGAGGTGGTGGACCTGATCGGCACGCTGGCCAAGTCCGGCACCGCCGAGCTGCGCCAGCAGCTCCGGGAAGCGCAGGACGCCAAAGCGTCCGAGGAGCTGATCGGGCAGTTCGGTATCGGGTTCTACTCGGTGTTCATGGTCGCCGACCGGGTCGAGATGCTCACCCACAAGGCCGGCCAGAGCGAAGCCATCCGGTGGGAATCCAGCGGCGACGGCACCTACACCATCGAGCCGGTGGAGGGCGCGCGGCAGGGGACCTCGATCACCTTGCACCTCAAGCCCGAAGACGCCGAAGACGAGCTGCACGACTACACCGCGGAGTGGACCATCCGGGGTTTGGTCAAGAAGTACTCCGACTTCATCGCCTGGCCGATCCGCATGCAGGTCGAGCGCCGGACCCCGCCTGCCGAGGAGGGCGGCGAAGAGACGGTCACGGTGGAGACCGCGACGCTGAACTCGATGCAGGCGCTCTGGGCGCGCCCCAAAGACGAAGTCTCGCCAGAGGAATACAACGAGTTCTACAAACACATCGCGCACGCCTGGGACGAGCCGCTCGAAGTCATCGCGATGAAGGCCGAGGGCACCTTCGAATACCAGGCGCTGTTGTTCATCCCGTCGCACGCCCCGTTCGACCTGTTCAACCGGGATGCGCAGGTCGGGGTGCAGCTGTACGTCAAGCGGGTGTTCATCATGGGCGACTGCGATCAGCTGATGCCGGAGTACCTGCGCTTCATCAAGGGTGTCGTCGACGCGGCGGACATGTCGCTCAACGTCTCCCGCGAGATCCTGCAGCAAGATCGGCAGATCAACGCGATTCGCCGGCGGCTGACCAAGAAGGTGCTCTCGACCATCAAGGAGCTGCAGTCGCAGCGGCCGGAGGACTACCGCACTTTCTGGACCGAGTTCGGTCGCGTCGTCAAAGAGGGGCTGCTGTCGGACTTCGACAATCAAGAGACGCTGCTTGCGATCAGCTCCTTCGCCTCGACGCACAGCGACTCCGAGCCGACCACGTTGGCCGAGTACGTCGAACGCATGAAAGACGGTCAGGAGCAGATCTTCTACGCCACCGGCGAGTCCCGTCAGCAGCTGCTGAAATCACCGCACCTGGAGGCGTTCAAGGCCAAGGGCTACGAGGTGCTGCTGCTCACCGACCCGGTCGATGAGGTCTGGGTGAACACGGTCGCCGACTTCGCCGGGAAGCCCCTGCAGTCAACCGCCAAGGGCGAGGTGGATCTGGACTCCGAGGAGGACAAGACCGCCCATGAAGCGGAGCGCAAAGAGCAGGAGAAGGATTTCGCCGAGCTGATCGCCTGGCTGCAGCAGACCTTGGACGACCACGTCAAAGAGGTGCGACTGTCGACCCGGCTGACCGAATCTCCGGCCTGCCTGATCACCGACACCTTCGAGATGACGCCGGCGTTGGCGCGCATCTACCGCGCCAGCGGTCAGGAGGTTCCGGTCGGCAAGCGCATCCTGGAACTGAACCCCGGCCATCCGCTGGTCACCGGCCTGCGCCAGGCGCACAACGAGCGCGGCGAGGACGCCGAGTTGGGTGAGACCGCGGAATTGCTTTACGGCACAGCGTTACTGGCCGAGGGTGGCTCGCTGGAGGATCCGGCGCGGTTCGCCGAGCTGCTGGCGCAGCGGCTGGCCCGCACCGTCTGAGCTCGCTGCCGGCTCAGGGCACCAGCACCACCTTGCCGACGTTTTCGCGCGCAGCCAGGATGCGGTGTGCTTCCGGGGCGTCGGCGAACGGCACCGCCGCATGAACGAGCGGTGCCGCGGTTCCGTTGGCCAGCGACTCGGATAGCGGAGTGATCCAGGGTTCGAGCGTGCCGCGATCGTCCCACAGCCGCAACATATTCAGGCCGATGACGGTCTTGGACTCTTCCATCTGTGTGAGCAGATTGAAGCCGCGCAGCATCGCCAGCGCCTGCGGTGCCGCCCGGCGCAGTGAGCGCTTCTCGCCCTGTTGCAGCGACGAAAGACCGTAGGCCACCAGCCGTCCGCCGGGGCGCAGCAACGCGAATGATCGCCGCACGGATGTGCCGCCGAGCGCGTCGAGCACGAGGTCATACGGCGGCAGGCCGTTCCACCAGCCGTCGCGGCGGTAGTCGATGGCACGGTCGATGCCCAACGCGTTGAGCTGGTCATGCTTGCCCGGAGAGGCGGTGCCGTGCACGATCGCCCCGGCGGCCTTGGCCAGCTGGATCACCGCGATGCCGACGCCGCCGGCTGCGGCGTGCACCAGCACCCGCTCACCGGAACGCAGTGACCCGTAGCCGTGCAACGCCGCCCAGGCCGTCGCGTAGTTCACCGGTATCGCGGCGCCCTGCTCGAAGCTCATCGCCTCGGGAAGCGCCACCGTGTCGGCAGCGTTGGTGTTGACGATCTCGGCGTAGCCGCCGAAGCGGGTCCCGGCCAGCACCCGCTCGCCGACGCGGGCCGCATCGACACCGTCACCGACGGCTGTAATCGTCCCGGCCACCTCGTAGCCGACCACGGCGGGCAGCTTGGGTGCTTCGGGATACAGCCCGACGCGGGCGAGGTGGTCGGCGAAGTTGACCCCTGCCGCGTGTACCGCAACCTGGACCTGGCCGCTGCCAGGTGGTGGCGGGTCGGGGCGATCCTGCACCTGAAGCACCGAGGGCGGCCCGTGTTTGGTGATGACGACGACGCGCATGGCTTTCACCCTATTGCTGTTCAGTCCATAATCCTTGACATGGACGTCCTGGATGAACTGAACCGATTGGTGGCGGTGTCGGGCGAGGTGGCGGCCGACGCAGATCCCGCGGTGGCCGAGTTCGCCGAACAATTCCGCATCGACGTCTCGATGATCACCGACGAGCAGCGCGCCCGGATGCGGGCGGTGCTGGGCGACGGCACCTTTGATGCCGTGGTGCGGATATTTGTCGCCGACTTCGCGCCCCGGGTGCGTGCCGGACTGGAGGCGCTGGGTGTGCCGGTGTCCTGGCCGGAGCCGGTTGCCTCGGATGACTCGGTCCAGCCGGCAGATGCGCTGTTCAACGGATTCATGCCCGCCGTCGCCCGGCTGCGGTCCCTGGACGCGGTGACCTCAGAGGTGGTGCGGTTGCGCGGTGCGGCCCAGCACGATTGCCGGCTGTGCAAGTCGCTGCGGGAGACCACCGCCTTGGATGCCGGCGGCTCGGAGTCGCTCTATGAGCAGATCGAGCGGTTCGAGGATTCGCGGGTGCTGAGCGAGCCGCAGAAGGCGGCGTTGCGCTACGTCGACGCACTGATCTGGACGCCGACGCACATCGACGCCGAGGTGGCCGCCGGGGTACGCCGGCACTTCACCGACGAGCAGGCCGTCGAGCTGACCTTGGACGTGATGCGCAACGCCGGCAACAAGATCGCGGTCTCGCTGGGGGCCGACGCACCGCGGGTCGCCGAGGGCACCGAGCGCTACCTGCTCGACGCCGACGGGCAGACGGTGTTCAGCTGACGTCAGTCGCCGTGGCGGGTCAGAAAGCCCAAAATGGCGTCGGCGAAGATGTCGTTGCGGTCGCCGGCGACCATGTGACCGGCGCCGGCGACGTCGATGAACTGCACCTGCGGGAATCGGGCCAAGAACGCCTCGGCGCTGCCCTCGCTGACCAGGTCGCTGAGTTGGCCGCGCACCAGCAGCATCGGTACGCCGTCGTCGAGGATGGTCTGCACCGCGGTATTGAGCCGGTCGACGTCGTGGATCTCCAGGGGTCCCTGGTGCTCGGGGCCGCTGATGAATTGCGGATCCCAATGCCAGTACCAGCGATCGCCGCGGCGACGCAGGTTGGCGGTGAGGCCGGTGAGGTCGGTGGGGCGGGGCCGGTGCGGGTTGTAGGCGGCGATCGCGTCGGCGACCTCATCGAGGGAGTCGAAGCCGGACTCCATGTTCTCGGCCATGAACGCCTGCACCCGTTCCGCGCCGGAGGAGTCCATGTTGGGCACGATGTCGACCAGCACCACCGCGCTGGCCGCACCGGGAGCCAGCTCGCCGCAGAGCAGCATCGCGGCGCACCCACCCAGTGAGGCGCCCACCAACACCGGGTCCGTCGGCAGGGTCCGCAGCACCTCATGGACGTCGGTGGCGAAGCTGACCAATCGGTAGTCGCCCTCGGCCGCCCAGTCCGATTCGCCATGCCCGCGCAGGTCGACGGTGACGGCCTGCCAGCCACGCTCGGCCACCGCCGCGGCGGCCCTGCCCCAGGAACGACGGGTCTGCCCGCCGCCGTGCAGGAACACCACGGCGCGGGCGTCGGGGTCACCGTGGCGGTCGGCGATGATGCGCACATCGCCCGGCGCGTGGGTGACGAACGTTTCCGCGGTCATCCTGGGATCGTAAGCGGGTGCCGCCAGGCGGCGATCAGCTGCCCAAAAAAACCCTAGTGACCTGCGGCTCGACGGGGTTACCATGGTGTATTCCTCAGCTCGGGAGGGCGCCATGGCCCGCTTCCTCGCACTCGCCTACGGGGTGCTCAACTATCTGGCTTTCCTGGTCGTCTTCCTCTACGCCATCGGTTTCGTCGGAGACCTGCTTGTGCCGCGCAGCGTCGACCGCGGCCCGCAGGCGCCGGTGGGCGAAGCGATCGTGATCGACGTGGTGTTGCTGGGCGTGTTCGCCGCGCAGCACAGCGTGATGGCGCGCCCGGCGTTCAAGCGGTGGTGGACTCGCGTGGTGCCGCAGGTTATCGAGCGCAGCACCTACGTTCTGGCATCGAATCTGGTTCTGGCCCTGTTGTTTTGGCAGTGGCGTCCGATCCCGGCAGTCATCTGGGACGTGACGACGCCAGCAGCGCGCATCGGGATTCACGTCCTGTTCTGGCTCGGCTGGGCCATCGCGCTGACGTCGACGTTCCTGATCAGCCACTTCGATCTGCTCGGATTGCGCCAGGTGTACGCCGCCTGGCGGGCGAAGCCGTACAAACTGGTCGGGTTCCGTGCTCCGGCGTTGTACCGGGTGGTGCGGCACCCGCTGATGCTCGGTTTCGTGGTCGCGTTCTGGGCGACGCCCACCATGACCGCCGGCCACCTGCTGTTCGCCGCGGCGAGCACCGGCTACATCCTCATCGCGCTCCAGCTCGAGGAGCGCGACCTGATCGGAATGCTCGGCGACGAGTATGAGCAGTACCGCACCGAGGTGCCGATGCTCGTGCCCGTGCGGTGGCGCGGCGAGTTCAGGCGAACGGCTGCAGGGCGAACCGGCCCCAGGCCAGGAACGCGAACAGGGCGATGAAGACGACGTCGCCGGCCAGGTAGCCCCACTCGCTGCGGCGGAACCTGGTTGTGGCGGCCCCGGCCATGAACAGCATCAGGCCGCACGCGGCGATCGGCACCAGCCGTGGTGCCACACCGACGGCCGCGGGAAGCACCAGCCCGATCGCGCCGATCAGCTTGATGGTCCCGATGGCCTTGAGCTGACCGCCGCCGAAGTCGTCGACCCAGTGCTGGTTGCTGCCCAACGCCCGGTACTTCTCCTTCGGCAGCAGTAGCAGGGTGGCGCCGCCGGCGACAAACCCGGCGGCGACGACGCCGGCGATGATCCACAGCGCGGTGTTCATGGGGTACTCCTTCGTGGTTACCTCGGTCGGGTGGGGCTCGTCATCACCTATGACGGACCAGGACCACGAGAGGTAACCCATGACCACCGAATCGCAGCTGGCGGAAGCTTTCGAACAGCAGCGTCAGCGCCTGCTGGCGTTGGCGCATCGCGTGCTGGGCTCGCGATCGGACGCCGAAGATGCCGTCCAGGAGTCGTGGCTGCGGCTGTCCCGCCAGGACGTGGACGCGATCGACAACCTGCCCGGGTGGTTGACGACCGTGATCAGCCGCATCTGCATCGACACCCTGCGCTCGCGCGCCGCGCGGCCCGAGGTCTCGATCGACCAAGATCTCCCGGAACTCATCGTGACCGATGACCGTGACATTCCCGAAGATGCTGCGGTGCTGGCGGATTCGGTGGGACTGGCACTGCTGGTGGTGCTGGGGTCGTTGCGTCCCGATGAACGGCTTGCGTTCGTGCTCCACGACATGTTCGCGGTCCCGTTCGCCGAGATCGGGCCGATCGTCGGCAAATCGGCCGACGCCGCCAAAATGCTGGCCAGCCGGGCGCGCCGCAAAGTCCAGGACGTACCCAGGCCGGCGGGAAATCGTCATGAGCAGCGCGAGGTCGTCGATGCCTTCCTATCGGCCGCCCAGCTGGGCGACTTCGACGCACTGCTGCGGGTGCTCGATCCCGACATCACCTGGCGCCAGCACACGGCCCGCGGCGTCACCGTCACGACCGGATCCGGCGAGGTGGTGGAGGCGGTCCGCCGCGGGCAGGGGGCGCGCATCACCGCACGTCGTGTCCTGGTCAACGGCGAACCCGGCATCCTCGGCTGGGGCCCGACCGGGCGGCCACTGAGCCTGATGGCGTGCACGGTGCGGAATGGTCGCCTGGTGGGCATCGTGTCGATCGCCGACCCGGTTCGTTTGGCCGCCCTCGATCTGCCGAAGGCTCCCGAGGCGTAACCGCTGACTCTTAATCAGCGGGTCCGTGACGACCATGGTCGTTGTGGGCGGGGCGCATCGAACACACCACCATGTCGTCGGTGAGCCGCGCGGGCGCTAATGTCATGGTCGCCGGTAGGCGCCGGGGGCGGTAGCTCAGTCGGTTAGAGCCGCGGACTCATAATCCGTTGGTCGCGGGTTCGAGCCCCGCCCGCCCCACCAGTTCCTGTATGACGTCGGGTGATGCTTGACAGCTACTTCGGCTGATCCTTGACACTGCGCGGAGCCGCTCGATTCGATGCGGCCCGATGCCTCACCCGGCGCTGAGCGCGTTGAGCAGCGCATCCCACAGTTCGGTGGAGGTGAGTGTGGGAATGTCGTTGATCGTGGTCATTCCGTCGACGACCGTTGTGGCCGAGTCGATTTCGGCCGGCGTCAACCCGAGGTAAGCCTCGTGGAGTTCCAGACCGAGCATGAGGTCCTGCCAACTCATGCCCAAGACGCCGGGTTCCGCGTAGGCATCACCGTGAATGTTGTACACGTCGGTCGGGTACAGGTCGTTGGGAACGACGCTGGTGTTGGCGCCGAGCATCACGAAACGCAGAGCGTCGCTGGGGACGCCGGCGTCGGCGAGTTGCTGTTCGGCGAGGGAGGCCACCAGGCTGCTCTGCGAGTAGGTGAAAATGGTCAGCGGGTCGCTGCACACACCGGAGGCGTCGCAGTCCATGTCGCCGGCGGCGTAGTCGGCGAGGACCGCGTTGACCAGAATGGCTTCGCCCTGCGCGACGCTCTGGTCGAAGTCGTTGGTTTCGGGAGTGGTCAGTGCCAGCGTCGAGGCGGTGGTGCCCTCATACCCATTCGGTTCGAGGTACAGGTTGAGCGCATCGCTGATGTAGGCGGCATTCGGTGTCGGGATGCCTGTCGGGCCCAGGATCAACGCGTTGGTTGATCCGTAGAGGAAGTCATAGCTGTCGTCGGCGGCGTTGGCGGCGGCGGCCAACCCCAGCGCGGCGCCGCACAGGGCGGCGCCAACGATCACTTGCTTCATAGGTCCCCCTGGTTGCAAGTTCACAGATGATGGCGCCGAGCTGCGCTGATCGGCAGGTGATTGCGTTGGCCGACCCCGCAGTAGATAGCGAGCGCCCTGTGGCAGCGGTTGTCGACGGCGTAACTATTTCAGGTTACGCCAATCTCCGTCTCCGAAATCAAAATATCGCCGCGCGACATTGTTACGACGGTCCCCTCGATGCCCGCACCGGCTGGTGCTCCCAGTTGGCTAAGCCCAGTGCCCGGCCGCTGCCGTCGAAGTCAACGGCAGCGGCCGAACAGCGGTCACACGTGCGCGAGTCCTACACTGCAGACGCTCAACTCACACCCCATGCATCACACGTGGAAGAACGAGGTGAACAGCGCTTGGAACAGCTCGGGCATCGTGAGTGCGTCGATCTCGTTGAACGTGGTCAGCCCCTCGGTAACCGATGTGGCCGCGTCGATCTGGGCCGCCGTCAACCCGAGGTAGGCGTTGTGGACTGCCAACCCGTACAGCACGTCCTCCCAGTTTGTGTTCCCGAACAGCAGGTCTATCCAACTCTGGGTTAACGAGTGCGTCGTGTATATGTCGCCTTCGATATTGAATACTTCGGTGGGGTACATGTCGGTGGGGACCGCGCCGGGGGTGGCGCCGAGCATCACGAAACGTAACGCGTCCTCGGGGACGCCGGCTTTCACGAGGTCGTCTTGGGCGTAAGCGGCGATCAGGCTGCTTTGGGAGTAGGTGAAAATGGTCAGCGGATCGCTGCACACACCTGCATGGTCGCAACCCATGGCGCCGTCGTTGTACTCGGCCAAGACCGCGTCGATGAGAATCTTTTCCCCGCCCGGGACACTCTCAAGGAAGTCATAGGAGTTGGGGAGCGTCAGCGCCTGTGACGACGCGACGGTGCCCTCGTACCCCAGCGGATCGAGGTACAGGTCGATCCCGTTGCTGATGTAGTTGGCGCTCGGTGTCGCGATTCCGGTCGGGCCCAGGACCAACGCCTCGCTTGAGCCGTACAGGAAGTCGTAGCTGGCCTGGATGGTGGTGTCGGCGGCGGTGTCGGCGTTGGCGTGGGCTGCGCCGGCCAGTGCCAGCGCGGCTCCGCACAGTGCGGCGCCGAGGATCATTTTCTTCATGATGTCCCCCTTGTTCGGAGAGGTCAGATGGGGTCGCCCCGCTGTTCTGCAGGGCGCGTGATTGCGTTGGCCGACACCTCTAGGGGCGGATGTCGGTCGCGCTGGTTGGGCACCGGTTGCCTAAGTTGAATTATTACCGCTGGCGTCAATTCCGTCCAAGGATTCGAAATATTTCCTGAGCGACGTTGAGGGCGTCATCAGGTCGCTTGCGCCGCCTGCCCACCCTTGACATCGCGTCATCACGGACCGTGCCATTGACAAATGGCGCAATCGATGATGTCCTCGCAGGCGTGATGGAGCCCGACGGACCCCACCTGCCGGCCGTGCCGACCCGCGCTTCGTTGCGTGCGGTGCTGTCCGGCACCACCGCCCGTTGGACGCTGGGATGCCTCACCAGCGCGATCCCGATGAATCGGCCGGGTGTGAGGTTCGGACGTGGGTTGATCGCCACCATCATGGCCACGTTCGGGTCGATGCCCGGCGGAACCCGGATCGAACCGGTGACCGCTCCGGGGGTGCGGGGCGAATGGGTGCTCGGGCCGGGCGTCGAGTTCGGCAAGCGGGCCGGCTACTACGTGCACGGCAGCGCCTACGTGATCTGCTCGGCGCGCACCCACCGCAAGCTGGTCGCGAGGCTCTCGCAGGCCACCGGTCTGCCGATGTTCGTGGTGGACTACCGGCTGGCGCCCGAGCACCGGTTCCCGGCCGCCGCTGACGACGTCGAAGCCGGCTACCGGTGGTTGTTGGGCCAGGGCTATGCGGCATCGGACATCGTGATCGGTGCGGACTCCGCGGGCGGGCACCTGACCTGTGACCTGTTGCTCGCCCACGCCGACGACCCGGATCTCCGGCCGGCCGGCGTGGTGTTGTTCTCGCCGCTGATCGATCTCAGCCTGGATCTGGCCCTGGAGCAGGAAGCGGTTCGCCGCGACCCGGCGATGTCGGCGCGCGCGGCGCGCCGAATGGTGGGGCTTTACCTGCACGGACAGGACCCGGCCGACCCGCGCCTTCGCCTCGACTTCGGCAAAGCGGATCGGTTGCCGCCGATGCTCATTCAGGCCGGTGGGTTCGAGATGCTCAGCGCCGATGCGCGTTACCTGGATGCGGAACTGCGCCGGGCCGGCGCAACCAGGACCCTGGAGATCTGGCCGGGGATGGTGCACGTCTTCCAAGCCCTGCCGCGGCTGGCGCCCGAGGCGTCGTCAGCGCTGCGCCGAGCGGCGGCCTTCATCGCCGAGGTGTTCGGTGACACCCGATCTGACGAACTCGAAGAGGTGAGCTGATGTTTGGAATCGACACGGTGCTCAACGTTTTTCGCCGTGAGCAGCGCACCGTCAGCGCCAAGGCGGTGGTCACCGGCGCCGGCAGCGGCATCGGACGTTCCTTCGCCCTGGAACTGGTGCGCCGCGGCGGCGACGTCATCTGCGCGGATATCGACGAAGCACGCGCGGCCGAGACGGTGGCGCTGATCGAGCAGCTGCCCACCGGCACCGGGCACGCGGTGCAGTGCGACGTCTCGGACCGTGACGCGGTCGAGCGGCTGGCTGAGCAGGCTCAGGAGATATTCGGCGGCGCGCCGACCCTGGTCATCAACAATGCCGGCGTCGGCATCGGGGGAAAGCCCGTGGGTGACATCGGCTTCGAGGACTGGGACTGGGCCCTTGGCATCAACCTGTGGGGCGTGGTCTACGGCTGCGAGGTCTTCACCCCGCTTCTGCGCGAGGCCGGTCGCGGCGGAATCATCAACGTGGCCTCAGCGGCCGGGTTCGCCGCCGCCCCCTCGATGGCGGCATACAACGTGTCGAAAGCCGGTGTGATGTCGCTGTCCGAGACGCTGGCCGCCGAACTCGACGGCACCGACATCGCCGTCACCGTGCTCTGCCCGACCTTTGTCAAGACCAACGTCTTCACCGACGGCCGGATCACTCCCGGTTCGATGAGCCTGAGTCAGCAGCTGGCCCGCTGGACCGGACTGTCCGCTGACAGCGTCGCGGCGCGCACGCTGGACGCGCACGACAGCGGCCGGCTGTATGTGGTGCCGCAGATCGACGCCACCGTCATCTGGCACCTGAAGCGACATTTCCCCGCGCTGTACGCCCGTGGCGCCGGCCTGCTCGGCCGCGTCCTGCCCAAGAACTGACCCGTCTCACGAAAGGAATACAGCCGATCATGGCGATGGACCTCGACGACATGCTGCAGAAGATCAAGGACAAGCAGTGGGCCTTGGTCGATATCGACTGGGATGCCCCGGGAGCCGAGCTGATCGAGCCGGAGCTGTGGGCCAAGCTCAAGCCGTTCATGACCGACCTGATGTGGATCGAGAACGTCGGCGCCCGGGGCTTCGCGGCGCTTGCCAAGAAGGCCCCGACCCCGACGCTGAAGAGCATCTATGAGCACTTCCACGCCGAGGAGCAGAAGCACGCCAACGCCGAGCTCGCGTTGATGCGCCGGTGGGGCATGCTGGAGGACGACGAGATCCCGCCGCCGAGCGTCAACGTGCAGCTGGTGATCACCTGGCTCGACAAGTTCTCCGATGGCATGTCGCTGTCGATTCTGGGCACCGTCATCCCCATGCTGGAGGTGGCCCTGGACGGCGCGCTGATCAAGTTCATCACCGACGAGGTCAAAGACCCGGTGGCCCAGGAAGTGTTCAAGCGGATCAACTCCGACGAGTCGCGCCACCTCGCCGTCGACTTCGAGGTGATGGACATTCTGGGCCACGCGGACCTGCGCAAGCTGGCGGTCGAGTTCGTCGGCAGCTGGATGAACCCGGCGCTGCTGATCGGTACGTTGAGCTACTTCCCGCTGCTGAACAAGATGCGCGACAACATCGTGGCGATGGGTGTCAACGAAGAACGCCTCTACCAGGCCATGCGTCGCTTCCGGAACGTCGGTGAGCGAAGCGCTTTCGTCCGCCGGGTGCCGATGTACCAGTTCATCTCCTGGCACAGCAAGAAGGTGATCGACCGCACCTCCAAGTACCACTGGCTGGCCGACTCCCTGGTTGCGGTCACCAGCGTCATCCCCAAGTCACTGGTGGAGTACACCCCGTCGTGGTCGGACGAACTGACCTACGAGCCGGTCGCGTGATGGGGCAGGACATGACGATCTCCGTAGCGATCATCGGCGGCGGGTTCGCCGGCGTCGGTGCCGCCATCCGCCTCAAGGCGCAGGGCATCACCGATTTCGTCATCCTCGAACGCGAATCACGCGTCGGTGGCACGTGGCGAGACAACACCTATCCCGGTGCCGAATGTGACATTCCCTCGCGGCTGTACTCCTACAGCTTCGCCCGAAACCCGGAGTGGTCGCAGACCTATTCGGGCAGCGCGGAGATCCTCGGCTACATCGACAGCATGGTCGAATCCGCCGGCATCGCACCGCATATTCGGTTCGAGCACAACGTGACCGGGGTTGAGTACGACGCCGAGGCAGGGGAGTGGACCGTCGGTCTTTCCGACCGGGAGCCGCTGCGGGCCCGGGCCGTGATCGTGGCCTCCGGGCCGCTGGCAAATTGCAGCTTCCCGAATATCCCGGGCATCGAGACCTACGAAGGCCACAAGATCCACAGTGCCCGTTGGGATCACGACTACGACTTCGCCGGCAAGAAGGTGGCCGTCATCGGCACCGGATCCAGTGGCGTGCAGATCATCCCGGAGCTGGTCAAGGTCGCAAAGTCGGTCAAGGTGTTCCAGCGCACGCCCGGCTGGGTGCTGCCCAAACTCAACACGTCGACCGGTGATCGCCTCAAGCAGATCTACAAGCACGTGCCGCTGGCCGAGAAGCTGATGCGGTCCGCCTGGTACTGGGGGCACGAGTCGGTGGCCCTCGGCGTGGTGTGGGACACCCCGCTGACGAGGCTGGTGGAGGCCCTCAGTGCCGCCAACCTGCGTCTGCAGGTGAAGGATCCCTGGATGCGTCGCCAGCTGACACCGGACTTCTCGGCCGGCTGCAAGCGGTTGCTGATGACCAGCGACTACTACCCGGCACTGCAGGCGGATAACTGCACCTTGGTGACCTGGCCGATCGCCCGGTTGTCGCCCAAGGGCATTCGCACCGTTGAGGGGATCGAGCACCAGTTCGACGCCATCGTGTTCGCCACCGGCTTCGATGTCTCCAAGGCCGGGACCCCGTTCCCGGTCACCGGCCTGGACGGCCGGGATCTGGCCTCGGAGTGGAGCCGCGGCGCCTACGCCTACCGCAGTGTCGCGGTGTCGGGTTATCCGAACCTGTATTTCACCTTCGGCCCGAACTCGGGGCCCGGCCACAACTCGGCACTGGTCTACATGGAGGCCCAGATCGACTACATCGTCGAGGCGATCGCCAAACTGCTGCAGTTCGACTGGAAGTCGCTGGACGTGCGGCCCGAGGTTCAGGCCCGCTACAACCAGAACATCCAGCGGCGGCTGAAGTCCACGACCTGGAACTCCGGGTGCCAGAGCTGGTATCTGACCGAGGACGGCTTCAACGCCACCATGTTCCCGGGGTTTGCCACCCAATACGTCAACCAGCTCAAGACGGTTGACCTGAAAGACTTCAAGATCACCGTGGCCGAGACCAGCCGCGACCCGGTCCTGACCACCTAGGCTGCGCTGGTGACCGAGTACCGGATCGACGACCTGGCACGGGAGGCGGGTACGACCACCCGTAACGTGCGGGTCTACCAGGAGAACGGCCTGCTGCCCCGGCCCCAGCGCCGGGGCCGGGTCGCGATCTACACCGACCGGCACCTCAGCCAGCTGCAGGCGATCATCCGGTTGCTCAGCGAGGGCTTCACGGTCAAGCACATTCTGAAGTTTCTGACCGGGCTGCAGCGCGGTGAGGGCCTGGTCGAGGTGCTCGATCTCGCCGATCTGGCCGAGCTGGTGACCACTCCGTGGTCGAACCCGGTGTCGCAGAACATGAGCCGAGACGAACTGGAGACCCGGCTGGGCGGGTTGGATGAGCCGATGCTGCGTCGATTGGCCGATAGCGGGGTGATCGAGCCGACCGACGTCGAGAACAACTACGTGGTAACCGATCTGCGTCTGGTCGAGGACTTCGCCGCCTTGGTCTCCCGCGGTATGCCACTGGCAGCGCTGCTGGACGCGGTGGGCGTCGTCGACGAGAAGCTAGACGAGGCGGCCGGAGTCATGGCCCGCAGCGGATATTCGGAGGTGGTGCGCCAGCGAGGCACCGGGTGGCTACCCGGCAACGATGCCGAACTCGCCTGGGCCGCCGATCTGGTCGATGCCATGCGCCGGGTGGCAAGGCGGGTGGCGCACGCGAGTCTGGACCGTGCGTTCGACGCCGCGGTACGAGCCGAATTGTGGCAGTACCAGCAGGAAAGCAAAGAGTACGGCGCTGGCCGCGACGAGAGCTCCTGACCCAAGCGGCGGGGCAACCGCACGCAAGAATCGCCGTGGCGTTACCGGCGGGGCGAAACTACACTCTTGAGTTCATGGCCATCCGGCGCGCGGTGCTCGTCATCGCCGACATCGGCGGTTACACCGCCTACATGAACTGGAACCGGACCCACCTGGTGCACGCCCAGATGGCGGTGGCCGCGCTGCTGGAATCGGTCATCGACGCCGCCAAAGGCATGAAGCTGGCGAAGCTGGAGGGCGACGCGGCCTTCTTCTGGGCGCCCAACGGCGACGCCCAGGCCCTGGTCAGCGACCGACTGGCGCGGATGCACCAGGCGTTTCTCAACCGGCGGTCCCGTATGGAGAACGGCCGCAAGTGCAACTGCGACTGCTGCAAGCAATTGATGAACCTGTCGTTGAAGTTCGTCGCCCACGAGGGCGAGGTGGCCGAGCAGAAGGTCAAGCGCCACACCGAACTCGCCGGCCTCGACGTCATCCTGGTGCACCGGATGCTGAAAAATCAGGTGCCGGTGCCCGAGTACGTGTTGATGACCGATCCCGTCGCACAGTGCCTCGACGAGCCGGTCCGGCAAACCTGCCTGCCGCTGATGCACGACTTCGAGGGCCTCGGCGAAACCTCGACGTACTACCTGGATTTGGCGAACTCGGCGGCGCAACCGCCCGCCGAAGCCATGGGATGGGGCGGCCGGATGAAATTCCGGTTCAAGGCGCTGCCGTTCGTGGTCGGCGCCAAGGAACCGTGCGCAGGATTCCGCGGCCTGGGCCGCGGCGTCCCCGAACTCTCGACGGGCTGAGGGAGCATTGACCTCAGCTGACCCGGGACCCTTCGAGATAGGCGGCCAGCGCATTGGTCAGACCGCGCCGCGCCTCCTCGAGGTCGGCATAGGAGCCCAGCTGACGCTCGGAGACCAGCCCGCGCATGGCGCCCGGGATGAGGGCGGCCACCTCGCGCACCCGCACCGGGTCGACCCCGAGGTCGGCGAATGCGCGGTGACAGGTCTGTAGCCAGCTCTTGCCCCAGGAGAACAATTCCGCGGCCGTGCGCGGATACAACCGCTCCAGCTCGTGGTGGTCGCGGGGGAGCGCGGCCCGCAGGTTCTCGATCGCGCGGGAGTCATGCGACGCCAGCCCGTGATAGAGCGTGTCGATGATCGCGGCCACTCGATCCCGTAGCGGCGCAACACTTTCCAGCCCGGCGAACGCCGACATCGTCGCATCCCGGCGCTCGGCGGTCCGGTGCAGCACCGCCGCCCAGAAGCCGTCGACGTCGCCGAACTGATACTGCACCGCACCCCAGGTGGCGCCGCTCTCCTTGGCGATCCGGCTGGCCGACACCGCCCCTGGGTCCCCGGTGGCCAGCGAGCGCACCGCGGCATCCAGCATCGCCTCGCGGGTCGCCTGCCCGCGCTTGTTGCTGCGCCGCGGCGCCGGTCGGGTCATTCCGGGAATCCTAGCAACATTTACATAGTGGGCACTATGATTCCTCGGGAGGGCGAACTATGCTGCGACACAGCCGCCCGGGAAAGACCGCCGAGAGGACACCAGCCCATGGCCAAACCGCCGCTGTCGATGAAGCCGACCGGCTGGTTCCAGGTCGCGTGGTCCGACGAGATCGGCATCGGCGACGTCCACACCATGAAGTACTTCGGCCAGGAGATGGTCGCCTGGCGCGCCGAATCCGGTCAGCTCACCGTGATGAACGCCTACTGCGAGCACCTCGGTGCGCACCTGGGTTACGGCGGCACCGTCCACGGGGAGGTGCTGCAATGCCCGTTTCACGGCTGGCAGTGGAACTCCCAGGGCCGCAACGTCTGCATTCCCTACCAGGACAAGCCCAACCGCGGCCGGCGGATCGGCACCTACCCGGTCATCGAGCGCAACGAGTCGGTCTACATCTGGCACGATGTGCACCGCCGCGAGCCGTTCTTCGACGCGCCGGATGTGTTCGCCGCCTTCGATGATCGCAGCGCCGCCGACTACTACCCCCAACAGCGCCTCTACCGGCAGACCCTGGAAATGCACCCGCAGTACGTCCTGGAGAACGGGGTGGATTTCGCGCACTTCAAGTACGTGCACCGGACTCCGATCGTGCCGGTGTTCACCCGCCACGACTTCGCCGAACCGGTGTCCTACGTCGACTTCACCATCACCTTCGAAGGCGACGACGGCCAGCGCATCGAAGACGTCAACAGCGGTGTGGAGGCCATCAACGGCGGCTTGGGCATCGCGGTGACCAAGAGCTGGGGGATGATCGACAACCGCACCATCTCGGCGATCACCCCCGTCGATGACTCCACCTCCGATGTGCGATTCATGGTCTATATCGGCCGCACACCGGGCGGGGATCCGGCGCGCGCCGAGACGAGGGCGGCCGAGTTCGGGCGGGAAGTGATCCGCCAGTTCGAACAAGACATCCACATCTGGTCGCATCAGCGCTACTCGGATCCACCGGCGCTGGCCACCGCGGAATACCAAGGCTTCACCGCAATCCGCCAGTGGGCCAAACAGTTCTATCCCGACGGCATCGGCGGCAGTGCTGCCGAGGTCTACGCCCAGAAAGGCTCACCCGCATGACCGCATCCGCTGCACCGATCCGCGTGTTCCAGGTCGCCACCGGCAACGTCGGCTCCGAGATGATCAAGCGGATCGCCGCCCGGGACGACCTCGAACTCATTGGTGTGCATTGCTATTCGCCGGACAAGATCGGCAAGGACACCGGGGAGCTGGCGGGCACCGCGGCCAACGGGGTCAAGGCGACCGGCAGCATCGAGGAGATCATCGCCGCCAAGCCCGACGTGCTGACCTTTCACGGGGTGTTCCCCGATGAGGATCTCTACGTGCGGGTGCTGGAGGCGGGCATCAACATCGTCACCACCGCTGACTGGATCACCGGCTGGCACCGCGACCACAACCACCCGCACCCGTCGGGAAAGCCGGTGACTCAGCTACTTTCCGAAGCTTGCGAAAAGGGTGGCGCGACGTTCTACGGCACCGGGATGAACCCGGGGCTCAACCAGATCCTGGGCGTGGTGGCAGCCGCCGACGTCGCCGACATCGAGAACGTCACCACCATCGAATCGGTCGACGTGTCGTGTCACCACTCCAAGGAGACCTGGATCGAAGTCGGCTACGGCCAGCCGGCCGACGACCCGGAGATCCCGGCCAAACTGGAGAAGTTCACCCGCGTCTTCGCCGACAGCGTGCTGATGATGGCCGACTGCTTCGACCTGACCCTCGATGAGGTCACCTTCAGCTACGAGCTGGGCGTGTGCACCAAAGACGTCGACCTGGGCTGGTACACCCTGCCCCAAGGATCGCTGGGCGGCAGCTACATCAAATACCAGGGCATGGTGAACGGCGTCGCGCGCATCGAGACCCACCTGGAGTGGCAAATGACCCCGCACACCGAACCGAACTGGAAGATCAAGGGCTGCTACATCACTCGGGTCACCGGCGACCCGTGCGTCTACAACAAACACATGATCTTGCCCAAACCCGGTGTGGATCTGTCCAACCCGGACAACTTCGCCTCGATCGGAATGACCGTGACCGGCCTGCCCGCCCTTAACGCGATCCGATCCGTGGTGGCCGCCCCGCCGGGCTTGTTGACCAGTGCCGACCTGCCGCTGCGCGGGTTCGCCGGGCGATTCACGCTCTGACCGGCCGAGGGCCGGCGCAGCGCTAAGGGGCCTCGGCCGGAAGCGGCGTGCCGGCACTGCCTTCGGGCAGCGGGGTGCCGGAACTGCCGGCGGGCGGCGCAGCCGGGCGTGACGACGGGCTCTGCGCCGGCGCGGGCGCCCGATTGCTGTTGCCTCCGTTTGTCGAAGCCTGCGGCTGCGGCGCGGCCGGCCGGGCCTGCGGCTGCGGTGCCGGTGCCACCCATCGGATCAAATCGGCGCCGCCGGCCTGATAGACCAGGCTGTCCGGGGCATCGCCGGTGACGTCGAAATAAACCTTGCCGCTGGTCTTTTGGCCTTGGGACAGGCCCGTGGGCACGATGCCCTGCGGAGTGGCCACGGTGAACAGCGACTGATAGTTCTGGCCGCTGGCCGAGCGGGCGCTGAGGTTGGCGACGATCGGGACAACCGTGCCCTGAATCGCCTCGTCGGTGGCGGTGGCCTCCCACAGGGTGCCACGCGGCTGGTAGGGGATGGCGTCGGTGCTGGGCCGCAAATCGTTGACCGTCCAGCCGTGCACGCCGGGCCCCTCGGGCAGCGTGCCCTGGGCTCCGAGCGGATGGGTGACCGGGGCCGGGTCAGGGCCGTCCGCGGCGGCGGTCCCGGTGCTGAACACGCCGGCGACAGCCAGTGCTCCCGCTGCCAGGGCGGTCGAGATCGACTTCATGGGTCTGACTCCTCAGGTCGGTGGCATCCCGCTTATTGGTACTCAAGTACTGAATCGTAACGGGCCACCGGTCGGGCTGCCGTGAAACGTAGTCCGGCCCGGCCCCGCGGGAGCGGAGGCCGGGCCGGACCGATGAACTACGACGTGCTCGGTGCTATCCGGTCGCGTTGCTCGCGCCGCTGGCCGCCGGCGTGCCCTGGCTTCCCGCCGGAACCGGCGAGTTGCCGGCTTCGCTGCCCTGCGGGTTGGCCGGAGCCGTGCCTTCCGATCCCGCGGCCGGCGCAGCGGCGCTCTCCGCCGGAAGCGGCGTGCCGGAGCTGCCCGCCGCCGCCGGGGTGTTTCCGGTAGCCGCGGGAGCCGAAGCCTCCGGGGTGCCCGCCGAAGCCGAAGCCGGGGTCTCCGAGCCGTTGGCCGCTGCCGGGGTGCCCTCGGTGTTGGCCGTGGCCGCCGGGGTGCCGTCGGCCTCGGCCGGCAGCGGGGTGCCCTGGCTACCGGCCGCAGCCGGGGTGCTGCCGGTGGTCTGGTTGCCGGCCGGGTTGGTCTGCGTGCCCGACTGGGCCGGTTTCGGGCTGGTGGCCGCCGGGTTGTGTCCAGCGGTGCCGGACGGGGCCGACGAACCACCGGACGGGGCGGCCGAAGCGGCCTGGGTCCAGATCAGCTGGTCTTTGCCGGCGAACTGGTAGACCGCGCTGTTGGGCGCGTCGCCGGTGACGTCGAAGTAGATCTTGCCGCTGGTCTTCTCGCCCTGCGCCAGGTTGGAGGGGTTCACTCCCTGCGGGGTGGCAACGGTGAACAGCGCGGGGTAGGTCTGGCCGCTGGCGGAACGCGCACCGAGGTTGGCGATGACCGGGGTGACGTTGCCCTGGATGGCCACGTCGGTGGCGGTGGCCTCCCACAGGGTCCCGTGCGGCTGGTAGGGGATGGCATCGGTGCTGGGGCGCAGGTCGCTGACCGTCCAGCCCTGGATGACTCCGCCGTTGTCCACGGTGCCCTGGGTTCCGAGCGGGTGGGTCGTGGCGGTGACGTCACCGGCGTCCGCGCCGGCGGTCGCGATGCTGACGGCTCCGGCTACAGTCAACGCTCCGGCTGCGGCTAACGCGGTTGTGATCAACTTCATTGTCGGTTGACTCCTCGGTTCGACTGGATTTCGGGGGTTGTGCACTCCAGACCGCAAATCCTAACGGATTTGACCATGACGTTTGTTTACGTCTCAGGGTTCAATCGCAAATAGCGCGCGGCGCCGTTGGTGAATGGCGATCAGGAATGCGAACTCCACCAGGTGTAGAGCTGCTCCAGCGAGGGCGCGCTGTGTTCGGTGTGCAGACGGGCGAGTACCAGATTGGCGTCGTTGGTCCACGCCAGGGTCGGGGAACCCTGCCGCATACCGCACAGCAGCATCCCGCTGGGCTTGTCCGGGGTGGCGGTCCGGTGCCAGGCGCCCGGCGACTGGATCCGGCCGGGGCAGACGACGACGGTGGCGGCCTGCACGGTGTTGTCGAAGCTCAGGTGCAGCGCCCCGGCGTCCGGGAACAAGGAGTAGGTCGCCGAGGGCGGGCCGTCCACGTCGATGTTGCGGCCGCAGTTCACCTCCGCGATGGCGCCACCCATCGGGGTGGCCGGGGTGCAGGTGTCCTGCGGATAACCGGGGGGCAGCAGCTTGAGCAACCGGGCCTGGGATTCAGCGGACGCCAGGGACGTCGCGGGCCCGTTCGCTGCCGCGACGGCCCCCGCGTCGGCGGTATCGGCAACGAGCTCGTCGGTACCAGACCGGTTCGTCATCCAGGCGATCAGCCCGACGACCACGGCCAGTGCCGCCGCAAGACCCAGCAGCTGCTTGCGTCTACCGGGGTGGCGGTAGCCGGGCAACGGCCGCGGCGAGCTGAACCAGTCGTCGTCGGGGGTGGAAATGCGCGGGACGCTCGCTTGCGCGACCGGGCGGGCGGTGCCGACCGAGGGTGCTGCCGGAAGAGCGGATTCGGGTTCTGCTGCGGTGACGGGCGGAGCCGGCGGCGGGTTCGGGGTCTCCGGCGGCACGCTCGGCTTCGGCTGCTCGATCAATGGCGGGGTGGACTGCTGGCCGGCCTCGTACATCTGCAACGTCCGGTGTTGATCAGGTGCACTCAACGCCTGATAGGCCGCGGTGGCCAGCTCGGCGGCGTTGGCGAAGCGCTCCCTGGGGTCCTTGGCCATCCCCATGGCGATCACCGCGTCAAAGGTGGGTGGGATCGTCGACCCGGCATAGCTGGGCCGCGGAATCGGCTTGCTCAGATGAGCATTGGCCAGCATCTTGACGCTGTCGGCGCGGTACGGCGGCGAACCCGTCAGGCACTGGTAGAGCAGGCACGCCAACGAGTAGACGTCGACCGCCGGGCCGAAGTCACCGCCGGAGAACAGCTCCGGTGCGGAATACTTCCAGCGGGCGCCCCCCTGTTCGGCGTCGGTCGCGTTCGCCCCGGGCGCACCGGCGATCCCGAAATCCACCAGGTAGACGAAGTCATCACTGGTCAGCAGGATGTTGCGCGGCTTGACGCCCCGGTGGATCACCCCGGCGGCGTGCGCGGCATCCAGCGCGGACGCGGCCTGCCACACGATGTTCACCGCGCGGGACGCGGGCAGCACACCGGTACGTTTCAACAGGGCGGACAGGTCGGCGCCGGGCACCAGCGGCATGTCGATGAACACTTCGCCGTCGAGCTCGCCGTAATCGCGGACCGGGACGACGTGCGGCTCCTGGACCCGCCCGACGGTGAGCGCCTCCCGCTGCAACCATTCCCGAAACGCCGGATCGCGGCCCAACGCCGGTGCGAGCAGTTTGACCGCGGCGGTGCGGTCCTTGTGGGTGTCGACGGCCTCATAGACCTCGCCGGTGGGACCGCGGCCCAGCAGGCGTTTGAGGAGATAGCGCCCAACCCGTGACCCAGCCCGCGAACCCGGCGCGGTCTCGCTCATCATCGACTCCTCAAGTCAGACCCGTGAACGCCGATCACCGCACCCGCGGCCCGACGACATTGCCGCCAATAATTTCATCATTGAACCGGTCGGCTATCAGCCGGTCGCGCCAACGTCGCCCGAATCCGGCGCGGTCTTCCCGGTCAGCGACCGGTCAGGTTGCTGATCGTCATGATCTCCAGGTTGCGGTAGGCGCGGCCGGTGGGCTGCACCAGATCATGGAACCAGACCTGCGGGGCGGAGTCGTAGGGGCTGTCCCAGGAATCCCACGGCAGGTAGGTCTGTGTCCGCCCGGCGACGAAACCCCAGTTGTAGGCGCCCACATTGTGACGCTTCATGATCGGCAGAATTCCGTCGATGGTGTTGCCCTTGGTGCGCGCCAGGTATTCGGTGCACATCATCGGCCGACCCAGCGGCGCGAGCTCGGCGATCCGCTCACTGAACATCGCCGGCTTGTCATAGGAATGGAAGGTGATGATGTCGGAGCTGTTGAGCTGGGTGTTGACGATGGCGCTGCCCTGCCGCGAGCCCTCCCAGATCCCACTGGTCAGCGGCTGACGGGCATCGACCGACCGGGCCCAGTTGAACACCTGGGGAAGCAAGTCACTGATGAGGTCGAGCTTGTCGGACCGCTCGACGCTGCTGTACTCGCGGGCCATGTTGTCCGGCTCGTTCCACAGGTCCCAGGCCAGAACCCGCTCGTCGTACCGGAATTGGGTCATCACACCGGTGACATAGTCATACAGGGTGCGGTAGTAGTCGCGGTCACCGAGCCGCTCGGCGCCCGGGCTCTGCACCCAGCGTGAGTTGTGGATGCCGGGCCGCGGTGCCGGCTGCGGTCCCGCCTTGGGGTGCGGGTCCCAGCAGGAGTCGAACAGCACGAACATCGGTTTGATGCGGCGCCGGGCGGCGACGGAGACGAACTGGGCCAGCCGGTACTGGAAGCCCTTCCGGTCGGCCGCCCACAGTTGGTCGTGCAAAAAGACCCGCACCGTGTTGAAGCCGGCCGAGCGGGCCCAGCCCAGCTCGGCGTCGATGCGCCGCAGGTCGAAGGTTCCGGGTTGAAACATCTCCAGCTGGTTGACGGCGGTCGAGGTGATGTAGTTGGAGCCGACGGGCCAGCCCTGCGCCTGATACCAGCGGTTGGCCCGGTCGATCGACCACCGGCCGGGGTCTGCGCCGGCCCGCGGGATCCGGCTCAGGGTGGGACCCGCCGCCAACAGGAGCGGCAGCCCCAGCGCTGTTCGACGTTTCACGCTGTGACCATAACGTCCGGACTCCTCGGGCGGGGTTTGGCCGTCCGGCCTGTCGCTGGGCAAATCGGGCGTGCGCCACCGGGACAACAGCGGCCACCTACACTGCACCGAATACGTTCGCTCCGTTTCGCGTTGTCGGGAGGCCGACTGTGTCGCAGCACCTGCAGGACAAGGTCGTCGTCGTCACCGGCGCCGGCGGCGGATTCGGCAAACTCATCGCCGAGAAGTGCGCCGCCGCAGGTGCCCACGCCGTCGGGGTGGATATCGGCGAGGCGAACCTCGCGGCCGTCTTCGACGGGATCCGCGCGGCCGGACACTCCGGCACCCATTACGTCGCCGACGTCACCGACATGGCGCAGATGACGGCCGCGGTGCAGCACGCGGTGCAGACCTTCGGCGCGGTCGATGTGATCGTCAACAACGCCGGCGTGATGCCGCTGGCCTACTTCGCCGACCACGCGCGGGCCTGGCAGCAGTGGCACCGTGCGATCGACATCAACATCAAAGGCGTGGTGAACGGGATCTCGGCCGTCTACGACCAGATGATCGAACAGGGCCGGGGCCACGTGGTCAACATCTCGTCGATCTACGGCAACGCCGGGGTGGCGGGCTCGGGCGTCTACAGCGCGACCAAGGCAGCGGTCACCGTGCTGTCGGACTCGTTGCGCAGCGAGGCCAAGGGAAAGATCAAGGTGAGCACCGTCAAGCCGACCGGCGTGCTGGGCACCAACCTGGCCAGCGGCGTGGTCAACGGCGCGGCGATCATGGGCATCGTCGGATCCCGCGCTGCGAGCTACACGCAGTCGCTCACCGCGTTCGCCGACGGCACCCTGACGGCCGAGCAGACCGACATCGACTCGGTGAAGTACTGGCTGATCACTCCCGAGGACCTCGCCGACGCCGTGGTTCACGTCATCGACCAACCGTGGGGCATCAGCATCAGTGACATCACGGTGCGGGCAAGCGGCGAAGACTACCTCTACTGACCCGATGTCTGGCCAAATCGCCTGGGATTCGCCCGCTTTCACCGCCGCAGACGCGGCCCGCTATCACGACGCCGGCTGGTGGTCTGCGACCACGCTGTCGGATGCGGTTCGCCGCAACGCGCAACGATTCCCGCAGCGCGCCGCCTATGTCGACTACCTCGGTGCGGGACTGACCTGGCGGGAATTCGACGCGGCGGCAGACACCCTGGCGGCGCAGCTGGCCGGTATCGGCGTGCGCCCGCATGACCGGATCGCGGTGTGGCACCGCGACTCCGCAGCCATCCATGTGCTGTTCGTGGCGATCGAACGGTGCGGCGCGGTGGTGGTGGGCATCGGTGCGCGCGCCGGCACCCGAGAGGTCAACGCGATCCTGGCCGGCGCGCAAGCCAAGCTGCTGATCACCGACGAACAGCGGCACCCGGCAGCCACCGGCCTGCCGATCGAAACGCTGAGCATCGATGAACTGGGCGCGGCCGCCGAAAACGCCGTGCCGGGGCCGCGACTCGGCGCCGACGACGTCTTCCTGATCAACTCCACCTCCGGCACCACCGGGCTGCCCAAGTGTGTGGTGCACACCCAGAACCGTTGGCACTACTTTCACCAATGCGCGGTCGTCAACGGCGCGCTGCGGGCCGACGACGTCTTCGCGCCGATCATCCCCACGCCGTTCGGCTTCGGGCTGTGGACCAGCCACACCACCCCGATCCACCTCGGCGCTACCGCCGTGCTGTTGGACCGCTTCAGTGCGGCGGCGACCTGTGCAGCCATCGCGCAGCATCGGGTCACCGTGTTGTGCTGTGTGAGCACACAATTGACGATGATGATGGCCGACGCGGCCAGCCGCGATTTCGACCTGAGTTCGCTGCGTGTGGTCTTCACCGGCGGGGAGGCGCTGCCCTACCGGCCGGCCGCGGAGTTCGAGGAGCTCACCGGCGCGAAGATCTTGCAGTTCTACGGCTCCAACGAAACCGGGCTGCTCAGCGGAACCACCCTCGACGACCCGTTGGAGAAGCGGCTGCGCACCGGCGGGCGGATCGTCGGCGAGATGCGGGTCCGGCTGTTCGGCGGCGAGGATGGCAACACCGACGTGACCGGCACTGGCCGCGGCCAGCCGGCCTGCCGCGGCCCGGCGACCAGCCTCGGCTATCTGAACGGGATTGATCACGACAAGCTGTTCACCCCCGACGGGTGGATGCGCATGGGTGACATCTGCGAGATCGACGCCGAAGGTTATCTGAGCGTCACCGGCCGGACGTCGGACTTCATCCTGCGCGGCGGCAAGAACATCAGCGCCGCTCAGGTCGAGGATGCCGTCATGACCCACCCGGCGATCGCGGTGGCCGCCGCGATTGCGATGCCCGATGAGGTGTTCGGCGAAAAGGTATGCGTCTACGTGGAATTGGTCAATGCGGGAAGCCTCGAATTGCCCGAACTCGTTGAGCACCTGCTGTCGCTCGGGGTGTCCAAAGAACTGCTGCCCGAACGCCTGGTCGTCCTGGAGGAACTGCCGCGCTCATCCGGCGGAAAGATCGCCAAAGGGCAACTGCGGGACTACTCGTAGCCCTCGTAGACCTGCGATGGCCCCTCTGGGGTGATTCGATACCCCACCGTCGCGACATGCACCTCACCGACCGGATCGAGTTCGCGGTAGCCGCCGAACAGTTCGATGTCGTTGTCCGCCAACCCGACCCGGAAACCGCCCCACAGGTAGGGCACCGGGAACCACAGCTGCTTTCCCGGCAGCTCGTGCAGCACCTCGACCGGGGGATACCGGAACATCTGGCGCAGGTCGACACCGCGGAACAGCTGCTGGATCAGGTCGTCGATGATTCCGGTCAGCTGGGCATTGAGCGCGGCGATCCGGTCGGCCTCCAACGCCGCCGCCGGCGGCTTGAGCACCTCCAGCAACTCCGCGGGCCGGTTGTGCTCGACGGCGATGTCGTAGGCGGTGCGCCCGGCGGCATCGCGCTGGCTGCGTAGCGCTCCCTGCTCGATGAGCCAGGACGCCACATCCGCCGGCGCCCCATGCCAACCGGCCTGATGCAGCACGGTCAGCCAGGTCTTGCCGCCGGGCCGCCAGGCCTTGACGTCGACGACGTGGTCGCCCCGGTTCAGTTCGCGGACGACGTGGCGCCACTTGCCCCGCTTGGCAGCGTCGGCCAGATACAGCGCGGCCTGGGCCTGCCGGTTGCCCAACAGCGAGCGGTCCATCACGCCCGGCCACAGCGGTGCGTTGTTGCGGATCTCGTTGTAGGTCGTCACGCGGCCATCATGCCTTGAAACCCCGCCGCCACGTCGGTCCCGGTTCTCGTCGGAGCGGTTCGGTAGGGTCCCTGCGCGTGACCCAGAACGTAACGCTTAAATCGGTGAACGCCCGTCTGGCAGCGGAACTGGCCGTTGCTGAACGGCAGGTCGCGGCCGCCGTCGCCCTGCTCGACGAGGGCGCGACGGTGCCGTTCATCGCCCGCTACCGCAAGGAGGCCACCGGCAGCCTGGACGACGGCCAACTGCGCACCCTCGAAGAGCGGCTGCGCTACCTGCGCGAGCTCGACGACCGCCGGGCCGCCGTGCTGACCTCGATCGAAGAACAGGGCAAGCTCACCGACCAGCTGCGGGCCGCATTGCTGGGCGCCGACACCAAGGCCCGCGTCGAGGACATCTATCTGCCCTACAAGCCCAAGCGCCGCACCAAGGCGCAGATCGCCCGCGAAGCGGGTCTGGAACCGCTGGCCGACCAGCTGCTGGCCGACCCGACGGCCGATCCGCAAAAAGTCGCTGCGGAGTTCACCGGCGACGCGGTGGCGGATGCCGCGGCGGCGCTGGAGGGGGCGCGCGCCATTCTGGTCGAACGCGCCGCCGAGGACGCCGAACTGGTGGGCGCCGTCCGGGAGCGATTCTGGTCGGCCGGTTGTTTGAAGACCGCGCCGCGGTCGCCGGAAGCCGCGAAAGACGCCGCGGCACAGAAGTTCCGCGATTACTTCGAGTTCAGCGAAGCACTCGAGGGGATGCCGTCGCACCGGGTGCTGGCCGTACTGCGCGGCGAGAAGGAAGAGGCCCTGGCGCTGGCCTTCGACGGCGGCGACGGCGCGCCGTATCAGGCGATGGTGGCGAAATCGCTCGGCGTTGATTTGACCGCACCCGGTGCGGCCACGCTCTGGCTGGCCGAGACGGTGCGGTGGGCGTGGGAGACCCGCCTGGCGTTCTCCGCGGCGGTCGATGCCCGGATGCGGCTGCGGCAACGCGCCGAATCCGATGCGGTCGCGGTGTTCGCCCGCAACCTCAAGGATCTGCTGTTGGCCGCGCCGGCGGGCAACCGCACCACCCTCGGGCTCGACCCCGGTTTCCGCAGCGGGGTGAAGGTGGCCGTGGTGGACGGCACCGGCAAGGTGCTCGACACCTGCGCGATCTTTCCGCACCAGCCGCAGCGCCAGTGGGAGGCGGCCAAGGCGACGCTGGCCGCACTGGTCGCCCGGCACGGCGTGGACCTGATCGCGGTCGGCAACGGCACCGCGTCGCGCGAAACCGACGCCCTGGCCGCCGAGCTGATCGCTGACCTGCAGTCCGCGGGTGCGGCCGCACCAGCCAAGGTGATGGTCAGCGAGGCCGGTGCCTCGGTGTATTCGGCGTCGGATTACGCCGCCCGCGAACTGCCCGATCTCGACGTAACCCTGCGCGGGGCGGTGTCGATCGCCCGGCGGCTGCAGGATCCGCTGGCCGAGCTGGTCAAGATCGAGCCGAAGTCGATCGGGGTCGGCCAGTACCAGCACGACGTCACGCCGGGAAACCTGGCGCGCAGCCTCGATGCGGTTGTCGAGGACGCCGTCAACGCCGTCGGCGTCGACCTCAACACCGCCTCGGCGCCGTTGCTGGCCAAGGTGTCGGGGGTGTCGGAGTCGTTGGCCGAAGCCATCGTGTCCCACCGCGACCAAACCGGGCCGTTCCGCAATCGGGCCGCGCTGCTCGATGTGCCGCGGTTGGGGCCCAAGGCATTCGAGCAGTGCGCGGGATTCCTGCGCATCCGCGACGGCGACGACCCACTGGATTCCTCCGGGGTGCATCCGGAGGCCTACCCGGTGGTGCGGCGCATCCTGGACCGCTCCGGGAAGTCCCTGGCCGAGATCATCGGCGACGAACGACTGCTGCGGTCGCTGCAACCCGGTGACTTCGCCGACGACCGGTTCGGGATCCCGACCGTGACCGACATCCTGGCCGAGTTGGAGAAGCCCGGACGTGACCCGCGGCCGGCGTTCTCCACGGCGACGTTCGCCGCGGGCGTGGAGAAGGTGGCCGACCTCAAGGCGGGCATGGTCCTGGAGGGGGTGGTGACCAACGTCGCGGCGTTCGGCGCCTTCGTCGACGTCGGGGTGCACCAGGACGGCTTGGTGCACGTCTCGGCGATGGCGGACCGCTTCGTCTCCGATCCGCACGAGGTGGTCCGCTCCGGCCAGGTGGTGAAGGTGAAGGTGCTTGACGTCGACGTCGACCGCCAGCGGATCGGGCTGAGCCTGCGGCTGGGGGACAAACCGTCTCGCGGCCCGGCCGCCAAACCGGCTGCGGACCGAAACACCGGCAAGCAGAATCGGGGGGAGCGGCGGGGTAACGGCGGCGGTCGCCGGGACGCGGCCCCGGCCGGCGGGTCGATGGCCCAGGCGCTGCGGGACGCCGGATTCGGAAGGTGAGGACTCCATGGGGACGGTAGATACCGACGTCGCAGCACAATTCGCCGGTATCGTCGGTGCCGGCGGCCTGCTGACCGGTGAACAGATCGGCCCCGACTACTCCCACGACGAGGCGCTGGTGGGCGCGCCGGTGACACCGGGCTATGTGGCTCGCCCGCAGACCGCCGAGCAGGTGGCGGCGCTGCTGGCCGCCGCCACGGAGGCCAAGACTCCGGTGACCGCGCGCGGTTCGGGCACCGGCCTGTCGGCGGGGGCGCGGCCCTGCCCGGACGGACTGCTGATCTCCTTCGAGCGGATGAACGCGGTCCTGGAGATCGACACCGACAACCAGGTCGCCGTGGTGCAGCCCGGGGTCACCCTGGCCGACCTCGACACCGCCACCGCCGAGGCGGGGTTGATGTACACCGTCTTTCCCGGGGAGCTGTCGGCCAGTGTCGGCGGCAACGTCGGCACCAATGCCGGTGGCATGCGCGCGGTCAAGTACGGGGTCACCCGCCACAACGTGCTCGGGCTGCAGGCCGCGCTGCCGACCGGCGAACTGATCCGCACCGGCGGGAAGATCACCAAGCTGTCCACCGGATACGACCTCACCCAGCTGATCATCGGCTCCGAGGGCACCTGCGCGCTGGCCACCGAGGTCACCGTGCGGCTCTACCCGCGGCTGGCGCACTCGGCTACCCTGCTGGCCCCGTTCGCCGACCTGCCCGCGGTGATGCGCGCGGTGCCGACGGTGGTGCGCAGCGGGGTGGACCCGGTGATCCTCGAATACGTCGACAAGCTCACCCTGGCCGCGATCAGCTACGCGCAGAACCTCAACCTGGGCATCCCCGACGCCATCCGGGAGACCGCCGAGGCGCACCTGGTGATCGGAGTGGAGAACCGTGACCGCGATCGCCTCGACGACGACGTGGCCAAGCTGGGCGAATTGTTGGGCTCGCTCGGAGCGGTCGATGTCTATGTGCTGGAGGGCAATTCGGCGCACGCCCTGATCGAAGCCCGGGAGAAGGCGTTCTGGACGGCCAAGGCTGCTGGTGCCCACGATGTCATCGACGTGGTGGTCCCGCGTGCGGTCATGCACGAGTTCTTCACCCGCGCACAGGCGTTCGCGCAGCAGTCGGGCGCCGGCGTGGTCGGCTGCGGGCACGCCGGCGACGGCAACGTCCACCTGGCGGTGTTCTGCGCCGACGACGATGTCCGCCACCGGCTGCTGCACGACATCTTCTCCGCGGCGATGGCGTTGGGTGGTGCGATCTCCGGTGAGCACGGCCTGGGGCGGGCCAAGACCCAACATTTCCTGGAACTGGAAGATCCGGTCAAGATCGCCCTGATGCGCCGGATCAAGGACGCCTTCGACCCCGCCGGCATCCTCAACCCCGGCGTGCTTCTATAGGCAGCAGATCGCGAGCACCACGCATTCTTCGGTGCCCGGCAAGAAAGGCAGCCAGATGACCAACGGAGCACAGGCCCTGATCACGACCCTGGTCGACAGCGGCGTGCAGGTCTGCTTCGCCAACCCCGGCACCTCCGAGATGCACTTCGTCGCCGCCCTGGACTCGGTGCCGCAGATGCGCGGGGTGCTGTGCCTATTCGAAGGCGTGGTGACCGGCGCCGCCGACGGCTACGCCCGCATCGCCGCAAAACCGGCCGCCACCCTGCTGCACCTGGGTCCCGGGCTGAGCAACGGCCTGGCCAACCTGCACAACGCCCGCCGTGCGCACGTGCCGGTGGTCAACGTCATCGGGGATCACGCCACCTACCACAAGAAATACGACGCACCGCTGGAGTCCGACATCGAGCCGCTGACCGACTGGACCCACGGCTGGGTGCGTCGCACCGGCGCCGGGACCGAGGTCGGCCGCGACGCGGCCGAAGCGGTGGCCGCGTCGATGGCCAGCCCGGCGCAGGTGGCCCACCTGATCCTGCCCGCCGACATCTCCTGGGATGACGGCGCTCAGCCGGCCGGGCCGGTCGACCCGGTTCCCGCGGCCGCCCCCGACGAACACGCTGTCGCCGAGATCGCCGAGGTGCTGCGCAGTGGCGAGCCGGTGGCGCTGTTGATCGGTGGACCCGCCGCTGCCGACGTCGGCGCGCTGCAGGCCACCGACCGGATCGCCGCCGCGACCGGGGCCCGCGCGCTGGTCGAGACCTTCCCGGCCCGGCTGGCCCGCGGCGCCGGCGTGCCGGCGATCGACCGGCTCGGCTACCTGGCCGAGCAGGCCGCCTTCCAGCTCGACGGGATCAAGCACCTGGTGGTCGCCGGCACCCGGGCCCCGGTGTCGTTCTTCGCCTATCCGGGCAAGCCCAGCGACCTGGTCCCCGAAGGTTGTGCGGTGCACAATCTGGCCGGCCTCGAAACGGACGTGGCCGCCGCGCTGACGCAATTGGCCGACGCGGTCGCGCCCGGTGTCTCGCCGCGGCCGGCGCCCGCCGCCGCCCCGGAACTCCCGGCAGGACCGCTGACCCCGCAGAACTGGGTGCAGGTGATCGGCGTGCTGCTGCCCGAGGGCGCGATCATCTCCGATGAGTCCAACACCTCTGGCCTGATGCTGCCCGCGGCCACCGCCGGGGCGCCGCGTCACGACGTGCTGGCGCTCACCGGCGGGGCGATCGGGCAGGGGCTGCCGGTCGCACTGGGTGCTGCCGTCGCCGCGCCGGATCGGCCGGTGATCGCGCTGCAGGCCGACGGCAGTGCCGCCTACACCATCTCCGCGCTGTGGTCGATGGCGCGGGAGCACGCCGACGTCACCACGGTGCTGATCAACAACAGCTCCTATGCGATTCTGCGGATGGAGCTGGCTCGGGTGGGCGCCGAGGGAGGGGGCCCCAAAGCGAACGATTTGCTCGACCTGTCGCGGCCGAACATGGACTTCGCCAAGATCGCCGAGGGGTTCGGGGTGCCGGCGAGCGTGGCGACCACCTGCGAGGAACTCGCCGAACAGTTCCAGCGCGCCCTGGCCGAACCGGGGCCGCACCTGATCGACGCGCGAATCCCCAGCGTGTTCTGAGGGGACGCGGTCTAACTGATCGTCAGGCGATTCGCGGCGAACGCGGCGCCCTCGTGGGCCTTGCCGTCCTGCACGTACATCAGGTGCGGGATGACGCTGCCGCTCTCTTCGCAGTAGATGTCACCGGCGAGGCAGAAGTCGATGCTCTTGGGTTGGTACGACGCGGCGAGCACCGGCAGCGGTCCACCCCACAGCGAGGTGGAGTACGGACTCGACGGCGGACCGAACAGCGCCACCGCGACGACATGGTGGGCGATCGCGGGAGGCAGCGAATTGCTCGACATCTCGATCACGCTGGCGCCCTGCGAATAACCGCCGAGTACGAGTTTGGTGTTCGGGCAGTTGGCAACCGTGGCCTGGATGTGCGCGGTGGCGTCGCTCTCGCCGAGCAGCGCGCTGTTGCGGTAGTCGGTGCTCGCCGGGTATTCGACCGGGTAGACCCGCACGTCGCCGTTGGGCAACTGGTCCTTGAGTGAAGCGACGAAAGCCTCTCCTACGTCGCCGAGACCGGGGGGTTGCCCGGAGCCGCGGGCGAACACCACCTCGGTGTCCGGGCAGGGCTCGGCGGCGGCGGCCGGTATGCCCGCCGGCGCACCCAGCAGGGCCCCGGCCAGCGTCGCCGTGGCGGCGACGGCGCCCACAGTGTCACGCAAGGTCATCCTTGAATGCTGACATGTCGCCGCCTCCCGAGGGGCCCGCGGGTCGAAATTCAGTGCGACCCGCAGGCCCGACAGCAAACCACCGCGGCGGTGCTGCATGGCAAACACAGTGGTTACAGCCGGTTTGCCGCGTAGGCGGCGCCTTCCTCGACGATCCCGTCGTAGGCGCCCGGGTAGTGCGCCGAGAAATTCATTCCCTCGGAGCAGACCGGGTCTTCCGGCACGCACAGCTGGATGGTCTTCGCGGCGTACGCGGGACCGATGACCAGAGGCGGCTGGCCCAGGAAGTTCATCGCCCGCTCATTGGGCGTGCCGAAGAGCACCACCGCCGCGACGTGGTCGGCCACCTCGGGGGCCATCGGCCGTGGTACGTCCACGCCGACGACGCCGTCGGGGATGGCATTGGCGGTGGAGAATCCCATCACCGCGGCGCCCTGCGAGAAGCCGCTGAGCACCATCTTGGTCTTGGGGCAATTCGCCGCGGTGGCCTCGATGTGGGCGGTGGCGTCGCGGATGCCCTGAATACCGGTCGGCCAGTCGTTGGTGGCCGGGTAGTCGACCGCGTAGACGTCCATGGAACGCTCGCCGATCCGGGGCCGCAGCGCGTCGACGAATGCTTGCCCGGTCTCACCGACCCCGATGGCCTCGTCGGTGCCTCTAGCAAACAAGACTTGGACGTCGGGACAGGGTTCGGCGAAGGCTGAGGGAGGGGTGACGGCGGTGCTCTGCAGCAGCCAGGTCAGCGCTAGCACCACACCGAGGGAGCGAAGAATCCGACGTGTGTTCACCCGTACATGGTGGCATAAGTCGTGGCGCGACGTAAGCAGATAATGGTGGGAATTCACGCATTCGATGGATCGCGAGCGATCGCGCGACGCGCCGCTGTGCAGGTCATATCGAAGATATGAATTTGGACTGAGTTCCGCTGCGGTGAGCGTGCGGTTACCGTGAGGTGTCTGCCGGGTGTCGTCGGGGCGAGCACCCGGTGGCGGCACCGGAGCAAACTCACACCCGGACGGCCCGGCCGGCGCCGCTGGCCTGGTCCGGGCGCGGCGCCACCGGGTACCGGCGCGCGCCGGCTCTCAGGCGTTCGACGCCCGTCGCGGGCCGTTCGGCGCACCAATGCCGCTGCAATGCCGGGTAAACAGGACACTCCTCGATAAAATTGCCTACGATCCGGTGCGTTCGATCGCCGGTAAACATCGTGGACGGGACAGCATGGCGCATGACACGGGCCCCGCGATGGGCATGTCCGTCGGAGCGACCACCCTGGCGGCGGTCACCGCCGATCGTGCGATCACCCGGCGGCCGGTGCTGACGCTGTTCCGCGACCGCCCCTCCCAGATCGGCATGCCCTCGGAGAATTCGGCGGTCAACGCCGCTCTCGACGAACGCGGCCTGGTGGTGACCGACTTCGTGGACCGGGTCGGCGGCGGCGGGCCGGTGGTGGCCGGCGACGGGTCCACCCACCGCGCCGAGCAACTGCTCGGCGACGGACTGCACGCACTGGCCTACGCCGCGACCGAGGGGCGCCCGATACCGCCCGCGGTGGCGGTCAGTCACCCCGCCCACTGGTCGCGGGAGGCCGTCGGCGCGCTGCGCACCGCGCTGGGCCGGGTCTCGGAGTGGGCGCAGCATCCGGTGACACTGATCTCCGACACCACGGCGGTGCTGACCGCCCTGCAGTCCAATCCGGGCCTGCCCGACCACGGCACCATCGCGGTGTGCGACTTCGGCGGCAGCGGAACCACCATCAGCCTGGTCGACGCCGGGCGTGGTTTCGAACCGGTCGGCGCCCCCCGACGCGTCACCGCGTTCTCCGGTGATGTGATCGATCAGGCGCTGCTGGACCATGTGGTGGCCGATCTGGGCGGCAACGGCGACGGACCCCCGACCGTGGGGTCGCTGACCAGGTTGCGCAGCCAGTGCCGCGACGCCAAGGAGCAACTGTCAACCGAGACGGTCGCCGAGCTGGCGGGATTCCACGGCGGCGTCTGGCTGACCCGCGCCGAACTCGACGAGGCGCTGCGCCAGCCGCTCGACGGCTTCTTCACGGTGTTGCAGAACACCTTGGACGACAACGATATTGTGCCCGACGACCTGTCGGCGATCGTGTCGGTCGGTGGCGGGTCCAACATGCCGACCGTCACGACCGGCCTGTCGCAACGCTTCGGGGCCCCTGTCATCAGCTCGCCGCGGCCACAGCTGACGGCCGCCATCGGCGCCGCGCTGAGCGTCGCGGGCAACGTGGTGGCCACGCCGAAGAAAGCGCCGCCGCCGGCCGAGCCACCACCGTTCCCCGAGCCCCCCGCGCCGCCGGTGGAGCCCCCGCCGCCGCCGGCCGACACGCCGCCGAACGCGGCGCTGAAACCACTGATCACGCCGCCGCCGGTTCGCCCGGCGCCGGTATCGCCGCGCCAACCGGCCGCGCCGGAGCCCGACGAGATCGACGGCCGTGGTGACGCCCAGTGGTATCGGCGGCCGGTTCCGGTGGTCATCGTGGCCGCATTGGTCGCCATGCTGCTGGGCACGGTGGCCGTGCTGGTGCTGCGGCACGCCGCCGATGACGAACCGGATTCCGGTGTGCCGGTGTCGGCCACCACGACCACCGTGTCGCCGACCGTCGAGCTGCCACCGGCGTTCGCGCCCCACCCCGCGCCGATTCCACCAGCTGCGCCGGCGGTTCCGGAGGCTCCGGCGGGCCCGGCCCACCCGGCTCCCGAGCACCCCGAGACCCCGGCCACTCCGTAGCGTTACGCCACTCGTTTGGCCAGCACCACCAGCGCCAGCGGAATCTGCACTTGTTGCGGGCTGCTCGCCAGCCGAGCGGCGACCCCGGCCTCCAGGCGCTGCACGAACTCGGCCGCCCGCGGGTCGCCGGCCCCACCGGCCAAAGCCGCCGCCAGGGCCGGAAAGACCGCGGCGCTGGTGAAGGCGGACCACTGGGCGCCGAGAGCGCCCGCGTCGCCGTCGAGCAGATAGCGGTCCCAGAACCGGTCCTCGGCGTCGAACACGTCCAACCGCTCGATCGTCAGCGCTTCGAATCTTCCAGCGGGGGCGAACGGTGCGCGCAGTTCCTTCTCGCTGCGCGCGAGCACGGGGATGGTCATGCGGGTGACCTCGTCGCGGCTCATGAAGCCCTCGCCGACCAGTTCGTCGAGCACCGCCACGATCGCGTCGAGCACGGGCCGGTAGCCCGACCGGCCCTGCGCGTCGACCGCAGCGGTCAATACCAGCAGCTTGCCGCCTGGGGCCAGTTCCCTTCCGCGGAAGGCCAGGAAGTCCTGCCAGTCCTGGGCGGCCCGACGGGCGTACTCCTGCCGGGCGGCCGCGTCGTCGCTGTGCTCGACATGGACGTGATCGTCGAATTCGGGCAGTTCCGCTGCCGGCCGGCGCAGCCACATCGTCGCCCAGGACGTCCAGGCCAGGTTGACGCTTTGCGACGGCAGGATCTGGGCGTAGAACGAGCGGCCTATCGCCGACGGGAAGCTGGCCGCGTCCCTGCGGGTGTAGCTGTCCGGATCATCGGCCAGCGTGCGGAACAGTGCGGTGAAGTCGTTGTCGGGCAGGTCGGTGTGGGTCACCAGGACGGCGTGGTCGGGCCGGGTGCGCCGGCGGAAGGCCGCGATAGCGGCGCCGATCGGCAGCAGCGAGTTGTAGCCGGTGGCGGCGCCGTAGTCGGCGACGACGATCGGACGCGGCGCGGGAGGCAGCGGAACAGTCGCCGCCAGCTGCTCGAACACCGCGGTGGCATGGCCCAACCCGGCCGCTTGCAATCGCCGCGAGGGGGTTCCGGCGGGCTCCGGGCGGACGACGATGCTCGACTCTGGCATGGACACCTCCGACCGGTTTCGGCGATACCTCCGACGGTAGCGAATGCGGCGGCAGCCGGTCCGGCGCCGGCGGGATCGGTTCCGGGGCCAGGCGTGGCACACTGCCCGAATGAGCGCTGCACGGCCGGTCCGACGGCTTGCGGTCCCGGTCTCGGTGGCCCTGATGGTGGTCGGGGTCGTCGGTTTCGTGGGCGCGCTGGCCCTCAACGTGTTCGTGCTGGACCGCTACAACGCCTACGGCGAGGTGCCGATCCCGGGGACCGGCACTATCAGGCTGCCGGCCGGGGAGGTGACGGTGAGCCTGCATACCCGGGTGATCTCCAGTCCCAGCGGCGGTGGCCTGCCGGTCCCGCCGCTGAGCCTGCGTCTCGAGCCGCCGGCCGGGGTGGCCGACCCGGAGTTCACCGAGAGCATCGGTGGCACCACGACGGTCAACAACGACGCCCGGCGGCGGTTGTGGCGGATGCGAGTGGCGGCGGCGGGCGACTATCAGATCAGCACCGATGGGCAGGTCGGCGGCTTCATCGCTCCGCGGCTGGCTTTCGGGGCGCCCAGTGCCTACGGGTCGCTGGTGTGGGTGTTCCCGGTGGTGTTCGGGATCGGCATCGTGGGCCTGATCGCAGCGCGGTACTGGCCGGTCCGCGGCCGCAGCCCTGCGCCGGCCGGCGCGGAGTTCGTCCCCGACGGCGAGGGCGTTCGGATCGAGCAGCTCAAAACCATTACGGCACTGCGCGACTGCGGGGCGTTGACGCAGGCGGAGTTCGAGGCCGAAAAGCGGCGAATCCTCAACGAACGCTGAGGGTCAGTGGCCGTGCCGAATTGGCCACTTCCTCCGCACCGCTCGTTCCTCGCGGTGCATCGTCAGTGGCCGCGCGCCACCCACTCGTCGTAGTTCACCAGCTCATCCCCGATACGGGTGCTGTCGCCGTGGCCGGTGTAGACGACGGTGTCGGCCGGCAGTTTTCCGAGCTGCTCGGAGATCGACGCCAGGATCGTCGGGAAATCCGAGAACGAGCGTCCGGTGGCTCCCGGGCCGCCGGAGAACAGCGTGTCGCCGCTGAACACCGCGCCCAAATCCGGCGCGTACCAGCACACCGAGCCCGGCGAGTGGCCCGGAGTGTGCAGTGCCCGGATCTCGGTACCGGCCACCTGCAGCGTCTGGCTCTCCGAAATCGGCTCAAAGTTCTTGTCCGGGTGCGTCATCCACCACAGCATCTCGTCGGCCGGGTGCAGCAGCACCGGCGCATCGAGGGCTTCGCCGAGCTGCGGCGCCACCGTGATGTGGTCATTGTGGCCGTGCGTACACACCACCGCCGTCACCGTGCGACCGCCGACCGCGTCGAGGATCGGGGCCGCGTCGTGGGCGGCGTCGAAGACCACCACCTCGGAGTCGTCACCGACGATCCAGATGTTGTTGTCGACTTCCCAACTGCCGCCGTCGAGTTCGAAGGTGCCGCTGGTGACCACACGCTGAATCGGGCTGCTCACAGCACCACCACCGAGCGCAGCACCTTGCCGTCGTGCATCTTGTGGAATGCCTCCTCGACGTCGTCGAGGCCGATGCGTTCGGAGACGAATCTCTCCAGCGGCAGCCGGCCCTGCAGGTACAGGCTGATCAGGGTGGGGAAGTCGCGTTCGGGCAGGCAGTCGCCGTACCAGGACGACTTCAGCGACCCGCCGTGGGAGAAGAAGTCGATCAGCGGCATCTCCAGGCGCATCTCCGGTGTCGGGACGCCGACCAACACCACGGTTCCGGCCAGGTCGCGGGCGTAGAACGCCTGCTTCCAGGTCTCGGGGCGCCCGACCGCATCGATCACCACGTTCGCGCCGAAACCGTCGGTGAGCTCCTGGATGGTCTCGACCGGGTCCTGGGTGCGGGCGTTGATGGTGTCGGTGGCGCCGAAGTCGCGGGCCCAGGCCAGCTTGGTGTCGTCGGTGTCGACGGCGATGATCTTCTTCGCACCGACCAGGGCGGCGCCGGCGATCGCAGCATCACCCACACCGCCGCAACCGATCACGGCCACGGTGTCATCGCGCGTCACCGCGCCGGTGTTGACCGCCGCGCCCAGACCGGCCATCACTCCGCAACCCAGCAACCCGGCCACCGCCGGGTCGGCGGCCGGATCGACTTTCGTGCACTGGCCTTCATGCACCAGGGTCTTCTCGGCGAAGGCGCCGATGCCCAGCGCCGGGGTGAGCTCGGTGCCGTCGGTCAGCGTCATCGGCACCGAGGCGTTGAAGGTGTCGAAGCACAGGTGCGGCCGGCCGCGTTTGCAGGCCCGGCACTGCCCGCACACCGCGCGCCAGTTCAAGATCACGAAGTCGCCGGGAGCGACCGCGCTCACCGCCGAGCCCACCGCCTCCACGGTGCCGGCGGCCTCATGGCCCAGCAGGAACGGGTAACTGTCGTTGATGCCGCCGTCGCGGTAGGTCAGATCGGTGTGGCACACCCCGCAGGCGCTGACAGCGACGACGACGTCGTTCGGCCCCGGATCGGGAATCACGATGTCGGTCACCTCGACCGGCTTGCCCTTTTGCCGCGAGATCACCGCGCGCACCGTCTGACTCATGGGCTCAACCATAGGTGGCCGGGGCGGCGCCCGGCGCGGTGGCTTGCGCGGCGACCGCGGGGGTGCGGGTATCGGCGCGCAGGAAGCTGCCGGTGCGTTGCGTGCCGAGCACATCGGTGGGCCGGCCGTCCAAGACCACCGCGCGACCCGAGATGAACACGGCCTCGACGGTGTCGTCATTGCGGTTCACCATGCGTGACATTCCGCCGTACTGCGCGAAAGACTCCTCGGCGTAGGCGTCCAACGTGGCGTCGAGGCGGTCGGGGTCGACGACCACGACGTCGGCGCGGTCGCCGACCCGCAGATGGCCGGCGTCGATCCGATACCAGTCGGCCAGTTCGCCGGTCAACCGGTGCACCGCCTGCTCGACGGTCAGAAACGCCTGCCCCGCTCGTTGGGCGTCGACGACGTGGCGCAGCAGCCGCAGGCCCATGTTGTAGAACGCCATGTTGCGCAGGTGCGCCCCCGCGTCCGAGAAGCCCATCTGGATGCCGGGTTCTGCGGCGAGTTGCTTGAGCACCTCGGGCCGGTCGTTGGAGATCGTGGTGTGCCAGCGCAGCGCGGTCCCGTGTTCGAGCACCAGGTCGAGGAACGCGTCGACGGGATGCACCCCGCCGCGCTCGACCCCGACCTGCCCGAACGACTTTCCGATCACCGAGGCGTCGGGGCAGTCGACGATCTCGGCGTCGAAGAAGTCGCGGTGCCAGACCCGGGGCCCGTACTTGTTGGCGTAGTCCTTGCGGAAGCGCCGCCGGTAGGACTCGTCGCGCATCAGCTCGTCACGCTCGACCGACTCCCGCAGATGCAGCGCTTCAGCGCCCGCGCCGAACTCCTCGAAGATCACCAGGTCGATGCCGTCGGCGTACACCTCGAACGGCACCGGCAGGTGCTGCCAGCGGAAATCGGCGCCCAGCTTGGTCAGCATGCGTGACGCCTTGACCATGGCCGGAATCGCCAGCCGGTTGCTCTTGACGTCGGCGGCGGCCAGCAGCGTGGTCTTGAGCGGCCGGCGGAAGATCCCCAGGGCCTGCGCCAGCTGCGAGATCACGTCGAACGGGTTCTTGACGTCGGGGCCGGCCTGCAGAATCCGTCCGCTGCGGCGCAGCTTCGACTTGAGTCGGCGCAGTTCTTTCGCCTTGGCATAGGTCGACGGCAATGTCCGCGAGCGGCATACGTCGCCGTCCATCTTGTCGAAAAGCAGCTGCTGGGAAGACATTCCGACGAATCCCGCCTGCAATGCCTCGTCGAGCATCTGTTCCATCCGGGCCTGTTCGGCCGCGGTGGGCCGGACGTCGGAGCGGGTGGCGCGGTCCAGCCCCATGGTCGCCGAGCGCATGTCCGAATGTCCGATGAACGCAGTCACGTTCGGGCCGAGCGGCAGTTTCTCGAGGCTGGCGATGTAGTCCGCACAGCTCGACCAGGTCTTGAACCGGTCGATCGTGTCGACCACGTACTGCCGCGGGATGGCCTCCACCCGCCCGAACAGGTCGCCGGCATCCGGGCCGTCGACGTGGATGGTGGACAGCGAACAGGAGCCCACCAGCACGGTGGTCACGCCGTGGCGCACCGATTCCGACAGCGATGGTGCGGTGAGGATCTCGACGTCGTAATGGGTGTGGATGTCGATCAGGCCGGGCATCACCCATTTGCCCGCCGCGTCGATCACCTGGGGGCAGCCGGCCTCGTCGAGCGGTTCGGCGCTGATGGCGACGACGTGCCCGTCGCGGATGCCGATGTTGCGGATCGCCGAGGGGGCGCCGGTGCCGTCGAACCACCGGCCGTCGCGGATCACGGTGTCAAAGCTCACGGGGAGCTCCTTTCAAGCGGGATGCTGTTCCCAGCATGGCCCTCGGCCGGCCCGAAGTCTTGACATCAGCGGACATTTCTTTGACAGTTGCGGACATGTCGGTGGTGCGCGGGACGGCGCTGTCCGGTTACCCGGAACTGGTCAGCGAACTCGGCGGTGATCCGGCCGAGTTGCTCGCCGCTGCCGGGGTGCCGCCCGCGGCGGTCGGGACACACGAGGTGTTCGTGCCGTACCGCGCGGTGATCCTGGCCGTTGAAGGGGCGGCAAGTGCGACCGCCACACCGGATTTCGGGCGGCGGCTGGCGCTGCGCCAAGACATCGGCAACTTCGGGCCGCTGGGGGTGGCGGCGCGCACGGCCGCCACCGTCGGTGCCGGCTTCGCGATCGTGGAACGCTTCCTGTCGGCCTACAGCCCGGCGATCTCGGCGCGGATCCAGCCGGGTGCGAGGCGCACCGAGTCGTTCTACGCCTTCGAGGTGCTCATCGAGCGGTCGCCGCCGCACCCGCAGACCACCGAGCTGTCATTGGGGGTGTCGCTGGGCATCATGCGGATGATGTTCGACGCCCCGTATGCGCCGCTGTCGGTGCACCTTCCGCACGAGCCGCTGACCCCGGTGCGCGAGTACCTGGCCTACTTCGGCTGTCGGCCGTACTTCGCCCAACCGGTCGCGGGTTTCACGTTCCGCACCGCCGACCTGGACCGCCCGCTGCACCGCGACGACCACGCCCATCAGGCCATGGTGCATTACCTGCGCGGCATCACCGCCGAGTCGTCGGGCCTGGCCGCATCGGTACGCGCCATCACCCGGCAGCTGCTGCCGACCGGCACGGTGACCCTGGGCCTGATCGCGGGCGAACTGGGCTTGCACCCCAAGGCATTACACCGGCGGCTGGCCGCCGAGCAGACCACGTTCGCCGCCCTGGTCGACGGGGTTCGTCGGGATGCCGCCGACCGCTATCTGCGCGACACCGACATCAGCCTGTCGCACCTGACCCGTGAACTCGGCTACGCCGAACAAAGCGTGCTCAGCCGGTCCTGCCGGCGCTGGTTCGGGTGCAGCGCGACCAGTCACCGCAAGGCGGTTCGCGCCGCGATCCGCGCGGAGGCCGGGCTCGGCAGGCTCTAGGCTGGCCTGCGATGTCCGCCCTCGACGCTCCCGGAGCCCTCGCTGCCCTCGACGACTGGCCGGTCGGTCACGCGGCCGCCGCGGTGATCGGCCCGCAAGGCGTGTTGGCTACCCACGGCGACACCGAGTGGCCGTTCTATCTGGCCTCGGTGACCAAACCACTGGTGGCCCGCGCGGTGCAGGTCGCGGTCGAGGAGGGGGCCGTCGAGCTCGACACGGCGGCCGGGCCGCCCGGGGCGACGGTGCGGCATCTGCTCGCGCACGCCTCCGGGCTCTCGGCGGACTCCGACCGGGTACTGGCCAAGCCGGGCACTCGGCGGGTCTACTCCAACCACGGCTTCGCGGTACTGGCGGCGGCGGTGCAGGACGCGTCGGGCATCGAATTCGGCCACTACCTGGCCGAAGCGGTGTTCGAGCCGCTGGGGATGGCGTCCAGCCGGCTGGACGGCGGTGCCGCGGCGGCCGGTTTCGGGGTCACCTCGACCGTCGCCGACCTGGCCGCCTTCGCCGGTGACCTGCTGGTACCGGCCACGGTGTCACCGCAGCTGCACGCCGAAGCCACCAGCGTGCAGTTCCCGGGACTGAACGGCGTGCTGCCCGGTTATGGGCCGCAGCGGCCGAACGACTGGGGGCTGGGGTTCGAGATCCGGGACGGCAAGTCGCCGCACTGGACCGGCGCGGCCAACTCGCCTCGGACCTACGGTCATTTCGGCCAGTCAGGCACCCTGATCTGGGCAGATCCGGCGATCGAGCGGGTGCTGGTGGTGCTCACCGACCGCGACTTCGGTGACTGGGTGACGGGCCGGTGGCCCGAGCTGGCTGACTCCGTCGTATCGGAGTACGCCCGGGACTAGCCAACAGGCGTCTCACAAGGCACAATAGACCCATACGACACTAGAATATGCAGCAGTATCACTGCTCAGCTCGGTTCCGCCAGGCCGTTGGGGAAGACGTCCCTCGTGGATCCGAAGGAGCAACTGATGCGCGCGACGAATCAATTCGCCGACGTGACCAGCGGCGTGGTGTACATCCACGCGTCGCCCGCGGCGGTGTGCCCGCATGTCGAGTGGGCGCTGACCTCGACGCTGAATGCCCAGGCCAAGCTCAATTGGACGCCGCAGCCGGCCATGCCCGGACAGCTGCGCTCGGTGGTCAACTGGGTCGGGCCGGTGGGCACCGGTGCCCGGCTGGCCAGCGCGCTGCGCTCCTGGTCGGTGCTGCGCTTCGAGGTCACCGAGGACCCCAGCGCCGGGGTCGACGGCCAGCGGTTCAGCCACACCCCGCAACTGGGGTTGTGGAGCGGGGCGATGAGCGCCAACGGTGATGTGATGGTGGGCGAGAATCGCCTGCGCACGATGATGGCGGCCGGCGCCGACGCGTTGGCCGCCGACCTGGAAACCGTGCTGGGCACTGCCTGGGACGAGGCCCTGGAGGCCTTCCGCGACGGCGGCGACGGCGCCGAGGTGTCCTGGCTCAGCCGCGGCGTGGGCTGAGTTCTCCTTCCGCGAGCAGACGTGAAAGCCCCCTTTTGAGCACGTAATTGGGGGCTTTCACGTCTGTTCGGCGTTATTGGGGCCGCAGGATCTGCAGCGCGCCCGGCACCGCCGACACCGTCACCGGCAGTGGGGCGACGAAGTCGCCGTCGGCGTAGGCGTTGATGCCCGGGCACTCCACCCGGATTGAGGTGGCTCGCCGGGTGCTCACCTCGTCCAGGCTCACATGGGTGCCCTTGAACACGGTGGGGAACAGCCGGATCAGCTTGGTACGCGAATCCGAGTGCACCATGGTGACGTCCAGCAAGCCGTCGGAATGATCGGCGCCCGGGCAGATCTGCATGCCGCCGCCATAGCTTCGGGTGTTGCCGAAGGCCGCCAGCGTCAGATCGATGTCGAGCGGCTCGTCGTCGTCGAAGGTCAGCCGGAACGGCAGCAGCCGCAGCTTGGAGATCTCCGCCACCATGGCCACGTTGTAACGCATCCGGCCATGCGGCCACCGCATCCGGTTGACGCGGTCGCTGACCAGCGAATCGAAGCCGGCCGCCATCACGGTGCCGAACCAAGACGGCCCGGCACCGTCCGGGACGATCCGGCCCAAATCGACCGTCTCGGTCCAGCCGTCGGCGACGACGTCGGCGGCGGCCTCGGGATCACCGGTGGGCAAACCGTATTCGCGGGCGTGATCGTTGCCGGTGCCGGCCGGGATGATGCCCAGCGGTACGTCGCCGAGGGCCAGCGCCTGCAGCGCCAGTGAGATGACGCCATCGCCGCCGGCCACCACCACCGCGTCGGTACCCGCGGCCAGCGCCTCGTCGAGCAACTGCCGGGCGTGCCGGGCATCGGCGCCGACGATGTGGTTGACGTCGACGCCGCGCTGCTGGAAACGGGCGAGTGCCCGCTCGGCGGCGTGCCGGGCGTTGCCGTGCCCGGCCGCCGGGTTGGTCAGCAGCGTGATCCGCTTGTTCACGGGATGAGTTTGCCGGGATTGAGGATTCCGGCCGGGTCCAGGGTGGCTTTGACCGCCCGCAGCACCTGCACACCGAGTTCGCCCACCTCGTCGCGCATCCAGGGCCGGTGGTCGGCGCCGACGGCGTGGTGGTGGGTGATGGTCCCGCCGGTGCGCATGATCGCTTCGCCGGCAGCGGTTTTGGCGGCCCGCCACTGCTCGATCGGGTTGCCGCGCTGGCCGGCGACGACGGTGAAGTACAGCGATGCGCCGGTGGGGTAGACGTGCGAGATGTGGCACATCACCAACGCCGGGGTGCCGCTGTCGGCGAGCGCGGTGGTCAATGCCTCGGTGACGGCGGCCTTGAGGGTGGGCAGGTTGGACCAACTCGTGGCGGTCTCCAGCGTTTCGCACAGCGCCCCGGCGGCCAGCAGTGAATCCCGCAGGTATGGCGCCGAGAAGCGGCCGTGTTCCCAGGCGCGTGCCGGTTGCTCGCCCAGCGAGGTGCCGCCCTGGGCGGCAAGCAGCGCCCGGGTTTCGGCGTGCCGGCTCTCGGTGTGCTCGGCGGTTCCTTCGAACAGCGTGATGGCCAGGCAGCCGCCGGTGATCTGCTGTTCGCCGATCTGCTCGGTGCTAGCCAGGTTGACACCGGTCTCGGCTTCGTCGGAGAGGCGGACGACGGTGGGGCCGGTGCCGGTCTGGGTGATCGCCCGCAGGGCCGCGGCGCCGGTGGCGAAGTCGGGGAACGACCACGCCTCATAGCGGGTGGTCGCCGGCACCGGATGCACCCGCACCCGGACGCGGGTGATGACGCCGAACACGCCCTCTGAGCCGATCAGCAATTGACGTAGGTCCGGGCCGGCGGCGGAGGCCGGGGCGCGGCCCAGATCCAGCACGCCGGCCGGGGTGATCGTCCGCAGGCCGCGGACCATGTCGTCGAATCGACCGTAACCGGCCGAATCCTGGCCGGATGACCGGGTGGCGGCAAATCCGCCGAGGGTGGCGAACTGGAAGCTCTGCGGGAAGTGACCCAGTGAGAAGCCGTGCTCGCCGAGCAGGCGTTCGGCGTCGGGACCGGTGACGCCGGCGCCGAATTCCGCTTCGCCGGAGATCTTGTCGAGGCTGATCAGTTCATCGAAGCGCCGCAAGTCCAGTGAGATCACCGCGGCGAAGTCGCCACGGATCGGGTCGAGGCCGCCGACGACGCTGGTGCCGCCGCCGAACGGGACCACCGCGATCCCCTGTTGGGTGCAGTAGCTCAAGATCGCGGCGACTTCGTCATCGGTCGCGGGCAACAACACGGCATCGGGCGCATCCTGGGACCCGGAGGCGTTGCGCCGCAACAGGTCCAGGGTGGACTTGCCTCCGGCGCGCAACAGCCGGCCGGCCTGATCGATCCGGCAGAACTGCTCGCCGACGATCGCGGCCAGTGCCTGGTGGTGGGTATCGGTAAGCGTCGACGGGCGCAGCGGGACCTGATCGGGGGCGACTTCGGCGACCGGGGTGCCCTCGATGCCGAGCGCCGCCTTCAGCAGCTGGCGGATGCCGTCGGACAGCGGTTTGGCGGCCGACGGGTCGCCCCAAGCGTTCCACTTCATCGGGGGAAGGAGGGCATCCTGGGCATCGGGCGCAGTCATGCGTTACAGTATTACATATGCTGTCAACTAGTAATGATGAGCAGCTCGATGTGGGGGAGCGGATCCTCGACTCCGCGGCGAGTTGTCTGCTCGCGCTCGGCGTTGAGCGGGTGACTTTGGCGGCGATCGCGCGCCGCGCCGGGGTCAGCCGTCCGACCGTCTACCGGCGCTGGCCCGACAGTCGATCGGTGATCGCCGCGCTGCTCACCGCGCGGGTCGCCGAGGCCTGGACGGACCTGGCGCGCCCCGGAACCGGACGTGAGGCGCTGGTGATGCGGATCGTCGCGGTGGCCGCACGGCTGCGACGCGACGAGGTGGTCATGCAGGTGCTGCATCACGCACCGGACCTGGCGATGGTCTACATCGCCGAGCGCATGGGAGCCAGCCAACAGCGGCTGATCGACCTGGCGGCCGCCGAGCTGGCCGATGCCCAGAAGACCGGCAGCGTACGGGCGGGTGACCCGCGTCAGCTCGCCGCGATGTGCCTGCTGATCACCCAGTCGGCGATCCAGTCCGCGCAGATCGTCGCGCCCCTCTTGGATGAGGATGCCCTGGCCGCCGAATTGTCCTACACGCTGAACAGGTACCTGTCGTGACAGCCGATGCGGCCCTCAACGCCGCGCGCCGCACCGCCGAGCTGACGGCCCTGGCTGAGGGCCCGGCTGTTGATGTCGTCGTGATCGGCGGGGGGATCACCGGCGCGGGAATCGCCCTGGACGCGGCCACCCGGGGCCTGCGGGTGGTGCTGGCCGAAAAGCACGACCTGGCGTTTGGCACCAGCCGGTGGAGCTCCAAACTGGTGCACGGCGGGCTGCGGTACCTGGCGACCGGCAACGTCGGCATCGCGCGGCGCAGCGCGATCGAGCGCGGAATTCTGATGACCCGCAACGCACCTCATCTGGTGCGGGCGATGCCGCAGCTGGTACCGCTGCTGGGCTCGATGCGCGGGCGCGACCGGGCCCTGGTGCGCGCCGGGTTTCTCGCCGGTGACGCCCTGCGCCGGCTGGCGGGCACCCCGGCGACGGTACTGCCGCGCTCGCAACGGATCTCGCGCGAACAGGTCATCGACTTGGCGCCGACCGTGCGCCGCGACGGACTGGACGGTGGGCTGCTGGCCTACGACGGACAGTTGATCGACGACGCCCGGTTGGTCACGGCGGTGGCCCGCACCGCGGCCCAGCACGGCGCGACGATCCTGAGCTATGTGGCCGCCTCGCAGGCCACCGGCGAGTCGGTTCGCCTGACCGACCAGCGTTCCGGTGAGTCCTTCGACGTCGCCGCGCGGGCCGTCATCAGCGCGGCCGGGGTGTGGGCCGCCGACCTCGACCCGGCGCTGCGGCTGCGGCCGAGTCGCGGCACCCACCTGGTGTTCGACGCGGCGGCCTTCGGCAACCCGACCGCCGCGCTGACCGTGCCGATACCGGGCGAGCTGAACCGGTTCGTATTCGCCATGCCCGAACAGCTCGGCCGGGTCTATCTGGGCCTCACCGACGAAGAAGCGCCCGGCCCGATTCCCGATGTGCCGCAGCCGACTCCGGCGGAAGTGTCCTTCCTGCTCGACACCGTCAACACCGCGCTGGGGACCACCCTGGGCGCCGGTGACGTCATCGGCTCCTATGCGGGTCTGCGGCCGCTCATCGACACGGGGGAGGGCCGCACCGCCGACGTCTCGCGCAACCACGCCGTCGTCGAATCGGAGTCCGGGGTGCTCAGCGTGATCGGCGGCAAACTGACCGAATACCGGCACATGGCCGAAGATGTGCTGGATCGCGCGGTGCGATTGCGGGCGCTGAGCGCCACATCCTGCCGTACCCGCGACCTGCCGCTCGTCGGCGCGCCGGATAACCCGGGATCGCAACTGCCGCTGACGGCCGACCTGCCCGAGTCGCTGGTGCTGCGCTACGGGGCGGAGGCGGCCAACGTGCTGGCCACCGCCACCTGCGGGCGGCCGGAAGATCCGGTCGCCGACGGGATCGACGTGATCCGCGCCGAATTCGAGTATGCGGTCAGCCACGAGGGTGCACTGACCGTGGAGGACATCGTGGATCGGCGGACCCGTATCGGGCTGGTGGCCGGAGACCGGGAGCGCGTAGTCGAGGTGGCGCGGGAGTTTCTCGCCGCGGCCGATTGAGCCGAGCTGAGACCGACACCGAGCTGCAGCGGGTGCTGTCGGCGATTCTCGCGCGCAGCTGGGCGCCTACAGGTACCGGCAAACCCGGCCGCAATACTCGGCATATTCGCGGCCGTAGTGCTCACGCATGAAGGCCTCCTCCCGCAGTACCTGACGGTTGAACAGCCACGTCGCGGCGAGCAGGTAGAGCAACGGGATCCAGGTTGGAAACACCAGGAACTGGCCGAGCAACACCAGGGCGAATCCGACGTAGATGGGGTTGCGGCTGATCGCGAACACACCCGAGGTCACCAGCTTGTCCGGGTGATCGGTGTCGATACCGACGCGGAAGCTGGTGCCGAAGGCCAGCAGGCTCAGTAGGACGAACAGCAGGCCCCCGAAGCAGACCGCGACACCGGCCCAGGCGATCGGAGCGGAGTTGAAGAACCGGTCGGCGGCGATCAGCGGCCAACCGAACGCACCGGCAAAAATGACGTAGAAGTAGATCAGCGCAAAGGGCGGGATCAAGAAGTCCGTCTTGTCGATATTCCCGAAGTGCAGCGCGTCGGTTCCGCTGCGCCGCAGCATGATCAGGCGAGCGGCAACCAGAACGGGGCACAGCGCGAGCGCCAGGGCGGCCAGATATCCGGGCATCGCAATCCCTCCGGTTCCGTGCGTTGGAAGACAGGTAATTCATCGTCTGATGAATTGTCTCGGGTTGGGTGCGAGTTGTCAAGGGCGTCGACGGGATGGCGATACCCGCGCCGCGGCGCGCGGACCCGGTTGCTGTGTGCGCCCATGTCTAAATTTGATTTTAGCGGCCTTGGATGGATCCGTCTGACCGACAGCGGATGACGGAGTGGCCGGAGTGAAAGCATAGCGAAAAGTGAGAACCGTTGGCATACAAGACTATACAAGCATATCGCTAGCGACACCGCCCAACATTTTTAATCGCGGATCTGGCAATCCTTGCCAACCCTGCAGGAATCTAGTTTAATCTCGATTCGAACGCTGAACCGCGCCGCTGGTCCGCAGCGGCAAAGGCAGTCCGACGGCTGGGGGAAGTGGCTTGGACGCTCCGAATCCTGCGAGACGGCTGACTCGGCCCTGGGCGAAGGCGGATTTCCCTCATGGATCGGCGGTACCTCGTCAGGCGAGCTCGTCCGATCGGTGGGGAGGACGCGATGCGTGACGTAGCGGTCGTCGGCAAGCCGATGCGGGCGCTCGGAGGGTTCTTCGCGATGGCGCTCGACACTATCGTTCAGACGTTCAGGGCTCCGTTTGCCTGGCGAGAGTTCTTGGTGCAGGCGTGGTTCGTCGCGCGGGTCTCACTCGTGCCCACGCTGGTCCTGTCGATCCCGTTCACCGTGCTGGCGGTCTTCATGTTCAACATCTTGTTGACCGAACTCGGGGCCGCGGACTTCTCGGGTACCGGTGCAGCTCTTAGTGCTGTGTTGCAGATCGGTCCTGTCGTCACGGTGTTGGTGGTGGCGGGCGCGGGAGCAACCGCGATGTGCGCGGACTTGGGGGCGCGCACTATTCGCGAGGAACTTGACGCGTTGCGGGTGATGGGCATTGATCCGATTCAGGCGCTGGTGGTTCCGCGCGTGTTGGCAGCGACCCTGGTCGCCTTCCTGTTGTCTCCCCTTGTCGTGTTGGTCGGCCTGGCCGGTGGGTTCGCCTTCTCGGTCTATTTCCAGCACGTCACGCCCGGGGCCTTCGTCGCCGGCCTCACCTTGATCACCGGGCTCGCCGATGTGGTCATTTGCCTGGTCAAAGCCACGTTGTTCGGTCTCACCGCCGGCTTGATCGCGTGTTATATGGGTATCTCCGTCGGTGGTGGTCCCGCGGGAGTCGGCAACGCGGTGAACGAAACCGTGGTGTTCTCGTTCTTGGCGCTGTTCGTCATCAATACGGTGGTCACCGCTGTCGGATTCCGGGTGACGCTATGAACCGGGTGGTGAAATTCGGGTCTACCGGTTTTGATCGGAAGATCAACCAATGGGTGGCCGGCTGGGATCGCATCGGCAGCCAGATCCAATTCCACGTGAAGACGCTGACGTCCATCCGAGACGTGTTTCTCTACTATCGCGTCGAGTTGATCCGCCTCGTTGCCCAGATGAGTATGGGTGTGGGTGCGTTGGCGATGATCGGCGGAACGGTCGCGGTCATCGCGATCTTGACGCTGTCCACAGGTGCGCTCATAGCAGCGCAGGGCTTCAGTCAGCTCGGTCAGATCGGCGTGGAAGCACTGACCGGGTTCGCATCGGCCTACTTCAACGTTCGGATTCTTGCCCCGCTGACCGCCGAATTCGCCTTGGCAGCGACCATCGGTGCCGGTGCGACGGCACAGCTTGGAGCGATGCGGATCAATGAAGAGATCGACGCGTTAGAGGTAATCGGGGTTCGGGCGGTCGCGTATCTGGCATCGGCAAGGGTATTGGCGGGCCTCGTGGTCGTGGTGCCCTTCTACTGCGTGGCCGTGGTCATGACGTTTTTCGCCGCTCGTTTCGGGACAACGGTGGTCTACGGCCAGTCGTCCGGCGTTTATGACCATTATTTCCATACCTTTTTGAGCCCCACCGACCTGATCTGGTCGTTCGCGCAGGTTTCCATCGCCAGCGTCGTGATCATGGTGATTCACACCTACTACGGGTTCACCGCTTCTGGCGGGCCGGCAGGTGTAGGCGAGGCGGTGGGAAGGGCCACGCGCGCCTCGGTGCTCGCGGCAGTGCTGGTCACAGTGGCGATCACATTGGCCGTCTATGGCCAATCGGGCAACTTCCACCTGGCGGGGTAGCAATGGACATCGGGCACGGCCAGCCGCGTGTTCACCCGCGTTGGTGGACACTGATATTCACTATCGTCGTGATGTTGGCTGTCTGGCTGGTGGGGCAATCGTTCAACCGATCATTCCGGTCCTATGTACCGGTGACCCTGATCTCGGATCGGACCGGCCTGGTCATGGAGACCGGCGCCAAGGTGAAGATGCGCGGCGTCCAGGTGGGCCGCGTCGGTCAGATTTCCGGCGGCAAGCAGCCGGCGAGCTTGAAACTCGAAATCGATCCGGACAAGGTCGCTCTCATCCCCGCCAATGTCGGGGCGCGAATCGCCGCTACCACTGCGTTCGGCGCCAAGTACGTCGAGCTCGTCTACCCGGTGGATCCGAGCACCAAGTCCCTGACTACCGGTCTCGTGCTCCGGTCGGACAATGTGACGACTGAGGTCAACACGGTTTTCCAGAATCTGGTCGGCGTCATTCGGCAGGTGGACCCGACAGAGCTGAATGGTGTCCTCTCGGCGCTTGGCGAGGGCCTGGGCGGACAGGGTGCGCGCATCGGTGAGGCGATCAGCGGTGCAAATACCGTGCTGGTGGCACTGAACGCGCGCAGCAAGGTGATTCGCGACGATTGGCGAGCACTGAAAGACGCCAGCGATACCTACGAGGCCGCGGCCCAAAATATTGTGAATATCTTGTCATCCGCGAGCACCACCAGCTCCACGATCATCGACAATTCGCGGGATCTCGATGCACTGATGCTCACGGTCGCCGGGTTCGCCAACAGCGGGATAAGTTTGATCGGCCCGAACAGGGAGAATTTCGTCCGGTCGGTCAACGATCTCCAGCCGACCACGGCATTGCTGATGAAGTACAACCCGCAACTCACGTGCACTCTGGTGGGGGCGAAGACGGCCCTGGACGACTATGGACTGGCCGACTACATGGGCGGCGCCAATGGTTCATCGCTCATCGTGGATGTCGCGTTGCTCCTGGGCGACGACATCTACAAATACCCGGATAATCTGCCGATTCACGCCGCCAAGGGAGGCCCGGGCGGAAAGCCGGGTTGCGGATCCCTGCCTGATGTGGCGGACAACTTCCCGGTGCGTCATTTGATCACGAATACCGGTTGGGGCACGGGTCTTGATGTCCGGCCGAACCCGGGAATCGGGCAGTCCTGTTATGCCGACTGGTTCCGCGTCACGCGTGGCGTGCCGTTACCGCCGGCCATCCGCCAGTGTCTGCCCGGTCCGGCGGTCGGACCTCAGCCTGAACTCGGATTCGGGACACCGCCGTATGGAGCGCCGCAATACGGGCCGGGAGGTGTGCCGCTGTTTCCGGGTGTGCCTCCAGCGCCGCCACCACCCACACCGCCGGAGCCGTGATCCGCTGTGCCGCCGTGCCTCCGTGATGGAACAACGAGACAGTCAGGAAGGGGTCGATCGCGATGAAAGTCAATCTGCGACACACCGTGTGGCGACTCGGTGTCTTTTTGATTGTCACGATGCTGGGGTTGTTCGCCCTGCTGACCATATTCGGGCAGTTTCGGTTCGACACGGCCCGCAACTACAGGGCCGAGTTCCTCGACGTGACTGGGTTGGCGAACGGAAATTTCGTGCGGATCGCCGGCGTAGAGGTCGGAAAGGTCAGGAATATCTCGCTGAAAAGCGATGGGAACGTGGAAGTCGAGTTCAGCGCTGATGATTCGGTCGTGCTGACGGAAGGCAGTAGGGCAGTGATCCGATGGGGAGACGTGATCGGCGGCCGCTACCTTGCCCTCGAGGAGGGCGCCGGTGGCATGAAGGTATTGGGTGCGGGCGCAACCATTCCAGTGGACAGGACCGAGCCCGCGTTGGACTTGGACGTCCTGATCGGCGGTTTCCGGCCGCTGTTTCGAGCCCTGGATCCTGAGCAGGTCAACGCATTGGCGGGTCAACTGATCGCGGCGTTCCAAGGGCAAGGCGTCACGATTGGCTCGTTTCTGAACCAGACGGCCGCCCTGACCGCCACGCTGGCCGACCGTGATGTGCTGATAGGCCATGTGATTGCCAACTTGAGCACTGTCCTGGGGTCTTTGGGGGACCGAAGCGACCAGTTTGCAACCGCAGTTGATTCGCTGTCGGAACTGATGAGTGGGCTGGCGGCCCGAAAGGAAGACATCAGCAACGGTGTCGCGCATATCAATGCGGCGACGTCCACGATCGCCGACCTGTTGCAGCAGTCGCGTGCGCCCATGAAAAAGGCCGTCCAGGAAGCGGATCGCACTGCCGCCACCGTGTTGACCGATCAGCAGTACGTCGACCAGGTGCTTGAGAATCTTCCTGCGGCCCTGCGCATCCTGAACCGGCAGGCGCTTTACGGCGACTACTTCACGTTCTACTTCTGTGAAGTCGCTCTCAAGCTGAATGGCAAGGGCGGTCAGCCGATGTACGTGAAGGTGGCCGAGCAGACTTCGGGGAGGTGCACACCGAAGTGAAGCCCTTTCAAGAACGCAATCTGCTGACGATAGGAATCGTCGGGTCAGTGTTGACGGCCGGCATCGCTGTCGGCGCCTGGTACTACGACGAACTTCCATTCGTTTCGCCCGCTGAGTCCTACTCGGCGTACTTCGCCGAGGCGGGCGGCCTGACCGCTGGTGCACAGGTACAGGTTTCGGGAATGCGTGTCGGCAGCGTCAACAGCGTCACGCTTGACGAAGGGCGGGTGCTGGTCAGGTTCAAGGTAGACAGCAAGATCCGGCTCGGGGATCGAACTGAGGCGGCGGTGAAGACAAAAAGTCTGCTGGGCACCAAGATGCTCGGTGTCACCCCACGCGGTGACGGCCGGCTGACGGAGACCATTCCGCTGCAGCGCACCACACCCGCCTACCAGTTGCCCGACGCGCTCGGAGACCTGACCGCGACCATCAGCGGCCTCGACACCGAGCAGTTGTCCGACTCGCTGCAGACACTGGCGCAGACATTCCAGGACACCCCGCCGGATCTGAGGATCGCCGTAGCCGGTGTAGGGCGCCTCTCCAAGGTCCTCAACAAACGTGACGCCCAGCTACGGAATCTGCTTTCCAACGCCCGAAAGGTGACATCGGTACTTTCTGCGCGAAGTGACCAGATTGTGCATCTGGTCAACGACACGAACGAACTGCTGAGCCAGTTGAACAGCGAAAGTGCGGCGCTGGACCAGATTTCGACCAATATCTCTCATGTCAGCCGGCAACTCAGCGGAGTCGTTGCCGACAACGGGCAGACCCTGAAGCCGGCGCTGGACAAGCTGAATGGCGTACTGGCCACCCTCGACAATCGCAAGACGGAGGTGCAGGAGTACCTCAAGAGGTTCAGCTGGTATGCGATCGGATTGGGGGAGTCGCTCTCGTCGGGTCCGTTCTTCAAAGCCTATGTCGCGAATCTGGTTCCGGGACAGTTCATTCAGCCCTATATCGACTCGGCGTTCTCCGACCTGGGTCTCGATCCGAATGTCTTGTTGCCGTCCGAGCGCACCGATCCACAGATCGGCCAGCAGGGGACCCCGGCCTTGCCTATACCGTATCCACGGACCGGCCAGGGGGGCGAGCCGCGGCTGTATCTCCCGGATGCGATTACCGGTAACCCCGACGATCAGCTGTGCGGTTCGCCCGGCAGCGCGCTGCCGGGCACCGGGTGCTACCCGTATCGGGAGCCGCCGCCCGCGCCGCCGCGCGGCGGACCGCCTCCGGGACCGCCGGCGCAGGCCCCGGCTGGTTCGGAGTCGGTTCCCGAACCCACGCCGAGCCCGGTTTTCGTGCCGGCGCCCGGTGAAGTACCCGCGACCGAAGGGGCACACACCGAAGCGGGGGCGGGCAGATGATTGTCGAGCGAATCCTGAACCGGTGGTTGGCTATTGTCCTGGTGGCCGTGTTGGCCGGCGGCGCTGTTGTGTTGACGCAGCCGGGTATCGGCGGCGGTCGGACGCACGTAGTCGCCTACTTCGAGAACAGCAACGGAATCTTTGTGGGCGACGAGGTCCGCATCCTGGGGGTGCGGGTCGGCGAGATCGATGCTATCGAGGCACAACCCGAGCGGGTGAAGATCAGCTTCTGGTTCGACGACCACCACCGGGTACCGGCCGACGCCAAGGCGGTGGTCCTGTCGCCATCGCTGGTGACCGCCCGCGCCATCCAGCTGACACCGGCCTACGCCGGTGGTCCTGTCCTGACGGATGGAGCGACCATTCCACGAGAGCGAACCGCTGTACCCGTCGAGTGGGATGACTTTCGCACCCAGCTGCAGCATCTCACCGAGATGCTGGAGCCCACCACGCCCGGCGGGGTCAGCACACTGGGACAGTTCATCAACACCTCGGCCGACAACCTACGCGGTCAGGGCATGAATATTCGCGACACGATCCTCGAAGTCTCCGAGGCGATTTCAGCGTTCGGTGACCACAGCGGCGACATCTTCAGCACGGTGAAGAGTCTGTCGATGCTGGTGACGGCGCTTCAAGGCAGCGACGAAGTGTTACGACGCCTGAACCAGAACCTGGCTTCCGCGTCCTCGTCATTGGCCAATAGTCCCAATGAGGTTGCCTCTGCAGTCGTGGATCTCAACACTGCGGTGAAGGAGGTCAAGACTTTCGTTGCCGACAACCACGAGGCGTTGGGTACCACGTCGGACAGGTTGGCGTCGGTGTCGCAGGCTTTGGTGGACAGTGTCGATGACCTCAAACAGATCCTGCACGTGATACCCACCGCCGCGCAGAACTTCGTCAACATCTATCAGCCCGCCCAGGGGACCCTGACCGGTGCCTTGTCGACGAACAATCTGAGTGATCCCATCTCCTTCGTCTGCGGAGCCATACAAGCCGCGTCGCGACAGAATGCCGCGCAGTCGGCGAAGCTCTGTGTGCAGTACCTCGCGCCGATCGTGAAGAACCGCCAGTACAACTTCTTCCCGTTGGGAGAGAACCTTTTCGTCGGAGCCAGCGCCCGGCCGAATGAGGTCACCTACAGCGAGGACTGGCTGCGCCCGGACCATGTTCCACCGTTGCCCGATGGCAATCCGTCCGCCGGCGCTTCGGAGCCGGAGGCCGACGCGCGACCGCCCGCGGCTGCGGGCCCGGCGGCAGCCCAGGCCACCGACCCTGGTGCGGGCCTGCCCGGGCTCATGCTGCCCAGTGGGGCGGGATCATGAGCAGGTGGTGTCGCCGCGCGGCGGCTGCAATGGCGTTGGTGGTTGTGGCCGTCACTGCATCGGGCTGCGGATGGCGCGGGTTGAACACACTGCGCCTACCGGGCACGGAGGGTCGAGGCCCCGGGGCTTACACGATCCTCGCGCAGTTGCCCGAGGTGAACCGCCTCGAGCCGAACTCGCGGGTGCGAGTCGGTGACGTCACAGTGGGCACCGTGGCCAAGATCGAGCGCCAGGGCTGGCACGCGCTGCTGACGATCAGGCTCAACGGCGACGTCGACTTGCCGGCCAACGCCACTGTTGGGCTGGGCCAGACCAGCCTGCTGGGGTCGCTGCACATCGAGCTGGCGGCTCCGGCGAACGTGGCCCCGGAGGGGAAGCTCCGCCAGGGATCACTGATCCCGCTGTCCTCCGCGAGCAGTTATCCGACCACAGATCAAACCCTTGCCGCGGTCTCGATGTTGCTCAACGGAGGTGGGATCGGCCGGATTGAGGAGATCACCACGGCCCTGGGCACCGCATTCGCCGGACGCGAGAAGGACCTGCGGAGCCTCATCGCGCAGCTGGACACGTTCATCGCCGACGCGAACGAGCAAAGTGACGACATCATCGCGGCAACAGACAGTTTGAACAACGTCGCCCGCAAGTTCGCCGAGCAGAAGCCAGTGGTGGATCGGGCGCTGCAGACTCTTCCCAAGGCGCTTTCGGTGCTCAAGGACGAGCGTGATCAATTGGCGGATGCCGCGGACCGGCTCGGGAAGTTCGGCGCCTTGGCCACCGACTCGATCAACCGGACCAAACACGCACTGGTCCAAGAACTGAAGGACATCGGACCAGTGCTGGAGTCGTTGGCCAACGCGGGCCCTGCGCTCACCCGCGCACTGGGCTTGTACCCGACGTATCCGTTCGCGACCGAGACGATCCCGAAATGGTTTCGCGGCGACGCCGCCAACCTCACGGCGGTTATCGACCTCACCCTGAGCAGATTGGACTCGTCCTTCTTCACCGGGACCAAGTGGGAATGCGATCTGACCGAACTCGAAATGCAATGGGGCCGGACCATCGGCCAGTTCCCCAGCCCGTGTACGGCGGGCGGCCCGTTCAATCCGGGTAATCCACTGGTAATTCCCTACCGCTTCGATCAGGGGCCGTGACATGTTGAACAGACGGATCCTCAGTCAGTTGGCGATCTTCATCGTCATCAGTGTGACCGGCGGCTCGATCATGGCCTTCGGCTACATGGAACTGCCGAATCTTTTGTTCGGCGTCGGGCGCTACCAGGTGACCATGCAGCTTCCCGAGACCGGTGGCTTGTACAAGAACGGCAACGTTACCTATCGCGGCGTCGAAGTCGGTCGCATACAAGACGTCTCATTGACCCGCGGAGGAGCTGCTGCGGTGTTGTCGTTGAAATCGGGCATAGACATTCCCGGCGATCTCGACGCACAGGTACACAGTCAGAGCGCGATCGGCGAGCAGTTCGTGGCGCTGGTGCCACGCAACGGTGACAGCCCACCGCTGAAGAACGGCGACGTGATCCCGATCGAGCGGACGGTCATTCCGCCGGACATCAGCGATCTGCTGGATGCCACAAACCGCGGGCTGCAGGCGATCCCGGGTGATGCTCTGCGTACCGCAGTCGGTGAGGCATTCGTCGCGGTCGGTGGCCTCGGTCCGGAGATCGCGCGCATCGTGAAGGGTTCGAACAGCCTGGCCATCGAGGCAGGCGAGAATGTCGGATCACTGACCACCTTGATCGATCAGTCCAAACCGTTGCTCGACACCCAGATCGAGACCGGCGACGCGATCCAACGGTGGGCGACAAACCTGGCCGGCGTCACCGAACAACTTCACGCCCAGGACGCTGCGGTCGCCGAGCTGATCAGAACCGGGCCCTCGGGCGTCGATCAGGCTCGCCAGTTGTTCGACCGCCTGCAGCCGACCCTGCCGATCGTCTTGGCGAATCTGGTCAGCGTCGGAGGTGTTGCCGTCACCTACCAGCCCAACCTCGAGCAGCTCCTGGTGTTGCTGCCGCCGCTGACCGAAATCCTCCAGGGGGCGGGACTGGCCAATCGGAACACCAAGCAGGGATACCGCGGCGCCTACCTGAGTTTCAACTTGAACGTCAACCTGCCACCACCGTGCCTGACGGGATATCTACCGGCCCAGCAGGTACGAGCGGCCAGCCTCGAGGACTTCCCGGAACGTCCGGAGGGCCAACTGTACTGCCGGATTCCGCAGGACGCGATGTTCAACGTCCGCGGCGCTCGCAACCTGCCCTGCGCGACCCGGCCGGGCAAACGTGCGCCGACGGTGAAGATGTGCGAGAGCGACGAGGAGTATGTGCCGCTCAACGAGGGATGGAACTGGAAAGGCGACCCGAACGCCACCATTACCGGCCAAGACATCCCACAGCTGCCGCCGGGCGCGCTCACTTCCACCGAGGTGCAGCCGGACCCGACGCCGGCACCAATGGTTGCCGCTGAGTACAACCCGAGCACGGGCCGCTATATCGGCCCCGACGGGCAGGTATACACCCAGACCAATTTATCCCGTCCCGCGAATCAGGAGCAGACATGGCAATCGATGATGATGCCCCCGAATACCAACTGAGCACGGCACCCGAATCGGGAGACCTCGACCAGGAGGGCTGTTCGGTGCAGGACTCCGTGCCGACCGCGGCAAGGGCGGCAATACCGGGCCGGGCGGCGATGCTGGTCGGATTGGCCATCATCGTGGCGTTGGCGGGGCTAGGTGGCTGGTGGGGGATCCGGTCGTACCAGGCACATCAGGCTGAGCTGCAGCGAGGGCTCCTGCTTCAGGCGGCGCGACAGGGTGCGGTCAACCTCACAACCATCGACTACGAGCAGGCCGAATCAGACGTTCAACGTGTCCTGGACTCGGCGACAGGCAACTTCTACGACGACTTCAGCCGCCGTTCACAGCCGTTCATCGAAGTCGTCAAGGCCGCGCAGGCGAAGTCAGTGGGAACGGTCACCGAGGCCGGCATCGAGATCGATGGTGCCGAAGAGACGAATGTACTCGTCGGCGTCACGGTCAAGACCACTAATGCCAGTGGGGCGGACCAGGTTCCGCGTTCTTGGCGAATGCGCATCTCGCTGACGCAGGTCGACTCGCAGCCGAAGATCTCGAACGTCGCATTCGTGCCCTGACGAGAAGCTGGACCACTGAGCAACTCAACCCGTTGTACCCAACAGTAGATCGACGACAGCACAAGGAAGTGATTACCGTGACGGTCCTCACCGACGTCGTGTCCGACGGCACCGGCTTGGATGCTGCGACGCCGGATGCGGCCGAGCAGGACGATTCCGACGGGGGTGCTGCGGAGGCCGTGCCGCTCGAGGATCCGCCGGGGAACACTGAAACTGTTGACCGGCCGAGCCGCGCCGAGGGGGCCAACGCGTGGAGATCGGTAGTTGCCTACGGAGTTCTGCCCGCGTTGGTGATGATATTCGCGATGGCGGCGGGCCTGCTCAAGTACTGGGATGCTTCGGCCAGTGCTTCCGAGGTTGCGCGCGTTGAATCAGTCGAGGCGGCCAAAGATTCGACGATTGCCATGCTGTCGTACCAACCCGACAGTGTCGAAGCTGATCTGAAGGCGGCCCAAGAACGTCTCACCGGAGATTTCCGGGACGCATTCATCGAATTGACGAACAATGTCGTCATTCCGGGGGCCAAGGAGAAGCGGATCTCGACGGTGGGGAGTGTGCCCGGTGCAGCCTCGGTGACAGCTACGCCAAACCACGCAATAGTCGTGGTGTTTGTCAACCAGTCCGCGATCGTCGGCAGCGATGCCCCCACTGATACGGCATCCAGCATCCGAGTGACATTGGACAAGGTCGACGGCCGGTGGCTCATCTCCGGTTTTGATCCGATCTGACGCGCTGCGATGAGGAACAATCGGTTGCCACCACATCGCGGGCCGAGGATATGGCCGACCAGAACGGGATTCACCTGCGCGGTGCTACTGGTGGCCGCGACCGTAGCCGGTGGTCCTTGCGCTCGGGCCGATGTCGAGCCGGACAAGAAGCTGGCGTACCTGATCGGTGTGACGACAAGACCCGGTTACAACTTCGCCAGCGCCGAGGAGGCACTGGACTATGGCTATGGCATCTGCGCAAAGGTGTCGCGGGGTGTCGGCTACGCCCAACTCATCGCCGAGGTGCAGGGGGACTTCAACACCTCCGATGACTACCAGGCCTCCTACCTGATCTCTCAGGCGGCCAACGAACTGTGTCCCGAGTTGATCTGGCAGTTGAGGAACTCGGCGGCCGGCTACCGCCCTCCGGTCAGTCCGGAACCCTAGGCATAAGGAGACTGGTGATGTCTTTGCGAAATTCGGTGGCGGATGTGCTGCGCGCCCATCGCTCAGCGGGCGTCGAGTGGCAGCGACGGCGTGGTGGCCTTCCGGCCCTGGTGATCGCCATCGCTCTGGTTCTGTTGGGAACACCTACCGTTCGGGCCGACAACGACAACAACACCCTGATCCCGAACAACAAGCGACTCAACGACGGGGTGGTCGCCAACGTGTACACGATGCAGCATCAGGCTGGGTGCACCAATGACATCAGGATCGACCCGCGGCTGCAACGCGCGGCTCAACGGCACACCGACGACGTCTTGAACAACCGGCATCTCGATGGAGATATCGGTTCGGACGGATCCAACCCACAGCAGCGTGCTGACGCCGCGGGCTTCCGCGGTCAGGTGGCCGAGACGGTGGCGATCCATCCAGCGCTGGCAATCAGCGGCATCGAGTTGATCAACCAGTGGTACTACAACCCGGCGTACTTCGAGATCATGTCGAAATGTGCCCACACTCAGATCGGTGTGTGGTCGGCGAACAGCCCGGACCGAACCGTCGTGGTGGCAGTCTACGGTCAGCCTCTGGACCCGATCGATATGTCTCAGAGGGGAACTCATCCAGTACCACTGGATCCGAATCCCGACTATGACGCCAGCGACGAGGTTGAGTTCGGAAACAACTGGTGGGCGTGGATTCTGCGGGGGGTCTATCCGCCGCCCGGCTATCCGGCGAGTTGACGGGTGTGCGGTGCTGCACGTGGCAACGGGCATCACCACCGCGCACAGGCACGGAACGCAGGTCCCGGAGATCCGGTGCCTGGTTCGGGGGGCCCGCGAATCTCCGGGGGCGACCGTCGAACTGTGGCCGGCCGACTGCCCGGCTGCCAGCTATTGAATATTGATTAAAAAATGGGTAACGTCGTCGACGAGGAGATGCGATACCGATGAGCGGCGTTCGCGGACAAGGAAAATCATGCTGATTCAGGGGCGCGAAGGTAGGGCTGAGCGCCAAGTGTCCGGCCTGAGTGTCGTCCTTGCCTTCGTGCTGGCGACGTGTCTGTGGAACGCGACACCGGCTCGTGCGGCCGCCACCGAGTATCTGATGGTGCCGTCGGCGGCGATGGGCCGTGACATCCCGGTGGCATTTCTGGCAGGCGGCCCGCACGCGGTGGTCCTGCTGGACGCCTTCGACGCCGGGGCCGAGACGAGTAATTGGCTGACGGTCGGGGACGCCATGAACAGTCTGGGAGGCAAGGGGATATCAGTTGTGGCGCCTGCAGGAGGGGCGTGGTCCCTCTACACCGACTGGGAGCAGGACGGGGGCCGTCAGTGGGAAACCTTCCTCTCCCACGAGCTACCGGATTGGATGGCTGCCAACAAAGGTCTGGCTCCGGGCGGGCACGGCATCGTCGGCGCCGCGCAAGGCGGGACCGGTGCTCTGACCATCGCGACATTCCACCCCGATCGATACCGCTACGCGGGTTCGTTGTCGGGCTTCCTGACCCCGTCCAAGACGAACGTATCCGGCGCGATCGCAGCGGGCCTCTCGGAGTTCGGCGGTGCGGATACTCAAAGAATGTGGGGACCACAGCAATTCGGTCGATGGAAGTGGCATGACCCAGACGTGCACGTGGCAATGTTGGTCGCCAACAAGACCCGACTTTGGGTCTACAGCCCGGCGACGCCGGTGTGCAGCAACCCTGCTGCGATGCTCGGCTACTGCGACCTGGCCCACGGCAGCAATCTGACCTTCTATCGGCACTATCGCGCGGTCGGTGGCGACAACGGGCACTTCGACTTTCAGGAGGGTGGAGACCACGACTGGTCGACGTGGGGTCCGCAGCTGCGGGCCATGTCGGGCGACCTGAGCGCCAGTATCAAGTGAGAACTCGATGCCCAGACAGCGCTGGTCGCAGCTCCGAGCTTTGCCAGACATGAACGAAGTCTGGACGGCCAGCGGCCGTTCACATCGCCCAGCAGGGCGCCGAAAGAGTTTGTGCCCGGCCGATATCAGGCCGGCACGGAGACGCGGGCGTACCACCATGGCGCGCGCACCAAAGTTGAGGAGTTGAACACACATGAGTCCTTCCGCCTTGATCGCGGGAGTCGGGATGATCCCCTTCACTACTCCACGCAATAGCGAGACCTACGATGTGATGGGGGAGTTGGCGACTCGGGCCGCATTGAAGGATGCGGGCCTGTCGTATGAGTCGGTACAGCAGGCCTACGTCGGGTATGTCTACGGTGACTCGACCTCCGGTCAGGCAGCACTGTATAGGGTTGGGGCCACCGGGATACCGGTGGTCAACGTCAACAACAACTGTGCCACCGGGTCCTCGGCACTGTTTCTGGCGCGCCAGGCGATCGAGTTCGGTGTCGCTGACGTTGTGGTGGCACTGGGCTTCGAGCAGATGCAGCGCGGCGCCCTGGCGATGTCCTACACCGACCGTCCGACGCCGTTCGCCAGCTTCGACACGGTGGTACACGGGATCCAGGGCGAGAGCGACGCCCCCTTCGCCGCACAGTACTTCGGCGGAGCCGGCCGTGAGTACTGCGACCAGTACGGGATGGATCCGGCCGTCTTCGCCCAGATCGCCGTGAAGGCGAGGGCCCACGCCGCGCACAACCCGTATGCGGTGTTTCGGGATCCGGTGTCGGCCGAGGAGGTGCTTGCGGCGCCGGTGATCTACGGGCCGTTGACCAGGTTGCAGTGCTGCCCGCCCACCTGTGGCGCGGCCGCGGCCGTCCTCATCAGCAGGAGCTACGCGCGAAGGCACGGGCTGCAACCAGCGGTCGCAGTACGCGCTCAAGCGATGGCGACCGATCCGGAATCGACCTTTGCGGACCGCTCGATGATGAAGATCGTCGGCTACGACATGACCAAGCTCGCAGCTCAGCAGGTCTACGAGACAGCCGGTGTCGGACCGGAGGACATTGCGGTGGTGGAGCTGCACGATTGCTTCACCACCAATGAACTGCTCAGCTACGAGGCCCTCGGACTGACGCCGGAGGGAACCGCGGAGAAGTTCATCGCCGATGGGGACAACACCTACGGCGGACGCGTGGTCACGAACCCGTCCGGCGGGCTGCTTTCCAAGGGACACCCCCTTGGCGCGACTGGCCTGGCGCAGTGCGCGGAATTGGTCTGGCAGCTGCGTGGGACGGCAGGACCGCGACAGGTCGACGGTGTCCGCCTCGGCCTGCAACACAACATCGGGCTCGGCGGTGCCGCTGTCGTCAGCCTCTACGAGAAGGTGAGCTGACCATGGCGGTGGACCAATCCGTGATCGGAACCGAGCTGTCGCCTACTCGGCTGGTCGTCGATGCGGGACGGCTGAGGTTCTTCGCCAAATCCATCGGCGAGACGAATCCCATTTTCACCGACCTGGAAGCAGCGAAGGCTGCCGGCTACCCGGCGTTGCCGGTGCCGCCCACCTTCCTGTTGGCGATCGAGCTCGACCGCCCAGACCCTTTCGACTGGGTCAGTGACCTGGGTATCGATCTGCGCCATGTCCTGCATGGCGAACAGCGATTCGCGTACCGATCCCAGGCGTACGCCGGAGATGAGCTCATCGCGAGGCCAAGGATTGTCGACGTCTATTCGAAGAAGGGAGGCGCGCTGGAGTTCGTGGTAAAGGACACCAGCGTCGTCCGCCCTGACGGCGAGAGAGTCGCCGACCTGAAATCCGTTCTGGTGGTGCGGCATCCGGAGGCGCAGCAATGACAAGCGAAGTACTTGCCGAAGTAGGGGCGGAACTTGATCCACTGCGGCTCGCAGGGATCAGTCGAACCACCCTGGCGCTGTTCGCCGGCGCCTCCGGTGACCACAACCCGATCCACATCGACATCGATGTAGCACAGTCCGCCGGTTTGGCCGACGTCTTCGCCCACGGCATGCTGTCGATGGCATACCTGGGCCGAATACTCACCAACTGGGTGCCTCCCGAGTCGATTCGGGAGTACGGAGTGCGTTTTGCCGCGGTCACTCCAGTGAATTCGGAGCCCACGGCGCGAGCACGGATCGTCGCGCTCGACACGGTCGACGGCGAAGCGCGAGCGACGCTTTCGCTGACGGTCACCCTTGCCGACGGAACAGTCACGTTGTCGGGCGACGCCGTCGTGGCGCTCTGACATCAACACTCAACAGGAGGACGTCATGGGAAAGTTGGACGGAAAAGTAGCGCTGGTCACCGGGGCCGGCCGCGGCATCGGGAGCCACATCGCGATGAAACTGGCCGCGGAGGGTGCGGCCGTCGTCGTGAACGATCTGGACGATGAACCGGCTACCGAAACAGCGGGCGCCATCTGTGATTCGGGTGGCCGAGCTGTCCCGGTCTCGGGCAGCGTCACCGACGAGGGCTTCCCGGAGCGGTTTGTCAACACCGCGGTGGACACCTTCGGCGGCCTCGACATCATCATCAACAACGCGGGTTACACCTGGGATTCGGTCATCCAGAAGATGAGCGATGAGCAGTGGGAGGCAATCCTGGACGTTCACCTGAAAGCACCCTTTCGGATCCTGCGGGCGGCGCAGCCGGTGATCTCCCGACTCGTCAGATCGACCAAAGATGCCGGGTTGGCGACTCCCTGCCGCAAGGTCGTGAACATCTCCTCGGTGGCGGGACTGGGCGGAAACCCAGGGCAGGCGAACTACGCCGCAGCCAAAGCCGGAGTCACGGGTCTGACCAAGACGATGTCCAAGGAATGGGGGCGTTACAACGTCACCGTGAACACCGTCGCTTTTGGCCTGATTCGAACTCGGCTCACCAGCACCGCAGGAGATGAGGACGGCAGTATCGACATTCAGGGCCGGGAGATCAGGGTTGGCGTGAATCCGGATCTCCTGGTGCAGATGGAGAAGTCGATCCCCTTGGGTCGCAGCGGCACTCCGGAGGATGCGGCCGGCGCCGTGTACCTGCTGTGCACACCGGAATCCGACTACATCAGCGGCCAGACTCTGGTCTGTTCCGGCGGGTTCAACATTTGACATGATCGGCGCCACGATCGACGCGGGGACTGCCACCATCACCCTGGACCGCCCGGGCCGGCTCAACGCGCTGACCTGGAGTGTCATGGACCAAATCCGTGCCGCGCTGGTTGAGCTCGGTGGACGTGATGACGTACACGCACTGGTGATAACCGGTGCCGGCGCCGGGTTCTGCGCCGGATACGACCTGATCGACCTGGACTGCGCCGGCGGGGACCTGCCCGCTGCGGTGCAGAGCGGTATGGCGGCAAGCCTGAACCCGTTGTGCCAGGCCATCATCGATGCTCCGGTACCGGTGGTAGCCGCGGTCAACGGTCCCTGTGCGGGCGGCGGCTTGGGGTTGGCGTTGCTCGCCGACATGGTGGTCGCGGCGGAGTCGTCATACTTTCTGGTGCCCCAGGTAAGTGCCCTCGGCATTGTTCCCGACGCGGGGGCTAGTTGGATCCTGGCTCGTGTGCTTGGCCGGGCGAGGGCACTCGGGATGATGCTCACCGGCTGCCGGGTCGGGGCGGCGCAGGCCGAAGAGTGGGGTTTGATCTGGCGTTGTGTCCCCGACAATGACCTGATGCAGGAGGCCGCAGCACTCGCTCGGGAGCTGGGCCGGCGGCGGGGTCCGGTTGTGGCAACCCGGAAGCTCGTCGACTCGGCGGTTCAGTCGCCCCTCGGTGAACAGCTTGTCTGCGAGACGCGCGAGCAGTCGATCGCCCTGTGTGACCCCGGGGTATCGGAGCGAATTCGAGGATTCGCCACCAGGTCCCGCCGGCATGGCCCGCCGAACTGATGCGCGGTATCAACGGGATGCGAATTGTGCGGTGTACCAAAGTGATCGACAGGAATGCGGCGATCGCACAGTGTCGAAACAACTGCGCCAACGGACGCTTCTGCTTATCTATGGTTGTTTGAGTATCTGTTACGTGATTGAGGCGAGGGGCTCGGAGGCCAGAAGATGTACATGACGCAGGGACTCCATCGCGGGCGCCAACAAGCCCCTGACAAGACGATGATCGTCGGGGGCGGGCGAGCCCAGAGCTTTCGGGAGGTGACCCGGCGGGTCGAGAAGCTGGCCGGTGGATTCGGTGAACTCGGGGTGGTATCCGGCGATCGGATCGCAATCTCGGCCCTGAACTCGCATTGCTATCACGAGTACCTACTTGCCGTTCCGTGGGCCGACGCGGTGCTCAATCCGCTCAATATCCGGTGGAGCGCGTCTGAGATCGGCTATGCTCTACGGGATTCCGGCACCAAGTGCCTCATCATCGACGACGCACACCGGGAAATGCTCCCCGCGATCCGCGCGAACTGCGAGGATCTGTCGACCGTGATCTACTGCGGCGAAGATGCGCCCCCTGAAGGAACAGTTGGGTACGAGCAGCTGATCGCCGACGCCAAGGGAGTACCCGATGCGCGTCGCGGCGGCGGCGAGCTGGCCGGGATCTTCTACACCGGTGGAACTTCCGGGGAACCCAAAGGCGTGATGCTGTCGCACGGCGCGATCATGACTTCGTGGCTCGGCGCGGTCGCATCAGGCCATGTTTTCCGATCGCGGCAGGACAGCCGTTGTCTGCATGCCGCACCGATGTTCCACCTGGCGGGCTTAACCGCTTGGGGTGTGACGACATTGCTCGGTGGTACCCATGTGGTGGTCCCGCGCTTCGAACCGAACGCGGTGCTGTCGGCCGTCGAATCCCATCAGGTAACCGACATCGCGCTAGTGCCGACCATGGTTCAGGCGATCGTCGACTACCCGGGGTTGGCCGCACTGGACCTGTCCAGTCTCCGTGCGATTCTCTATGGCGGATCTCCGATCCCCAAGCCGCTACTCGAGCGTGCCGGCGTCGCGATGCCGCAGGTCGCGTTCACCCAGGCCTACGGAATGACCGAACTGGCGCCGATTGCAACGTTGCTCGGACCCGAGGATCACGGCATTGCGGGGTTGCTGCAGTCGGCCGGCCGGGCTGCTCCCAACTGCGAGGTCTGCATCGTCGATGAGGCTGGGGTGGAAGTGCCGCGGGGAACCATCGGTGAGGTCGTCGTCCGTGGCGGCAACGTCATGCTCGGCTACTGGAACAAGCCCGATGAAACTGCAAAGGCCCTTCGCAACGGCTGGATGCACACCGGCGACGGTGGCCGCATGGACGAAGACGGCTACGTGTTCATTGTTGACCGGATAAAAGACATGATCGTGACCGGTGGCGAGAACGTGTACTCGGTCGAGGTCGAAAGCGCGATCGCCCGGAATCCGGCAGTGGCTCAGTGCGCGGTCATCGGGGTCCCCGACCCGGATTGGGGCGAACGGGTTCATGCGGTGGTCGTTCTGCAACCGGGGCACACGGCAACGCCGGAGGGTATCAGGGAAGATTCCAAACGGTACATCGCGGGCTACAAAGCCCCGCGGAGCGTCGATTTCGTCGCGTCGCTGCCGATGTCTGCGGCCGGGAAGGTCCTCAAACGCGAACTTCGCCAGCGACACCGGGCTGCGGTCGACTGCGGAGCTTAGCTGCGATCTGCCACCGGTCTCAGATCCGTTCGATGGGAGCGTTCGCTGAGTCATCAGCGCCGTCACCGAAGTTGGCCTCGAATGGGGAATCCGGCGGCAACATGTCGTCGCCGAACATCTCGACAAAGAGCAGTGCCAGCTCCACGGCCAGACGCCGCTTGCCTAGTGGAACACCGATCAACTCCTCGGCCCGCCGCAACCGGTACAGCACGGTATTCCGGTGCATGAAGAGTCGTTCGCTCGCCTGACGAGTATTGCCGCCCTCCTGAAGGAAGACCCGCAGAGTTTCCCGCAACTGGGCTGCAACTGCATTCCGGCAGGCAAGGTTGCCGAGCGTGCGGCTGACGAAGCGACGAGCCTCGTCGTAGTCGTTGGCCAGCAAGGCAACCGTGGCAACATCCGCGTGCAGCGTGAGCGGAGGTGGCGAGGTCATGTGTGACGCGACATGGCGGGCGCGCAGGGCCTGCTCGTGGCTGACCCGGAACGCGTCGTCGCCGTGGATGGTCTGCCCGGCGGCGACCAGGACCTCGGGGTTGTCGGGCTTACCGCCGGCATCGGCGAGCTTCTCGGCATCAATGTCGCCGGCGATCCACGCCCACATCGTGCAGGTGCCGGCCGGCAACATCAGCATTCGCGAAACGCCGGCGCCAGACGCCACAGCGGCCAGGCGTGTTTCGAGGGCTGCCAGCTGCCGCTCGACCTCACCATGCGAGGCCGTCCATGCCACCAGAGCCGTCTGTGGAGCGCGTAGGTCGTGGTCCAGCTGGCGGCTGGCATGGTCGATCGGTATGCGGTCGCCGCGTAGCAGGCGACCGACCAAGGCGGCACGGCGTGCGGCTTCGCCGCGCAGCCAGCGTTCTCGCTCCCGCTCGTAGTCGCCGACGAGTTGTGCCACGACGCGATCAAGGTAGATGTTCAGTTCGTCGAAGCTGCGATGCAATGCCTCGATGAACACGAGCTGATCGCTGATGTGTTCGGCCAGGACATCCATCCACAGTCGTGAGAACAGGGTCTGCCCCACCCGGTAAGCCTGGATGAGTGACTCCAACGGAATCTGGCGGCGGGCGACTGCGGAGGCGAATGCCGTGACCTCCGCGCGGATCGGCACGTCTTCCGCGGTGTTCTCGGCCCTGAATACCGACAACATCGCTGCAACATTGCCGTAGGCGCTAGCCTCGACCTCCCGAACGAGGTCCTCGTCCTCGAAGAACTCGGGTACGGATCCGGCGAGCTGCTTGGACAGCTGCACTGTCACATCATCGAGGCGCGCCAGAAGATCTTGTGCGCAAACAATGATGGCCTCGTTAGCGGGGAGCCGGTCGACCACCGAAATCATCTTACCGGCCAACGAATCCCTGTCGGTCAGGTTGACCGATTCGTGGTAGCCGCCAGTCGTGGGGCCTGTCCGATATCCAGGCTTGTACGTGGCCGGCGTACACGTCGCCGGCCCACACCGATCTCGCGCCGCAATGCCTTGAGGTAGTGATTGTGGTCGACTTGAACCGTGTGACGAGTGGAGTCGACAAAGCGCTTTCGCAGGGCGATCTGGTCTGCTGCGATTGCCCGGCGCATGTCTTCCGGGCTGGGCAATGCGCAAGTGCCCGACAGCAGCTCGCCGATCCATTTGCCCTGCAACTCGGCGAGTGGCTGGATGGCGCCCAGCGGCTGGCAAAGCCCGACGAAGAACAGTCCGGGCCGGTCGGGATGCACGACTCGGTGGTAGAGCGCGATCTGATTGTCGGGCGCACAGACGTACGATTCATCGAAGAAGGGGAACGTGATGTTGTATCCCGTGGCGCAGATGATCAAGTCGACCTGCTCAACCGAGCCGTCGACGAACCGAACCTGATCACCTAGAAGTTCGGCGATTTGAGGCTTGGGCTGGATTCTTCCCAGTCGCAGTTCATCCATGATGCCGGCAGACATCGTCGGGTGCGCGTTGCCGAATGCATGATCGGGTACCGGGAGCCCGTAGTCCTGGCCGCGCCCGTTCACCAGCCGCATGAGTGCCCCGAGCATTATGCGTCCGAGTTTGTGTGAGGCAGAGTTCAACAGCCAATTGGGTGGTGCCATCCCGAAGGCGTACTTGGGCATGATGTGGGCGCCGCGCCGTACTGACAGATAAGTCTTGTCGGCGACATGGGCCGCCTCGCAGGCTATATCGACGGCGCTGTTGCCGATACCAACCACGGTGACCCGCTTGCCCGCCATGAATGCTGCGTCGCGGTACTCACGAGAATGCATGATCGTTCCGTCGAAGGTCCCGGGGAACATCGGTTCCGGCATTCGCGGATCCCAGTGGTGGCCGTTTGCGACCAACACGTAGTCGTACTCTTTGGTACTACCATCGGACAGGTTCACCGAGAAGCCTCCGTCGGCGAGCGGGGCTACATGGGTGACCTCGGTTTGGAAGCTGATGTGCTTGTGCAGACCGAAGTGTCGCGCATAGTCGTCGAAATAGCGGGCGAAGTCCCAGTGGCTAGGGTAAGCGGGCAGGTCCGCGGCCATGGGGAAATCGTGATAGCCCATGTACGCCTTGGGTGCGTTGGAACTGAGTGTGCGGTACGCGGCAGCCGTCCCGCTGGGATTGTCGAAAACCCACAGGCCGCCGACCCGGTCACTCTTCTCGTAACAGTCGAAGGCGATGCCCGCCCCCTTGAGACCGGCGCACGCGGCGAGGCCGGCCGAGCCGGCTCCGATTACGCAGGCGCGGGGATGACTGTTGGTCGGGTCGATCATCGTGCGGTCCTTTCAGAGAGAGACGCGAGGAACGAAATCTGGTCTGTGACCACGGCGTCGAAGGCCGAGCCGGTGTCGTAGACATCGAAGTGGCCGGCACCGGCATATTCATTCACCACAGCGTCGGCACGCCGGGCGGCCGCCTCCGCCAGGTCGGGTGGTGCGTTGCGATCGGCGGCTGCGATCTGCACGAGCATGCGACAGGTGATGCGGTCGGCATGCAGACCCGGTCGGTAGCGCGGTATCGCCAGCAGTACGCGTGCTGCGAACTCGTTGCGCCACAGTGGTGCATGCTCTGCGATAGCCAGGTAGCCGGGAAGCGCGTCCGGCGTGGTGAGCATCGCGACACTGCGCGGCGTACCTGCTGCGGGTACCAACAGGGGAGGACGTCCGGTACGAGCCCTGATCGCATCTCGGATCGCGCTTGTGCCCAAGCGAATCGCGGCACGGGGCGGAACAGATCGGCGCATCCGCAGTGCCGACTTGCGTCCGTCGACGATCGGAGTCAAGGCGATGGCCCCGATGAGGTCGTGGCGTTGGGCGGCGACCGCGAAGACGTGGCCTCCCGAAAGCGAGGTACCCCAGACCGCAACGCCGCTAATGTGCGCCAGCCGTTGCGCGGAATCAATGGCCGCGTGGTAGTCCCGGAGCTGGTCGGGGAAGTCCACGACTTGCCGTGCTCGTCCTCCCGAAGCGCCGAACCCGCGGTAGTCGAAACACAAGGTGTCGATGCCGGCTTCGGCGAATCGCTCGCCGAAACCCACCAACCCGGCGTCCCGGGTGCCGCAGAAACCGTGGGCCATCACCACGCACGGTCGTGAGTCGGCACCGTCTGCGGCGTAGTGCCACGCCGCGATCGTGGCTCCGCCCACTGGAATCTGGATCTCGAAGCGCTTCATCGTCGCGCCTGGGGAGTGTTGGCGCCCGGCGAGGCGAGGAATCGGCCACAGGCCGCGCTGAACTCTGGTGTCCCGATGCAATGCAGTTGGGCGTCGAGCTCCGCGTCGAGGGTGTCCTCCCACGTCGGCCGCGCAGAGCCATCGATGATGCGTTTGGCCAGTCCATTCGCCGTGCGCGAACAAGCAAGCAATTCGTCGGTCAACGCCGCGGTGACTGCCGCCAGTTTGGTGACGGGTGCGACGCGGTTGGCGATACCGAGGCGGCCCGCGCGCGTCCCGTCGATCATCGCCGAGGTAAGGATCAGCTCCTTGGCTCTGCCAGCGCCGACGAGCGATGTCAGCCGGCCGGTGCCGCCGACGTCGGGCACCACGCCCATCCGGGTCTCGGGCAGACCCAGTGTCGCATCGGCAGCGACTACGCGCAGGTCGCACGCCAGCGCAAGCTCGAATCCCGCTCCGATTGCCCAGCCGTGCACGCTCGCGACGGTCGGAATCGGCAGCTGCTCGAGTCGGTCATAGGCCGCCACAAACGCGGAGCGGATCCGCCTGAGACCCTCGGGGGTGCTCAGCCGGGTCAGGGTGGAGGCGTCGATGCCCGAACTGAAGCCTGGGCCGTCGCCGCGGACCACGACGCACCCGATCTCACCGTCGGCCTCTAGTTCGGCGATCGCCGTGGTGAGGTCCTCGATGAGTTCCTCGTCAAGAGCGTTGCGCCGCTCCGGGCGGGCGAGCACTAGTTGCGCGACACCCTTGCTGCGTTCTAACCGGACGAGAGCCATGAAAGTAGCTAAGCGGGCAGATCCTCTGCGGGCCATGTCATGTGGCACAGAGATCGCCGGCGGTGTTGTGCAACCTCAACGAAGGCCCTCGTTGGCCTTCCCATTCTGGCGATGAACACCACAATGAGGCAGGACGGGCAGATATGTTCGGCGACAATTCGTTCCGCGAGAGGCGACATGATGTCTGGCCGATTCGAAGGCAAGGTGGCGTTCATCACCGGTGCCGCCAGGGGGCAGGGCCGTGCTCATGCCGTGCGCTTCGCCCAGGAGGGTGCTGACATCATCGCGATCGATCTGTGCCGGCAACTCGACAGTGTCGCGTACGCACTGAGCACGCTGGAGGACCTGGACGAAACCGTCAGTTTGGTCGAAAGCACCGGGCGGCGGATCATCGCGGAGCAAGCTGATGTACAAGACCTTGCACAGCTGGAAGTGGTGGTGGACAACGCGGTCGGCGAGTTCGGCCGGATCGACTATGTACTGGCCAACGCCGGTATCGGACCGGTGTTCGGCGACGAATCACGGCAGCTGGCTGCCTATCTGGATTCCATCGGCGTGATGCTCAACGGGGTCTACTTCACCATCGAGGCAGCGTTGCCGGCGTTGCTCCGGCACGGCGATGGGGGTGCTGTGGTGATCACGAGTTCAGCGGCCGGCCTCAAATCGGTCGGACGTGGATTCGCGACGAAGAGCCACGGCGGCGCCGGATACACAGCAGCCAAGCATGGCGTTGTCGGGCTGATGCGTTACTACGCAACAACACTGGCTGAACGTGGGATCCGAGTCAACTCGGTACACCCGACCGGGGTCGCCACACCGATGATCCAGAACCCCGAGGTTGAGCAGTACATCACCAAACACCCCGAGTTCGGTGCGGCGCTGGAGAATCTGCTGCCGGTGCCGGTGGTGGAGTGCCTCGACGTGACCGAGGCGATGGTGTATCTGTGCTCGGACGCGGGCCGCTACCTCACCGGCGTCACGCTGCCGGTCGATGCCGGCCTGACGGTGAAATAGCTATGGGTCTGGGCGCGTACACCGCACGCAATCTGTCCGACGAGTGTCGGCCGAGGGAGATGGAGCAGCTTCGATGACCGTTTTCGCCCGTCCGGGTTCTCCCACCGCACTGATGAGTTATGAGTCGCGCTACGGGAACTTCATCGGTGGCCAGTGGGTGGCGCCGGTCGGTGGTGAGTACTTCGAGGACATCACCCCGGTCACCGGTGAGCCGTTCTGCGAGATTCCGCGTTCGACGGCTGCCGACATCGACATGGCGCTGGATGCTGCGCATGCGGCCGCTCCGGGGTGGGGCAAGACCTCCCCGGCCCAGCGGGCGGAGATCTTGAGCAGGATCGCTGAGCGCATCGACGCGCACCGTGAACAGTTGGCGGTCGCCGAGGTGTGGGACAACGGCAAGCCGATCCGCGAGGCGCTGGCCGCCGATATCCCGCTGGCTGCGGATCATTTCCGCTACTTCGCGGCGGCGATCCGCACCCAGGAGGGCTCGCTGAGCCAGCTCGACGACGACACCGTCGCTTATCACTTCCATGAGCCGCTGGGCGTCGTCGGGCAGATCATCCCGTGGAACTTTCCGCTGCTGATGGCGGCCTGGAAGCTGGCGCCGGCGCTGGCCGCCGGTAACGCGGTGGTGCTCAAGCCCGCCGAGCAGACCCCGGCGTCGATCTTGTTCTTGATGAGTCTGATCGGTGACCTGCTGCCCGACGGAGTCCTCAACGTGGTCAACGGATTCGGGGTGGAGGCCGGCAAGCCCCTGGCGTCCAGTAACCGGATCGCCAAGATCGGGTTCACCGGCGAGACCACCACCGGGCGGCTGATCATGCAGTACGCCAGTCACAACATCATCCCGGTCACTTTGGAGCTGGGCGGCAAGAGTCCCAACATCTTCTTCTCCGATGTGCTGGCGGCCGGCGACGACTTCTGCGACAAGGCTCTGGAAGGCTTCGCGGGCTTTGCCCTCAATCAGGGTGAGGTGTGCACCTGCCCGTCGCGGTCGCTGATCCAGGCCGACATCTACGACGAGTTTTTGGAGCTGGCCGCGATCCGCACCAAGGCGATCCGCCAAGGTGACCCGCTGGATGCGGCCACCATGATCGGCGCGCAGGCCTCCAACGACCAGCTGGAAAAGATCTTGTCCTACATCGAGATCGGCAAGGGGGAGGGCGCCAAGGTCATCACCGGCGGCGAGCGCGCCGAACTCGGCGGCGATCTGTCCGGCGGCTTCTACGTGCAGCCGACGATCTTTGGCGGGCACAACAAGATGCGGATCTTCCAGGAGGAGATCTTCGGCCCGGTGGTCTCGGTGACCTCGTTCAGCGACTACGACGACGCGATCGGCATCGCCAACGACACCCTCTACGGCCTGGCCGCCGGAGTGTGGAGCCGCGACGGCAACACCGCCTACCGGGCCGGCCGCGACATCCAGGCCGGCCGGGTGTGGATCAACTGCTACCACGCCTATCCGGCGCATGCTGCGTTCGGCGGCTACAAGCAGTCCGGCATCGGCCGGGAGAACCACAAGATGGCGCTCGCCCACTACCAGCAGACCAAAAACCTGCTGGTCTCCTACTCCCAAACCCCCACCGGCCTGTTCTGAAACTGGCCGCGAAACCCGCCTCCCGAACTTCGCCAAGAAAGGAACGAGACGATGACCGACACCGTCGACACCTCAGATGTCGTCACCGAAGTCATGCAGGCCGCCGTTGTCACCGAATTCGGTGCACCCCTGCAGATTTCCACGTTGACTCTGCCCAAACCCGGCAATCGCCAGGCACTGGTAAAGCTGGAGACCACCGGCGTGTGCCACACCGACCTGCATGCGGCACACGGCGATTGGCCCGTCAAACCACAGCCGCCCTTCATTCCGGGCCATGAGGGCTGCGGCACGGTCGTCGCACTCGGCGACGGCGTCGATGACATTCAGGTCGGCGATAGGATCGGCAACGTCTGGCTGTGGTCGGCGTGCGGTGAGTGCGAGTTCTGCCGCACTGGCTGGGAGACACTATGCGAGAGTCAGCGCAACGGCGGTTACAGCGTCAATGGCAGCTTCGGTACCTACATGCTGGTCGACACCGCCTACGCGGCACGCATCCCGGAGGGTGCCGACCCGCTGGAGGTGGCGCCGATCTTGTGCGCCGGTGTCACCGTGTACAAGGGCTTGAAGGAAACGGAAGCCGGCCCCGGTGAGTGGGTGGCGATCTCGGGTATCGGTGGCCTCGGCCATATTGCCGTGCAGTACGCGCTGGCGATGGGATTGCGCGTGCTGGCCGTCGATGTGGATGACTCCAAATTGGCGCTGGCCACCGAGTTGGGCGCTGAGATCGCCCTGAACGCACGCAACGTCGACCTGGCCGTCGAGGCACGCGAGGCTACCGGCGGAGTGCACGGCGTTCTGGTCACCGCCGTGCACCCGGAGGCCTTCGGTCAGGCGGTGGGACTGGTGCGGCGCGGCGGGACGATCGTCTTCAACGGTCTACCACCCGGAGACTTCCCGGCACCGATCTTTGACATTGTGCTGAATCGCTTGACCATCCGGGGCTCAATTGTCGGAACCCGACAGGACTTGGCTGAGGCCCTGGACTTTTACGCCCGCGGCCTGATCAAGCCGAAGGTGACACCCGCAAGACTCGACGATGTCAATGACATCTTCGAGCGCATGAAACGTGGTCAAATAGACGGCCGCATGGTCATCGACTTCCGAGAAGACTCATAGGTCTACAGCTCCGCTGCGTCGACTCAGCCCGAGACAGGACCCTTTGCCCTGCGTCTGGCGGGCTTTGGCGCGGGACTCAGGCTGTGCCGAATGAACACCTGCGCGTTGGCCACCAACGTGTCAACCGAATTCCGGCGGGGATCCCACCACTCGGCACTCCAGTTGAGGGCACCGAGAATAAGCGGTTGCGCGAGTTTGGGATCGACGTCGTCGCGGATCTGGCCCTCGGCTGCCGCGGCGGTCATCAGCCGCTTCCAGATGCGGTTGTAGGCGGTGAGTTCCTTCTGCTGACGGGCTCGCAGCCGATCAGGGATCTGACCGGAGTTCCGGATGGAGGCGCGGGCATAATCGGAGAGTTCTAGTCCGTGGCGAAGGTGTATTTCGGCCGCGGTGAGGATTTGGTCCATCGGCGAGGTATCGGGCGGCAATTCATCCAGCGCTCGTTTCAGGTGGTTTCGCAGGTCATGGATGCCGCGGAACACCGTCTCCTCGATGAGATCCTCACGCGATTTGAAGTAGTAATAGATTGCGGGTGCCTGCAATTGCGCGTGTGCGGCCACATCGGTCAGCCGGGTTCCGGCGAAGCCCTTGGCGCATAGGACGTGGGCGGTGGCGTCCAGGATGCGTGACCGGGTGCGGTCCGATTTCGACTGGTCCTTGGTGGGGGCCTTTGGCTCGCTGGGCACCGTTCGATCATATCGAGCAACGTGCGTGTTCGTGATCGCGGAAGGACTGGCGCCGACGAATATGCGGGTAGCTGCGTCATCGGGCGTCGTCTCGCTGCCCGTTCGCGAGCGGCAGCACAACCCCCTCGTGCACCACGTGGAAAGGCACGGTCGCGGTACCGATTCATCGGCATCGACTCACCAACCCGGCATATTTTTTATGATAGATTAACCAACGTGTGGCGCATCGGCGAGGACGGTTCTCGCGACATCGACCTTCGCGGTAGCGCACGAATGGAAATCAAGGGCGCCTGCGGCGGCCTTGGGCCGGCTGGGCCGCGCTTATCATCGCTCTGTGGTTCAGAGTCGACGGCGCACCGTAGCGATCAGCGAGCCCGCGGGCGAGGGCGAATCATCTTCTGAATCGATGTCGACACGCGAGCGAATTCTCGACGCGGCAGCTCATGTGCTGTCCGAAAACGGCTATGCCGGGCTTCGTCTGACCGACGTGGCTGCTGAAGCCCAGCTGCAGGCCCCTGCCATCTACCACTACTACGCCTCGCGCGACGAGTTGGTCGAGGAGGTGATGTGGTCGGGCATCGTGGGTATGCGCGAGTATGTCGCTACGGTTCTCGACGGCTTGCCCGACGGAACGCCGCCGCTGACGCGATTGCTGACCAGCGCTGAGGCGCATCTACGCCACGTGCTGCAGGCCTCGGACTACGCCAGGGCGTGGATCCGCAATGCCGGTCAGGTGCCACTGGCGATTCGTAAGCGGCAGATCGTCGAAGAGGAACGGTATGGCGAAATCTGGCGCCGACTCATCAACGATGTGGCCCGGGCGGGTCTACTGCGACCCGAACTGGATCTGTACATCGCGCAGATGTTGGTCCTCGGCGCCCTGAACTGGGCGGTGGAATGGTGGGCACCCACCGTCGGATCTGTCGAATCGGTTGTGGGGAACGCGAAATCATTGATTCGCCAAGGCCTTACGAACGATTCATGACGCCAACGGTGTGCTCGGTGGCCGGTCAGCGCAGAATCAGATCTCGCACCGCCGAACTGGTGTGCGGCTGCCACAGCGCCTGCAGGGGCACCAGCAGCGGTTCCGCGAGATCGATCACCGTGACGGCGCCGTCGACGGCCGACCCCGGCGGGGCGGTGACGAACGCGGCGGCGTCCTCGGTGATCGCGGCAACCTCGGGCGGACAGCCCTGCACCCGGCTGACCCGGTACTGCGGTTCGAAGCCGGCGCGCCGGCAGGCGTTGACCAGAAAGTCGCTGTAGTACGACGCCCCGGGCGGTGCCCACAGTGCAATGAATTCACCGGCCAGGTCGGCCATGTCGAGGTGGGTGCGCCCGGCGCGCGGATGGTCGCTGCGCACCGCGACACGCAGTGTGTCGTAACGGATCACCGTTGTGGCGAGTCGCTCCTGCGGCACCACGCCGCGACGCAGTCCCAGGTGCACGGCGCCGTCGCGGACCCCGTTGACCAACTGGTCGGGGAACATCTGCCGGACGGTGAACGAGGTGCTGGGCGCGCCGGCGATCGCGGGTTCGATCAGCGCGTAGACGTCATGGTTGGTGATCGCAGGGGAGTGGCCCACCACGAACACATCCGGTTCGGCGCTGGCCGCGGCCCGGGTGTGTTGGGTGATCGTTCGGGCCGCCGCCAGCAGGGTGCGCCCCTCATCGAGCAGCGTCTGGCCCGCGGGGGTGAGCGTGATGCGCCGACCGGAGCGCATCAGCAGCGTCGCTCCGAGGTCCTTCTCGAGCTGGCGGACGGAGCTGGACAGCGCCTGCTGGGACAGATGCAGCTGGGCAGCGGCCCGGGTGAAGCCGGCGGCGTCCACGACGGCGATGAAGTGGCTCAGCCGGCGCAGATCCGGGACGGTGGACACCGACACCACCCTAGCCACAACGAATGGTTGTCGAAAGGTCGCATATCAATGTTTCCCATTTGTGGTCCCCCCGACTAACTTCGGAATCCGAGACAGGAGGGACAACCCAATGAGCAACCTTGCGGGCAAATCGGCGGTGGTCGCGGCCGGGGCCAAGAACCTGGGCGGGCTGATCAGCACCACCCTGGCGAACAGCGGCGTCAACGTCGCGGTGCACTACAACAGCGACGGCTCCGAACCCGACGCCGACAAGACCGTCGCCGCGGTGCAGGCCGCCGGCGCCAAGGCGATCAAGGTCCAGGGCGACCTGACCCGCCCGGCCAATGTCACCGCGCTGTTCGACGCCGCGGTGGACGCATTCGGCGGGGTGGACTTCGCGGTCAACACCGTCGGCAAGGTGTTACGCAAGCCCATGCTGGAAACCACTGAGGCCGAATACGACTCGATGTTCGACATCAACTCCAAATCGGCGTATTTCTTCCTGCAGCAGGCCGGTAAGCGCCTCAACGACAACGGTTCGGTGGTGACGATCGTGACCGCGCTGCTGGGCGCGTTCACCGACGGCTACTCCACTTATGCGGGCTCCAAGAGCCCGGTGGAGCACTTCACCCGGGCGGCGGCCAAGGAGTTCGGCGCTCGGGGCATCAACGTCAACAGCGTCGCCCCCGGCCCGATGGACACGCCGTTCTTCTATCCGCAAGAGACCCCGGAGCGGGTGGAGTTCCACAAGTCGCAGGGGATGGGCAACCGGCTGACCCGGATCGAGGACATCGCGCCGTTGGTGGCGTTCCTACTCGACGGCGGGCACTGGATCACTGGCCAGACCATCTTCGCCAACGGCGGGTACACCACGCGATGACCCCGTCGAGCGGGCACAGCCCTCCGGCCCCACCTGGGGTTTTGGCGGACAACTCTGCACGCTCGCGGCAAGAAAAAATTACAGCGGGATGTTCTTGTGGCGCCCGCGCCGGGCCGGAGCCTCGGCCAGCGCCTGGGTGATCTTGCTGCGGGTGTGCGAGGGATCGATCTTCTCGTCGACGACGCCGATGTCGATGGCCGAATCCACCCCGCCGGCGATCCGCTCGTGCTCCAGGGCGAGCTCCTCGTGCAGGGCCTCGCGCTCGTGATCGGGGGCGGCGGCCAGCTTCTTCTTGTGCAGGATGCCGACCGCGGCCTTGGCGCCCATCACCGCGACCTCGGCGTCCGGCCAGGCGAACACCTTGGTGGCGCCCAGTGAGCGGGAGTTCATCGCGATGTAGGCCCCGCCGTAGGTTTTCCGGGTGACCAGCGTGACCCGCGGAACGGTGGCCTCGCCGAAGGCGTGCAGCAGCTTGGCGCCGCGGCGTACCACGCCACCCCACTCCTGGCCGACACCGGGCAGGTAGCCCGGCACGTCGACGATCACGATCAGCGGAATCCCGAACGCGTCGCACAACCGCACGAAACGGGCTGCCTTCTCAGCGCTTTCGGAGTTCAGGCAGCCGCCGAGCCGCAGCGGGTTGTTGGCCAGCACCCCGACGGTGCGCCCCGACAACCGGCCCAGCCCGACCACCATCGACGGCGCCCACTTGGCCTGGAACTCGTCGAAGGGTGCGTCTGAATCGAGCAGCCGGTGCACCAGCGGGTGCACGTCGTAGGCGCGCCGCGCCGACTCCGGCAGCAGCGCGTGCAGGTCGATCTCTTCCGCCTCGGCCTTGTTGCGGTCGAAATGACCCTGCTGGCAGAACAATCCGACCAGGCGGCGGCCGCGCTCGTAGGCGTCGAGTTCGTCGTCGGCGACGATGTGGCACACACCGGACTTCTTGTGGTGGGTGTCAGGGCCGCCGAGCGCGGCCATGTCGACGTCCTCACCGGTGACGCTGCGCACCACGTCGGGGCCGGTGACGAATACCCGGCCCTCCGGGGCCATCACGATGACGTCGGTCAGCGCCGGGCCGTAGGCGGCGCCGCCGGCGGCGAAGCCCACCACCACCGAGATCTGCGGGACGTAGCCCGACGCCCGGATCATCGCCTCGAAGACCCGCCCCACCGCGTGCAGGGCGCGCACCCCCTCGGCCAACCGGGCGCCACCGGAGTGCCACAGGCCCACGATCGGGCTCTGCTCGGCGATCGCGGTGTCGTAGGCGTTGACGATGTGGTCGCAGCCCTCGATACCCATCGCACCGCCCATCACGGTGCCGTCGGTGCAGAACGCGATGGTGCGCACGCCGTTGACGGTGCCGCCGGCCGCCAGCACTCCGGAGCGGTCACGCTCGTGCAGCAGTTCCACCGTGCCGTCGTCGAAGAACGTCGACAGACGCAGCAGCGGGTCGCGCGGGTCGAGTGATTCGCCCACCGTCTCGGGAGCCATGGTCGTCATCGCGCGTCTCCTTAATCGATTCTTGTCACGCTGGGGCGACCGTTAGTACCGGCCGAAGGCGAGCGCCACGTTGTGCCCGCCGAATCCGAACGAATTGTTGATCGCGTACTGGTAGTCACCGGCGCGCGGCTTGTCGGCCACCACATCCAGGTCGATCTCGGGGTCGAGATTGGCCAGGTTGAGCGTCGGCGGGATGATCTGGTCGCGCAGGGCCAGCACGGTGAGGATGGATTCCACCGCGCCGACCGCGCCGACGGAGTGGCCCAGCGCGCTCTTCGGCGCATACACGGCCGCGTCGCCGCCGTGGGGGCCCAGCGCGTTGTTGATGGCGTGGCCCTCGGCCACGTCGCCCACCGAGGTTCCGGTGGCATGCGCGTTGACGTGGCTGATGTCGCCGGGAGTGAGGCCGGCGAGCTCGATAGCCCGCGTCATCGCCCGACCAGCGCTCGCGCCGTCGGGGTCGGGCGCCACGATGTGGTAGCCGTCGGAGGTGATCGAGGCGCCCATGATGCGGGCGATGATGTTGGCGCCGCGGGCTTTCGCGTGCTCCTCGGTCTCGATGATCATCACCGCGGCGCCCTCGCCGAACACGAACCCGTTGCGGTCCCGGTCGAACGGGCGGCAGGCACCCGGTGGGTCGTCGTTGGTGGTCGACAGCACGATGCGCATCTGGGCGAACCCGGCGATCGGCACCGCCTCGATCCGGGTCTCCACCCCGCCGCAGATCGCGATGTCGGCCTCGCCGAGCACGATCTGCTGCCAGGCGTGCGCGATGCCCTCCGAGCCCGACGCACACGCCGAAACGGGGGTGATCACCCCGGCCTTGGCGTGCTGATCCAGCCCGACCGCCGCGGCCGCACCATTGGGCATGTACTTCTGCACGGTCAGCGGGGAGACCGCCCGCAGGCCGCGTTCCCGCATGCCGTCGTAGGCCCAGATGAGCTCTTCGGAAGAGCCCATCCCGGTGCCGATCGACACCAGCAGCCGGCGTTTGTCGACCTCGGGTGAACCGGCGTGCTCCCAGGCCCGCCGGCTGATCACGGTGGACAGCTTCTGCAGGTAGGACAGCCGACGCAGCTCGGTTCGGCTCAGTCCCTCATCGAATGCCTCGGGCGTCTCGATCAGGCGCCCACCGATGCGGACCGGCAGGTCGTATTCCTCGACGAACGGGTCGGTGAGCTCTCGAATCCCGCTCTGGCCGTCGAGCAAAGCCTTCCAAGTGGACTCTGCATCGGCGGCCAGAGCGGTCGTCATGGCAAAACCGGTGACGACGACGTTGGGTAAACCGTTGCCAGTAGCCAGTGTTGACATGGGTGTTCCGAACTCCTCTTGTGACGGGAAGTGTCAGTACCGCCCGAAGGCGAGTGCCACGTTGTGACCACCGAACCCGAATGAGTTGTTGATCGCGTACTGGTACTCGCCGTAGCGGGGCGCCCCCGCTACCACGTCCAGGCCGATCTCCGGGTCCGGCGTCTCGTAGTTCAGCGTCGGCGGGATGACCCCGTCGCGCAGCGAGAGCACCGTCAGCACCGATTCGAGCGCACCGACCGCGCCGATGGAGTGGCCCAGCGCCGACTTCGGTGCGTAGACCGCGGCGTGCTCACAGCCGGCTTCCCGGATCGCGTTCGCCTCGGCGGTGTCACCGATCGGGGTCGCCGTGCCATGGGCGTTGACGTGGTCGACGTCCTTGGCGGTCAGGCCCGCCAACTCCAGCGACCGCTTCATGGCCTGTCCAGCCCGCTTGCCGTCGGGGCCGGGAGCCACCATGTGGAAGGCGTCGGAGGTGATTCCGGCGCCCATCAACCGGGCCAGCGGCTTGGCGCCCCGGGCCTTGGCGTGCTCCTCGGTCTCGATGATCATCAGCGCACCGGCTTCGCCGAACACGAATCCGTCACGGTCCTTGTCGAACGGCCTTGACGCCTTCTCGGGCTCGTCGTTGCGGGTCGACATCGCGCGCATCATCGAGAACGCCGCGATCGGCAGCGCCTCGATCATGCCTTCCACGCCGCCGCAGACGACCATGTCGGCGTCACCCATGACGATGTGCCGCCAGGCGTGGGCGATGGCCTCAGAGCCCGACGAACACGCCGAGACCGGCGTGACCACCCCGGCGCGGGCGCCGAGGGCCAGCCCGGCGACTGCGGCCGCGCCGTTGGGCATGACCATCTGCACGGCGAGCGGCGACACCTTGCGGGGGCCGCCCTCATTCATCAGGTCATAGGTCTCGACGATCTTCTCGCCGCCGCCCAGCCCGGTGCCGATGACGACCGCCAGGCGGTCCTTGTCGACGTCCGGAGTGCCGGCGTTCGACCAGAGCCGCTCGCTGAGCAGTTTGGACATTCGCTGGACGTAGGACATGCGGCGCAGGTCCAGGCGGCCCATATGGTCGTCGACTGGGTCCTTGAGCTGACCGCCGATCTTGACCTGCAGGTCCCATTTCTCGGTGAAGTCACCGGTGAGGGTACGGATGCCGCTCTCGCCGGCCAGCAGACCCTTCCACGTGCCGTCGATGTCCGCCGCGATTGAGGTGGTGGCCTCAACGGCGGTTACCACCACATTGGGGTAACCGCCGTTGGCCGTGGAGGGCTTGGTCACTTAGCTCTCCGAACCGAACTTCTCGCGCAGGGCCGCGGCGGCCTCGGGGTTCTCGGCCTCGAGCTTCTGGATGTAGCCCACCACGTCACCCACGGTGCGCAGACCGGCCAGGTCCTCGTCGGGGATCTTCACGCCGTACTTGTCCTCGGTCTGCACGGCGATCTCCACCATGGACAGCGAGTCGATGTCCAGGTCGTCGACGAACGACTTCTCGACGGTGACCTCGCTCGGCTCGATACCGGTCACCTCTTCGATGATCTCGGCAAGACCGGCGATGATTTCTTCCTGACTAGCAGGCACTGTGATTCCCTTCGGTTGGATCCGCACGGGGTGTGCGGGGTGATTACTGCGTATCTGGTTGTGCAGGTTGGAGCGGGCTTGAAAAGGGTTAGAACTCAGGCAGCCCGTCCAGATCTGCGGGGGATTTGACGGCGTGCGTCGGGGTCCCCCGAAGTTCGCGTTTGGCGATGCCGGCCAATGTCCCCGCGGGCGGGAACTCCACGATCGCGCTGATGTCCCGGGCGCGAAGCGTCTCGGTGCACAGATCCCAGCGCACCGGCCGGGTCAGCTGTGCGACCAGGTTCTCCATTGCGGCGGCCGCCGAGGTGACGGGCTGCCCGTCGCGGTTGGACAACAGTGTAGCGGCGGGATCGGATGCTGCGACCTGCTCCGCGGCGGCGGAGTAGGCCTCCAGCGCGGGCGCCATGAATTGGGTGTGGAACGCGCCGGCGGTGGCCAGCTTGCGCACCCGGGCCTTGGCGGGCGGGTCTTCGGCGAGCTTGTCCAGCGCGGTCACCGGGCCCGCCGCGACGATCTGGCCGACGGCGTTGCGGTTGGCCGGGACCAGGTCGAGCTGCTCGAGGCGGGTCAGCACCTCGGTCTCGTCGCCGCCGAGCACCGCAGCCATACCGGTGGGCTCGAGCGCGCAAGCCTTGGCCATTTCGCGGCCGCGGGTGGCGGCCAGCATGACGGCGTCGTCGGGGGAGATCACGCCCGCGATGGCGTAGGCGGCGATCTCGCCGACCGAGTGGCCGGCCACGATCACGTCCGCGCCCAGCGGGCTGTTGCGGCGCTGGGACAGCTCGGCGTAGGCGAGCAGCGTCGCGGCCACCACCAGCGGTTGGGTGACCGCCGTGTCGGTGATCTCCTCGGCGGTCGCGGTGGTGCCCAACGCGACCAGATCCAGACCGCTGATCTCCGACCACGCGGCCAGCTGGCCGGCGGCACCAGGCTGTTCCAGCCACGGCGACAGCATGCCGGGAGTCTGGGATCCCTGTCCGGGAGCGAGCAACGCAATCACGTCTTTAAGAGAACATTGTGAAGCGCGGTTTGCAGGATGTCCTAGAACATGAACATTGTCTTATGTTTTTGTGGAAGTCCTACAAACGTGCCATCTGATGCGACGTGTTTGATACCTCTTCGCGACAACTGCCCGGTTGAGGACGTGCTGCTGAGCCGAACCGTACGCCCCGCCTCACCCGACCCGATGCTCGCCGGGTGCGCTCCCGCCCACCGGCGGCGTGGCGTATGTCACCGGTGCACTGCTGAAGCTGGCATGTTGGGCCTGATTGGCCAGCCGCCCGACGGTGGCCGCCACCCGCAGCACGTAGGCGTCGCGCGGCTGGGTGGGGTCTCGCCCGGTGAAGTCGGCAATTCGTTTGAGTCGGTAACGGACGGTGTTTGGATGAACGAACAACTTCCGTGAGCACGCCTCGATCGCGCCGCCACAGTCCAGGTAGGCGTCCAGCGTCTCGGTCAGCGACGGCCCGGCCTCGGCCAGCGGCCGCATCACATCGGTGTGCAGGGCCGCGATCGCCGAGGGATCCCCGATCAAAGCCCGTTCGGGCAGCAGCTCGCGGGCCAGCACCGGCCGCGGCGCTCCGGTCCAGCCGACAACGGCGTTCATGCCGGAGATCGCCTCGCTGGCGCTGTGGTAGGCCGCGGTCAAGGTCGGTGCGGTCGGTCCGATCACCACCGGCCCGTCGGAGAACGCGCCGAGTAGGTCGGCGAAGAACTTCTGGGTCGGCGACAGCGGGCCGGACACGATCGCCACCAGCCAGGTGCCGTGCACGTCGGTCAGCGCGGCCCGGCCGTGGCGTTCGGCGACGTCGCGGACGTCCTGGCTGGCCTTTTGACCGGAGAAGGCGTCCGGGCCCGGCGGTGCGGTGCCCACCACGACCGTGGCCGGCGCGGTGGTGTCCCAGTTCAGTGCCGCCGCCCGGCTCAGCAGCTCCGGGCCGGTATCGCCGCGCACCACGGCGTCCACCACGCTGGCCTCCATCCGGGAATCCCAGGTGCCGCGAGCCTCGGCGGCGTCGGCGTAGGCGGAGGCGGCGGTGAAGGCCAGGTCGCGGCTGTACTTGAGAATGCCCACTGTCAGCGCCGTCACCTGCTCCTCGGAGCGGGCCAGTAGCGGCACGACCTCCTCGAAGAACTCCATGGTGACCCGCACCATGTCCACGGTGTGCCGCAGCGCGATGTGCCGGGTCAGCTCCTGCGGCACCAGCTCGAACGCCTGCGCGGTGTGGCTGACGTTGCCGTGTGGGTCGTGCATCCACTCGGCGAAGTTGACCACGGCGGTCTGCACCACCAGGGCGACGCTGGCGCGCTGGGAGGCCTCCAGGTCGGCGAAGAACGGCAGCCGTTCGCCCATCGCCGAGACCGCCTCGGTGGCCAAGCGGCCCGAATAGTGCTTGAGCCGGCGCAGCAGCGTGTCGGGGACGGCGCTGAGCAGGTCCAGGGTCGACCGCGGCAGGACCTGCCCACTTGGGCTGTTGTCAACCATCCCTAAAAGCTACGCCTGATTTCTGGTCACTCCCGACAACAAGCGGCGCGTGTCAAGCGACGCCCGAGTCCGACGTCTGCTCAGGCGCGGCCATCACGTCGTCGATCTGGTAGCGGTCCGCGGCCGTCGCCGCGACCGAGGCGTCGATGGACCCGTCGCGGGCCAGGGCCGCCAGCACCGCGACCACCACTGATTCGGCATCGGTGTTGAAGTAACGCCGCGCGGCCGGGCGGGTATCGGAGAAGCCGAACCCGTCGGTGCCCAGCGTGACGTAATTGCCGGGCACCCAGGGCCGGATCTGTTCGGGCACCGCGCGCATCCAGTCCGACACCGCGACAACCGGGCCGCTCGCCTCCGCCAGTGCCTGAGTCACATACGGCACCCCGGCCTCCCGGTCCGGGTTGCGCAACCGCTCGCGTTCGACGGCGACACCGTCCCGGTTGAGCTCACCCCAGCTGGTCACCGACCACACGTCGGCGGCCACATCCCAGTCGGCGGCCAGCATGTCGCCGGCCCGTAGCGCCTCGGGCATCGACACCCCGGACGCCAGGATCTGGGCGGTGTGGGATCGGGGCTCCGCGGCCTGCCGGTAGCGGTAGATACCCCGCAGCAGGCCGGCCGGGTCGAAGCCCTCCGGCTCGGCCGGTTGGACATACGGCTCGTTGTAGATGGTCATGTAGAAGTACACGTTCTCCGGGTTCGCGCCGAACATGCGCTCCAGCCCGCTTTCGATGATGTGGGCGACCTCGTAGGCGAACGCCGGATCGTAGGAGACCACCGCCGGGTTGGTGCTGGCCAACAGCAGCGAGTGTCCGTCGGCGTGCTGCAGGCCCTCACCGGTCAAGGTGGTGCGCCCCGCGGTGGCGCCCAGCACGAAACCGCGCGCCATCTGGTCGGCGGCTGCCCACAGGCCGTCGCCGGTGCGCTGGAAGCCGAACATCGAATAGAAGATGTAGATCGGGATCATCGGCTCGTCGTGGGTGGCATACGACGTCCCGACCGCAGTGAACGACGCCGTCGAGCCGGCCTCGTTGATGCCCTCATGCAGGATGTGGCCGACTTCGCTTTCCTTGTAGGCCAACATCAGTTCGGCGTCGACGGAGGTATACAGCTGCCCGTTGCGGTTGTAGATCTTCAAGGACGGGAACCACGAGTCCATCCCGAACGTGCGCGCCTCGTCGGGGATGATCGGGACTAGCCGGTCCCCGATTTCCTTGTCCCGCAACAACTCTTTGAACACCCGTACGGTTGCCATGGTGGTGGCGACTTCTTGGGTGCCCGATCCCTTCTTGACCGCCGCATACGGCTTCGAGTCGGGCAGCGTCAGTGCGCGGGCCTGGGTGCGGCGGTGCGGAACGAAACCGCCGAGGCTGCGTCGGCGGTCCAGCAGATAGCGGATCTCCGGGGCGTTCTCGCCGGGGTGGTAGTACGGCGGCAGATACGGGTTGTCCTCGAGTTCGGCGTCCGAGACGGGAATTCGCATCTCGTCGCGGAAGTCCTTGAGGTCTTGCAGCCGGAACTTCTTCATCTGGTGGGTGGCGTTGCGGCCGGCGAAATAGCTGCCCAGGCTGTAGCCCTTGATGGTCTTTGCCAGGATGACGGTCGGCTGGCCCTTGTGCTCGACGGCGGCCCGGTAGGCCGCGTGGACCTTGCGGTAGTCGTGCCCGCCGCGTTTGAGGTGCCAGATGTCCTGGTCGGACAGATCCTCGACCAGGGCCTTGGTCCGCGGGTCGCGGCCGAAGAAGTGCTGACGCACATAGCCGCCGTCGTTGGCCTTGTAGGTCTGGTAGTCGCCGTCGGGCGTGACGTTCATCAGGTTGACCAGGGCGCCGTCCCGGTCGGCGTGCAACAGGGCGTCCCACTCGCGGCCCCAGACCACCTTGATCACGTTCCAGCCCGCCCCGCGGAAGAACGATTCGAGCTCCTGGATGATCTTGCCGTTGCCGCGCACCGGGCCGTCGAGGCGCTGCAGGTTGCAGTTGATCACGAAGGTCAGGTTGTCCAGGCCCTCCAGCGCGCCGACATGCAGCAGGCCGCGGCTCTCCGGCTCGTCCATCTCGCCGTCGCCCAGGAAGCACCACACGTGCTGGTCGGAGGTGTCCTTGATGCCGCGGTCGTGCAGGTAGTGGTTGAACCGGGCCTGGTAGATGGCGTTCATCGGGCCCAGCCCCATCGACACCGTGGGAAACTCCCAGAAGTCCGGCATCAGCCGCGGATGCGGGTAGGACGGCAGCCCACCGCCGGGATGGCTGTGCTCCTGCCGGAAGCCGTCGAGCTGGTGGGTGCTCAGCCGGCCCTCCAGGAACGCCCGCGCATAGATGCCGGGGGAGGCGTGGCCCTGGATGAAAACCTGGTCCCCGCCGCCGGGGTGGTCTTTGCCGCGGAAGAAGTGGTTGAAGCCGACCTCATAGAGCGTCGATGACGACGCGTAGGTCGAGATATGCCCGCCGACACCGACTCCCGGCCGCTGCGCACGGTGCACCATCACCGCGGCGTTCCAGCGGATCCACCGGCGAAAGCGGCGCTCGGTGTCCTCGTCGCCGGGGAACCAGGGCTCCAGTTCGGTCGGGATGGTGTTGACGTAGTCGGTGGAGGTGAGCGCCGGAATCGCCACCCGCTGCTCGCCGGCGCGTTCCAGCAGCCGCAGCATCAAGTAGCGGGCGCGGGACGGACCGGACCGGTCCAACAGTTCGTCGAAGGACTCCAACCATTCGGAGGTCTCTTCGGGGTCGATGTCGGGAAGGTAGGACGCCACCCCTTCGCGGATCACTCGCACGCGGTCTGATTCACTTGCGCCGCTTGGCTTTTTGACCGGATCTTGGCGCACGGCCTCGGTAGTCAACGCATTACTCCTTGGTTTGGAGGTCAGGACGTGTCTCCCGGCTTGTGGCCAGAACGACACCGGACCGATCGCTTCGCCGGTCTTGTCTTTTCTATCCTGCCCCACCGGGCCCGGGACCGGCGGTGGGTGAGTGACGGATGGGGGTGGGCTGATCTCGGCATGTGACCGCCTACCCGGTAACGTCTGAAGCTGTGCTGACCGGATGGCGGACCGTCCCGCGTGGGCGGGCGCGGCGACACGCCCGGGTGGGTGCGCTGGTGGCCGGTGGAACCGCGGCGGTGGCGATGGGCGTCGTCGGCTGCACCAGCATCATCGGCGGAACGCCGGAGGCGGACACCTCGGCGGCGCCGGCGTACCGCTCCTCGGTGTCGGCGTCGGTGTCGGCCTCGGAGGCGACCTCGAGCATCCGCGAGACCCAGCGCCAGCAGTCGATGACGACCCAGGCGGTGCGCGGCGCGTGCGGCAGGTTCGCCTCGAGCAGCAGCGACGCCGTCGACACCGTGAACAAGTACGTGGAGGCCTTCAACAGCGGCGGTGACATCCCCGGAACCGCGGGGCCCGCGGTCGAGGCGCTCAACCACAGCGCCGACGAGGTGTCCGGCGCCATCAACGAGAAGCTGTCGACGGACCTCAAGGACGCGTTCACCACCTATGCCGACGCCGCCCGCGGCGTGGCGACCGCGATTTCGTCCAAGGCGCCGGTCTCGGTATACAACGCCCGCAAAGACGAGCTCAACCGGGCCCGGGAGAAGGGGATGCAGCTGTGCCGAGCCTTCTGAGGTCACCGATCATTTCGGACCCGGCTGTGCAACGATGATGCGCAACACTCAGCACGGTGAAAGTCGAAGGAGGTCACACGGTGGTCGCGGCGGATAACGCCCCGAACTTCGCCCGCAAATTGGGCATAGAAAACAAGCAGTTGGTCCAGGAGTTCGGCTGGGACGACGACGCCGACGACGACATCCGTGTCGACGTCGAAGAGGCCTGTGGCAGTGAACTGCTCGATGAAGACACCGACGAGGTGGTCGACGTGGTGCTGCTGTGGTGGCGCGACGGCGACGGAGACCTGGTGGACACCCTGATGGACGCGATTACCGCGCTGGCCGACGACGGCGTGATCTGGGTGCTGACGCCCAAGACCGGCAAGTCCGGCCATGTTCAGCCCGCCGAGATCGCGGAGGCGGCGCCGACCGCCGGGCTGATGCCGACCTCGTCGGTCAATCTCGGCGACTGGAGTGCCAGTCGATTGGTTCAACCCAAATCGAGGACGGGAAAGCGTTGATGTTGGAAGTGGGTACCGAAGCTCCGGATTTCACCCTCAAAGACCAGGATCAGCAGCAGGTCACCCTGAGCGGCTACCGCGGTGAGAAGAACGTTTTGCTGGTGTTCTTCCCGCTGGCCTTCACCGGCATCTGCCAGGGTGAGCTGGACCAGCTGCGTGACCACCTGCCCACCTACACAGGCGACGACAGCGTGGCACTGGCCATCTCGGTGGGTCCGCCGCCCACTCACAAGATCTGGGCCACCGAGAGCGGGTTCCTGTTCCCGGTGCTCTCGGACTTCTGGCCGCACGGCGCGGTCAGCCAGTCCTACGGGGTGTTCAACGACGACACCGGCTTCTCCAACCGCGGCACCTTCGTCATCGATAAGTCCGGGATCATCCGGTTCGCCGAGATGAAGGCGCCTGGCGAGGCCCGCGACCAGCAGCTGTGGGTCGACGCTCTCGCCGCCCTGAAGGGGTAGTTCTCCGCCGTTTTCCCCCGCGAGATTGCGCTGACGCAGCGTTTTCAGCATTTTTTCCGGCATCAGCGCAATCTCGCGGTTTTGGGCGCCCGCCATCATGGCGGGTAACCTGCCCGAGGCAGGGGCGCGTAGCTCAGTGGTAGAGCTCTGGTTTTACACACCAGCGGTCGGCGGTTCGATACCGTCCGCGCCCACAGCGTGGTTTGACGTCGTCGTGGACGGTCAATGCAGCGCCTATGACCACCTCTCCCTTGCCGCCAGACGAAGGTTCGATCCCACCTCCGGCTCCGGAAACACCCGGCGCGGCTCCGACCGGCACATCGGGCGTACCCCCTACGACCGGCTCGCAGCTGACGCCGGCGGGCCGGTCGGGGGTCTCACCAGGGCTGATGCTCTGGGTGGGACTGGCCGTGCTGGTCGTGATCATCATCGTCTTGATCGTGCTAACGGCCTGACGCCCGCGTAAAGCCGCACTCAGTGCGAATGCGCGTGACCCGCATCCTCGAGACCGGCCTGATGCACGTGCGGATGGCTGTGTGCCGTCCCGTCCTCGTGGGTGTGTTCGTGTTCGTGCTCGACGTGGTCGTGCTCATGGGTGTCGTGAACGTGTTCGTGCGTTTCCCCGCTGTGGGTGTGCTCGTGCGAATGCGGCGCGTCATGGCCGTGGTTGTGGTGCGACATGGCTGCTCAGCTCCTTTGTTCGATGATTCGTTGCCCCAGCGCGGGCAACGCCTGGCCGGCAGCGGCCGGCAGGTTGTTGGCGCCACGGTGATGTGGCGGCACTCCGGGTCCGGCGTGCTCGGCGTTGAAGACGGCGTCGGTGACCAATTGGCAGACGTGCTCGTTCTCCATGCTGTAGAAGACCGTGGTGCCTTCCCGGCGAGTGCGCACCAGCCGTGCCATCCGGAGTTTCGCCAGGTGCTGTGAGACCGACGGGGCCGGTTTGCCGACGTGTTCGGCGAGTTCGTTGACCGACATCTCGCGGCTGGTCAGCGCCCAGAGCACCTGCACCCGGGTGGCGTCGGCCAGCATCCGGAACACCTCGACGATCAGGCCCACCTGATCGTCGGGCAGCCGGTCGGCCGGACCATTATCTGCATGCATACGCAAATAATAGATCTTCGGGGCGGTGGGGTGTCAACCCTCGGCCCGTTCCGGGGCTCTCGGTAGTCTCCAGCGACAACCCGTCAGCGCAGTAGCAGAGGTAAGCCCATGTCGACGCACGAATTGCGCCACCCCATCCATTCCGGGCATCTGACCGTGGGCGCCCTCAAGCGCAACAAGGACAAACCGGTGCTGGCCCTCGGCGACACCACGCTGACCGGCGGCCAGCTCGCCGAGCGCATCAGCCAATACATTCAGGCCTTCGAGGCGCTCGGCGCCGACACCTGCGGGCTGCTGTCGCTGAACCGTCCCGAGGTGCTGATGATCATCGGCGCCGGGCAGACCCAAGGCTATCGGCGCACCGCGCTGCACCCGCTGGGGTCGTTGGACGACCACGCCTACGTGCTGGCCGACGCGGGGGTCAGCACGCTGATCATCGACCCGACCCCGGCCTTCGTGGAGCGTGCCCTCGGCCTGCTCGACAAGGTGTCCTCGCTGCGACAGGTGCTGACCATCGGGCCGGTGCCACCGGAGCTCGACGGCAAGGCGGTCGACCTGGCCGCCGAAGCCGCCAAATTCGAGCCGCAGCCACTGGTGGCCGCCGATCTGGCCGCAGACCACATCGGCGGGCTCACCTACACCGGCGGAACCACCGGAAAACCGAAGGGAGTCATCGGCACCGTCGCGTCCATCACCGCGATGACGACCATTCAGCTCGCCGAGTGGGAGTGGCCAGAAGAGCCGAAGTTCCTGATGTGCACCCCGTTGTCGCATGCGGGCGCGGCGTTCTTCGTGCCGACGATCGTCAAAGGCGGTCAGCTGGTGGTGCTGACCAAGTTCGATCCGGCCGAGGTGCTGCGGGTGATCGAGGAGCAGAAGATCACCGCCACCATGCTGGTGCCGTCGATGATCTACGCGCTGCTGGATCACCCGGATTCGCACACCCGCGACCTGTCCTCGCTGGAGACGGTGTACTACGGCGCCTCGGCGATGAACCCGGTACGGCTCCAGGAGGGCATCGACCGGTTCGGGCCGATCTTCGCCCAGTACTACGGTCAGTCCGAGGCGCCGATGGTGATCACCTATCTGGCCAAGGGGGACCACGACCAGAAGCGACTCACCTCCTGTGGCCGTCCGACGCTGTTCGCGCGGGTGGCGCTACTGGGCGAGGACGGCACTCCGGTGGCCCAGGGCGAGGTCGGCGAGATCTGTGTGTCCGGGCCGCTGCTCTCCGGCGGCTACTGGAATCTTCCGGAGGCCACGGCCGAGACGTTCAAGGGCGGCTGGATGCACACCGGCGACCTGGCTCGTGAGGACGAAGACGGTTTCTACTACATCGTGGACCGCACCAAGGACATGATCGTCACCGGCGGGTTCAACGTGTTTCCCCGCGAGGTCGAGGACGTCATCGCCGAGCATCCGTCGGTGGCTCAGGTGTGCGTGATCGGCACCCCCGACGAGAAGTGGGGCGAGGCGGTGACCGCGGTGGTGGTGTTGCGTGCCGGTGTCGACACCGGTGCCGCGGCCATCGCCGCGATGACGGCCGAGATCCAGTCCGCGGTCAAAGAGCGCAAGGGCTCGGTCCAATCACCCAAGCAGGTCATCGTCGCGGAATCGCTGCCGGTGACCGCGCTGGGTAAGCCGGACAAGAAGGCGGTGCGCGCCCAATTCTGGTCCGGTGCAGACCGTTCGGTCGGCTGAGATCAGCCCAGCGCCTCAGCCAACTTGCGCCACTGTGCACGCGGGAAGGCGCGCGGGTCGGCATCCAACAGCTGCACACAAACGTGGTCGGCCCCGGCGGCCCGGTGCTCGGCGATCCGGCTGGTGATGGTCTCTGGGCTGCCCCAGGCGATGAGCGCGTCGAAGAGCCGGTCGCTGACTCCCACGATGTCGTCTTCGGAGAATCCCGAGCGCAGCAGGTTGTTCGCGTAGTTGGGCAGTGCCAGGTAGGAGCCCAGCCACTTGGTGCCGATCACGCGTGCCTCGTCACGGCTCGAGCACAAGATCGCGGTCTGCTCGGGCAGCAGCAGTGGGCCGTCGCCCAGTTGCTCGCGGGCAAACCGGGTGTGCTCGGTGGTCGTCAGGTAGGGGTGGGCGCCGCGGCTGCGGTTGGCGGCCAGCTCCAGCATCTTCGGGCCCAGTGCGGCGAGCACCCGGGACCCGACCGGGACGGGCGTGTCGGCGGCGTCGAGACCGTCGAGGAAGGTGGTCATCGCCCGCAGCGGCCGGCGGTAGCGCCCGGGATCCCCGGCGTCGATCAGCGGGGCATGGCTGACACCGATGCCGAGCAGGAACCGATCACCGTGGGCCGCGGTCAGCGATGCGTAGGACGCCGCGACGTCGGCCGGGGCATGCATCCACAGGTTCAGGATTCCGGTGGCGATGACCGCCTGCCGGGTGGCCGACAGCAAGTTTTCCACCGAGTCGAACACCGGGCCGCCGACGTCGGGGATCCATAGTGCGCCGAAGCCCAATTCCTCCAGCTCGGCGGCCGCCTCGGCGGCCTCGCCCTGATCGCCGTAGCGCAACGGCGCACTCCAGATTCCCACACCCGTGATGTTCACCATGACCCCAGGATGGCATGGCGCCGACGCGCTAGACGACGGGCATGCCGTAGCGGGCCCGAAAACGCATGTCCCACAGGTACGCCCGATAACCCAGCACCCAGACCTGGTGGGGGATGAGCCGATCGGCCACTCGCAGCCCCGACAGTAGCCATTCGAACCTGCGTTGCTGCGACGTCGACCAGTCCAGCTGCATCAGCTGGCGGAACTCCGCGGGTAAGAACCCGGTTGTCGCGAACAGGTTGAGCGGGCCGGCCAGCCGCAGCGGCCAGGGCAGGAACACCATCGACGCCACCCCGCGCAGATGCGCACGCACCGGGGGATCGATGCGCAGCTCGTGCAGCGAGTGCTTCCAGTACTCGTCGAACGCCGCGCGGTCCTTCGGCCACATCTCATCGCGCACCTGCAAGGTGGTGCCCAGCTTCTTGGCGTCGGCGTAGATCGCATCCGCGGCTGCGTCGTCGAGCGGGCCGTGCAGGATCTCGTGCTGGTCGACGAAGTAGCGGTACAGGCAGGCCGCCACCCACAGTTGCAGCTCGGGGTCGAACGCGTTGTAGCGCACCGGGCTTTCGGGCGTGGAACGAACCTGCCGGTGGGCGGTGTCCACGGCGGCGCGGTAGAGCGCGCGGTCGTTCGCGCTGCCGATGGCGGCGACCGCCAGGTAGGTGCCGGTGGTGCGGGCCCGCTTGAACGGATGCTTGTACACGTTGCCGCTGTCCACCCGGCTTTCCTGCACGCCGTAGCCGACCCCGGGCAGCGAGAGCTGCATGATCACGTTGGCGGCCGGCATCAGCAGCGCAGCGGGATTCAGCAGGTCGACGATCCTGGTGGTTCGTCTCATGGCAGCCCCATGGCTGGAGTATGCCCGAACACCGGGGCCGATACGCCGCACTTGGGCGATGGTGACGCGGCGCCGGCGATGATCAGCGCCGGCGGCCGTACCGGTCGGCGAGCTTCTGCTCTACGGTCATCGGCGGCGCGGGCTCATCGGCGTCGGGGTCCTCGGCGGCCTGTTCGTCGAGAGCTCTCTCCGACCGCCGGGCGCGTATCTCGGCATACGCGAAGTAGCCCAGTCCGATCGGGGCGAGGATCCCGAACGCGATCCACTGGATCCCGTAGGACAAGAACGGCCCGTTATCGCGGCGCGGCAGCGCGATCAGTCCCAGCCCGCCCGGCTGGTCCTCCACCAGCTGCAGGTAGGAGCCGGTGAGTGGAACCCCGGTGAATGCCGCGACCTGTTCGGTGTTGATCGAATACACCTGACGGAAACCGTTCTCGCTGAACGGATTCTTGCCTGGAATCGTCTCCTGCGGATCCCGCAGCCGCGCGGTGATGGTGACCTGCTCGTCCGGTGGCGGCGGGATCTGCGGCATCCGCGAGCCGCCGTCGTCGGTGCGCACATAGCCGCGGTTGACCAGTACGGTCGGCCCGCCGTGGACCGCGAACGGCGTCAGCACCTCGAACGCCGGCACCCCCTCGACCAGCCGCAACCGCACCAGCACCTGCGCCTCGGCAAGGTAGTGCCCGGTGGCGCTCACCGGCCGCCACTGATCATCCGGGGCCGACGAATCCTGGTGCGGCAACAGCGTTGTCACCGGCACCGGCTCCGCGGTCAGCGCGTGTTCGAGCTGGCTGTTGGCCCGCGACGTGGTGGTGTTCTTGCCCAGTTGCCAGGGTGCCAGCACGGTGAAACACAGGTAGGCGAAGGCCAGCACCACCACCGCCAGGGCCAGCCAGCTCGGGCGCAGCAGGAAGGCCAGCCGCCGCATCAGCCGCCCTCGCCGCCCGCCAGCTGCGCGTCGACCCAATCGTGCAGGCCCGGCAGTGCGGCCGCGATGACATCAAAAGCCCGCTGGAAATCGTCGTGGCCGCCGTAGTAGGGATCCTCGACGTCGGGGACGGCCGCGCCCGAACGCGGATCGAAGGAACGCAGCATCCGGATCCGCTCAGCCGGAACCCCGAGCCCGCGAAGCCAGCCGACGTGGTTGCGCCCCAGCGCGACTACCAGATCGGCCGACATGTGGTCGGCGTCGACCTGGGCGGCGCTGTGCTCCACCGGATAGCCGTGGGTGAGCAGCACCCGATTGGTGCGCTCGTCGGCGCCCTTTCCGGTGTGCCAATCCGCGGTCCCGGCGCTGGTGACGCGCACCGCATCACCCAGGCCACGCTGCGCAAGCTCATGGGCGAACATCTTCTCGGCCATCGGGGAACGGCAGATGTTGCCGGTGCAGACGAACGTGACATGCAATGCCGGCTCAGACACCGAGCACCTCCCGCAACTCGGCGACGGTCTGGACGCGGGCGGCCGGACCCGTCTCGGCGTCGTCGTAATCGGCCTGCCCGTAACCCCAGCCGACCAGCACGGTATCGATACCGTGCGCGGCCGCCCCGTCGACGTCGTGGCGCCGGTCGCCCACCATCAGCACCCGGTCCGGCAGCGGCGCCAGCTGCTCCAGCGCGTGGGCCAGCACGTCGGACTTGGCCGCGCGGCTGCCGTCGACGCTGGCGCCGGCGACCACGTCGAAAAACCCGTCGAGCCCGAAGTGGGCCAGGATCTTGCGTGCGGTCGGCTCGACTTTGGAGGTGGCCACCGCCAGCCGCACGCCGGCGGCCCGCAGGTCGGTCAGCAGCGCGGTGACGCCGTCGAACATGGTGTTCATCCGCCAGCCGCGGCTGGTGTAATCGGCGCGGTAGGCGGCGATCGCCGCGTCGGTCTGTTCGCCGAGGCCCATCGCGGCCAGCGTGTGGTGCATCGGCGGGCCGACGAGCCACTGGGCCAGATCGCCGCCGGGCACCGGCGCCCCGATGTGGTCCAGCGCGTGGCGGAAGCTGGCGACGATCCCGGCGGCGGAGTCGGTCAAGGTGCCGTCCAGGTCGAAGATCACCAGCTCGGCGGTGGCAGTGGTCGTGCGCGTCACGAGCCCATTGTCCCCGACGTGCGCGGCGAGCCCGCCGGGTGGCGCACTACTGTCTTGAAGTGTGACTGCGCGGCTGGCTGACGTCATCGACGTGCTGGACGCCGCCTACCCGCCGGAGCTGGCCCAGTCCTGGGATTCGGTCGGGCTGGTTTGCGGCGATCCGGACGAGCTGGTGAGCTCGGTGACGGTCGCCGTCGACGCCACCGCCGCGGTGGTCGATGAGGTTCCCGACGGTGGCCTGCTGCTGGCCCATCATCCGCTGCTGTTGCGCGGGGTGGACACCGTGGCGGCGAGCACAGCCAAGGGAGCCCTGATCCACCGGCTGATCCGTTCCGGACGTGCCTTGTTCACCGCTCACACCAACGCCGACGCGGCCAACCCCGGGGTATCGGATGCGCTGGCCGAGGCGCTGGGGCTGACCGTGGAGGCCGTGCTGGAACCGGCGCCGAGTGCGCCCGACACCGACAAGTGGGTGATCTACGCCCCGACCGAGCACGCCGAGGCGGTGCGGGCCGCGGTGTTCGCCGCCGGGGCGGGGCACATCGGTGACTATGCGCAATGCAGCTGGAGCGTGACCGGCACCGGGCAGTTCCTGCCCGGCGACGGGGCGGCGCCCACGATCGGCCAGGTGGGCGCGGTGGAGCGCGTCGCCGAGGACCGCGTCGAGGTGGTGGCGCCGGCCCGGTTCCGCGGCCGGGTCCGTGCGGCGCTGCTGGCTGCGCACCCCTACGAGGAGCCGGCGTTCGACGTCTTCGCGTTGCAGCCGCTACCGGCCGGTGTCGGGATCGGCCGGATCGGCACCTTGGCAGCGCCGGAGCCGCTGAGCGCCTTCGTCGCCCGGGTCGCTGCCCGGCTGCCCGCCACCTCATGGGGGGTGCGCGCGGCGGGGGATCCGGATCTGCCGGTGTCGCGGGTCGCGGTCTGTGGCGGTGCCGGAGACTCGCTGCTGGATGCGGCGGCCAAGGCCGACGCCCAGGTTTTCCTCACCGCGGATCTGCGCCACCACCCGGCCGACGAGCACTCCCGACGGTCACCGGTGGCGCTGGTCGACGTGGCGCACTGGGCCAGTGAATACCCCTGGTGCGCGCAAGCCGCCGACGTGCTCCGTTCGCACTTCGGTGCGGCCGTGCCGGTGCGCGTCAGCGCGCTGCGCACCGACCCCTGGAACCTCGCTTGCGAAGGAGACCGGCAATGAAGGCCGAAGTGGCACAGCAACGTTCGCTGCTGGAATTGTCGGAGATCGACGCCGAACTGTCCCGGCTCGCGCACCGGGCCGGTCATTTGCCCGAACAGCAGGACCGGATGCGCATCCAGGCCGACCACACCACCGCCTCCGACCGGATGGCCGCGCTGGAACTGGCGTTGGAGGACTTGGACGCCCAGGCCGCCCGCTTCGAGTCGGAGATCGACGCGGTGCGCCAGCGCGAGGACCGTGACCGCGCCCTACTGGACTCAGGGCAGGTCAACGCCAAGCAGGTCACCGACCTGCAGCACGAGCTGGAGACGTTGCAGCGCCGCCAGGCCAGCCTGGAGGATTCGCTGCTGGAGCTGCTGGAGCAGCGCGAGCAATTGCAGGCCCAGGCGACCGCCGAGTCGGCCGTGATCGACGGACTGGCCGCCGACCTGGCCCGGGTGCAGCAGACGCTGGACACCGCCTCGGGGGAGATCGAGGCCACCCGCGCCCAGCGTGCGGCGAGCCGCGAGCAGCTGGCCGCAGCAATCGACGCCGAGCTGCTGGCGCTCTATGAGCGGCAGCGCGCATCCGCCGGCGTCGGTGCCGGACCGCTACGGGGCGGCCAGTGCGGGGCCTGCCGGATCGAGATCGACCGCGGCGAGCTGGCGCGGATCTCGGCGGCTCCGCCGGAGGAGGTGCTGCGCTGTCCGGAGTGCAGTGCGATCCTGCTGCGGGTCAAGGACTTTGGTTAGTGCGGCGCCGATGAAGGTCGTGGGATGAAGGTCATCGTCGAAGCCGACGGCGGGTCGCGCGGCAACCCGGGGCCGGCCGGCTACGGAACGGTGGTGTGGTCCGCGGATCGCGCCGAGGTGCTGGCCGAAGCTCGGGAGTCGATCGGCACGGCCACCAACAATGTCGCCGAATACCGTGGCCTGGTCGCCGGTCTGACCGAGGCGGCACGGTTGGGCGCCGCCGAGGTCGCGGTGTTCATGGACTCCAAGCTGGTGGTCGAGCAGATGGCCGGGCGGTGGAAGGTCAAGCATCCCGACCTGATCACCCTGCATCGGCAGGCCCGCGAATTGGCCGCGAAGTTCGACCACGTCCGCTACAGCTGGATTCCGCGGGAGAAGAACTCGCACGCCGACCGGCTGGCCAACCAGGCGATGGACGCCGCGGCCGCGTTGGCCGGTGCTGAGCCGGCTTCGGCCGAGCCCGTGAAACCGGTCCAGGAGAAGCCCGAAAAGCCTTCACCGCCAACGGCGCCGGGCTGGACGGGCGCAACAGGAACGCCCACCCGACTTTTGCTGCTGCGGCACGGGCAGACCGAACTGTCGGTGCAGCGCCGCTACTCCGGACGGGGCAACCCGCCGCTGACCGACACCGGTCGGGCGCAGGCCGATGCGGCGGCACGCTATCTCGCTGGGCGCGGCGGCATTTCGGCGGTGATCAGTTCGCCGCTGCAGCGCTGTTATGACACGGCCACCGCGGCGGCCAAGTTGCTGCACCTGGACGTGACCGTCGACGAGGACCTGACCGAAACCGACTTCGGGGCCTGGGAGGGGCTGACTTTCGCCGAGGCGGCTGCACGCGACCCGGAATTGCACCGGCGGTGGCTGAAGGACACCTCCACGCAGCCACCGGAGGGGGAGAGCTTCGATGCGGTGCAGCAGCGGGTGGGACGGGCGCGCGACCGGATCGTCGCCGAACACCGCGGTACCACCGTGTTGGTGGTGTCGCACGTGACCCCGATCAAGACCGTCCTGCGCCTGGCGCTGGACGCCGGTCCGGCGATCCTCTACCGGCTGCACCTGGATCTGGCGTCGCTGAGCATCGCCGAGTTCTTCGCAGACGGGCCCGCTTCGGTGCGGCTGGTGAACCAGACGGCCTATCTCTAGTCGGCCTCAATCGTGCAGGTGCACTCGTTCACCGTGGGCGCCGAAGAGCATGATCGCCTCGGCGGGCCCGTCGACCGCACCGAACCAGTGCGGGGTCCAGGTGGAGAATTCGACGGCCTCGCCCGGGCCGATCAGGAAGTCGTCGTCGCCAAGCACCAGTCGCAGGCGCCCGGACAGCACGTACATCCACTCGTGGCCCTCGTGCACCGGTAACTCGGCCGGGCGGCGGCGCCGCACGCTGACCCGGATCTTGAAGGCGTGCAGACCACCGGCCGGCCCGTGCCGGGTCAGCGGCCAGTAGGTGATGCCATGGTGGGTCTGCGAGGCACCCCGCACCCGCGGGTCGGGGCGTTCAGGGGCGCGCAGCAACTCGTCGGTGGTGACCGCGAGGGCCTCGGCCAGCCGGGGCAGATGATCCAGCGCCAAGCGCCGTTTGCCGGACTCCAGGCGGCTCAGCGTGGAGACGTCGATGCGGGCGCGAGTGGCCACGTCCTCCAGCGTCAGGCCCTGCTGCGTGCGCAGCTCGCGCAGCCGTCGCCGTACCCGCAGATCGACACCGCTTTCCTCGTCATTTGCCGACATGGCAAATCAGCTTGCCAGCAGATGGCGGGGCCGTGCAATGTCAGATGTACATCGCCGGGTCGATGTAGGACGTCGGGTCCACGCCGGGTTCGCGCTGGTTCTCGGTGCGGGCGCGCACCACCGCGGGAATTCCGGTGGCGATCGAATTCGCCGGCACGTCATGAGTGATGACCGCATTGGCGCCGATCGCGGAATCGTCGCCGATTCGTAACGGCCCCAGCACTTTTGCGCCGGCGCCGATGGTCACCCTGTCACCTACCGTAGGGTGCCGTTTGCCCCGCTTCAGCGAGCGGCCGCCGAGCGTCACCCCGTGGTAGAGCATCACGTCGTCGCCGATCTCGGTGGTCTCGCCGATCACGACGCCCATACCGTGGTCGATGAAGAACCGCCGGCCGATGGTTGCGCCTGGATGGATCTCGATCCCGGTGGCCAGACGGGTGGCCTGGGACAGCAGCCGGGCGACGCCGCGCAGTGCCGGCCGGGACCAAAGCCGGTGTGCCACACGGTGCGCCCAGATAGCATGCAGACCCGAATAGACCAGCGCATTCTCCACGTCCCCACGTGCCGCCGGGTCGTGCGCGCGCGCGTTGCGCAGGTCTTCGCGGATAGCCGATAGCAGGCTCATTGAGTGGTCATTCCCTGATGTGCTCGAACAGCGGTGTGGAGATGTATCGCTCGCCGAAGTCGGGGATGACCACGACGATGAGCTTGCCGGCATTCTCGGGGCGTTTGGCCAGTTCCAGAGCGGCCCAGACATTTGCACCCGCAGAGATTCCACCGAGGATGCCTTCGTCGGTGCCGAGCTCGCGGGCCACCCGAATGGCGTCCTCGAATCCGACATCGATGATCTCGTCGTAGACGTCCCGGTCCAGCACCTCGGGTACGAAATTCGGCCCGAGGCCCTGGAGCTTGTGCGGCCCGGGGTCGCCACCGTTGAGAATCGCGGACTCCTTGGGCTCGACGCCGACGATCTTGACCTCGGGCTTGCGTTCTTTGAGGGCGTGGCCCACCCCGGTCAGCGTTCCCCCGGTGCCGATGCCGGCGACGAAGACGTCGACGGCGCCCGCGGTGTCCGTCCAGATCTCCTCAGCGGTCGTCGTCGCATGGATCTGCGGGTTGGCGGGGTTGGCGAACTGATCGGCGGCGACGGCGTTGTCGGTGTCGGCGATGATCTGCTTGGCCTTGGCCACCGCGCCGGACATGCCCTCGGCGCCGGGCGTCAAGACGATCTCGGCGCCGAAGGCGCGAAGCATCACCCGGCGTTCGGTGGACATCGTGTCCGGCATGGTGAGGATCACCTTGTACCCGCGTGCCGCACCGACCATCGCCAGCGCGATGCCGGTGTTGCCGCTGGTCGCTTCGACGATGGTGCCGCCGGGCCGCAGTTCACCGGATCGCTCGGCAGCATCGATGATCGCCACCCCGATGCGGTCTTTGACGCTGCTGGCCGGGTTGTAGAACTCCAGCTTGGCCACGACCTGGGCGCCGAGCCCGTCGGTCACCCGGTTGAGCCGCACAAGCGGGGTGTGCCCGACCAGTTCGGCGACGTTGTCGTAGATCCTGCCCATAAGAGACCTTATCTCTCGCTGCTCGTCCGGTACTTCGTGGCTACGCCCGAATAGACCCACTCAACGATGCTAGGAGTCGGGTTCGCTGTGGCGGCGGACGGGCCAGAAGAACGCCTCGCCTCGCACCGGCGTGGGCGCTGTCACGCCGGTCGACCGGCACCCGGCGGACTTGCCCAGTTGGCAAATCGCCTTGCCAATTCTGCCGGCTGGCCTGCAGGCTCGGATGCATGAACGAAATCTGGGACTGCATCGTGGTGGGCGGCGGGGCGGCCGGGCTGAGCGCGGGCCTGGTGCTGGGCCGCGCCCGGCGCAAGACATTGGTGATCGACGCGGGGGAGCAGAGCAACCTGACCGCACCCGGCATCGGCGGTTTGTTGGGGCACGACGGCCGCCCACCCGCTGAGCTTTACGCGCTCGGCCGCCGCGAGCTCGCCTCCTACGGTGTACAAGTCCACGCCGCCGAGGTGGCCGACGTCGGCCGCGTCGACGGGGTTTTCGCCGTGCACCTGGCCGACGGGACCAGCCAGCGGACCCGCCGGGTGCTGCTGGCCACCGGCATGGCCTACTTGCCGCCGGAGTTGCCCGGCTTGGACAGCCTATGGGGCCGTTCGGTTTTCCACTGCCCGTTCTGCCACGGCTGGGAGGTGGCCGACCAGCCGCTGGCGGTACTGGCTGGTGGCGACCGGGCGGTGCATCTGGCGCTGTTGTTGCGGTGCTGGAGCGACGACATCGTGGTGCTCTGCGACGGTTCCGCCGATCTCGACGACGCAGGCAGAACCCGACTGGCCGGTGCCGGCATCGAGGTCGACGAGCGGCCGGTAGCGGCGCTGCAGGCAGCTGATGGTGAATTGGCGGCGGTGGTGTTCGCCGACGGCAGCCGACTTCCGCGCCGCGGGCTACTGGTCGCGACGGGCCTGCGGCAGCGGGATCAGCTCGCCGAGCGGCTCGGCGTGGACATCACCGGACCCGGCCCCGCCGCCGAAGACCCGGTTAACGTGGATCCGCTGTGTCGCACCTCGGTTCCCGGGGTGTTCGCCGCCGGGGATCTGACCGGGGAGATGCCACAGGTCGCCGCAGCCGTCGCTGCAGGCTCTCGGGCCGCAGCGGCGGTGGTGCAGAGCCTGGCGGCCGAAGATTACGGCTTACCGCTGCCCGGGAGCGTCGAGCGATGACTGAGCCGGTGCAGGACGCCCGGGAGTTCTGGGAGCAGTTCTACGGCGGCGATGAGCGGATATGGAGCGGGCACGTCAACGCCCACCTCGCCGAGGTCACCGCTGATCTGGCGCCGGGCCGGGCGCTGGACCTGGGTTGCGGTGAGGGCGCGGATGCGGTCTGGCTGGCCGAGGACGGTTGGCAGGTGGTCGCCGTCGACGTCTCCGACAACGCGTTAAGGCGAGCGCGGACCGCGGCGGCACAACGAGATGTGTCCTCACGCATCCGCTTCGAGCGCCACGACCTGTCCACCAGCTTCCCCGCCGGCCGGTTCGACCTGGTCTCGGCGCAGTTCCTGCACTCCCCGGCGCGGCTGGACCGCGAGACGGTGCTGCGTCGCGCCGCCGATGCCGTGGCGGTGGGTGGGCGGCTGCTGATCGTCGATCACGGCGCCGCGCCGCCGTGGGCAGGTGAGCAGGCTCACGAGCATCACTTCGCCACGGTCGACGAGGTCCTGGCGGGGTTGGCGCTCGACGACAAGCAGTGGGAACGGCTGCGGGCGGAGACCGTCGAGCGCGACGCGGTCGGGCCCGACGGGCAGGCCGCCACCCTGATCGACAACGTGATCTTGCTGCGACGGCAGGTTGGTCACCCGGCGTCGTGAAAGATCAGACCCAGTGCATAACGCTCGCCGGAGCGGATGGCCGAGACGCCATGGCGCACCGGCGCCGTCGACCAGCCGCGGGTGGAGCGCACCGGCCGGTCGCGGGTGGTGAACACATAGCCGTGCCCTTGCGGCAATTGCGTTGCAGTGCCCCGGGATTGGGCTCGCGGACGCTGTTCGACCAGCAGGAATTCGCCGCCGGTGTAGTCGGTGGCCGGGTCGCTGAGGTTGATCACCACCTGCAGTGGAAATACCAGCTCGCCATAAAGGTCCCGGTGCAGTGCATTCCAATCACCTTGACCGTAACGCAGCATCAGTGCGGTGGGTTTGGTCTGCCCGGCCCGGTGGCAGCGATCCAGCCATTCGTCGAAGTCGTCCGGCCAGGGTGCCTCTCGCCGCAGTCGGGCCGCCCAGTCCCGGGCGATCGGCAGCAGGTGCGGATACAGCGCCCGCTTGAGGTGATCGACGGGTTCGGGCATCGGTGCCGCAAAGTAGCGGTACTGGCCGGACCCGTACCGATGGCGCTGCATGTCGACGGTGGCGCGGAAGCGCTCATGGTCGGAGTAGACACCGCGTAGCCGCGCGGCCTCTGACACCGTCAGCAGCCGGGGCAACAGCGCGCCGCCGCAGTCGTCGAGCTCGGCGGCGATGGCGTCCCAGTCGCCGGCGTCCACCCGCCGCCGCCACGGTGTTGTCGCGTGTGCTCCCACAGCGTCATCATGCCGGTTGGCCTGCACCGACGCTTGCCGGTACGGTGATCAGCGCGGACGAGTTGGCCGGGCGGCCGCGGCTCGCCACAAGCGGGTCGAGGAAAGTCCGGACTTCACAGAGCAGGGTGATTGCTAACAGCAATCCGAGGTGACTCGCGGGATAGTGCCACAGAAAACAGACCGCCACCGTGAGGTGGTAAGGGTGAAACGGTGCGGTAAGAGCGCACCAGCGTCCCGGGTGACCGGGGCGGCTCGGTAAACCCCACCCGAAGCAAGGCCAAGAAGACCGCATTACGGTGCGGTCGCGCAGGTGTTCGAGGGCTGCTCGCCCGAATCTGCGGGTAGGCCGCTTGAGGTACCCGGCGACGGTGTGCCCAGATGGATGGTCGCCGCCGCACCGCGTAAGCGGTGCGGAACAGAATCCGGCTTACAGGCCAACTCGTCCGCCCTGCAACGTTGACCGGCGCGTTTAGCCCTTTTGTTGATTGCGGCGTTGCGCTGGAGTGGTGGCGGTCGGCGGAGCCTGTCCGACCCGGTGCGCACCGGCTCGGGCGTGGAGAACGCCTCAGGGATGTCCAACGGCGGGTTGGCCGGGGGGCGTTGGCTAACCCGCTTGGTGCGAATCTGCTCTGCCATGGCGTGCCCTTCCTCCGCGGAGAGGCGCCGGACAGCCCGCCCAGGGTTCTGCGCGGCGGTCGGTTCGGGTTCGGGCGGGGGCGTCATGCGGAGCAGACTAGCTATGAAATCCCTTGCGGGGGAGATGCTTTGCCCCCCGGGGCAAGCGAAATTCCGCCAAGTGCAGCACCGAGGGTGCGCGCCACGGTGTACGGACGGTTCGGAACGGCCACTGCTGCATATTCCAGGGGCTGCGTGGTGGACTGCGGGAGAGAGCATTGCGGGTTAACTTGTCGTCCATGACGAACGAAGAACAACTCCGGCGGATAGCCCGGGACGTATTTCCGGACTGGTCGCGGCCGCCCAGGATCGTGGTTGAGCAGATCGGCGAGCTGGTTAGGCGATGGCCGGTTGAAGGCTTCGCCCGCGAGACGTTGCCAGATCAGCAGCGCCGTCTTGTGTGGATCGACAGGCACGCGATCGGACAGCTGGACTACATCGCGGACGCTGCGGAGGAGCAGGATCTGGTTGCGCTGATCCGCCCGCTGAGCCAGATCACTGGGGTCGACGTCAACGCCTATGGTTCGGCGGACGCTTTCGGGCAGCGAACGTATCGGCGCGCCATGGTGGTGCGCTTTGCATCCGGGAATCCGATTGAGGTCGACACGACCCAACACGCGAACGACAGCCTTCGTGGTAACGCCGACCGGTTCATCGATCGGGTACTGGACGCCCTGGCGGGCATATCCGCCGGGGAATAGCCCGCTTCAAATGCTTTTTGACACAGCGTATTTCGTTGGTTGATCTGTGCCGCTGGGCCGGGTGGCGGCGCTGCCGTGCGGCATTCACTCCGGGAACACAATCCGGTTTACCGGCCGGCTCGTCCGCCTAGATCGCCCGGTTCATGGGGCGGTCCCAGTTTCGCCTCTCCTCCGCGAGTCTCACTGAACCGCCCGGTCGAGCTTGCGCAGCGCGGGCCGCAACTTCGCCCGACTCTGCGCGGCGAGGTCGGCCTCGCGGGCATACAGCAGCCCGTAGGTGAAGGTGTCCTGGCCGGCGGCCGCCGCGGCATCGGCCTGTTGAAGCAGATGCGCCCGGCTGACCACGCTGTCCTGGTGGTCGCCGAGCAGGCTCTGAATCGTCTTCGCCCGTTTGGCGATCTTCTTCTTATCCGCGGCTGCGGCGGCGTAGCGCAGCCGCTTGGCGGCCTTGCGGATCCGGTGCAGCGCCGCGTCGCGGTCGGCGGCCGTCTTGGCGGCCTTGGCCGCCTTGCGCAGCCGCCGGTAGGCGATGTCGACGGTGGCGTACTGCTCGGCGGCAGGTGCGCTGATCAGATCGTCGAGGTCGTCGAGCAGCCGGAAGTAGCGCGGGGAGCGCATCGCGGCCAGGCTGCGCCGTCGTCCCGCCTGATAGCGGCGCAGCGAACCGCCGACCAGCCGTTCGCCGACCGGCCCACGGAGCAGCTCAGGCCTCAGCTCGTCGAGCGCCTGCTGATAGCGCTGGGCCAGGACCTCGGCGTCGCGGGCGACACCGAGCACCGCACCCAATTCCTGCAGTTCGCCGAGCAGCCGGGCGTGGGCCGACTCCTCGCCGTGCAACAGGCTGCGGATCCGTCGGATCGTCACCCGCATCTGATGAACCGCATCATCGGCGTCGGCACGCATTGCGCGATCCCAGACCAGCAGTTGCTCGATCTGCTCGGCCAGCGCCCGATGCAGGCGGTCGGTCGGGTGCGCGGGCACCGCCGGCGCTCCGAGCACCCGGGCCAGTTTGGAGCCGTAGCCGGCCGGCTCGGCGCCGGTGTCGAGCAGCCGGTGGCTCAGCCGGTCCAGCAACTCGAGGTCCCCGCAGCCCAGTTCCAGTTCCCATTCCCGCCAGTGCTGTTCGGCTTGCTCGTGCTCGGAGCCTTCGGCCGACGCGGTGACCTGGTCGTCGCAGAACTCAGCCAGCACTTCACCCCGATCGTCGCGCAGCACCACCACACTGCGGGCGGTACAGATTCGTGCCACGGGTGCCAGCGGCCGATCCCTGACGATTGCCGTCACCACGTCGAGCAGTTCGTCCGGAATCTTCGGGCCCAGGGGTGCGCGCACCTCGGTGCGGGTGTCCGGCCCGGCCGGAAGTTTCAGGTGCCAGCCGGCGTCGGAACCGCCGGTGCGCCGGCGCAATGTGACTCGTCGGGCCGCCAGGTCGTGGCCGGGTGTATCGAAGTACACCGCCGCCAGGGCCTGTTCCGGCAACTGCTCAACTCGGGCGACCCCGGCGATGCCGTCGAAGGACGGCGAGATGGCCGACGCGTCAACGTCGAATTTGCGTTCCACCTCGCGATATTGAGCGGTGTTCGGGTCGGTTGCCGACACGCCTCCAGCCTGTCACATCCCGACCGCCCGGACACCGCGTTCTCAAAGCAGTCGGCCTAGAAGCAGTGCTCCTCGGCGGGAAACGTCCCGGCAGCCACCTCGTCGGCGTATTGCGTTGCCGCGCGACGTAATTCAGCTCCCACATCGCCGAAGCGCTTGACGAATCGGGCGGTTTTGCCGGTGGTCATACCGGCCATGTCCTGCCACACCAGAACCTGGGCGTCGCAGTTGGGGCCGGCGCCGATCCCGACGGTGGGAATCGTCAGCTTGCCGGTGATCTGGGTGGCCAGCTCGGCCGGCACCATCTCCATTACCACCGCGAACGCACCCGCTTCGGCCACCGCGATCGCATCGGCGATGGTCTGCTCGGCGGCATCACCGCGACCCTGCACCCGGAAGCCACCGAGGGTGTTGACGCTTTGCGGGGTGAATCCGATGTGGGCCATCACCGGGATGCCGGCGGCGGTCAGCGTCGCGATCTGGTCGGCCACCCGCTCCCCGCCTTCGAGCTTGACCGCGTGCGCGCCGCCCTCCTTCATGAAGCGGGTGGCGGTGGCCAGCGCCATCGCGGCGCCGCTCTCATAAGAGCCGAACGGCAGGTCGGCGACCACCAGCGCATGCGGAGCGCCGCGAACCACCGCGCGGACCAGCGGGATCAGTTCGTCGATGGAGATCGGCACGGTGCTGTCGTAGCCGTAGACCACGTTGGCGGCCGAGTCACCGACCAAGAGCACCGGAATGCCGGCGTCGTCGAAGATTCGGGCGGTGGAGTAGTCGTAGGCCGTCAGCATGCCCCACTTGCGGCCCTCGGCCTTCATCTGTTGCAGATGGTGAACGCGGGTCTGCGGAGCAATACGGACAGGCTCGGGCGAAGCGCCATAGACGTGCTCAGACATCGTTGTCCCTCGAAGTGGTCGGGTCGATCCTCGAAGCCCATGCCGGGTCCCCGGGTCGTCTGACATCAGCCAGTGTGCCACCTGCGGCGCTGCAGCTGAACCGACAGGTGGAGTGCATTTCCTCACACCCGATCCGTCACACCGGCCTACGATCGGCGACATGCAGTGGCTCAGCGGACTCGACGCCAGCTTCCTCTACCTGGAGACGCCGCAACAGCCCCTGCATGTCTGCTCGATCCTGGAGCTGGACGCCGCCACCATGCCGGGCGGCTACAGCTTCGACCGGCTCCGCGACGAACTCGCGCAGCGCATCACCGCGATGCCGCAGTTCCGGGAAAAGCTCGCCGACAACCCGCTCAACCTCGACCACCCGGTCTGGGTGGAGGACCGCGACTTCAACATCAACCACCACGTGCACCGCATCGGGCTGCCCCCGCCGGGCGGGCGGGTGGAGTTGTCCGAGATCGCCGGGCACATCGTCTCGCTGCCACTGGACCGCACCCGGCCGCTGTGGGAGTCGTGGGTGATCGAGGGGCTCGACGGGACCGACGCGGCCAAGGGCGGCCGCATCGCGGTGCTGACGAAGATGCACCACGCCGGTGTTGACGGGGTCACCGGTGCCAACATGCTGTCGCAGATGTGCAGCACCGAGGTCGACGCGCCGCGCCCGGAGCCGGTCGAGGGCGCCGGCGACGCCAGCGGGCTGGCGATCGTGGCAGGCGGGCTGGCCCGGTTTGTGAGCCGGCCCCTGAACCTGGTCAACGTGCTGCCGCGCACCGTGTCGTCGGTGGCCAAGACGGTGCAGCGGGTGCGTACCGGCGAGACGATGGCCGCGCCGTTCGCCGCGCCCCAGACCGCGTTCAACGCCAATGTGAGCGGCCACCGCAACGTCGCCTACACCCAGCTCGATCTGGAGGACGTCAAGAAGGTCAAGGACCATTTCTGCGTCAAGGTCAACGACGTGGTGATGGCCCTGGTGTCGGGGGCGTTACGGCAGTTTCTGAGCGCCCGTGGCGAGCTGCCGGAGTCGTCGCTGGTGGCCATGGTGCCGGTATCGGTGCACGGCAAGTCCGACCGTCCGGGCCGCAACCAGGTGTCTGGGATGTTCTCCCGGCTGGAAACGCAGATCGCCGACCCGGTCGAGCGGCTCAAGGCCATTTCCGAGGCCAACGCGGTGGCCAAGCAGCACAGTTCGGCCATCGGTGCGACCCTGTTGCAGGACTGGTCGCAGTTCGCCGCGCCGGCGGTGTTCGGTGTCGCGATGCGGGTCTATGCCAAAAGCCGGCTCACCTCCGCCCGCCCGGTGCACAACGTGGTGGTCTCCAACGTCCCGGGCCCGCAGATGCCGTTGTACTACCTGGGCTGCGAGATCGCCGCGATGTACCCGTTGGGACCGATCTTCCACGGCTCGGGGCTGAACGTGACCGTGATGTCGTTGAACGGGCACCTCAACGTCGGGGTGATCAGCTGTCCCGAGCTCCTGCCGGACCTGTGGGAACTCGCCGATGACTTCGACCTGGGCATGAGGGAACTGGTCGACGCCACGCGCTGAGCGCCCGGTGTCCGGCTGCGCCCAGCTGTGCATGGCAGCATGTGGTGTCATGACCCCGCCGACCCGCCGCGACAGGATCGCGCGTACCACCCTGACCTGCCTCGCGATCGCGGTGGTGGTCCTGACGGTCGGCAGTTGCACCCGGATGACGCCGGGCCACGCGGTGCTGGCCGCGCCGCGGGTCGGCCAGCCGGTCCAGTGGGACAAGTGCCGGTTCACCGCCGACACCAACATCAAGGTGCCCGACGACGCCCAGTGCGGATTCATCGCGGTGCCCGTCGACTACGCCAAACCGCAGGGCGACGTCGCGCGGCTTGCCATGATCCGATTCCCGGCGACCAGGGACAAGATCGGCTCACTGGTGATCAACCCGGGCGGCCCGGGCGAATCGGGGATCGAAACCGCCGTCAGCCTGGTCTCGACGCTGCCGCGCAAAGTCCGCGAGCGCTTCGATCTCGTCGGGTTCGACCCGCGCGGGGTGGCGTCGTCGCGACCGGCGGTCTGGTGCAACTCCGATAAGGAGAACGACCGGCTGCGAGCCCTCAACCAGGTTGACTACAGCCCGGCGGGCGTGGAGCGCATCGAGAACGAGACCAAGGACTACGTCGCACGCTGCCTGGAGAAGACCGGCAAGGAGTTCTTGGCCAATGTCGGCACCGTCAACGTCGCCCGCGACCTCGACGCGATCCGGGCCGGCCTGGGCGACGACAAGCTGACCTACCTGGGCTACTCCTACGGCACCCGGATCGGCTCGGCCTACGCCGAGGCCTATCCGCAGAACGTCCGGGCGATGATCCTCGACGGCGCCGTTGACCCGAACGCCGACCCGATCGAGGAGGACCTGCGCCAGGCGCAGGCCTTCCAGGGGGCGTTCGACGACTTCGCGGCGGACTGCGCCAAGGAACCGGAGTGTCCGCTGGGAACCGAGCCGGACAAGGCCGTCGACGTCTATCACAGCCTGGTCGACCCGCTGGTGGACAAGCGCGCCAAGACCAAGGATTCGCGTGGGCTCAGCTACAGCGACGCCATCGTCGGCACCATCATGGCGCTGTACTCGCCGACGTTCTGGACGCACCTCAACGACGGCCTGTCGGATCTGGCCGACGGGCGCGGCGACATCATGCTCGGACTGGCCGACCTGTATATGCGCCGTGACGCCAACGGCCACTACACCAACGCCACCGACGCCCGGGTGGCGGTCAACTGCGTCGACCAGCCGCCGGTCAGCGACCGCGCCAAGGTGATCGACGAAGACCGGCGCTCGCGTGAGATGGCGCCGTTCATGAGCTATGGGAAGTTCACCGGCGACGCGCCGCTGAGCACCTGCGCGTTCTGGCCGGTACCGCCGACCACCGAGCCGCACACCATCTCGGTACCCGACCTGGCCCCGACGATGGTGGTGTCCACCACCCGCGACCCGGCCACCCCCTATCAGGCCGGTGTGGATCTGGCCAAGCAGCTGCGCGGAGGTCTGCTGACGTTCAACGGAACCCAGCACACGGTGGTGTTCCAGGGCAACGAATGCGTCGACGGCTACGCCACGCGTTACCTGGTCGACGGCACATTGCCGCCAACCGATGCGAAGTGCTGACCGCTGATACGCTTCGCGGTATGGACCGTCAGAAGGAGTTTGTGCTCCGCACGCTGGAGGAACGCGACATCCGCTTCGTCCGGCTCTGGTTCACCGACGTCCTCGGATACCTGAAGTCGGTCGCGATCGCGCCGGCCGAGCTCGAGGGCGCGTTCGAAGAGGGCGTGGGCTTCGACGGCTCGGCGATCGAGGGCTTCGCCCGGGTCTTCGAATCGGACATGGTCGCCCACCCCGACCCGTCCACGTTCCAGTTGCTGCCATGGACCTCGGACAACGGCCGGCAGTACTCGGCCCGGATGTTCTGCGACATCACCATGCCGGACGGCTCCCCGGCCTGGGCGTCGTCCCGGCATGTGCTGCGCCGGCAACTGGCCAAGGCCGGTGAGCTGGGCTTCGCCTGCTACGTGCATCCCGAGATCGAGTTCTTCCTGCTCGAGCCCGGCCCCTACGACGGGACGACACCGGTTCCGGCCGACGACGCCGGCTATTTCGACCAGGCGATCCACGGCTCGGCCGCCAACTTCCGCCGGCATGCGATCGAGGCGCTGGAAACCATGGGCATCTCGGTGGAGTACAGCCACCACGAGAACGCGCCGGGCCAGCAGGAGATCGACCTGCGCTACGCCGACGCGCTGTCGATGGCCGACAACGTGATGACCTTCCGCTACCTGATCAAGGAGATCGCGCTCAAGGAAGGGGTGCGGGCGTCGTTCATGCCCAAGCCGTTCCGGGAGCACGCCGGTTCAGCCATGCACACCCACATGAGCCTGTTCGAGGGGGAGGTCAACGCCTTCCACAGTCCCGACGACCCCTTGCAGCTGTCGGCCACCGCCAAGTCGTTCATCGCCGGAATTCTCGAGCACGCCAATGAGATCAGTGCCGTCACCAACCAGTGGGTCAACTCCTACAAGCGGCTGATCCACGGCGGGGAAGCGCCCACCGCGGCGTCCTGGGGTGCCTCCAACCGCTCAGCGCTGGTGCGGGTACCGATGTACAGCCCGCACAAGACCTCGTCGCGGCGCGTCGAGGTGCGCAGCCCGGACTCGGCGTGCAACCCCTACCTGACGTTCGCCGTGCTGCTGGCCGCCGGCCTGCGCGGAGTCGAGAAGGGCTACGAACTGGGCCCGGAGGCCGAGGACAACGTGTGGGCGCTGACGCCCGAAGAGCGCCGCGCGATGGGCTACCGCGAACTGCCCGGCACCTTGGAGCGCGCCCTGGGCGAGATGGAGAACTCCGAGCTGGTCGCGGAAGCGTTGGGGGAGCAGGTTTTCGACTTCTTCCTGCGTAACAAGCGTCAGGAGTGGGCGAACTACCGCAGCCACGTGACCCCCTACGAGCTGCAGAACTACCTGGCCCTCTGACCCGGACGGTCGTGACCTACCCCGGAGCGCAGCGCCGCAAGCTGCCCAGCGTCGGGAGGCTCGGTTTGGTCGACCGCTACGCCGCGGCGGACCTGACCCACCTGGGCTGGTACAGCTCCTACAACCAACCGACCGTCGACGTGCTCTGGGCGCTGTCGCGAGCCCCCGACGCCGATGTCGGGCTGCGCACGCTGGTCCGACTGTCGGAGGCGCCGGGAATCGATTGGGACGAGCTGAGCGCGGCGCTGCTGGCCGATCGCGGTCTGCGCGGGCGGTTATTCGGGATACTGGGATCCTCCTTGGCGCTGGGGGACCACCTGATCGCCCACCCGCAGTCCTGGAACCTGCTGGCGAGCCCGGAGGGCACCGACGACTACACGCTGACCCTGCCGTCGGCGGATGCGCTGCGCGCCATGTTCGCCGAGCGCGTCGCCGAGATCACCGACGGCGCCTACGTCGAGGGGCTGCGGGCGCTGTATCGCGACCGGCTGCTGGTGTTGGCGGCGCTGGATCTGGCGCCGGCCATCGAGAGCCTGCCGGAACTGCCGTTCGTGACCGTCGGTGCGCACCTGTCCGATCTGGCCGACGCTGCGCTGGGGGCTGCGCTGCAAGTGGCCGAGAGGACGGTGTGCGGCACCCACGAGGCCGCCGCCGTGCCGCGGCTGGCCGTGATCGCGATGGGCAAATGCGGTGCGCGGGAACTGAATTACGTCAGCGATGTCGACGTCATCTTCGTCGCCGAGGAGGCGGACTCGGTCAGCACCCGGGTCGCCGGCGAACTGATGCACGTGGCCGGCGAGGCGTTCTTCGAAGTAGATGCCGGGCTGCGCCCGGAGGGCCGGCACGGCACGCTGGTACGGACCTTGGAGTCGCACATCGCCTACTACCAGCGCTGGGCCAAGACCTGGGAATTTCAGGCGCTGCTCAAGGCGCGCCCCGCCGCCGGTGACGCCGAACTGGGCCGAGCCTACGTCGACGCGCTGCTGCCGATGGTCTGGACCGCCTGCGAGCGTGAGGATTTCGTCGCCGACGTCCAGGCGATGCGCCGCCGGGTGGCGCAGCTGGTTCCCGCCGAGATCCGGGACCGCGAGATCAAGCTCGGCCCCGGGGGGCTGCGTGACGTGGAGTTCGCGGTGCAACTGCTGCAGCTGGTGCACGGCCGCAGCGACGAGTCGTTACACGTGGCGTCCACGGTCGACGCACTGGCCGCATTGGGCGCCGGCGGTTACATCGGCCGGGAGGACTCGGCGACCCTGACCGCGTCGTATGAGTTCCTCCGGCTGCTCGAACACCGGCTGCAGCTGCAGCGGCTCAAGCGCACCCACATGCTGCCGCCGCCCGACGACGACGAAGCGTTGCGCTGGCTGGCCCGCGCCGCCCACGTCCGGCCGGACGGTCGTCACGACGCGCTGGGGGTGCTGCGCGAGGAGCTCAAAGCCCAGAACATGCGGGTATCGCGGCTGCACGCCAAGCTGTTCTACCAACCGCTGCTGGAAGCGGTCGGCCCCGCGGGCCTCGAGCTGGCCGGCGGCCTGACCCCCGGCGCCGCCGAACGACAGCTGGCTGCACTGGGCTACGAGGCGCCGCAGAACGCCCTGACGCATCTGGCGGCGCTGACCAATCAGAGCGGCCGCCGCGGCCGGGTGCAGACGGTGCTGCTGCCCAAGCTGCTGTACTGGCTGTCGGACACGCCCAATCCCGACGCCGGCCTGCTGGCCTACCGCCGGCTCAGCGAGGCGATGGCCACCCACCGCTGGTATTTGAGCACGTTGCGTGACAGCAGCGCCGTCGCCAAGCGGTTGATGCGAGTGCTGGGCACCTCGGCGTACATCCCCGAACTGTTGATGCGCGCACCCGATGTCATCCAGGCCTACGGCGACGGCCCGGCCGGACCGAAGCTGCTCGACTCCGAGCCGGACGCGGTGGCGCGGGCACTGATCGCGTCGGCGGCCCGCTACGCCGACCCGGTCCGCGCGATCGCCGCCGCGCGCAGCCTGCGCCGCCACGAATTGGCCCGCATCGCCTCGGCGGACCTGCTCGGCATGCTCGAGGTTCGCGACGTCTGCAAGGCGCTGACCGCGGTGTGGGTGGCGGTGCTGCAGGCCAGCCTGGACGCGATCATCCGGGTCAACCTGCCCGGCGACGAGGGCGAGTCGGCGCCGGCGCGCATCGCCGTCATCGGCATGGGCCGGCTCGGTGGTCGCGAACTGGGTTACGGCTCGGACGCCGACGTGATGTTCGTCTGCGAGGCCAATGAGGGGGTCACCGACACCGACGCGGTGCGCTGGGCAACCTCGATCGCCGAACAGGTCCGGGCGCTGCTGGGCACCGCCAGTGTCGACCCTCCGCTGCAGGTCGACATCAACCTGCGGCCGGAGGGCCGCAACGGCCCGCCGGTGCGCACCCTGGCCTCCTATACCGCCTACTACGACCAGTGGGCGCAGCCGTGGGAGATCCAGGCGCTGTTGCGGGCGCACTGGGTCGCCGGTGATGCGGACCTGGGCCGGCGGTTTCTGCTGATCGTCGACGAGACCCGGTACCCGGCCGGCGGGGTGTCCGGCGATGCGGTGCGCGAGATCCGCCGGGTCAAGGCGCGCGTCGACGCCGAACGGCTGCCGCGGGGCGCGGACCCCAACACGCACACCAAGCTGGGCCGGGGCGGGCTGGCCGACGTCGAGTGGACCGTGCAGCTGCTTCAGCTGCGCCACGCCCACCGGGTCCCGGCGCTGCACAACACGTCGACGCTGGAGACCCTGGACGCCATCGCCGCGGCCGGGCTGCTCGAGGAAGACGACGTGGACCGGCTCCGGCAGGCCTGGCTGACCGCGACCCGGGCGCGCAATGCGCTGGTGCTGGTTCGCGGCAAACCCACCGACCAGCTGCCGGGGGCAGGGCGCGCGCTGAACGCGGTAGCGGTGGCCGCCGGCTGGCCCGACGGTGACGGCGGTGAGTTCCTGGATAACTACCTGCGGGTGACGCGCCGGGCGAAGGCCGTGACGCGCAAGGTATTCGGAGATTAGAGGAGAACATCTGTGGTGGATTTCGGACCGGGCTCGAACGTGCCCACGATCAGCGCCGACGAGAGCGCGCTGCTTTCTCAGCGCTATGGGCCGCTGGCGCAGGCGGTACGTGAGCTGATCGATGCCACCATCCGCACTCAGGCCGACGACTCCACCATCCGGGAGGTGACCACTGCGGTGCGCCAGATGACCGAGCGGCTGCATGCCGGGATCCTCAGCGAGTCACCGGGATTGCGTTACGTCGTCGACGGGCGGCCGTTGGCGTGGGGCAACGCCGTGGTGGGTCTGCGCAATCCGATCGCCCCGCCGTTGGTGATCGAGCACGGCGAGAACGGTCACTGCTGGAGCGACTTTCATCTCGGCGCGGCTTACGAGGGTCCGCCGTCGCTGGTCCACGGCGGCGTGAGCGCGCTGGTGCTCGACCATCTGCTCGGTGAGGCGGCCAGCGAAGGACTGACCAAGCCGCTGTTTACCGGCACCATCACCGTGAAGTATCTGCGCGGCACACCACTGGGGCCGCTGCGCGCGGAAGCCTCGGTGTACCGCCGGGAGCGCATCAAGACGTATGCCCGCGGTCATATCGCCGACGCGTCCGGGGTCACGGTCGAAGCCGAAGGCGTATTCATCATGCCGGCCTGGGCGCGTGACGTGGTGGATTGAGCCCGGGGACGCACTCTCTGGACCACGGGCCGACAAAAGACCCAATAGTGGACGAAACCGCAACTGTGGACAACCGAAGCAATCGGCCGGTTCGGAAAACCAGTGAATTGTTCCGAACATCTGTTACGGTTTTTCTTTGGAAACGTTCATGTCGGGGCGGCTGAAGCGTATCGGCGGCTCGGCACAACAGAGGGGGCAGGGAGATGTCTGGTCGCGTCCACCGCTGTGGTGTTGGAGCCGGCTTGATCGGTGGGACGGTAGCGGTTGCCTTGACGATCGGGCTGGGCGGCGCCCACGCCGATGCCGCCGATCAGCTCGCCGGTATCGCCGTCGCCGGCAGCAGCGCCGATTCGACCGACCTGTTGAGCATCGCCGGCACGAATTTTCTCGACGCCAAAGACATCCTTACCGGGATCGACAGTTCGGACCTGTCCGGCGACCTGCTGTCCGCGGTTGAGGCACTCCATCGCCTGCCGGACCTGCTGGGCAGGACGGTAACCCTATTGGACGGCCATCTGGTGCCGGCCGAAACGAGCATCCTCGAGAATTCCGGCTCCCTGTCGGAGTTGATCGACCAGTTGTTCTTCGCGCCGCTCAACCAGCAGTGGGAGAACGCCAGCGATTCCATCCTCAGTGCCACCCAGGCGTTCGACACGGCGATCGGGGACGGCTCACTGTCGGATGCGATCTCGGCTCAACTCCAGATAATCGGGGTCGACTTCTTCCAGATTATCCCGGCGGCGATCGCGTCCACCCCCGTCGTGTGGATCGGCAGCCTCTTCGACGACGCGATCGATGCGTCGGACCTTTTCAACCTCGCGTTCTGAGTGTCTCGACTCAGCAGTCGTAGTACAGCGCGAACTCGTAGGGGTGCGGGCGCAGATTGATCGGCGTGATCTCATGGTCCCGCTTGTAGCGGATCCAGTTCTCGATCAGATCCGGAGTGAAAACGCCGCCCTCGGTGAGGTATTCGTGGTCGGCTTCCAGGTTGTCCATCACCTGGGCCAGCGTGGCCGGGGCCTGCGGGATGTCGGCGGCCTCGTCGGGCGGCAGCTCGTAGAGGTCCTTGTCGACCGGGGCGGCCGGCTCGATCTTGTTTTTGATGCCGTCGATACAGGCCATCAGCATCGCCGCGAAGGCCAAATAGGGGTTGCCCGAGGAGTCCGGGCAACGGAACTCCAGCCGCTTGGCCTTCGGGTTGGTGCCGGTGATCGGGATGCGCACGCACGCGGAGCGGTTGCGCTGGCTGTAGACCAGGTTGATCGGCGCCTCGTAGTGCGGCACCAAGCGCTTGTAGGAGTTGATGGTGGGGTTGGTGAACGCCAGCAGCGACGGGGCGTGGTGCAGGATGCCGCCGATGCAGTGACGCGCCATGTCCGACAGCCCGGCGTAACCGGCCTCGTCGTAGAACAGCGGATCGCCGTCCTTCCACAGCGACAGGTGGACGTGCATGCCCGAGCCGTTGTCGCCGAAGAGTGGTTTGGGCATGAAGGTGACGGTCTTGCCGTGCGCCCAGGCGGTGTTCTTGATGATGTATTTGAACAGCATCAGGTCGTCGGCGGCGTGCAGCAGCGTGTTGAACCGGTAGTTGATCTCGGCCTGCCCGCCGGAACCGCACTCGTGGTGTCCGCGCTCCAGGGTCAGGCCGGCGTTGGCGAGGTTGGTGGTCATGGCGTCGCGCAGGTCGACGTAATGGTCGTTGGGCGCCACCGGGAAGTAGCCGCCCTTCGGGCGGGTCTTGTAGCCGCGGTTGACACCGCCGCCGATCTCGGTCGGCGAGCCGGTGTTCCACCAGCCCGAATCGGAGTCGACCTCATAGAAGGTGCCGTTCATCTGCGAGTCGAAGCTCACCGAGTCGAAGATGTAGAACTCGGCTTCGGCGCCGAAGTAGGCGGTGTCGGCGATGCCGGTGCTGGTGAGGTAGCTCTCGGCTTTGCGGGCGATGTTGCGCGGGTCCCGCGAATAGGGCTCGCGGGTGAACGGGTCGTGCACAAAGAAGTTCAGGTTCAGGGTCTTGGCCGCCCGGAACGGATCGATCTGCGCGGTGGAGAAGTCCGGCAGCAGCATCATGTCCGACTCGTGGATGGACTGGAAGCCGCGGATCGAGGAACCGTCGAAGGCCAACCCGTCCTCGAACACCCTCGAGTCGAGGGTGGACGCCGGAATCGTCAGATGCTGCATCATGCCCGGCAAGTCGCAGAACTGGATGTCGATGTACTCCACGTTCTCATCGGCCACGAGTTTGAGAATGTCGTCGGCCGTCTTGTCGGTCACAGAAGTGTTCTCCTCCGCTGGTAGCCCCGGTCGGGCCCGGGGTTGCCGCTGCTGAGGTTACGCAACGACGGCAGGACCCGCCGAAGCCGGGTCGGGTTCCAACCCGCTTATCGTAGGGGGCATGAGCCGCACCTTCTCATCGTGGCTGTCCGGGCCGGAGTCGGCCGGACCGCAGCCCTCCGACAGCGCCCCGGGGGAGGTCCTGGGTCTGCCGCCCAGCGGCCCCGGCTCGTTGGCTTCGACGGGGCGTCGGGTGCTGGCCCTGGTCGTCGACTGGCTGGTGGCCTACGGGATCGCCGGCCTGGGCCTGGCGCTGGGCGTGGTGAGCCAGGAACTGCTGGCGACCGCGGTGCTGGCCGTCTGGGTGGTGCTCGGGGCGGCTGCGCTGCGGCTGTTCGGCTTCACACCGGGCCAGTACGCCTGCGGGCTGCGGGTGATCCCGGTGGACGGCGCCGGCCCGGGAGTCGGGATCGTGCGCGCCGTGGTCCGTGGGCTGCTGATCGCGCTGGTGGTCCCGGCGCTGTTCACCGACGCCGACGGCCGCGGCCTGCAAGACCGGGCAACGGCGACCGCCGTGGTGCGCAGCCGCTAGCGCCGGCGCACCGCGCGCTGCACACCGCGCATCTTCGCCCCAGCCGGCATCGGCCCCTTCGGCATCGCCGCGGTTCCGGTCCGCGAACCCAGCGCGGCCAGCCGCGATTCCAGGGAATCCATCTGCTTGGCCGAGATGTTGGCCGGGAGTTTGGTCAGGAATCGTTCCAGCTTGGCCAGCGGAACCTCGCCGTCACCGGCACCCACCACCACGTCGTAGATCGGAACGTCTCCCACCAGCCGGGCGGTGCGTTTCTTCTCTTGGGCGAGCAGTGGTTTGAGCCGGGAGGCCGAGCCCTCGGCGACAAAGATGATGCCCGGCCGTCCGATCACGCGGTGCACGGCGTCGAGCTGGCCGGTGGCGGCCACCCCGGGGGTGACCCGCCACTTGCCGCGCAGATTGTCCAGCGCCCACGCCGCCGCACCGGCCTGCCCCTCGGCCTTGCGGTACACCGACCGCTGGGCGCGGCGGCCGAAGATCACGAACGCCACCAGCGCACCCAGGAGTACGCCGAGCGGAATCGTCGTCACCTTGGCGAAGGTGCCGCCGTTGAGCGCCAGCGCGGTGGTGACCCCGACGACCAGCACGAAGGCGCCGATCATGTAGGGCAGTAGCCGCTTGTCCTCTTTGCGCTGCAGCTGGAAGGCCTGCCACAGCTGGGTGCGGCGCTCTTTGCCGGCTGCCTTGCGGGTGGCTTTGGCCGCCGCCCGGGCAGCCTTGTTCTCGGCGGAGGTGCGCGGTCTGGGCATAGCTACCAAGGATACGCAGCCCCGACCGCTGTCAGCCGTGGGCTGCGATCCCGTTCAGCTCGGCGCGACGAGCCATGGCCTGTTTGTAGAGCCGGCCGGCTCGGTACGACGAGCGAACCAGCGGACCCGACATCACCCCGGCGAACCCGAGCTCCTCGGCATACCGGGCGTGCTCGACGAACTCCTCGGGCTTGACCCACCGGTCGATCGGGTGGTGCCGTTCGGAGGGGCGCAGGTACTGGGTGATGGTGACCAGCTCGGCGCCGGCCTCGTGGATAGCGGCGAGCGCCTCCCGGATCTCCTCGGGGGTCTCGCCCATGCCCAGAATGAGGTTGCTCTTGGCGACCAGACCGGCGTCACGGGCCTGGGTCAACACGCTCAGGCTGCGCTCGTAGTTGAAGCCCGGCCGGATCAACCGGAAGATGCGGGGCACGGTTTCGACGTTGTGCGCCAGCACTTCCGGGCGCGTTTCGAATACTTCGCCCAGCAGGTCGGGCCGCCCGCCGAAGTCCGGGATCAGCAGTTCGACACCCGTTGACGGGTTGAGGGCCTTGATGGCCCGCACCGTCTCGGCGTAGAGCCAGGAACCCTGGTCGGGCAGATCGTCGCGGGCCACACCGGTGACCGTCGAGTACCGCAGGCCCATCGTCTGCACGCTCTCGGCGACCCGGCGCGGCTCGTCGCGGTCCAGCTCGGGGGGCTTACCGGACTTGATCAAGCAGAACGAGCAGTTGCGGGTACAGACCTCGCCGCCGATCAGGAAGGTGGCTTCCCGGTCCTCCCAGCATTCGTAGATGTTGGGGCAGCCCGCCTCCTCGCACACCGTGTGCAGCTTCTCCTGCTTCACCAAGACCTTGAGCTCGGTGAAATTCGGCCCCATCCGGGCCCGGGTTTTGATCCACGGCGGTTTGCGCTCGATCGGCGTCTCGGCGTTGCGTGCCTCAGCACGGCTTAACCTACGGCCTTCTTCGACGGCGCTCACCGGGTCGATGTTACGCGCGGCTCGAGATGGTCGCGTACCGGCAGCACACCGTCGAGCGCGTCGACGACCGCGCCGGCGACCGCTCGCCGGACATCGTCCACGCTGGTCACAAAGCCCAACTCCGCGGACAACGACGTCACGCCCGCGTCGGTGATCCCGCACGGCACGATCGAGCCGAACGCACTGAGGTCACAATCACAATTGAGCGCGAACCCGTGCAGCGTGGTCGCGCGGGCCACCCGTACGCCGACCGCCGCGACCTTGCGAGCGGGACGGACACCGTCGGCCGGCAACCACACGCCGGACCTGCCGTCGACCCGAACGGTATTGAGGCCCAAGGTGTTACACACCTCGATGAGTGATTCCTCAAGGCGCCGTACGTAGTTGACCACGTCCAGCGGTTCGGTCAGGCCGATCACCGGGTAGCCCACCAGCTGGCCGGGGCCGTGCCAGGTGATCTTGCCGCCGCGGTCGGTATCGACCACCGGCGTGCCGTCCACCGGGCGCTCATGCGGCTCGGTGCGCCGACCGGCGGTGTAGACGGGCGGATGCTCCAACAGCAACAGCGTGTCCGGGCCACCGGCCACCCTGGCGTCGGCCAGGTCACGCTGCAGCTGCCAAGCGGTGCCGTAGTCGACGGTGCCGAGTTGGCGCACATCCAGCGGCGCGGTGCTGGACCGGATGGACCTCATGCTCGCAGGCTACCCGGGGCTAAAGCGGGGTAGGGCGGGCGGTGGCGTAGCTGAGCGCCTGGCCGATGGTGTTGTGCCGGAATTGGAAGCCGGCCTGCTCCAACGCGGCCGGAATGGCGCGCTGACCGGTGAGCAGTCCCTCGTCGGCAAGTTCGCCGAAGGCGGCCCGGGCGGCGAACCCGGGCAGCAGCAGCGGTGCCGGCCGGTTCAGCGTCCGGCCGAGCGCGGCGGTGAACTCGGCGTTGGTGACCGGGGCCGGCCCGGTCAGGTTGACCGGACCGGTGATCGCCGACTCGGCCAGGGCGAACCGCAGCGCCCGGATTTCGTCGTCGAGGCTGATCCAGGACATGTATTGGCGGCCACTGCCCAGCCGGGTGCCCAGCCCCAGCGAGAACAACGGACGCAGCCGGCCCAAGAGCCCGCCGGAACGGGCTAGCACCAGGCCGGTGCGGGCCAGCACGACCCGGGCGCCGGCGTTCCGGGCGGTGTCGGTCGCCGACTCCCAGTCCTGTGCGAGCCGGGCCAGAAACCCCTCGCCGGCCGGGGCGGACTCGTCGACCGTGCGGGCGCCGGTGTCACCGTAGAAGCCGACCCCGCTGGCGTTGATCAGCACCGGCACCTGGGCCTCGGCCACCGCCGCCGACAGCACTTCGGTGGGGGTGATCCGGCTGTCGCGCAGGGTCTGCTTGAACGCCCCCGACCAGCGGCGGTCACTGATGCCGATGCCGCACAGATTGACCACCGCGTCGACTCCGGCCAGGGCGTCCACGTCGATGTCGCCGGCCTCGGGATCCCAGCGCAGCTCCCCGGCGTTGGCCGGTGCCCGGCGCACGATCCGAAGCACCCGATGGTCGGCGGCACGCAGGGCCGACACCAGAGCGGAACCGATCAGCCCGGACGACCCGGCGATCGCGACGATGGGGTTGCCCACAGCTGAAACCTCTTGCCGCCCTTCCCAAAGCTCCTAGACCGCTACAGCCCCAGCTCTGCCTCGAACGCGCCTTCTTCGAGGCGGTTCTTGATCGTGGTCACGAACCTGCCGGCGTCGGCGCCGTCGATCAAGCGGTGGTCGTAGGTCAGCGGCAGGTAACAGATCGACCGGACCCCGACCGACTCGTTGCCGGCCTCGTCGACGACGACGCGCGGCCGCTTGACGATGGCCCCGGTGCCGAGCATGGCAGCCTGCGGCGGAACCAGGATCGGGGTATCGGTCAGCGCGCCCTGGCTGCCGATGTTGGTGATCGTGAAAGTGCCCCCGGACAGTTCGTCCGGTTTGAGGCCGCCCGACCGCGCCCGGTCGGCGATGTCGGTGATGGCCCGGGCCAAGCCCGCCAGCGACAGGTCGCCGGCGTTGTGGATCACCGGGGACAACAGACCCTGCTCGGTGTCCACCGCGAAGCCCAGGTGCTCGGCGTCGAAGTAGGTGATCTCACGGGCGTCCTCGTCGTAACTGGCGTTGACGTTCGGGTGTGCCTTGAGCGCGTCGATCACCGCACGGGCGATGAACGGCAGGTAGGTCAGGTTGACGCCCTCACGCTCGGCGAAGTCGGCTTTGGCTCGGGCCCGCAGCGCCACGATCTTGGTCATGTCGACCTCGTGGGTCTGGGTGAGCTGAGCGGTGGCCTGCAGGGATTCGCGGGTCTTCTTGGCGGTGATCTGCCGGATCCGGTTGGCCTTGGCCGTGGTGCCGCGCAGGTGCGCCAGCGCCGAGACCGGGGCCGGCGTCGGGGCTGCCGCGGGTGCCGGGGCCGAGCGACGCTCGGCGGCCGGTGCTTTCTGCTTCTCCGCAAAGGCCAGCACGTCCTGCTTGCGGATCCGCCCGCCGACTCCGGTGCCGGTGACCTGGCTCAGGTCGACGTTGTTGTCGGTGGCGAGCTTGCGCACCAGCGGGGTGACGTACGGCGTGGCGTCGGTGCTGGGGGAGGACTGCGCCGCGGGCTCGGCTTCGGGTTCGGGCTTGGGTTCGGGCCGCGCTGCCGGCTCTGGCTTCGGTTCGGGCTTCGGCTCTGGCTTCGGCTCGGGCTTGCGCTCGGCCTGCGGCTCCGGCTCCGGCTCGGGTGCCGGTGCGGGCTCTGCTTTCGGGGCGGCCTGCGACGCCGAACCGATCTTGGCCAGTTCGCCGCCGACCTCGACGGTGGCGTCCTCTTCGGCGGTGATCGACAGCAGGGTGCCGGCCACCGGCGAGGGGATCTCGGTGTCGACCTTGTCGGTGGAGACCTCCACCAGCGGTTCGTCGACCTCCACCGAATCACCGACCTGCTTCAGCCAGCGCGTCACGGTGCCCTCGGTGACCGATTCGCCCAACTCGGGCATGAGCACCGGGGTGCCGCCATCGCCCGATTCCGCCGCCGCAGGCTTGGACGCAGCGGGCTCAGGCTCAGGCTCGGGCTCGGCCGGTTCGGACTCCGCAGCAGGCTCGGGCTCCGCAGCGGCAGGCTGTTCGGCCGGCTGGGCTTGCTCCTCGGCACTTCCGGAGCTTTCGCCGGCGTCGCCGATCAGCGCCAACTCGCCGCCGACCTCGACCGTGGTGTCCTCCTCGGCGACGATCTTGGTCAGCACGCCCGACACCGGCGCTGGGATCTCGGTGTCGACCTTGTCGGTGGAGACCTCCAGCAGTGGCTCGTCGGCCTCGACGGTGTCGCCCTCCTTCTTGAGCCAGCGGGTCACGGTTCCTTCGGTGACGCTCTCACCGAGTGCTGGCATCTGGACTGAGAACGCCATCGCTGTTGACTCCTCGATCGGTCGGTCGCTGCACGTCGTCCCATGAATACCACGTCAGTGGTGAGGAGGGGCGGTGCCCAGGTGGACTGTCGAAAACCATCCTGTCATTGCGCCATCGCGCGCACACACCGAGGTGGCGGTCGGGCGGTTCTCGACGCAGTCTGCTAAACCACCGTTGCCGCCGCTGACACGTCATTAATATCTCGCGGGTGCCCGCTGAGCAGATCGCCGAGGCTTGTGAGCTGTGGACCGGCTTCGACATATCGATCGTGGCCCGTAACTATGCGCAACTGGCAGGTCTGCTGGCCGGTTTCGCGTTCGTCGTCATCAATCTAGTGCTGGATCGTGCGTATCGGCGTCGTACCGACGGTGTTCCGGACGCACGCGAGGTCGAGCATGAAACCCTCACCGGCGTAGCACTGATGAACGCATTCCTCGGGCTGTTCCTGGCTGCGGCGCAATACAGTCTGCTGTCGGGCGAACAGGGTTGTGCGGTGACCAGCGGGCGTGCCACGTCCGCGGAACTGTTGGGCGGCATATCTTTTGTGGCCGCGCTCTACATCCTGCTGTACGCCATCGTGCAATTCGTCTCGGGTGCCGCCGGCGCACTGATCAGACACTGCGTGTTCATCGTGGCGGTCCTGGTCCCGCCGATCGCGGTGTTCTTCGTGGAAGCGACGTTGACCGACTTGGCGCTCTCGCTCGGTGATCCGCAGACGCGTCGGCCGTTGCAGCCGCTGTGGGATCAGGCCAACCAGTTGTCGCTGCCCATCACGGCGGTCGTCGGGGTCGTCTGCGCGCTCGGATGGTTCCTCGGGCGCCGGCGACGGCGTAGCGAATCGCCGATCGGGCCCATGGCTGGGCGCATCCGGACGGCGTTTCCGTATTTGAGCACCGTCGTCATCATCGCGGCGATCGTCCGCGCCATGGCGGCGCTGCCGAAAACCGATGTGACAGCCCACCTCAGCTCGACAGAAGCCTGGGTATGGGTCGTCGTTTTCGCCGTGTTGATGCTGATTCAAAGTGCTGCGCTGTCTTTTCAACAAGGGGTGGAAACCCCGTACCGCCCCGCGCAGCACACCGGGAGCGCAGACGACAGCGCCTGACTCGCGGCGGGGCGTTATCCGTTTGCGGCGATGTCCTCCAACACCGCGAACATGGTCCGGGTCGGCACGCCGGTGCCGCCTTTGACGGTGTAGCCCCACGCGCCGGCGGTGTTGTAGGCCGGGCCGGCGACGTCGATGTGTGCCCAGGCCACCCCGTCGGCCACGAACTCACGCAGGAACACCCCGGCGACCAGCATCCCGGCGAAGCGCTGCCCGCTGACGTTGGCGAGATCGGCGACCGTCGACTTCAGGTCTTCTTTGAGCTCGTCGGGCAGGGGCATCGGCCAGCCGTTCTCGCCGACGGCCTGCGAGATCGCCGCCACCCGGTCGCGGAACTCGTCGCTGCCCATCACCCCCGGGGTGCGCGAGCCGAGCGCCACGGTCTGTGCACCGGTCAGCGTCGACGTCTCGATCAGGTAGTCCGGGTCGTCCTCACACGCCCGCACGATCGCGTCGGCCAGGATCAACCGGCCCTCGGCGTCGGTGTTGAGCACCTCGACGGTGGTGCCGCCGTACTGGGTGAGCACATCGCCGGGACGCTGCGCAGTGGACGACGGCATGTTCTCGGCCATCGGCACGGTCGCGATCACCTCGATCGGCAGCCGTCGCCGCGCGGCCAGCACCACGGTCGCGATCACCGCAGCGGCCCCGCCCATGTCGGAGGTCATGTGGTGCATCGAGGCGGCCGGTTTGATCGAAATGCCACCGGTGTCGAAGGTGATGCCCTTGCCGACCAGCGCCACCCGCTTGGTTGACGTCGCCTCCGCGGGCCGGTGGATCAGCCGCACCAGTCGCGGCGGGCGCGCGGAGCCCTTGCCGACACCGATCACCCCGCCGTAGCCGGCGTCGGTGAGTTCCTGCTCGTCGAGCACCTCGACGTCCAGGCCGGCGGCTTCCCCCAACGCGCGGGCCCGCTCGGCGAATTCAGCCGGAAACAGGTGACTCGGCGGGGTGTTGACGAAGTCGCGCGCGGTGGCGACCGCGGCGGCGACGTCGGCGCCGTGGCTCGCGCGCGTCTCGGCGTCGCCCGCGGCGCAGACCACGGTGACGGCTTGCAGACCCGGATCTTTCGGGGCGGTCTTGTCGGTGCGGAACGCGGTGAAGCGGTAGCCGCCCAGCAGCAGACCCTCGACGGCGGCGGCCACCACATCCTCATCGGGCTCGCCGGGCAACCCGGCCAGCGTGCTGACCACCTCGGCGGTGCCGTTCAGCGAGCGTGCCGCCGTGCCTGCGGCGCGCCGGACCAGATCGGCGGGCCAGGAGTCGCGAGCCTTGCCCAGTCCGACGGTCAGCACGCTGGCCACCGGTAGCGACGCCACCACCAGCCGGTTCACCTGCTCACTGCCGCCCTTGGCGTTGAGCGCCCGCAGCCCGGACTCGATCTCGGCGACCGCTTCGGCGGGAAGCGCCGGCTCGGTCGCGGCGACCACGGGCTCAGACTCGTCGCCGGGCGACACGACCGGCACGATCAGCACGGCCTCGTCGGCGGCTCCCTTGGTTTCGAAGGGCAGCGAGTCGGTGACGGTGACGGTGGGGGCGGGATATCCGGGTTGGGTGCTCACAAGCACCCACCCTAACGATCGGGGGCCAGGGCCAGCTCGTATGCCGGGACGGGCTCTTCGAATCCCTTGAGCGTCAACGGCCCTCGCGCGATGACCGGCCACCCGGACAACTCCTTGACCACGCCGGCGCAGGCCAGCACCTGTCGGGGGGCGGCGGCATCCACCAGGCGCGCGGCCAGGTTCACCGGGGTGCCGAAGTAGTCGCCGTTGATGGCCAGCAGTTCGCCGTAGCCCAACCCGGCGCGCACCTGCAGGCCCACTTTGCGGGCTTTCGGGTGGTTGACCAGGTCGGTCGCGGCCTTCGCCAGCAGCTCCGCGTTCGCGCTGACCCACATCACGGCGTCGCCGATGAACTTGACCACCCGCCCGCCGTCGGCGTGCACCACGTCGGCGACGCTGCCGCCGAAGTCGGTGAGCAGGCTCGCCAGCTCCTCGGAGGTGAGGACCTGGGTCAGGGCGGTGAAGCCGGTCAGGTCGGCGAAGCCGACGCCGCAGACCATGCTGGACGTCGGCCCGGCCGCCAGCCCCTCCAGGAACGTTCGGGCGCTGACCTGGTGCTGGCGGTGCACGGCGTCGATCATCGCGCCGAGGCGCGGGATGAACGTCGCGACGGAGCGCCAGGCCCGCGCGGTGGTGAGCTCATCGAAGGTGTGGCCCAGCCAGACGTCGGGCTCACTGATCCGGATCATCGACGACTCGGCCTCGGCCAGCCGCGCCATCGTCGACCCCAGCACCCGCAGGAAGCCGTCGACCGGCTCGCCGAGGTAGGACCGCATCTCGACCCAGGTGGCCAGCCCGTCGACGTCGGCCTGGCTCAGGGCGGGCGTGTCCGGACTCGGGACGCTCAACCCGAGCATCGTCCAGGCCCGCTCGACCTCGCCGACCGGCACGGCCAACGCCTCGGCGGCGGTCCGCAGGGTGTAGCTGGGCGGGCCCGAGCGCCCGACGACGTCGCCGGCCAGGCCGAACAGCCGGCCCTGCCGCTCGGCCTCGACCATCTGCTCGGTGGTGAAGCCGAGGGCGTCGAGGTACTCGATGAGGTCGGCGCGACTCCGCGCGTCGGCGATTCCCGCGGCTTCGAGCGCGTCCCAATCAACCACGTACACAAGTGTGCCGATTAGGCTGGCTCGTCGTGAGCGAACTGCAACACGGACCCCTGGAAGACCGCCACCGTGAGCTGGGCGCCAGCTTCGCCGAGTTCGGTGGCTGGCTTATGCCGGTGTCCTACGCCGGCACGGTGGCCGAGCACAACGCCACCCGCGACGCGGTGGGCCTGTTCGACGTCAGCCATCTGGGCAAGGCGACGGTTCGCGGCCCCGGTGCGGCGGCGTTCGTCAACGCCACGCTCACCAACGACCTGAACCGGATCGGACCGGGCAAGGCGCAATACACGTTGTGCTGCAACGAATCCGGTGGTGTCATCGACGATTTGATCGCCTACTACGTGGCCGACGACGAGATCTTTCTGGTCCCCAACGCGGCCAACACCGCGGCGGTGGTGGCTGCACTACACCAGGCTGCGCCGGCCGGAGTGACCATCACCGACGAGCACCGTTCGCGCGCGGTGCTGGCGGTGCAGGGGCCGCGATCGACCGAGGTACTGGCCGGTTTGGGCCTGCCCACCGAGATGGACTACATGGGCTTCGCCGATGCCTCGTATGCGGGCGTGCCGGTGCGGGTGTGCCGCAGCGGCTACACCGGCGAACACGGTTACGAACTGCTGCCGGCCTGGGAGAAGGCGGGCGTGGTGTTCGACGCACTGGTGGCTGCGGTGACCGAGCTCGGGGGCGAGCTGGCCGGGCTGGGCGCCCGCGACACGCTGCGCACCGAGATGGGCTATCCGCTGCACGGTCACGAATTGTCGCCGGCCATCTCGCCGCTGCAGGCCCGCTGCGGTTGGGCGATCGGGTGGAAAAAGGAATCGTTCTTCGGTCGCGACGCGCTGCTGGCGGAGAAGGCTGCCGGTCCCGCCCGGCTGCTGCGCGGGCTGCGCGCCACGGGTCGGGGAGTGCTGCGCGCCGATCTGGCGGTGCTCGACGGCGACCGGCAGGTCGGGATCACCACCTCGGGCACCTTCTCGCCGACGCTGCGGGCCGGTATCGCGCTGGCGCTGATCGATGCCGATGCCGGCATCGATACCGGCGCGCAACTCACCGTCGACGTGCGAGGTCGCGCGGTGGAGTGCGAGGTGGTACAGCCGCCGTTCGTGACGGCAAAAACCCGCTAGCGCACCGGTTATACAATCGCTGCATGAAAAGCGGCCTCCTCGAGTTCCATGTGTCGGTCACAGCGAACCCGACTCCTGACGAGGTACGCGAATCCATCTTGGCCGAACCGGGTTTCGGCAAGTACCACACCGATCACATGGTGTCGATCGACTACACCGTCGACGCCGGTTGGCACAATGCGCGGGTCATGCCCTACGGGCCGATCGAACTGGACCCGTCGGCGGTCGTGCTGCACTACGCGCAAGAGGTCTTCGAGGGACTGAAGGCCTACCGCTGGACGGACGGGGAGATCGTGTCGTTCCGGCCGGAGGCCAACGCCGCCCGGATGCGCGCGTCGGCTCGGCGGCTGGCGATCCCGGAACTTCCCGACGAACTGTTCATCGAATCGCTGCGGCAGCTGATCGCCGTGGACGGGGCCTGGGTGCCGGCGCCCGGCGGCGAGGAGTCGCTGTACCTGCGCCCGTTCATCTTCGCCACCGAGCCGGGACTTGGGGTGCGGCCGGCCAACGAGTACCGCTGCCTGGTGATGGCCTCGCCGGCCGGCGCGTACTTCAAGGGCGGCATCAAACCGGTGAGCGTCTGGCTCTCCACGGAGTACGTGCGGGCCTGCCCGGGCGGCACCGGAGCGGCCAAGTTCGGCGGTAATTACGCCGCCTCGCTGGTTGCCCAGGCGCAGGCCGCCGACAACGGCTGCGATCAGGTGGTGTGGCTGGATGCGGCCGAGCGGCGCTACGTCGAAGAGATGGGCGGGATGAACCTGTTCTTCGTGTTCGGCACCGGTGGCTCGGCGCGGCTGGTCACCCCGGAGTTGTCCGGCTCACTGCTGCCCGGCATTACCCGGGATTCGTTGCTGCAGTTGGCCACTGACGCCGGGTTCGCGGTCGAGGAACGCAAGATCGACGTCGGCGAATGGCAGAAGAAGGCCGCCGCCGGCGAGATCACCGAGGTCTTCGCCTGCGGCACCGCCGCCGTCATCACCCCGGTGTCACACGTCAAGTCCGCCGACGGGGAGTTCACCATCGCCGACGGCTCACCTGGTGAGGTCACCATGGCATTGCGCGACACCCTGACCGGCATCCAGCGCGGCACCTTCGCCGACACCCACGGCTGGATGGCCCGGCTGGACTGAACCGGCGGGTTTAATGCGGCGGTCCCAGCTTCGCCTCTCCTCCGTCGAGCCTCGCTGGACCGCCGGGTTCAATGTGGCGGTCCCAGCTTCGCCTCTCCTCCGTCGAGCCTCGCTGGACCGCCGGGTTCAATGTGGGGGACCGGGCGGGGGGTCGGGTTCGTCGGTTCCCATCTGCCAATCTTCGGCCGCGGCATCATCGGCGTCGGGATAGTCCGCTGGGTCGCTGCTGCCCTCGGTCATCGCCTTGCGGGATTCGCGACTCCGCTTGCTGTAGCGGTGGTGCCGAGCCATCGGAGTCAGTCCTCTCCCGTGGGCCAGCCGTTAATGCGGCATTTATACAAACCTACTCTGGGAATAAGCCCGCCGGGGGGAGAAATGTCTATCTGTTCGGAGAATTGTTACTTATCGGGGCGAGGTTAGAGCGCGGCCAGCAGCACCGCGAGCAGCGCCGTGGTCCACTCGACGGCGGCGCCCAGCACATCGCCATTGATCCCCCCGAGGCGGCGCACACAATGCTTGACCAGCAGCGACGCGCCGCCCAGCGCCACCGCGACGGCCACCGGCCCCTGCCACGGCGCCGAACCGGCGACCGTCGACCCGGCTGCCAGCACCAGCACCCAGGCCATCGCCACCGGCAGCGGCTGACTGCCCGCCACGGTGGCACCCAGCGTGCTGCCCAACGCGGCGGGCACCGAACGCCGACAGGCCAGCACCGCCGCCACCCGCCCCGCGCAGAGCGCGACCACGATACCCGCTGGATCGAGCATCGGCAACGCCAAGGCCTGCAGGCCGATCACCAGCACCACCGCGACCACGCCGAACGGTCCGGTCGAGCCGTCGCGCATCACCTGCAGTGCCTGCGCGGCGGGCCGGTAGCTGCCCAGCCCGTCGGCGGTGTCGGCCACCCCGTCGATGTGCAGCCCGCGGGTCGCGGCCAGCAACACCGCCACCGCGAGCAGCCCGGTCAAGGCGCTACCGGGACCGAATGCGAACCCGCCGGCCCAGACCACCCCGGCCGCCACAAGGCCCAGGACGGCGCCGACCACCGGAAGGGCCGTCAACGTCCCACGTCCCGGCGGACCGCCGGCGCCGCCCAGTCGCACGGCCGTCCCGAACGCGACCGCCGAGGCCAGCGACCGGATCACCCGTGCGCCTCCGCGGCGGGCCCGGAAACGCCCGCCTCGGCGAAGGTGGACATCGAGGCCAATGTCGCCACCGCCGCGCGCAGTACCGGCAGCGCCACCGCCGCACCGGTGCCCTCGCCCAGCCGCATCCGCAGGTCGAGGATCGGCTCCAGACCCAGCGCCGCGCAGGCCAGCGCGTGGGCCGGCTCGGGGGAGCGGTGACCGGCCTGCCACCACGCCCGCGCGCCGGGGGCCAGCCGGTCGGCCACCAGAGCGGCGGCGCTCGACGCCAGACCGTCGAGCAGCACCGGGGTGCGCCGCACCGCCGCCTGCGCACAGAACCCGGCCAGTGCCGCCAGGTCGGCACCACCGCAACAGCGCAGCAACCCCAGCGGATCGGACACCCCGCGAGAGCGGAACAGCGCATCGCGCACCGCCGCGGTCTTGCGCACCCAACCGGCGTCGTCGATGCCGGTCCCGTGACCGACCGCCTCGACGGGCTCGGCGCCGGTCAGTGCCGCGATCAAAGTCGCTGCCACAGTGGTGTTTCCGATGCCCATGTCGCCGGGGATGAGCAGGTCGGCCCCGGCGTCGACTTCCTCGTCGGCGATCCGGCGGCCCGCATCCACCGCGGCCACGGTCTGCTCGGCGGTCAGGGCGTCTTCGCTGGCGATGTCGCCGCTGCCGCGGCGCACCTTGTAGGCGCTCAAGTCGCCGACATCGCTGTTGATGGCCATGTCCACCACCCGCACGCCGGCGCCGCCGACGACGGCCAGCGCGTTGATGGCGGCGCCGCCCCGGTCGATGTTGACGGCCATCTGCGCGGTCACCTCCGCCGGGTAGGCGGACACCCCTGCGCGGGTCACACCATGGTCGCCGGCGAACACCACCACCCGGACCCGGTCGAATTGCCTTGGCGGGCAATGGCCTTGACAGGCTGCCACCCAGACTGACAAATCTTCCAGGCGCCCCAGCGAGCCCACCGGCTTGGTCAGGGCGTTCTGCCGTGCGCGGGCGGCGGTAGCTACCGTCGCATCAGGCGGGCTGACCGGCGGGAATTCTGCGGAGTCCACGGCTGTCGGCCCCTGCGCCGAACTCAGCCGAGGCGTTCGCCGCGGCGCACCTGCGGACGCGGTGCCCGCATCCGGCGCAGCGTCGATGCCCGACTGGCGGCGTAGATGCCCAGTTTCCACCGGGCCTCGGTGTTGTCCGGGTACTTGATGTCGACCAGCCTGCCGGCCTTGCGGGCCAGCAGGACGCCGTCGACGGCCATCGCGACCATCAGCAGCATCATCGCCGGCGAGATGTAGAACTGGACCTGCGGGACCGCCATCATGATGAACATCAGGCCCAGCGCTACCGGCATGAACAGGCCGAGCAGGTTGTAGCGGGCGTCGACGATGTCGCGCACGTACCGGCGTACCGGGCCGCGGTCACGCTCGAGCAGGGCCGCTTCGTCGCCGGCCATCATCCGCTCCCGGCGCTGGGCCATCCGCTCGCGCCGCTCGGCCTTCTCGGCCCGGCGCTCCTCTTTGCTCAGCTTCGGGCCGGCCAGGCTTTTGCGCCTGGCCCTGGCTTCGGCGGCGGTCATCGGCGCCGGCGCCACCGGGCCGCGACGTTTGGCGGCGGCGTTGCGCTTGGGGGTGGGCCGGCCCTTGGGTGCGGTGCCGCGGGAACGAGCGGAGTCCCCGGCATCGACGCTGTCGAGGTCGACGGCGCCACTCACGAGTTCAGCGGCCCCCGCTGAACCCGCCCCATCTTTCCTGCGTCCCGGCAACTTCACGCCCGCCAGGTTACTTGCCCGGCCGCCGACGGCGTCCGTGTGGCTCGATACCCTGCCGGTATGGCTGACCACCCCGGTCCCGGCACCTCCGCCGCCCCGGGGACGGCCGTGCTGCGGGTGCTGATCGCACCGGACTGCTACGGCGAGAGCCTGACCGCGGTGCAGGCCGCCGCCGCCATCTCGACCGGATGGCACCGCAGCCGACCCCGCGACCGATTGGCGATCGCCCCGCAATCCGACGGCGGCCCCGGGTTCGTCGCGGTGCTGGCCGCCGGGTTGGACGCCGCCGGTTCGGGCACGGTGCAGCGGTGCCGGGTCAGTGGGCCGCTGGGCGAGCCGGCCGACGCCGAATGGCTCTGGGACGTCGCATCCAAGACCGCCTATTTGGAGTGTGCGCAGGCCTGCGGCTTGGCGCTGATGGGGGGCCCGCCGTCGCCGCAGACCGCGCTGGGCGCCCACAGCGCCGGAGTGGGTCAGCTCATCGAGGCGGCGCTGACGGCCGGTGCCGAGCGGATCGTGGTCGGACTCGGCGGCAGTGCCAGCACCGACGGCGGGCGGGGGATGGTCGACGAACTGGGCGGCCTGGTGACCGCCCGGCAGCGGCTCGCCGAGGTAGAACTGATCGCGGCCTGCGACGTCGAATACCCGCTGCTGGGGCCATGGGGCGCGGCGCGGGTGTTCGGCCCGCAGAAGGGTGCCGATGCTGCCACCGTGGCCGTGCTCGAAAGCCGCCTGAGCGCGTGGGCGAACGAACTGGACAGCGCGGCGGGACGGCAGGTGAGCGCCGCCTCCGGGGCCGGCGCTGCCGGCGGGATCGGCGCGGCGTTGCTCGCGCTGGGTGCCACCGCCGAAGCGGGGGCGGACATCGTGGCACGCCACACCGGTCTGGCGGCCGCCCTCGCCGATGCCGACGTCCTCGTCACCGGTGAGGGCCGGTTCGACCAGCAGTCCCTGCACGGCAAGGTGATCGGTTCGCTGTGCACCGCGGCCCGGGCGCGGGAGCTGCCGGTGCTGGTGCTGGCCGGTCAGATCGACCTGGACGAACCGGCGCTGCGGTCGGCCGGCGTGGTGGCCGCCCGGGCGATCGCCGACCACGCCGGATCCGTGCGGCTGGCCCTGGTGGACGCGGCCAACCAACTGATCGGGCTGACCACGGTGCTTGCGGCGCAGATCGGCAGCCGGCCGGCGGATTCCCCCGATCCGGCGGCTCAGTAGGGAACACCTCGGCGCACGGTATCGTTGTGACGGTGGGCTTGGATGCTTCGAGTCGAGGCGAGCCCGCCCCGAATCAACCGCAATAGGGAGACGCAATGACTGTTCAGGACCAGTCGACCACCGAGTCTCAGGGCGTGGTCTTGACCGATGAAGCCGCGGCCAAGGTGAAGTCGCTGCTGGCCCAGGAAGGCCGCGACGACCTGACCCTGCGCATCTCGGTCCAACCGGGCGGCTGCGCCGGCCTGCGCTACAACCTGTTCTTCGACGACCGCACCCTCGACGGTGACGTGATCACCGACTTCAACGGGGTCAAGCTGGCCGTGGACCGGATGAGCGCCCCGTACCTGCAAGGTGCGGAGATCGGCTACGCCGACCAGATCGACAAGCAGGGCTTCACCATCGAGAACCCCAACGCCGGCGGCTCGTGCTCGTGCGGCGACTCGTTCAACTGACCATCGGCAACCGCCCCTCGGCCTGACGGCTAGGCGCTGCCCGGCGACGGACCGGGTTGCACCGGCCGCTACCGTGGGAACCCACATTCAGGTCCACGGTGCACACACGAGGGGGATAGTCAGTGACGATTGCGGTGACCGGTTCGATCGCAACCGACCATTTGATGCGCTTTCCGGGTCGGTTCTCCGAACAGCTGTTGGCCGATCACCTGCAGAAGGTTTCGCTGAGCTTCCTGGTCGAAGACCTGGTGGTGCACCGCGGCGGGGTGGCCGGCAACATCGCCTACGCGATCGGCGTGCTCGGCGGTGACGCCGCCTTGGTCGGCGCGGCCGGCGACGACTTCGTCGACTACCGCGACTGGCTGGTGTCGCACGGCGTCAACTGCGACAACGTGCTGGTCTCCGCGACCTCGCACACGGCGCGCTTCACCTGCACCACCGACGTCGACATGGCCCAGATCGCCTCGTTCTATCCCGGCGCCATGTCCGAGGCCCGCAATATCTCGCTGGCCAAGGTGGTCGAGAACGTCGGCAACCCCGAACTGGTGATCATCGGGGCCAACGACCCCGAGGCGATGTTCCTGCACACCGAGGAGTGCCGCAAGCTGGGCCTGGCGTTCGCCGCCGACCCCTCCCAGCAGCTGGCCCGGCTGACCGGCGAGGAGATCCGCCGGCTCATCGACGGCGCGGCCTACCTGTTCACCAACGACTACGAGTGGGACCTGCTGCTGTCCAAGACCGGCTGGACCGAGGCCGACGTCATGAAGCAGGTCGGGATGAGGGTCACCACCCTGGGTGCCAACGGTGTCGACATCGTCCACCCGGACGGCTCCCGCGTCCACGTGGGCGTGGTTCCGGAGAAGGCCCAGACCGACCCGACCGGAGTCGGTGACGCCTTCCGCGCCGGTTTCCTCACCGGCCGCAGTGCCGGGCTGAGCCTGGAGCGCTCGGCGCAACTGGGATCGCTGGTGGCGGTGCTGGTGCTGGAGTCCACCGGAACCCAGGAGTGGTCGTGGGACCGCGACGGCGCGCTGGCCCGGCTGGCCGACGCCTACGGCGACGCGGCGGCCGCCGACATCGGCACCGCGCTCAAATAGTTTCCACCTACGCGGAAGTGCGGTTTCATACGTGCGCTGCGGCGCGTTGCGGATGAAACCGCACGTTAGGAGAAGCGTTTAGAGCTGCACCGGGTAGGCCGGCTCGCTGATGGCCGGCACCACGGAGTGTTCGACGAAGATCGCGTGCCACAGCATGAAGATCAACACGGTCCACAGCCGGCGGCTGTGATCGGCGGTCCCGCTGCGGTGCTCGTCGAGCATCGCGCGCACCGCGGCGACATCGATCAGGTGGTCCGCGCCGGTGGCGGCCACCGTGGCGTAGGCCCACTCCACCAGCTCACCGGCGCGCAGCCAGTGCCGCAACGGCACCGGGAAGCCGAGCTTGGGCCGGTGCAGCACGTGGGCGGGGATGATCGGCTCCAGCGCGCGGCGCAGCGCGTACTTGGTGGTGGTGCGGGTGATCTTGGCCGACACCGGCAGCCGTGACGCCACCGCGAACACCTCGGGGTCCAGGAACGGCACCCGCAGCTCCAGCGAGTTGGCCATCGTCATCTTGTCCGCTTTGACCAGGATGTCGCCGCGGAGCCAGGTGAACAGGTCGATGTGCTGCATGCGGGCCACCGGGTCCCAGCCGGCGGACTCTGCATACAGCGGCGCGGTGACGTCGGTGTGGGTCCAGTCGGGGGAGAAGCCGGGCAGCACCGCCCGCAGTTGCTCGTCGGAGAAGCTGCGCGCGTTGCCGTAGTAGCGCTCCTGCAGTGTGAGCGACCCGCGGTGCAGCAGGCTCTTGCCGCGCATTCCTTCGGGCAACGGCCGCGACACCTTGCCCATCGACCGGCGCACCGGTGCGGGCAGGTAGTCGAACGGCCGCAGCGACAGCGGCTCGCGGTAGATCGTGTAGCCGCCGAACAACTCGTCGGCGCCTTCCCCGGAGAGCACCACCTTGACGTGCTTGCGGGCTTCGCGGGCGATGAAGTACAGCGGCACCAGGGCCGGGTCGGCGACCGGGTCATCGAGGTACCAGACGATCTCGGGCAGGGCGGCGACGAACTCGGCCGGGCTGACCACCTTGACCACATGCCGGGCGCCGATCGCCTCGGCGGACGCGGCGGCCACGTCGACCTCGGAGAAGCCCTCCCGCTCGAAGCCGGTGGTGAAGGTGATCAGCTTCGGGTTGTGGCGTATCGCCAGCGCGGCGATCGCGGTGGAGTCGATCCCTCCCGACAAAAAGGCGCCGACGGTGACGTCGGCCCGCATGTGCTTGGCCACGGAGTCCTCGAGCACCGCGGTGATCTCGTCGTAGCGCGCCTGCTCGGTGTCGCGGGTGATCGGCGTGGCGTCGAAGCGCGGCGTGAAGTAGCGGGTGATCTCGGGAACCGGCCGATCCGGGCTGATCTTCGCCCAGCAGCCCGACTCCAGCCGGCGCACCCCGCGGTGCAGGGTTTCGGGTTCGGGTACGTACTGCAGCACCGTGTAGTGCTGCAGCGCGCGGATATCGATGCCGGCGTCGCCGGTCTCGAAACCAACCAAGTCGGCCAGGTCCAGCAGTGACTTCTTCTCGCTGCCCACTGCGGTGCCGCCCGGTCCGCTCGCCACGAACAACGGCTTGATCCCGAACGGGTCGCGGGCGCAGAACAGCTCACCGCGCAGGGTGTCCCACAGTGTGAAGGCGAACATGCCGCGCAGCCGCGGCAGCACGTCGGCGCCCCAGTGGTGGTAGCCGGCGACGATCGCCTCGCCGTCGCCATCGGTGTGGAAAACCGCGCCGTGGGCCGCGGCCAACTCGGCGCGCAGCTCGAGGTAGTTGTAGATCTCGCCGTTGAACACCAGCACGTAGCGGTCCGGTTGCTCGGCGGGCCCCCAGCGCAGTGGCTGGTGCGAATGTTCGATGTCGATGATCGACAGCCGGTTGAAGCCCAGGGCCACGCCGTCACCGGTCCAGGTGCCCAGCTCGTCGGGCCCTCGATGGCGCATCAGGTGCGCTGCCCGTTCGACCCGTGCGGCGATGCCGGAGAGGTCGCTGACGTCGGTGGCGGGGACCGCGCCGGGGTTGGCGGTGCCGGCCGGGGCACACACGAAGGCCAGCAGTCCACACATCGGGTCCTAGTATGCCGCACCGGCATCGGCGCGGGCCTGCGCAGGGCGGGTACTTGAGTGGGGCGGCCGCGCGGCGGGTACCCAGCGCGATCGGCCAACCGGCAGGTCTCGCGAACCTCGGTCATCCGGGTGGTCTACGCTGCGTAGTATTCGACTGCTCCGCCGGTTCGAACCGGGCCGGTCTGTGACTCGAGGAGGCACCAACGTGACACGTCGCGGGCAGGGCGTTGTGCTTAGCCGTCTGCGTCGACCGCTGGCGGGGGCCGGCGCGCTCGGACTGCTGGCGGTGACGCTCAGCGGCTGCAGCTTCGACTGGACCGACGTCGTCGGTTTCGGCTGGCCCAAGGGCATCACCCCGGAGGCCGAGGCCAACTACAAATTGTGGCTGGGCATGGTGATCGCCTCGGTCGCGATCGGCGGGCTCGTCTGGGGAATGATCTTCTGGTCGACGATCTTCCACCGCAAGAAGGCGACCGACACCGAACTCCCGCGCCAGTTCGGCTACAACATGCCCCTGGAGCTCGGCCTCACCGTCCTGCCGTTCCTGGCGATCGCGGTGATCTTCTACTTCACCGTCGTGGTGCAGGAGAAGATGCTGCACCACGAGCCGGACCCCGAAGTGGTCGTCAACGTCACCGCGTTCCAGTGGAACTGGAAGTTCGGCTACCAGAAGGTCAACTTCTACGACGGGACGCTGAGCTACGAGGGCGCCGACCAGGAGCGCAAGGACGCGATGGCCTCCAAGCCCGAAGGCGTCGACAAGCACGGCGAGGAACTGGTCGGACCGGTCCGCGGACTCAACACCGACGACCGGACCTACCTCAACTTCGACAAGGTCGAGACGCTCGGCACCACGAGCGAGATCCCGGTGCTGGTGGTGCCCAGCGGCAAGCGCATCGAGTTCGTGTTGAACTCCGCCGATGTCATCCACTCCTTCTGGGTGCCGGAGTTCCTGTTCAAGCGTGACGTCATCGCCTGGCCCGAGCGCAACAACCAGGTGAACACCTTCCAGGTCTCCGAGATCACCAAGGAAGGGGCGTTCGTCGGCCACTGCGCCGAGATGTGCGGCACCTACCACGCGATGATGAACTTCGAAGTCCGGGTGGTCTCGCCCAACGACTTCAAGGCCTACCTCGGCCAGCGCATGGCCGGGAAGAGCAACGCCGAGGCGCTGGAGGCGATCAAGCAGGAGCCGCTGGCCATCACCACGTACCCCTTCGATAGCCGCCGCGGGCTGCTCGCCCCCAACGCCAGCGACAAGTAGGGACAACCTCATGCGCATCGAATCCAGGCTGTTCGAGTTCGTGGCCACCTTCTTCGTGGTGGTCGGGATCATCTACGCCGCGCTGACGACACTGTTCGCCACCGGCGGGGTGGAGTGGGCCGGTACCACGGCCCTGATCCTCACCGGGGTGATGGCCCTGATCGTGGCCACCTTCTTCCGGTTCGTGGCCCGCCGGCTGGACACCCGCCCCGAGGACTATGAGGCCGCCGAAGTCAGTGACGGCGCCGGGGAATTGGGCTTCTTCAGTCCGCACAGCTGGTGGCCGATCCTGATCGCGCTGTCGGGCTCGGTGGTCGCCGTCGCGATCGCGTTGTGGCTCCCGTGGCTGATCGCGGGCGGCGTGGCGATGGTGCTGGCGAGCGTGGCCGGGTTGGTCTTCGAGTACTACATCGGCGCCGAGAAACACTGAGCCGGTCCGCACGCACCGCCGTGTCAACCCGCTTGGGTAGGGTTGCCGGTGCACAATGACCAACGGCGGTTGATTTCGGCCGCGGTGGGTGTGGCGCGCGTGGGCGCCGCGGTGGAACAGGATAGGCGGGAATGAGCGGGCCGAATCCCCCGGAGGCGGGCTCTGAAGCCGAGGACCCCGGCACCGGTCAGCCGTCCTCAGACGCCGTCTCGGGCGCCGCCGCTGACGCGGATATCCCGGCGATCGATGAGATAGCCGCGGCCACGCCGAACAACACGGCATACTCGCAGGCCTATTCGGCTCCCGAGTCCGAGCAGTTCTTGAGCGGCCCCTACGTGCCGGTGGATCCGCGGCTGTACGAGTACGACAACTACGACACCCCCGAAGAGCCGGATCCGCACGCCAAGACGCCACGCTGGCCCTGGGTGGTCGGTGTCACCGTGATCATCGCCGCGATCTCCCTGGTGGTCTCGGTGGCGCTGCTGTTCGCCCGCAGTGAGACCCACGACTTGGCCACGCCCGACACGACGAGCACCACGGTGTCGCAGCCGCCGGTGCAGGATGAGATCACCCGAACCAGCCACCCGACCACCACGCTGCCGCCGCCTCCGCCGCCGTCCAGCGAGGAGCCCCCACCGCCACCGCCGTCCAGCGAGGAGCCACCGCCCCCGCCGCCACCGGCCGAGACCCCATCTCCCGAACCATCCCCTACGACAACGGAGCCCACCACGACCACCCAGGCCAAGCCGATGCAGGTGACCTACTCGGTGACCGGCACCAAGGCACCGTTCGACCAGATCACGATTACCTACGTCGACGCCTCCGGACAACGCCGGACTCAACGCAACGCCTACATCCCGTGGTCGCTGACGTTGACGCCGATCTCCCAGTCGGAGGTCGGCTCGGTGGAGGCATCCAGCATGCTGCGGCTGAGCAAGCTCAACTGCTCGATCACCAGCAGCGACGGTAGGGTGCTGTCCTCCAACAGCAACGACGCACCGGCGACGAGCTGCTGATGGTCGGCCGAAACATCGCAGACCGTTTCGCCCGCCCGGGCCAGTCCCCGGAGGTCACCGACCGGGTGCTGCTCGGTGTCTGCGCCGCGATCTGGCTCACGCTGCTGGGCATGAGCGTGGCGGCGATGGTCGCGCTGGTAGATCTCGGGCGCGGTTTTGAACAGCCGGCCGAGAGCTCGCACAACGGCCTGCTGTACATCGTCATCGGTGTCTCCGCGCTGGTCATCCTGGCCGCTGTCCCGGTGTTGCTGCGGGCCCGCGCAGCCGGCCCACCAGGCGCCGACTTCGCACCCCGGGCCGGAACGCCGGCGCGGCCGGGTGCGCCGCTGCCGCAACGCGGATTCGACGCCCCGGGGCGGCGGGCGGCTACCGAGCGCCCGGCGCTGCCCAACCAGGCCCAGGTGGACCGGGTGCTGCTGCGTGGCGTCACCGTGCTCGCCAGCGCCGTCGGCGGCGCCCTGACCCTGGTCGCCGCAGCGACCTATCTCATGGCAGTCGGCAAGGACACCGGCTCATGGGTCTGCTACGGGCTGGCCGGGGCGATCACCCTGGCCATGCCGGTGATCCCGTGGCTGTACCTGCGGCGCCTGGGCGAGGTGCTGGAGCTGCCGTCCCGGTTCGGCTGACGCCGCGCTTACGGCCAGAGCCGAGTCGCTGACCAGTCCGCGCCGTCGCGTTCATAACGCAATCTGCGGTGCCGGCGATCCGGGTCCGCCTGCCAGAATTCGACCGTGTCGGCCCGCACCGCATACGACACCCAGTCGGCGGGGACCAGGGCGGGGGACCGCTCGAGTTCCAGACGAGCCTTCGCCAACGCCGCACTGATCTCCGCGGCATCGCAGTAGGGCTCGCTCTGGCGCCCGGTCAGTGCCATCGTCCGGGCGCCCTCGGAGCGGGCCAGGAAGTCGTCGGCGGCCACCTGCGGCGGGTCGGCCTGCGCGATGCCCTCCACCCGGACCTGGCGGCCCACTGCGGGCCAGTAAAACGTCAGTGCCACAGCAGGATTGCGGGCGAGCTCGGCACCTTTGCGGCTCGCCGAGCTGACCGCGAAATGCCACCCGGCGCTATCGACGTCCTTGAGGATCAATATCCGCGCCGACGGCCGCGACCCGGACACGGTCGACACCGTCATCGCGTGCGGTTCGGTGACTCCGCTGTCGACGGCATGCAGCAGCCACGCGGTGAACAACTTCACCGGATCGTCGGGCGCCCGCACCGGATCGAACTCCGGCGCGCATCCAACCAAAACGGGCAGCCCGCGCAGCAAAGCGCGCAGGCTGCCCGTCGGCGGCTGTGGCCTAGTGCTGCTGGCCGTTGCCGTTACCGTCTTGACGCTCGGCAAGCGCGGTCAGCGCACGCCGCTCGCTGGCGTGTGCGGCCTCGTTGAGCGCGGCGTCCTCGTCGACCGGGTCGGCCGTCAGGAAGCTGCCCCGGCCGGGAGCACCGCCCGAACCGAGCGTGTTCATCTTCTTGGGCAGTGCTGCGCCGGCGTATTCCAGCGGAATCGGGTGGCCGTGTTCGTCGACCGGGCCCAGCGGCTGGTGCAGCTCGATGTAGGCACCGTGCGGCAGCCGCTTGATGATGCCGGTTTCGATACCGTGCTCAAGCACGTCACGGTCACTGCGCTGCAGCCCGATGCACCACCGGTAGGTGACGAAGAAGATGATCGGCGGCAGTACCACCATCCCGATGCGGCCGATCCAGGTCGTCGCATTCAACGAGATGTGGAACTTCCAGGCGATGATGTCGTTCATCGCAGCCAGGGTCAGCACCATGTAGAAGCTGATCGCCATGGCGCCGATCGCGGTGCGGACCGGTGCGTCCCGGGGACGCTGCAGCAGGTTGTGGTGCGCGTAGTCCCCGGTGAACCGCTTCTCCAGGAACGGGTAGATGGTCAGCAGGATGAAGACCAGACCCATGATCAGCGCGACCCCGACGGGGCCGGGCACGGTGTGACCCCAGAAGTAGAACTCCCACGCCGGCCACAACCGGGCCAGCCCCTCGGTCCACATCATGTAGAAGTCCGGCTGGCTGCCCGCCGACACCTGCGAAGGCCGGTAGGGGCCCAGGTTCCAGATCGCGTTGATCTGCAGCAAGCCGCCCATCAGGCCGAGGATGCCGGTGATGATCGCGAAGAACGCACCGGACTTGATCGCGAAGATCGGCAGTACGCGCACCCCGACGACGTTGCTCTCGGTGCGTCCGGGTCCGGGGAACTGGGTGTGCTTCTGGAACCACACCAGCGCCAGGTGCACGCCGATCAGGGCCAGGATGATGCCCGGGAGCAGCAGAATGTGCAGGGCGTAGAGCCGGGGGATCAAGATGGTGCCCGGGAAGTCGCCACCGAACAGCGCCCAGTGCAGCCAGGTGCCGATGACCGGCATGCCCAGCGTGATCGACGAGAGCGCGGCCCGGATACCGATGCCGGACAGCAGGTCGTCGGGCAGCGAATAGCCGAAGTATCCCTCGAACATGGCCAGGATCAGCAGCAGCGACCCGATCACCCAGTTCGCCTCGCGCGGCCGGCGGAACGCACCGGTGAAGAAGATGCGCGCCAGGTGCACCATGATCGACGCGGCGAACATCAGCGCCGCCCAGTGGTGCAGCTGCCGGACGAACAGGCCGCCGCGCACCTCGAAGGAGATGTTCAGTGCCGTCTCGTAGGCCCGCGACATCTGCACACCGTTGAGCGGCTGGTAGACGCCCTCGTAGATGACCTCGGCCATCGACGGGTCGAAGAACAGCGTCAGGTAGACGCCGGACAGCAGCAGAATGATGAAGCTGTACAACGCGATCTCACCGAGCAGGAACGACCAGTGCGTGGGGAAGACCTTGTTGAACTGGCGTCGCAGCGCGGCCGCCGGGTGGTAACGGGTGTCGATGTCGTCTGCTTGACGGGCGAGCAGGTCGCCGATTGCAGGGCTCATGAGGTGCGCTCCCAGAAGGCCGGTCCGACAGGTTCGACGAAGTCGCCGTTGGCGACCAGATAGCCGTTGGCGTCAATGGTGACCGGCAGCTGTGCCAGTGCGCGCGCCGCCGGGCCGAAGACCGGCTTGGCGAAGTGCAGTGCGTCGAACTGCGATTGGTGGCACGGGCACAGAATCCGGTAGGTCTGCTGCTCGAACAGGGACGACGGGCAACCCAGGTGCGAGCAGATCTTCGTGTAGGCGAAGAAGTCGCCGAAGTTGAAGCTCTCCTGGCCCGCTCGCTTGACCACCTTGGGCATGTCGTCGGGCCGGATGCGGATCAGCATCACCGGATTGCGTACGCCCATCATGATCTCGTTGAGCTTTTCGCGCGATTCCTCGGTGGTGCCGTCGCCGTCGGACTCCCGCCACGGGAAGACGGTCTCCATGCCGCCGGCGTCGAGGTCCTCGGGGCGCATCTTGACGAAGGGGGAGTTGGTGCTGTGGCCCGTCGCCCGGGCCAGGTAGATCGTCTCGCCGTGATAGCGCGGGGTCCAGCCCGAGGTCCACAGCATGGCCTTTTTGCCCTCGGCGGTGTCGACGACCGGCTTCCAGGGGTTCTTGATGAGGCCGCCGGCCCCGGCCACCAAGGTGCCCAGGCCAAACGCGCCGAAGCCGATGCCCAGCGATGCGCCGAGCAGCTTGCGCCGCCCGATCGTGGAGCCCTCGAATGCGTCGGTCAGCTGGGCGCCCACCGTTTTACGGTCCAGCTCGGCGGAGCTGCCGTCGTGGCGTTGCTGGATGGTGATCTCTTCGGGGATGAACTTCTTGACGAACATCACCGCGCCGACGCCGATCAGCAGCACCGAGAGCCCGAAGGTCAGCCCGTACAGCGGAGTGGCCAACGAGTAGGCGAACCCCTCCGGGGACTCCACCGGGGCGTATTCCCACGGCCAGAACAGGAAGATCAGCAGCAGGGCGAGCCCGAAGCCGCCGGCGGCCAGGAACCAGCCGGCGACGCTGCGTTCGGCCCGCTTCTCGGCCCGGGTGTCCGCGATCGGCCAGCGCGGGTCCTTGAAGATCGTCTCCACGCCGTCGAGGCGGCCACCGAGGGCGAGCAGCTCGTCGTTGTCCATCGCGGCCAGCTGGGCCTCGTCGGGAACGCTTGTCTCCTTGCTGACCTCGGTCATGAACGTGCCCCGATCCACATAGCCGCGCCGATGGCGGCGACCATTCCGATAATCCACATCACCATGCCTTCGGGCGCGGGGCCGAAACCGCCGAGCCCGTAGCCGCCCGGATCATGTTCCTCGGTGACGGCTCTGACGTAGGCGATGATGTCCTTTTTCTCCTCCATGGAGATCTGCCGGTCGGAGAAGCGCGGCATGTTCTGCGGGCCGGTCAGCATCGCGGTCAGGATCTGCTGCTCGTTGGCCGGTGCCAGGTCGGGGGCGTACTTGCCCGACGACAGTGCGCCGCCGCGGCCGGTGAAGTTGTGGCACGACGCGCAGTTGAGCCGGAAGAGGTCACCGCCGCGGCCCAGGTCGTCGCCGCGCAGCGAGGCCTGCGCGATGCTGCCGTCGGCGTTGCGCACCACGGTGGGCCCGCCACCGTGGGCCTGCACGTAGGCGCCCAGCGCGTCGATCTGCTTGTCGTCGAAGTTCGGGTACTTGCGGGGCGCCTGGGCCTCACCGCGTGCCGCGGGCATCCGCCCGGTGGACACCTGGAAGTACACGGCGGCCTCGCCGACGCCGAGCAGGCTCGGTCCGCGGCCGGGCTCACCCTGCAGGTTGGCGCCGTGGCAGCTCACACAAGAGGTGTCGAAGAGCTGCTTACCGGTGCGCAGCAGCGCCGAGGTGGACTCGTCGGCGACCGCGACCTGCGGGGTCGGGGTCACCACCGCCGCCAGTCCGCCGGCCATGGCCAGTGCGACCAGCAGCAGCAGCCCGCCGGACAACCGACGCCGAAGCCGCCGCCGGGCGACGGATTCGTTGGGGCGAGGTCGGGCCCACTTCTTCGGTGTCTTCAACCGAACACTCCTGTTCATCGGGCGGTTGCTCATCGGATGAAGTAGATCGTGGCGAACAGTGCGATCCAGACGATGTCGACGAAGTGCCAGTAGTAGGACACGACGATCGATGCGGTGGCCTGGGCCGGGGTGAACTTGCTCATCGTGGTGCGCATCATCAGGAAGATGAACGCGACCAAGCCGCCGATGACGTGCAGACCGTGGAAGCCGGTGGTCAGGTAGAACACGCTGCCGTAGGAGCTCGACGGAATGGTGGTGCCGTGCATGATCAGGTGGTAGTACTCGTAAGCCTGACCGCAGACGAAGAACAGTCCCATGGCGAACGTCAGCAGATACCACCGGCGCAGCCCGAACACGTCGCCGCGCTCGGCGGCGAACACGCCCATCTGGCAGGTGAACGACGACGCGATCAGCACCAGCGTCACCGGGACCGCCTGCCACAGGTTCAGCTCGGTTGGCGGCGGCGGCCAGGCACCACCGGACTGGGCTCGCGCGGTGAAATACATCGCGAACAGCCCGGCAAAGAACATCAACTCACTGGACAGCCACACGATGGTGCCGACGCTGACCATGTTGGGACGGTTCAGCGAATGCACACGCGACGTAATGGCAGTACCCGAGGACCCCACAGCGCTCGTCACATCCGCAAGTATGACGCTATGTAGTTGAAGATCTCCACCCGGGGCGGGCAATTCGTTGGAACTGCTGTTGGCCGCGCGTTCGCGCCGTGTTTCCAGGCGGCTTTGGCGGCGTGCGGGCCGCATGCGACGATCGGCGCGTGGTCGAGCCCGGTGGTGAGGCGCAGCCGATAGCGCAAATAGCACAGTGGCGGCAGGTATTGGGCGGCTTGACGTCCGGCGCGGATCTGGCTCGGGGCCAGGCGGCCTGGGCGATGGAGCAGATCATGGCCGGCAGCGCGACGTCGGCGCAGATCGCCGCCTTCGGCGTGGCCATGCAGATGAAGGGTCCGACGGCGGCCGAGGTCGGGGAGCTGGCCGACGTCATGCTGGCCTACGGCCGCAAGGTGCCCACCGACGAGATCGGCACCGACACCGTGGACGTGGTCGGCACCGGCGGTGACGGCGCCAACACGGTGAACCTCTCGACGATGGCAGCGATCGTGGTCGCGGCCGCCGGGGTGCCGGTGGTCAAGCACGGCAACCGGTCGGCCGGTTCGCTCTCCGGTGGCGCCGACACTCTTGAGGCGTTGGGGGTGCGCATCGATCTGGGGCCCGACGCGGTGGCGCGCAGCGTCGCCGAGGTCGGCATCGGGTTCTGCTTTGCGCCGCAGTTTCAGCCGTCCTACCGCAATGCGTCGGTGGCGCGACGCGAGATCGGCGTGCCGACCGTGTTCAACCTGCTGGGGCCGCTGACCAACCCGGCGCGGCCGCGGGCGGGCCTGATCGGCTGCGCGTTCGGCGAGCTGGCCGAGGTGATGGCCGGGGTGTTCGCGGCGCGGCGGTCCAGCGTGCTGGTGGTGCACGGCGACGACGGCCTCGACGAGCTGACCACGACGACGACCAGCACCATCTGGCGGGTGCAGGCCGGCACCATCGACCGGCTGACGTTCGACCCCGCCGGGTTCGGGTTCGCTCGCGCCGAGGTGGGCCAGCTGCTCGGCGGCGATGCGCAGGCCAATGCCGAGGAGGCCCGGTCGGTGCTGGCCGGCACCGCGGGCCCGGTGCGCGATGCGGTGGTGCTCAACGCCGCCGGGGCGATCGTCGCCCACGCCGGGCTATCCAGCAGCGCTGACTGGCTGCCGGCCTGGGAGGACGGGCTGCAGCGCGCTGTCGCGGCGATAGACAGCGGCGCGGCCGAACAGCTGCTCGCTCGTTGGGTCCGCTTCGGCGCTCAGCTCTGAGGCCAGCCGCGCCGAGCGGGCCAGGGCCGCCCACGCTGTCAACGGCCCGGCCGAGCTCAGCGGCTCGGCCCATCCGTCGGGTTCGGTCGCGCCCTCGACAGGATCGAGACGCACGATGCGCACCCCGGGCGTCGCCAGCCAGCGGGCGATGAGCCCGGTCTCCTCCACCAGGGCGCCGGCCTGGGGGCACCTCCCGCTTGCGGGGGACGGCGCCGGCTCGGGCACCACCGTCTGGGCGCCCAGCGTGATCGCGTCGACGACGGGCATCGGTGGCACGCCGCGGGCGGCGCAGCCGGCGGCGGCCAGCCGGCCGTGGCGGATCACCGCGAGTTGCCACCCGCCGGAGCCGTCCGGTGCGGCGGCCACCAACTCCGGCAGTGCCGCCAGCGCGCGGGCCCGCTGGCTTCGCCACAGGACCTCAATGGTGGTCGCCGCACGGTCGCGCAGCCGCGCGGCGCTCTCGTAATGCCCCCGGTCGGCCAGCGCGTTCACCTGGTCCACCGCCGCACGCAGCGCAGTGTTGTCGCGGCCGTCGATCAACGCGGCCGCCCGCTCGACGCTGTCGGCGTACTGCGCGGCGGTGAGGTCGGACGCGGCGGGGCAGGGACTGACTTCGACGGGCGGGCAGGTGTGCCGGCCGGTGCGGCTCAAACGCGTTGTACAGGTGCGGATTCCGGTGAACCGTGCGAGCAGGGCGGCGGTTTCGGCGGCGTCGGCGCGGGAGCGGAACGGACCGACCACCCGGCCGTGCCGGGGTGCGCGCACCACCGACAGGCGTGGAAAGGCCTCCTGCGACAGGGCGATCCACCACCACCGCCGGGGAAACTTCGATCGGCGGTTGTAAGGCGGAGCGTGCGCGGCCAACAGGCGCAGTTCGCGCACCCCGGCCTCCAGCGGATGCGCGCATTCGACGTGGTCGATCCGGGTGGCCAGTGCCACCATCTCGGCAATGCGGCGCCGGCGGTCCGATCCGTTGAAGTAGGCACCGGTCCGGCGGCGCAGGTCGGTGGCGGTGCCGATGTAGAGCACCTCCTCGGACGGGCCGCGGAACAAATAGACGCCCGGGCGGTTCGGAAGCCCCTCGGCGAGAGTGCGTTTGCGGCGCTGGGCCGGCGTTGCGTGCGACAGGTAGGCGCGCAGGTCGGCGTAGGTGTGTACCCGCTGGTTACCGACCCGCTCGATCAGGGCGTGCAGGACGTCGACGGTGGCGCGGGCGTCGTCGAGTGCCCGGTGGGTGGGCGTGGTGCTGACCGCGAACAGGCGAGACAACTCGGCCAACCGCACACTGGGCGCCTCCTCGCGGCTGAGCACCCGCCGCGCCAGCCGGACCGTGCACAGCACCGGCGGCCGCGGCCAGCCCAGGTCGCAGTGTTGCGCGGCCGCCCTCAGGAAGCCGACATCGAATCCGGCGTTGTGGGCCACCAGCACCGAACCGCGGTCGAACCCGGCGAACTCCAGGAAGGTCGGCAGCACGGCTTCGACGGTGGGTGCGTCGTGCACCATCGCGGTGGTGATCCCGGTCAGCCGGACGATCTGGGGCGGGATGCCGCGCCGGGGGTTGATCAAGGTGGCGAACTCGCCCTCGACCACGCCGCCCCGCACCTTGACCGCGCCGATCTCGGTGATGGCGTCCGCCGTGCCGTCGGCGCCGGGGGAGGCGCGGGCACCGGTGGTCTCCAGGTCCACCACCACAAAGGTGGTCTCCCGCAATGCCGTGGCTGCCGGGGTGGCGTCGAGCCGGGCCTGGTCGTCGAGAAGGCTCAGCTGCTGCCCTGCATCAGCGCGGCGGGTCATGCCGTGAACCGTAGGCGGACGCACTGACATCGCGTCGAGCCGTTGTTGTCGGTGGCCGCGGTTAGCGTGCCGGCAACCGATCGAAAGGAATCGTCATGGGAGAGATCTCGGACCGCCGCGATGCGCACCGGACCGATCCGGAACCGGTGGTCATCGACTGTGACGACTGTGCGGTCCGCGGGCCCGCCTGCGGAGACTGTGTGGTCAGCGTGCTGTTGGGCGTGCCGAACGAGCTGCTCGAGGACGAGCGGGCGGCTTTGGCGGTGCTCGCCGAGGCCGGGATGGCGCCGCGGCTGCGCTTGGTTCCCATCCGCGGAGAACGCGGCCCGGCGCGCCGATCCGGGGTGGCCTGACGGCGGCGCGTCGCCTTAGAGTTTTCACAATCCGGGCTGTTAACGTTGCAGCTCGCGATGGACAACGCCGTTGCTATTTCGTAACCTATTCGAGATCTTAGTTTCGGCGGCACGGCCACGCCCCCCTTGGCAGTGTTAAAGGATGCAATCTTGAAGCTCGAACGTATGCGGTGGAATCTGCGTGCTTTTAGGCGTCCTGCTCTCGGCGTTGCCGCCGGCCTGGTGGCCGGCGTCACGGCTCTGACCGGCAGCTTTGTCGGCAGCGTGTACGCCGACCCGGCTGACGACGCGCTGGCGAAGCTCAGCGAGCTGTCCCGGCAGGCCGAGCAGACCACCGAGGCGATGCACACCGCCCAGCTCAACCTCGACCAGAAACTCGCCGAACAACAGGCCGCTGACGCCGCGCACACTCAGGACCAGGCCGCGCTCGACACCGCCCGGCAAGAGCTGTCCGGCTACCGGTCGGCGGTCAACCGATTCGCCGCCACCACCTACATGGGTGGCCGGGTCGGGGGCATGGACGCCATCCTGACCGCCGAGTCGCCCCAGCAGCTGATCGACAAGCTCGCCGTGCAGCGGGTGGTGGCCAGGGACCTGTCGGTGCAGATGGAGCGCTACCGGGTCGCCAGCGACCAGGCCGATGCGGCCGAGCAGGCCTCCGCCAAGTCCGCCGAGGACGCCCGGACCGCGGCCGAGCAGGCCGCCGCGGTGCGCGCCGAACTGCAGGCCAAGCAGAGCCGCCTGCAGCTGCAGATCTCGGTGGTCAAGTCGCAGTATTACGCGCTGACACCGCAGCAGCGCACCGCGATGGCCGAGCCGGGGCCGGGCCCCGAAGGCGTACCGGGGGAGCCGCCCGCTCCCGAAGGCGCGCCGCCGGCCCCCGCGTTCCCCGGATTCCAGCTGCCCGGCTTCCCGGCCCCCGACGCGCCCGGTGGCGCAGGCGGCGGAGCCGCGACCGCCGTGCAGGCCGCGTTGACCCAGGTCGGAACCCCCTACGTGTGGGGCGGGGCCGCACCGGGTGGGTTCGACTGCTCGGGACTGGTGATGTGGGCGTTCAACCAGGCCGGCATCAATCTGCCGCACTCCAGCCAGGCGCAGGCCAACGGCGGTCAGCCGGTGGCGCTCTCGGACCTGCAGCCCGGCGACGTGCTGACCTTCTACTCGGATGCCTCCCACTCCGGGATCTACGTCGGCGACGGCATGATGATCCACTCGTCGACTTACGGTCAGCCGGTCCGGGTGGTGCCGATGAACTCCTCCGGCCCGATCCACAACGCCCGCCGTTACTGAGCGCCGCCGGTTCCGCCGGCCGCTGGCTGCGCTGCTGGCGGCCGAGCTGATCGCCGCCGCGGCGGTGCTGGCCGTCGCGGCCCGGCCCGAGGCTGACGCGCCGTTGATCGTGGGTGATCACCGCAGCGTCGTCGTGGACAATCACGGCGGCCCGCGCGGTGAGGCACTGCTGAGCCGCGTCGAGGCCAACATCGGCGACGCCGTCGAGGCGGTTGAGGCGTTCTGGGGCACCGACTGGGCGCACCGCATCGAGGTGACGGCTACCGGCTCGGATCGGCAGTTCGCCGCCCTGGCAAATGGGGCCCGCGGGGCCGATGTCGAACAGTGGTCCGACGTCGCCGCGGTCGCGGTGGCCGACCGGGTCGATCCGGAACGTCGGCAGGTGAGCGGCCAGCGGATCGTGTTCGCCCCCGGCGCGTACGCGATGAGCACGCCGGCGCTGCGAATCGTGTTGACCCACGAGCTTTTCCACTACGCGGCCCGAGCCGACACCGCCCTGGATGCCCCGCGCTGGCTCACCGAGGGGGTGGCGGACTTCGTCGCCCGCCCCGCCCCGGATTCGGCCCGCGCGCCGGTGCCTCCGGTCGCCCTTCCTTCAGATGCCGACCTGGATGCCCCCGGCCCGCGCCGGGCACAGGCCTATGACCGGGCGTGGGAGTTCGCCCGGTACGTCGCCGCCCGGTTCGGCACCGCCAAGCTGCGCGAGCTATATGCGTCCGCCTGCGGTCCCGGACATGTGGACCCCTCGGTGGCCGTGCCGCTGGTGCTCGGCGTGGATCTAGCCGACCTGCTCGCCGGGTGAGGGCAGTGGCGCAGCTAGCATCCCTGCAGTGAGCCGGGTCCTGCTGGTTACCAACGATTTTCCGCCGCGTCCCGGCGGCATCCAGTGCTATCTGGAAGAGCTGGTGCGCCGCATCGCCGGCTCGGGACGCCACGACGTGACGGTGTATGCACCGCAGTGGAAGGGCGCCGAGGCATTCGACGAGGCGGCGACATCCGCCGGCTACCAGGTGGTGCGGCATCCGGGCACGCTGATGTTGCCGGGCCGGGCCGTCGACCGCCGGATGCGCCGGCTCATCTGCGACCAGGCCATCGACACCGTCTGGTTCGGCGCGGCCGCCCCGCTGGCGCTGCTGGCGCAGCGGGCGCGCACCGCCGGCGCCACCCGGGTGCTGGCCAGCACCCACGGCCACGAGGTCGGCTGGTCGATGCTGCCGGTGGCCCGCTCGGTGCTGCGCCGGATCGGCCAGACCTGCGACACGGTCACCTTCGTCAGCCACTACACCCGCGGCCGGTTCTCCTCGGCGTTCGGGCCCGACGCCGCGCTGGAACACCTGCCGCCCGGGGTGGACACCGACCGGTTCCGGCCCGATCCGGGAGCGCGGGCCGAACTGCGGCTGCGGCACGGGCTGGGTGAGCGGCCCACGGTGGTGTGCGTGTCGCGGCTGGTGCCGCGCAAAGGCCAGGACATGCTGATCCGGGCGTTACCGGCGATTCGGCAGCGGGTGCCGGGGGCGGCGTTGGTGATCGTCGGCGGCGGCCCCTACGCCGAGACGCTGCACCGGCTGGCCGCCCGACACGGGGTGGCCGATGCGGTGACCTTCACCGGCGGGGTACCGGCCGCCGAGCTGCCGGCCTACTACCTGCTCGGCGACGTCTTCGCGATGCCGTGCCGCACCCGCGGTGCCGGGCTCGACGTCGAGGGGCTGGGCATCGTGTTCCTGGAGGCGTCGGCGGCCGGTGTCCCGGTGGTCGCCGGTCGCTCGGGCGGTGCACCGGAAACCGTGCTGGACAAGCGGACCGGGCGGGTCGTCGACGGTCGGTCCGTCGCGCAGATCGGTGACGCCATCAGCGAACTGCTCGCCGATCCCGACCGGGCCGCCGCGATGGGTGCCGCGGGACGCGACTGGGTGACCGGTCACTGGCGCTGGGACACGCTGGCCGGACGCATGGCCGACCTGTTGCGGGCCTGAGCTGGTCAGTCCTTGGCGTAGATCGCCTCGATCGAATCGGCGAACTTCTCGGCGACCACCTTGCGCTTGACCTTCATCGTCGGCGTCAGCTCACCGGTGGCCTCGGTGAAGTCGACCGGCAGGATCGAGAACTTGCGGATCGACTCGGCGTGCGACACCGCCAGGTTGGCCTGCTTGACCGCCGCATCCACCTCGGCCATCAGATCCGGGTCGGTGACCAGGTCCGCGGCGGTGGCGGTGCTGGACTTGCTGTTGCGCTGTTTCCAGCCCTCGATGGCTTCCGGGTCGATGGTGATGAGCGCGCCGATGAACGGCTTGGCGTCGCCGACCACCATCGCCTGGCTGATCAGGGGGTGAGCGCGCAGCTGGTCCTCGAGCACCGCCGGAGCGACGTTCTTGCCGCCGGCGGTGACGATGATCTCCTTCTTGCGGCCGGTGATCTTCAGGTAGCCCTCGGCGTCGATGTCAGCCAGGTCGCCGGTCTTGAACCAGCCGTCGGAGAACGCCTCGGCGGTGGCCTGCTCGTTGCGCCAGTAGCCGCCGAACACCACACCACCGCGCACCAGCAACTCACCGTCGTCGGCGATGCGCATGCTGTTGCCGGGCACCAGTTTTCCGACGGTTCCGACCTTCATGCCACCGACCGGGTTGACGGTGACGGCGGCGGTGGTCTCGGTCAGGCCGTAGCCCTCGTAGATGGACAGCCCGACGCCACGGTAGAAGTGGCCCAGCCGTTCGCCCAGCGGCGCACCGCCGGACACCGAGGCGCGGCAGTCACCGCCCAGCGCCGCGCGCAGCTTGTGGTAGACCAGCTTGTCGAAGAGCGCGTGCTTGGCGCGCAGCAGCAGCCCGGGACCGCCGCGGTCGGTGGCCTCGCTCCAGTCCACCGCGGTCTGGGCGGCCATCTCGAAGATCCGGCCCTTGCCGTCGTTGGCGGCGTTCTGCGCCGCGGTGTTGTAGACCTTCTCGAACACCCGCGGCACCGACACCACCACGGTCGGCTTGAACACCGAGAACATCGGCACCAGATTCTTGATGTCGCTGGTGAACCCGACGGTGACCCGGTTGGTGAAGGCCGCCAGAGTCAGGGCGCGGGCCAGCACGTGTGCCAGCGGCAGGAAGATCAGCAGGCGCTGGCCGGGTCCCAACAGGGTCGGCAGTGCGGCCTTGGTGCCGCGCACCTCGTAGATCAGGTTGGAGTGGGTGAGCTCGCAGCCCTTGGGGCGCCCGGTGGTGCCCGAGGTGTAGATCAGCGTCGCCGGGTCGGTGACCTTCAGCGCGTCGAGGCGTGCGGTGACCTGCGCCGGGTCCTGGCCGGCGGCGGCTTCGGCGAGTTCGTCCAAAGCCTTGGGCACGGATCCGTCGATGGTCAGCACCCGCCGCAGGGCGGGCAGGTCACCGGCGAGTTCGTTGATCATCTGGGCGTGGGCGTCGGTTTCGGCGAACGCCAGCACCGCGCTGGAGTCCTCCATCACCCAGCGCACCTGCTCCGCCGACGACGTCTCGTAGATCGGTACGGTCACCGCGCCGATCGACAGGATCGCGAAGTCCAGGATGGCCCACTCGTAACGCGTCGCCGAAAAGACCACCACCCGATCGCCGGCCGCCACGCCCTGGGCGATCAGACCCAGTGCCGCCGAGCGGATGTGGGCGGCGGCGGTGGCGCAGGTGACGTCCGTCCAGGCCCCGTCGACCAGACGCTGAAAGATGACGTAGTCGGGATTGTCGCGCTCGTGTTCGAAGACTACTGCGGCGACGTTGTCGTGCTCCTCGACGGTGAACGACGCGGGAACACTGAACTCACGCATGCGATGACCTCTCTTGGCGACCTGCTGTCTGTGTGCCCAGCCTAATAGCCGCCCGACGACCGGTGTGACGGTGTTCACTGCCGGGGCAGCTGCGCACCCGCTGCGTTCCCCGTGCGCGCGTCATATGTGAAGCTGAAGCGATGAACAGTATCCAGGTGGCCGACCAGACGTTCATCGCCGCACCCGGCGATCAGGTCGGCGCCGTGGTCGCGGACCGGTCGAGCTGGCAGCGGTGGTGGCCGGACCTGCAACTCCAGGTGGTCGAGGATCGCGCCGAGAAGGGCGTTCGATGGACGGTGAGCGGGCCGCTGACCGGAACCATGGAGATCTGGCTGGACCCGATGCTCGACGGGGTGTTGCTGCACTATTTCCTGCACGCCGAGCCCACCGGCGTGACCGGCCGCCAGCTGGCCCGGCTGAACCTGCCGAAGCTGATCCACCGCCGCCGGGTGGCCGGAAAGCGGATGGCTTTCGAAGTGAAGGCTCGCCTCGAGCGGGCCCGGCCGGTCGGTGTCGGACCGGCCGCCGGGAGCTGACCCGCCGCTGAACGGGCGGGCGCCCGGCGCGGCGAGGTACCGTCTCTGCCGAGGGCCGGTGGCAGGCGCAAACAAGTTAGGGAAGTAACCAGGTGGCGGACAAGACAGCTCAGACCATCGTCATTGCGGCGGATCCTGACACGGTGATGAAGGTGATCGCCGACATCGGCGCCTACCCCGATTGGGTTTCGGAGTACACCGAGGCCGAGGTGCTCGAAACCGACTCCGACGGCTACCCGAAGCAGGCCCGGCTGGTCCTGGACGCGGCGGTGCTCAAAGACACCATGGTGCTGAAGTACGACTGGGCGGCTGATCGTCGCTCGGTGCGCTGGTCGTTGGTCTCCAGTTCGCTGCTCAAGGCCCTCGACGGTGAATACCGTTTGGCGCCCAAGGAATCCGGAACCGAAGTCGTCTACGAACTGTCGGTCGATCTGATGATCCCGATGATCGGTCTGCTCAAGCGCAAGGCGGAGCGGCGCCTGACCGACACCGCGCTCAAGGACCTGAAGAAGCGAGCCGAGGCTGAGTGAGGCCGCCTGAGGCAGGAGCGCACACCGCGCTTCCAGTGGCGCCGATCAGTCTGTTCGTCGGCAAAGGCGGGGTAGGCAAGTCCACGCTGGCCGCTGCGACTGCGGTCGCCGACGCGCGCGCCGGCCACCGGGTGCTGCTGATCTCCACCGACCAGGCGCACTCGGTCGGCGATGTGCTCGGCGTGACGGTGACGCCCAGCGGCGCACGCGACCCCGTTTCGGTGGTGCTCGACGACGTCGGTCCCGGCGGGCTCGACGTGCTGGCGCTGGACACGCTGGCGTTGCTCGAGGCGCACTGGACCGAGGTCGTCGTCGTGCTGTCCGAGCGGTTCCCGGAATCGGATTTGGGAAGCGTTGCCCCCGAAGAACTTTCGGCTCTTCCCGGGGTTCAGGAGGTGCTCGGACTGCATGAGGTCGGCGAGCTGGCGCACAGCGGCCGGTGGGATCGGATCGTCGTCGACTGCGCGTCCACCGCCGATGCGATGCGGATGCTGACGCTGCCCGCCACGGTGGCGCTGTATGCCGAGCGATCCTGGCCGCGGCACCGCAGGCTCAGTGCGACCGAGGGCAGATCGGCCGCCCTGGTCGAGCTGATCGAGCGGGTCTGCGGGGCCGCCGAGCGTCTTGCCGCGCTGTTGACCGACGAGTCACTGGTCGGAGCGCACCTGGTGCTGACCGCTGAGCGCGTGGTGGCGGCCGAAGCCGTCCGGACCTTGGGGACATTGGCCCTGACCGGGGTGCGCGTCGACGAGCTGATCGTCAATCAGATTTTGCTGCAAGATGATTCCTACATCTATACCGATCTGCCCGCCCATCCGGCGTTTGACTGGTACGCCGAACGGATTCGCGAGCAGCACGGCGTTTTGGAAGAACTGGACCGCGCCATCGGTGACGTGGCGATGGTGCTGATTCCGCATCTGGCGGGCGAACCGATCGGGCCCAAGGCGCTGGCCGAACTCCTCGAGGGCGCCCGGCGCCGCGACGGGTCGGCGCCGCCGGGACCGGTGCGGCCGGTGGTGGACCGGGAGTCGGGTTCCGGACTGGGGGCGGTGTACCGGTTGCGGCTAGAGTTGCCCCAGGTCGATTCCGGTGCGCTCAGTCTGGGGCGGTCCGGGGACGACCTGATCATCGGTGCCGGCGGCACCAGACGCCGAGTCCGGCTGGCGTCGGTGCTGCGGCGATGCACGGTTGTGGACGCAACGTTGCGTGGCAGCGAATTGACGGTGCGTTTCCGGCCGGACCCACAGGTGTGGCCGGTCAGCAGGGACGAGGAGGTGCGGCGTTGAGCGCTGGCGCGCACCCCGATCTGGGCGAGCTGGGACCCGAGTTGCGCAAGCTCGCCCAGGCGATCCTGGACCGTCTCGATCCGGCGGTGCGGGCGGCGGCGCTGCTGGCGGCATCCGGTGACGGGCCGGGAAAGTGTCAGCAGGTGTGGTGCCCGGTGTGTGCGCTGGCGGCGTTGGTCACCGGGGAAGAACATCCGTTGCTCACCGTCGTCGCCGAGCACAGTGTCGCGTTGTTCGAGGTGATCCGGGCGGTGGTCGGTGAGACCGGCAAGGCTCCAGACCCGCCCCAGGGTCCGCCCCCCGGCGGCGGCGAGGGCGCGCCGGCCCGGTCCGGCTACCAGCCCATCCCGGTCACCATAGAAAAATGAGCGCAGTGAACGCCGATGACTAAGCAACCTAAGGAATTCCGGGGAATCGTCCGTGTGACGAATCACCGTGTGGCCGTAGCCACGCGTGGTCGGTAAAGTTGGCGCGAACACGGCCGATGTTCGTGGGTAGGAGGGAGGGGCCATGTGGTATTGGCTGTTCAAGTACGTACTCCTGGGTCCCCTGTTGGCCCTGATCGGTCGTCCCAAAGTCGAGGGTTTGGAGAACATCCCCGACGAGGGTGCGATGATCCTCGCCAGTAATCACCTGGCCGTCATGGACAGCTTCTACCTGCCGCTGGTGGTCCGTCGCCGGATCACCTTCCTGGCCAAGTCCGAGTACTTCACCGGGACCGGGATCAAGGGCTGGTTCACCCGCTGGTTCTACACCGCGGTCGGGCAGGTGCCCATCGACCGCACCGATGCCGACGCCGCGCAGGCCGCGCTGACCACCGCCGAGCGGATCCTCAAAGACGGCAAACTGCTGGGCATCTACCCCGAGGGCACCCGGTCACCCGACGGCAGGTTGTACAAGGGCAAGACCGGCCTGGCCCGGCTGGCCCTGCACTCGGGCGTGCCGGTGATTCCGGTCGCCATGGTCGGAACCAATGTGGTCAACCCGCCGGGGACCAAGATGCTGCGGTTCGGCCGGGTCACGGTCCGGTTCGGCAAGCCGATGGACTTCTCCCGCTTCGACGGGATGGCCGACAACCGGTTCATCGAGCGCGCCGTCACCGACGAGGTGATCTACGAGCTGATGGGTCTGTCCGGCCAGGAGTACGTCGACATCTACGCGGCCAGTCTCAAAAACGGTGCCCCGCAACAAGATGGGGCAACGGCTCAGCCGGTCGCCCGGTTTCCGGAAACCGCCGCAGGCTGATCCGGGATCGGCCGGCGGGCCTGCTTGAGCGTCGCGCCGGCTGTGACGATCACCGTCAGCGCCCACCACACGTATGACGTCCCGGCCAGTTGGCGCCACCACGCCGCGCCGGCCTCGTGATGCTCGGGCAGTAACTCGATCGGACTGCGCATCATCAGCGCCACCCCGAGCGCGCTGAGCACGCCCAGCGCGATCGCCCGGTGCCGGTAGGCCAGTACGCCGGTCACCACCACGGTCGGCAGCATCCACACCCAGTGGTGTGACCACGACACCGGGGAGACCACCAACCCGAACAGCGCCACGCAGATCAGCGCCATGATCGGCGCCTCGGCGAAGTTCTGGCTCAGTACCCGGCGGGCCGCCCACACCGTCAGCGCCAGTACCAGCAGGCAGCCCACCAGCCACAGTGCCGAGCGCTGATGTTCGCCCAGTGGCAGCCGGGCCAGCGCGCCGGCCAGGTTCTGGTTGGTGTTCAGCGTGGCCCCGCCGATGCGGTCGGTGTTGCGGACGGTGTGCGTCCAGTACTGCCAGGAGTCGCTCCAGGCCAATGCGAAGCCCATCAGCGTCGCCGCCAGAAACGACACCAGCGTGGTCACCGCGGCGCGGCCGTCGCGGCGCAGCAGGAAATAGAGCAGGAACACCGCCGGGGTCAGTTTCAGCGCGACCGCCACTCCCAGCAGCGCGCCGCGCGGCCAGTAGGTGCGGCGCGGCACGCAGTCGGCAATCACCAGCGTCATCAGCACCGCATTGACCTGACCGAAGTCGAAGTTGGACCAGATCGGTTCGGCGTCGAGCCAGATGGCCGCCGCGACGATCGCCGCGGCCACCACACCCCGCCGCCACCACGCCGGGCCGTCGCCGACGCCGACACCGAGGCCGGTGAGCACGATGGTGAGGGACAGCACCAGCAGCAGCGTCGAGACGACGGTCAGCGCAGCGGTGCCGACGCCCAACGGCACCCAGGTGAGCGGGGCGAACAGCACCGCAGCGATCGGGGGATAGGTGAAAGGCAGCACCGTTCCGTCGATCTGGGTGGCAAACCAGTCATCGCCGTAGAGCGGAAGGCCGTCGCGCCAGGCCTGCGCGGCCATCCGGTAGACGTCGACGTCGATGTGATACGGCGTGCTGCCGAGCGCCCGCCACGTCGTGTAGCCCAGCGCCCCGATCGCCAGCAGGGCGAAAATCCACCAACCGGCGCCGCCCCCGTGCCGACGGCCCGGGTCGGGCGGCCGCGATGTACTCATGTCGCCGCACAGCCTATCGGGTGGCTGCCGTCGACCAGGTTTCGCCGGGCCGCACCGGCGGTGATCTGGGCGTCGGGTGCCGCGGTGGCGTACGTTGCATTAGGTGCTCGAATGGTTCCGCGACGACATCATCGACCGCGGCAGATTACCGCTGCTGTGCTGCCTGCTCGCGTTCCTGCTGACGTTTCTGGTGACCCGCTCCGTGGTCCGCTACATCCGCAGCACTGCCGGGCGCGTCGACACCCCCCGGTGGTGGCAGCCGCGCAACGTGCACATCGGTTCAAAGCACATCCACCACGTGGTGTTCGGCGTCGTGCTGGTGATGGTCGCCGGGGTGACGCTGGTGGCGGCGGGCCCCAACGGGCACGAGCCGGCGTTCAGCTTCGCCGCGATCGCGTTCGGGGTCGGCGCGGCGTTGGTGCTCGACGAGTACGCACTGATCCTGCACCTGTCCGACGTGTACTGGGAAGAGGACGGGCGCGCCTCGGTGGACGCCGTATTCGCCGCGACCGCGGTGGCCGGACTGCTGGTGCTGGGCTTTCACCCCCTGACGTTCATGTTGTCGACGTGGCACGACACCTCCTCGCCGCTGATCCGCACCGGGGTGTTGGCTGGACTGGTGATGGCGCTGCCGCTGGGCGTGGTGGTGCTGCTCAAGGGCAAGGTGTGGACCGGGCTGATCGGGATGTTCTTCTTCCCGCTGCTGGTGATCGGCGCGGTCCGGCTGTCCCGGCCGCACGCACCGTGGGCGCGGTGGCGCTACCTGGCCAAGCGCGAGCGGCTACACCGCGCGCTGGAGCGGGAACGTCGGCTGCGCCGCCCGGTTGTGCAGGCCAAGCTCTGGCTGCAGGACGCCATTGCGGGCCGGCCCCAGGTGCCCAACGAGCAGGTCGTCGACGCCGAACTCAACCGCGAGGTGCGGGCGGCAGCGGCGCCGACGGAGCCGATCATGATCCGACGGCCGCGAGTACCCCCCGGGCGGATCCCCGAGCGTCCGGCGCCCAACCGGGCGGTCGCGGAGGCCTCGGCGCCGACTAGGCCCTTCGTTATCCCTCCGGTGCGCAGGCCGGGGGGTCCGCGCTGGTGAGGTACTTCTACGACACCGAGTTCATCGAGGACGGCCGCACCATCGAGCTGATCTCGATCGGCGTGGCAGCCGAGGATGGCCGCGAGTACTACGCGGTGTCCACCGAATTCGATCCCGCCCGCGCCGGGCAGTGGGTTCGCAACCACGTGCTGCCCAAGTTGCCCTCCCCGGCATCGCAGGCTTGGCGCTCGCGCAGCAGGATCCGCGCCGACCTCGAGGAATTCCTCGGTGTCGAGAGCGGGGAGCCGATCGAATTGTGGGCCTGGGTCGCGGCCTACGACCACGTGGTGCTCTGCCAACTGTGGGGGACGATGCCCGACCTGCCGGCGCCGATCCCGCGTTTCACCCATGAGCTGCGACAGCTCTGGGAGGACCGGGGGCGGCCGCGGCTGCCACCGCGGTCGCCCGGCAGCCACGACGCGCTGGTGGACGCCCGCGACCAGTTGCGGCGCTTCAAGGTGATCACGGCCGACGACGATGCGGGGCGCGGAGCGGACCGTTGAGGAGTTGGCCCAGCAACACCGCCACCGAACAGGCCTGATCAGTGCATGTCTGCGCCCGGCTACCATGGTCGGGTGAACTGGACCGTTGACGTACCCATCGACCAGCTGCCGGCGCTGCCGCCGCTGCCCGCGGACCTGCGCGAGCGTCTCGACGCCGCACTGGCCCGGCCGGCCGTTCAGCAACCGAGCTGGCCCGCTGACCAGGTCAAGCCGATGCGCACGCTGCTGGAAGCGGTACCGCCGATCACCGTGCCCGCCGAGATCGTCCGGCTGAAAGAGCAGCTGGCCCAGGTGGCCCGCGGGGAGGCCTTCCTGCTGCAGGGCGGCGACTGTGCCGAGACCTTCACCGACAACACCGAGCCGCACATCAAGGGCAACATCCGCACCCTGCTGCAGATGGCGGTGGTGCTGACCTACGGCGCCTCCATGCCGGTGGTCAAGGTGGCCCGCATCGCCGGCCAGTACGCCAAGCCCCGCTCGGCCGACGTCGACGCGCTGGGGCTGAAGTCCTACCGCGGTGACATGGTCAACGGCCTGGCCCCGGATGCCGCGGTGCGCGAGCACGACCCGTCCCGGCTGGTGCGGGCCTACGCCAACGCCAGTGCCGCGATGAACCTGGTGCGGGCCCTGACCTCGTCGGGGCTGGCGTCGCTGGAACTGGTCCACGACTGGAACCGGGAGTTCGTTCGCACCTCTCCGGCAGGCGCGCGTTACGAGGCGCTGGCCGGTGAGATCGACCGCGGCCTGAAGTTCATGAACGCGTGCGGGGTAGCCGACCGGGAATTGCAGACCGCCGAGATCTACGCCAGCCATGAGGCGCTGGTGCTCGACTACGAGCGCGCCATGCTGCGGATGGCCGACCTCGAAGGCGAACCACAGCTCTACGACCTGTCGGCGCACTTCGTCTGGATCGGGGAGCGGACCCGCCAGCTCGACGGCGCCCACGTCGGGCTGGCCGAGGTGATCGCCAACCCGATCGGCATCAAGCTGGGGCCGACGACTTCGCCCGAGCTGGCGGTCGAATACGTCGAGCGGCTCGACCCGAAGAACGATCCCGGCCGACTCACGCTGGTCAGCCGGATGGGCAACAACAAGGTGCGCGACCTGCTCCCGGGCATCATCGAGAAGGTGCAGGCCACCGGCCACCAGGTGATCTGGCAGTGCGACCCGATGCACGGCAACACCCACGAGGCCTCGACCGGCCACAAGACCCGGCACTTCGACCGGATCGTCGACGAGGTGCAGGGGTTCTTCGAGGTGCACCACGCGCTGGGCACCCACCCCGGCGGCATCCACCTGGAGTTCACCGGCGAGGACGTCACCGAGTGTCTCGGTGGGGCCCAAGACATTTCGGATGCGGACCTGGGCGGCCGTTACGAGACGGCGTGCGACCCGCGGCTCAACACCCAGCAGAGCCTGGAGTTGTCCTTCCTGGTCGCCGAGATGCTGCGCGGCTGACGGGCTGAGTACCACCGCGAGCAGACACCGAATCGCGCAATGTGCCTGTAGGCGGTGCGACGCTGTGTCTGCTCGGCGAAGGGGAGGGGCCTACAGCAGCGCGCCGACGCTGTTGCCCAGCGTCCAGGCGACCGCGGCCACCAGTCCGGTGAGCGCGAACAGCACCGCCAGCCAGATCAGCACCATCCGGCGCGCATGCTGGCGCGCGAGCACGAACTGACTCAACTCGATCCCGGCGAATTGCCCTGTCACCAACTGATATTGGGTGTCGGTCGCCCGGTCCTGCGGTTCGCGTGCCATGTGCAGCGTGGGGCGGGGCTGCGCCGCGACGTGCTGTGCGGAGTTGCGCGGGGCCGGCACCCGAAACGCCGGCAGCGCCAACCGTTGGGCGATCGCATCGACGACACGGGCCATCTCGAGGCCGTCGGCGTACCGGTCAGCCGGGTCGCGTGCGGTGGCTCGGGCCACCAGGTCGTCGAATTCGGGTGGCACACCGTCGATTGCCGAGCTGGGCGGCGGGACGTCATGATCCAGCCGCTGATAGGCGACCGTCAACGCCGAATCGCCGGAGAACGGGGTGCGGCCGGTCAACAACTCGTAGGTGAGTACGCCGGCCCCGTACACGTCACTGGCCGGACCGGCGTTCCCGTCGCGGACCTGCTCGGGTGACAGGTAGGCCGCGGTGCCCAGAATTACGTTGGTCGAGGTGATCCCGGCCGCCGCGATGGCCCGGACCAGCCCGAAGTCGACCACCTTCACGTCGCCGTCGTCGGAGATCAAGATGTTCTCCGGTTTGACGTCGCGGTGCACCAGGCCGGCGCGGTGCGCGATCCCCAGCGCCCCCAGCACCGGGCGCAGCACCGCGGCGACGGCATGCGGGGGCATCGGGCCGCGCTCGTTGAGCAGTTCCCGCAGCGTTCCGCCCTCGACGAGTTCCATCACCAGAAACGGCTGTCCGGGATCGTGCGGGGTGCCGAAACCCTGGTCGTAAACCGCCACCAGCCCCGGGTCCTTGAGTCGGGCGACCGCACGCGCCTCGAGCTGGAAGCGGGTCAGGAACTGCTGATCGCCGGCATAACGCAGGTCCATCACCTTGCACGCCACCGGGCGGTCCAGGCGTTCGTCGAGACCCCGGTAGACCGTGGACGTGCCGCCGGTGGCGATCCGGGTCCCGACCCGGTACCGGCCGTCCAGCAGGGCGCCTTCCAGTGCGTCCGGGCCCCACGTGGAAGTCACCCGGTCATGGTATGCGCGTGGGTGGCCCCGCCGGCGGCTTTAAACTTGTGTCGTGAGCAGCATTCCAGCCGCCGACGATGTCCTAGAACCCGATGAACCGACCTTCGACCTGCCCCGGGTCGCCGACATGCTCGGGGTGCCGGTCACCAAAGTGCACCAGTACCTGCGCGACAACCATCTGGTCGCGGTGCGGCGGGAGGGCGTGCTGGTGGTCCCGCAGGTGTTCTTCACCGCGGACGGGGACGTCGTCAAGAGCCTGCCGGGGTTGCTGGCCGTGCTGCACGACGGTGGCTACCAGCAGACCGACATCGTGCGCTGGCTGTTCACCCCGGACTCGTCGCTGTCGTTGACCCGCGACGGCGTGCGGGAGGCGGTGTCCAACGCCCGCCCCATCGACGCGCTGCACGCCCACCAGGCCCGGGAAGTGATGCGCCGGGCGCAGGCTATGGCGTATTGATCTCAGCCGCCCGCGGCGCCTCGACGGCTTTCGACAGCCGGTACCAGGCGAACAGTGCGCAGGCGCTCGCAGCGATCACATGCAGCCAGGAGTACATGCCGTGCGAGCCGTCCGGCTTGAAGATCACCATGATCCAGGTCGAGGCCGCCGCGATCGCGGCGATCGCCGTCGGTGAGCGCACGACGGTGGCCGCCACCGCCAACGGCCAGGTGTAGTACCAGGGCAGCGCGGCCGGCACGAACAGCACCACGATGAGCATCGCCCAGGCGATCCCGGCCACCGCGGTGCGATCGTCGCGCCGGGACCGCCACCACAGCACCGACAGCACCAGCGCGATCACCGCGACTCCGGTGATCCGGGTGATGTGCAGCACCGCGTAGAAGTTCACCGGTGCGAACAGCCCGCCGACGGCGTGGATCACGTTGGCGGCCGCGGTCGGCACGGTGAGCCAGTTGATGATCTTGACATTGCCGGCCAGCAGGGCGGTCAGCCAGCCCAGGCCCACCCCGGCCAGGGTCGAGAGCACCGCGAAGACGGCGACGACGATCAGCGCGGAGACAGCGGCTGCCGCTGCGAACGCCCCCGCCGCTGAACCGCGGTGCTCATGTCGCGGTTCCAGCTTCGGCTCTCCTTCGTCGAGCCTCGCTGAACCGCGGGGTTCATGTCGCGGTTCCAGCTTCGGCTCTCCTTCGTCGAGCCTCGCTGAACCGCGGGGTTCCCGCAGCCGGCGCATCCATATCCAGACCAGAAACGGCAGTGCAATCACGGCGGTGGCCTTGACCGCCGCGGCCAGGGCCACCAGCGTGATCCCGGCCAGGTGGTGGCGCTCCAAGGTCAGGGCGATCCCGGCGATCATCAGGCCGACCATCAGCATCTCGTTGTGGACCCCGCCCATCAGGTGGATGATCACCAGCGGGTTGAGCACCGCGAGGAACAGCGCCGCCGGGGCACTGCCCCCGACCCGGCGAGCCACCCGCGGCGCCGCCCAGATCAACAGCGCCAGACCGGGCAGCATGCACAACCGCAACACCATGGTGCCGACCACCACGTTGTCGCCCACCAGGATCGTCACCAGCTTGGCGATCAAGATGAACGCCGGACCGTAGGGCGCCGTCGTCGCCGACCAGATCGGGCTGACGTCGTCCAGCAGCGGGTTGGGATTTTCGACCGGGCCGACCACATACGGGTCGAAACCGTCGCGCAGCAGCGCGCCCTGGGCCAGGTAGGAGTAGGTGTCGCGACTGAACACCGGAACCGACAGCAGCAGCGGCGCCAGCCAGAAACCGGTGGTCGCGATCAACGTGTATTCGGTGACCGTGCCGTTGATCACGCGCCGGCCCAGACCCAGCCAGGCCACCAGCATGACCGCGACCCCGACCCACAACAGCACCGACGACAGCACCAGGCCGTGGCCGAAGCGCAGCCAGGACAGGTGCACCGACTCCAGCACCGGGTCCTGGATCCGGGTGCTGCCCGCCCCCAGACCGCCCAGGGTGATCAGCACAGCGCCCAGGCAGCCGCGCCACGCCGCGCCGGACTGCTCGCTGGTGGCGAATCGCCGCAGCCGGAAACGGGTGTCGGCGGCATCAGTGGACACGACCGGGACCGGTGGGGTGGTAGGGGTGGACATCGGCGCTCCGGGTACTCAGGCTGACCGGTCGGCGACCAGGCGAGCCAGGTCGGTCAGTCCGGCTTTGGCGATCTCGTCGATCGGGGCGGCCGCCAGCGCCGACATGGCGCGGCGGGTCAGCACATCGATCCGGTCTTCGACGGCGGCCAGTGCGCCCACCCCCTCGATCACCTCGCACAGCTCGCGGACCTGCGCGTCGGTCAACGCGGTGCCCAGCGAAGTGCGTAACCGCTTGGCCGCCAACGGGTCCGAGTTGTCGGCCAACTCCACCGCCTCGGCCACCAGCACCGTGCGCTTGCCCGAACGCAGGTCATCGCCCGAAGGTTTGCCGGTCACCGCCGGATCGCCGAACACGCCCAGCACGTCGTCGCGCAGCTGAAACGCCACGCCCAGGTCGGTGCCCAGTTCGTGGAACAGCGCCTGGATGTCGGGCCGGTCGGCCGCGGCAGCGACCCCCAGTTGCAGGGGGCGCACCACGGTGTAGGAGGCGGTCTTGTAGGTGTTGACCGCCATCGCCGACGCGATCGACTCGACACCGCTGGCTTCGGCGACGATGTCGAGGTACTGCCCGCCGAGCACCTCGGTGCGGATGTCCGACCAGACCCGCCGCACCCGGCGCTGGGCGTCGGCGGGCAGGCCGGCGCCGGCGACGATGTCGTCGGCCCAGACCAGCGCCAGGTCACCGAGCAGAATGGCGGCCGATATCCCGAATTGTTCGGGCGCGCCGCGCCAGCCGCGACTGCGGTGCAACTCGGCGAACTTGTGGTGGGTGGTCGGGCTGCCGCGGCGGGTCGCCGAGGCGTCGATCACGTCGTCGTGCACCAGCGCGCAGGCGTGCAGCAATTCCAGCGCCGAGAACAGCAGTAGCTCGTCGTCGAGGGCATCCCGGCCGGTGATGGCGCGCCAGCCCCAGTAGGCGAACGCCGGACGGAGCCGCTTGCCGCCGCTGAGCACGAACTCCTCCAGGCCGGTGATCAGGTGCTGGTAGTCGTCGCCCATGTAGGCGGTGTCGGTGCGGCGGGTGCGCAGGTAGGAGCGCAACTGCGCGGTTACCGCGCCGGCCAACTCGACGGCCGACGGTGCGGTTGCTGCGGGTGCCTTGAAGCTCAGCGCGCGTCCCTTTCTCACTCGGCCCGGGCCGGGACCCCCGGCGTGCGTTCAGCGTAGAGTGTGCCACCACGCTCGGGGGGGACTCAGGCAGGCGGCGCGGACGCATGGTCGATAGGCTCAGCGTCTGGTGCCCGTATCGGCCGCGGTGCCGCCCCTGCTTCTCCGCGGAGGGCCGGCGAAGCCCGCCCGCGGCACCGTTGACCGCCTTCGATGAGGAGCAACCTCGTGACCTTGAACACCGTCGCACTCGAGCTGGTCCCGCCCAACGTGGAGCGGGGCCCCGAGCAGACGATCGAGGAGGCGCGCAAGGTCGTGCGGTTCGCGGCCGAGTCCGGCCTGCAGGGGCGGATCCGGCACATCCTGATGCCGAGCATGATCGCCGAGGAGGACGACCGGCCGATCGAGATGAAGCCCAAGCTCGATGTGCTGGACTTCTGGACGGCGATCAAGCCGGAACTGCCGGGCATGGCCGGGTTGTGCACCCAGGTCACCGCGTTCTCCGACGAATCGGCGCTGCGCAGTCGGCTGGGCGATCTGACCGCGGCCGGCATCGAGGGCGTCGTGTTCGTCGGCGTGCCCCGCACCATGGCCGACGGCGAGGGCTCGGGTGTGCCGCCCACCGACGCGCTGGCGACCTTCCGCGACGAGCTGCCCAACCGCGGCGTCATTCTCATCCCCACTCGCGCCGGCGAGATCGGCCGGTTCGACTTCAAGTGCGACCGTGGCGCGACGTTCGGGCTGACCCAGCTGCTGTACTCCGATGCGATCGTGCCGTTTTTGACCGAGTTCGCCCAGCACAGCGACGCGCGCCCGGAGATCCTGCTGTCCTTCGGTTTCGTGCCGACGTTCGAGAACAGGGTCGGGCTGATCAACTGGCTGATCCAGGACCCCGGCAACGCGGCGGTGGCAGCCGAGCAGGACTTCGTCAAGACGCTGTCCGGCAGTGAGCCCGAGCAGCGGCGCAAGCTGATGCTCGACCTGTACAAGCGGGTGATCGATGGGGTCGCCGATCTCGGCTTCCCGCTGAGCATTCACCTGGAGGCGACCTACGGGGTGTCCGCGGCCGCGTTCACCACATTCGCGCAGATGCTCGAGTACTGGTCGCCGCAGCCCCGCTGAGCCGGCCGGCTCAGTCGGCCTCGTCGTGCGCGCTGCGTACCCGCGGTGAGCGGTCGCGGCCTTGCCAGGCGATCAGCGCCACCGCTCCGGCCACCGCCAGCGTCGACAACACCAGCCAGATGGCGGCGCGCGCGAACGAGCGGGTGCTGGGATCGGTGTAACGCGCCTGCGCGCTCATGGTGCTCACCACGCCCGGCTTGAGTCGCCACTGCACCGTGTCCTCGCCGATGCGTTCGCCGTTGGTGGAGGTCACCTCACCCGGGAACGCGACGCTCAATTCGACGTCGGCATCGGGGTCGCTGAGCGAGGTGAGATCCACTCGGCCCTCCAGGATCACCAGATTGCCGGCGCGGCGCAGCGCCAGGTTCACCCCGGCCGCGTCGCGGCTCATCTCGGCCAGCTGGGGTAGTTCGGCGAAGGTCAGGTCGGAGAACACCGCCTGGGAGCCGACGTAGCCGTCCCGCTTGTAGTTGGAGATCGCGAGCTTCTGGGCGAACGGCAGGTCGGCGTTGAGCTTGGGGCCGGTGTCGTTGTCGTTGCGGGGTTTGGCCGCCGCGATGATGTGGCCCGACACCTGGTCGTTGGGGGAGACGGTGATGGTGGCCTTGATGCGCACGCAGCCGATCAGGGAAGGCGCGGCGATCAGAAGCAGCCCCACCAGGGCCAGCAGTCGGCGGTACACGGTGAGCCGGGGGGAGCGCCGAACATGCACGGACGTCATCGTGCCAGATCGGCCCGGTTCTGCGCTGCCGATGCCTGCTCCAAAGGCAGTGTGCGGCCGAGAATGGCGAACGGCCGGGGGTCGCCGGCGAAGTGGTGACTGCGGATGACGTCGGTGAAACCCAGCCGGCGGTACAGCCGCCAGGCGCGGTTGCCCTCACCGCTGATCTCCGGGGTGGACAGCAGCACGTTGGCCTCGGGACGCCCGGCGAGCAGCCGCCGCGCCAGCGCCTCGCCCAGGCCGCTGCCCTGCGATTGCGGCAGCACGTGCAACTCGGTCAGCTCGAAGTAGCTGGTCATCAGGCGGGAGATATCGGGCCGGGGCAGGCCGCGGCGCTGCAGGCCCATCACCACCTGCTGCTGCCACCACTGATCGGGTGCTCCGCAGTAGCCGTAGGCGATTCCCAGCATCTCGGCGCCGGATCCGCCGTCGCCGCCGTCTCCGCCGTCCAGGGCGGCCACCGCCTGCCACCCGCGCCGGCGGGTGTGATCCAGCCACATCGCCGCACGTTGGTTCTCGGTGCCCGGCGGGTAGCCCATCGCGGTGACGTACACCCGCAGCGCCTCGCCGAGACGGTCCGCCATGTCATGCGGCGACAGGTCGATGAGCAATGTCGCCAACGTGCAGGTTCCTTTCCCGGCCGGTGGTGGGGCGTGCCGGACCTATTATCCGGCGGACGTCGGTGGTTGTGGATCGGCATCGCCGGACCGCGGCTACAATCAGCTGACGAAGCCTGTGGTACACCGCAGGTCGACCTCGTATTATCAGTATTAGATGCCCGCACAGTCGTAGCCAGCGGTGGGCAGTGATGTGAGCGGCCGTCGGCAAGGAGGGACGAATGCCACTCTCCGATCATGAACAGCGCATGCTCGATGAGATCGAGAGCGCCCTCTACGCCGAGGACCCGAAGTTCGCTTCCAGCGTTCGCGGCGGTGCCCTGCGCACCCCGACCACCCGGCGGCGGATTCAGGGCATGGCACTGTTCTTGGTCGGGCTGGTGATGCTGGTCTCGGGCATCCCGTTCTACGCGACGGTCAATCCCGGATTCTTGATTCTGAGCGTGCTGGGCTTCGTCGTCATGTTCGGTGGCGTGATCTTCGCCATCACCGGCAAGCATGCCGCTGCGGGCCGTGATGGCGCGGCCAGGACCGGCGGCAGCCAGCAGCGCCGGGTCAAGGGCGGCAGCGGGACGTTCGCCAGCCGTATGGAGGACCGGTTCCGCCGCCGCTTCGAGCCGTAACGCGGCACGGGTGAGGTGACAGGGCAGCCGATCGGCTGCCCTTTTTTCATGGGCGCATCCGGGTGGGCGTTCGATGCCGGCGCGGCTCTGGCGGCCGGTTAGCCCCACTTCGCCCCACTTCGTTTTCGCCTGGCTGACCAGGACATTTCGTGGCGTCGCCGACCGCTGCAACCGAAGGCGAGCCGGAAAACCCGCGGACAAGTGGGGAAGCGGGGGGAAACTGGACCGCCAAATGGTGCGGAGTGGGTGATTGTGGGGTATTGTGGGCTGACGTCATCGAGTGGGTGGGAGGTAGCCGATGTTCCTCGGCACCTACACGCCCAAGCTCGACGACAAGGGGCGGCTCACACTGCCCGCGAAGTTCCGTGACGCACTGGCAGGAGGGTTGATGGTCACCAAGAGCCAGGACCACAGCCTGGCCGTGTATCCGCGGGCAGAGTTCGAGCAGCTGGCCCGCCGCGCGGCCAAGGCGTCGCGCAGTAACCCGGAGGCGCGGGCGTTCCTGCGCAACCTGGCCGCCGCCACCGATGAACAGCATCCCGACGGCCAGGGCCGGATCACGTTGTCACCGGATCACCGGCGCTACGCCAACCTGTCCAAGGATTGCGTGGTCATCGGCTCGGTCGACTACCTCGAGATCTGGGACGCGCAGGCCTGGAGCGACTACCAGCAGACCCATGAAGAGAACTTCTCCGCGGCCAGCGATGAAGCACTCAGCGACATCATCTGAGGCACCCGCCCGTGCCTCGTGGCCTCTGTCCGAACCGACCCTGACGTACTTCCCCAACGTCAGGTTCGCGCTGTCGGGCAGGGACCTCGAGGCAGGGGCGGCCCAGAGACGGGGAGGTGTTGCGGTGGCCGAGCAGGGCGAATTCGGGCACGTGCCGGTGCTACTCGAGCGCTGCGTGGAGCTGCTGGCCCCGGCACTGACTCGGCAGTCTCCCGACGGTCACGGCGCCACCCTCGTGGACGCGACCCTGGGAGCCGGCGGCCACACCGAACGGTTTCTGACCGAGTTCCCCGGACTGCGGGTGATCGGCCTCGACCGGGACACCACCGCACTCGGCATCGCCGGCGCTCGGTTGGCCCGTTTCGCCGATCGGCTGCACACGGTCCACACCCGCTACGACGGAATCAGCGCCGCGCTGGCCGAAACGGGCTTGGCCGCAACGGCTTCCGTCGACGCGGTGCTGTTCGATCTCGGCGTTTCCTCGATGCAGCTCGACCGGTCGGAGCGGGGCTTCTCCTACGCTCACGACGCCCCGCTGGACATGCGGATGGATCCCGAGGGGGAGCTGACGGCCGCGGACATCATCAACACCTACGACGCGGCGGCGTTGACCGACATCCTGCGGCGTTTCGGCGAGGAACGCTTCGCATCCCGGATCGCCTCGCACATCGTCCGCCGCCGGGCGCAGACACCGTTCACGTCGACGAGCGAGCTGACCGCCCTGCTCTACGAGGCGATTCCGGCGCCGGCGCGGCGTACCGGGGGGCACCCGGCCAAGCGGACGTTCCAGGCGCTACGGATCGCCGTCAACGGTGAACTGGACTCGCTGCGCGATGCTCTTCCGGCGGCGCTGAACGCCCTGGCGGTGGGCGGGCGCATCGCGGTGATGTCCTACCAATCGCTGGAGGACCGCATCGTCAAGCAGTTGTTCGCCGCGGTGACCACGTCGCGCACCCCGGTCGACCTGCCGGTCGAGTTGCCCGGTGACGAACCGACTTTCACCACGTTGACCCGGGGTGCCGAACGGGCCCAACCGGATGAGATCGAGCGCAACCCGCGGGCCGGGTCGGTCCGGCTCCGGGCCGTGCAGCGGGTGACGAACGGGCCGATTGCGGCATCGAGGGGGAACTGATGGCGACCAAGCGCAAACCTGCGGCCCGGCAAGGCGACCGCCGCCGCAACCCCGAGGGCAAGACCCGCACCGGGCCGCGCCGCTCCAACGAGGCGCCGCAATCGCGGCGTCTGCGCCGCCAGCACCCGAATCCGCCCGCCCCCGGGCGCGAATCGCGGCCACGGTCGGGGCCGCAGAACGCGGCGCTGCCGCGTCCCGACACCAGGCCGGCACCACCGAAGAACACCAAACAGGCCAAAGCGCGGGCCAAGGCACGAAAGGCCAAGGCGCCCAAGGTGGTGCGTGTCCCGCTACGGGAACGCCTGATCGCCCGGCTGGCGTCGGTCGACCTGCGGCCGCGCACGCTGGCGGCCAAGGTTCCGTTCGTCGTGCTGATCATCGGCTCGCTCGGCATCGGCCTGGGCATCACGCTGTGGCTGTCGACGGACGCCGCCGAGCGCTCGTATCAGCTGGGCAACATCCGGGAACACAACCGGGTGCTCATGCAGCAGAAGGAGGCGCTCGAGCGTGACGTGCTCACCGCCGAATCGGCGCCGGCACTGGCCGAGGCGGCGCGCGAGCTGGGCATGATCCCGACCCGCGACACCGCGCATCTGGTCCAGGACCCGGCCGGCAACTGGGTGGTGGTGGGCGTTCCGAAGCCGGCCGAGGGGGTACCGCCGCCGCCGCTGAACACCAAACTGCCCGACGATCGGCCGGCATCGCCGCCGGCCGAGGTTCCGGTCCGGGTGCCGCCCGCCGGGCCGAAGCTGGACAGCCGGCATCTGCCCACCCCGGCTGCGCCCGCTCCGGCGGTGCCTTCTCCGGCCACGCCGGGCGCGCCCCTGATCATTCCGGGCCTGCCCGGGATGCCCGCCGCACCCGGCGCACCACTGTCCGGTCCGCCGCCGGGTCCCGTGCTCGACATCCCGCCGGTCGCCCTGCCGCCGGAGGCTGTGCTGCCCCCGGCGACGGAGCTTCCCCCGCAGGCTGTGCTGCCCCCGGCGACGGTGCTGCCGCCCGAGGCGGCATTGCCGCCGGTGCTCCCGGGAGCCGCGCGATGAGACGGCCGGCGCGGGGGACCGGCCCGACGCGCCGCGCCGACGGTTCCAGCACAGCCCGCCGCAAGGCCGGCCGGGTCACCAAACCCAGCAAGCAGGCCAAGCCCGGTAAAGCAACGAAAGTGACGCAGCAGCCGGAAGGACATTCGGCCCGCGACCGTCGGACCCGGCACGCCACCGAGTTGGGTTCGCGCAGCGCGTCATTCGTCTTCCGGCACCGCACCGGCAACGCCGTCATCTTCCTGGTGCTGGCCCTGGCCGCGGCACAGCTGTTCTATCTGCAGGTCCCCCAGGCATCGGGACTGCGCGCCGAGGCCGCCGGACAGCTCAAGGTCACCGATGTCCAACAAGCCATGCGCGGCGACATCATCGACCGCACCGGCGACAAACTGGCATTCACCATCGAAGCCCGCGCCTTGACCTTCCAGCCGATCAAGGTCGGCAAGCAACTCGAAGAGGCCAAAAAGAAGAATCCCGCCGCGCCCGATCCGCAGCGCCGGCTGCAGGAGATCGCCAAGGAGATCGCCGGTCGGCTCGGCAACAAACCGGATGCGGCGACGCTGCTGAAGAAGCTGCGCAGCAACGAGACCTTCGTCTACCTGGCCCGCGCCGTCGAACCGGCGCTGGCCGAGGCGATCATCGACAAGTGCCCGGAAGTCGGCAGCGAGCGCCAAGACCTGCGGCAGTATCCGGGCGGGTCGTTGGCGGCCAACATCATCGGCGGCATCGACTGGGACGGCCACGGCCTGTTGGGCCTGGAGGACTCGATGGACGCCGTGCTGGCCGGCACGGACGGCTCGATCACCTACGACCGCGGCTCCGACGGCGTGGTGATCCCGGGCAGCTACCGCAACCGGCACCGGGCCGTCAACGGGTCGACGATCCAGCTCACCCTCGACGACGACATCCAGTTCTACGTCCAGCAGCAGGTTCAGCAGGCCAAGAACGTCTCCGGCGCGCGCAACGCCAACGCGGTGGTGCTCGACGCCAAGAGCGGCGAAGTGCTGGCGATGGCCGGCGACAACACCTTCGACCCGTCCCAGGACATCGGGCGGCAAGAGCACCGGCAGCTCGGCAACCCGGCGGTGTCGTCGCCGTTCGAGCCGGGCTCGGTCAACAAGCTCATCACCGCCGCCTCGGTCATCGAGTACGGACTGAGCAATCCCGATGAGGTGCTGCAGGTCCCCGGATCGATCAACATCGCCGATGTCACCGTCGGCGACGCCTGGGAGCACGGCGTCGCGCCGTACACCACGACCGGGATCTTCGGTAAGTCCTCCAACGTCGGCACCCTGATGCTGGCACAGCGGGTGGGCCCGGAGCGCTGGTTCGAGATGCTGGAGAAGTTCGGCCTGGGGCAGCGCACCGGGGTGGCGCTGCCCGGCGAGAGCGCCGGCCTGGTTCCGCCGGTCGATCAGTGGTCGGGCAGCTCGTTCGCCAACCTGCCGATCGGCCAAGGCCTTTCGATGACGTTGCTGCAGATGGCCGGCATGTACCAGGCCATTGCCAACGACGGCCTGCGGATCCCGCCGCGGATCATCAAAGCGACCATTGCCCCCGACGGCACCCGCACCGAGGAACCCCGGCCCGACGGTGTGCGGGTGGTCACCGAGCAGACCGCGGCGACCGTGCGCAACATGCTGCGTGCGGTGACCCAGCGCGACCCGACCGGGGTCCAGCAGGGCACCGGGTGGCAGGCCGCGGTGGACGGCTACCAGATCGCCGGAAAGACCGGAACCGCACAGCAGATCAACTCCGCCTGCGGCTGCTACTACGACGACGTCTACTGGATCACGTTCGCCGGGATAGCCCCCGCGGACAACCCGCGCTATGTCATCGGCCTGATGATGGACAACCCGCATCGCGCCGCGGACGGGTCGCCGGGCACCTCGGGCGCGCCGCTGTTCCACAACATCGCCGCCTGGCTGTTGCAGCGCCACAACGTCCCGCTGTCGCCCGACCCCGGGCCGCCACTGGTTCTGCAGGCGATGTAGCGGCTGTCCCTGCCCGCCTGGGTAGTCTCAGGTCCGATCCTTTCAAGGACCGGCCGCAGCGGATGGAGGTGATGGCGGTGTGCGCCGCATTGCGCCCTGACGTCGGTGCGGGCACGTCGCTGCAGGCGCTGGCGGCCCAGATCGGAGCGGTTGCTGCCACCGGGGGCGCGGTGCCTGAGCTGGCCATCACCGGGCTGACGCTGCGCGCCCAGGACGTCGAGCCCGGAGACCTGTTCGCGGCGCTGCCCGGCGCCACGACCCACGGTGCGCGGTTCGTGGCCGAGGCGGTTGCTCGCGGCGCGGTCGCGGTGCTCTCCGACGGCGCGGGGGCCGCCGAAATCGCCGACGGCGCAACCGGTATCCCGGTGCTGGTTCATCCGGCCCCGCGCGCGGTGCTCGGCGAGCTGGCGGCAGAGGTCTACCGGCATCCCTGCGAGCGGCTGACGGTCATCGGGATCACCGGCACGTCCGGCAAGACCACCACCGCCTATCTGGTCGAGGCCGGGCTGCGTGCTGCCGGCCGCACTGCCGGGCTGATCGGCACCGTCGGCGTCCGCATCGACGGCGTCGACCTGCCCAGCGCGCTGACCACCCCGGAGGCCCCGGCCCTGCAGGCGCTGCTGGCGGTGATGGCCGAGCGCGGGGTGGACACCGTGGTGATGGAGGTGTCCAGCCACGCGCTGACGCTGGGCCGGGTCGACGGCACCCGCTTTGCGCTGGGCGCGTTCACGAACTTGTCCCGCGACCACCTGGACTTCCACCCGAGCATGGCGGACTACTTCGAAGCCAAGGCGCGGCTGTTCGATCCGGCGTCACCCCTGCACGCCGCCCGGTCGGTGGTCTGTGTGGACGACGAGGCCGGTGAGGCGATGTCGGCGCGCGCCACGGCGCCGGTCACGGTCAGCGCGACCGGACGCCCGGCGGACTGGGGCGTCGAGCAGCCCAGCGCCGGGCCGGTCGGCAGGCAGTTCACGGCGGTCGATCCCGCCGGGGTGCGCCATCCGGTCGGCATCGGGCTGCCCGGCGACTACAACATCGCCAACTGTCTTGTGGCGCTGGCCGTTCTCGACGCCGTCGGGGTGTCACCGGAGCAGGCGGCGCCGGGCCTGCGCGACGCGCGGGTGCCCGGCCGGATGGAGCCGATCGACCGTGGCCAGGGCTTCCTGGCGCTGGTCGACTACGCGCACAAGCCGGGCGCGCTGGCGGCGGCGCTGGCGACCCTGCGCTCCGATCTGCGCGAGACGACCGGGCGGCTGGCCGTGGTGTTCGGCGCCGGCGGCGACCGCGACCACGGCAAGCGCGGCCCGATGGGCCGGATCGCCGCCCAGGAGGCCGACCTGGTCGTCGTCACCGACGACAATCCGCGCGGCGAAGACCCGGCCGACATCCGGCGGGCCATCCTGGCCGGGGCCGCCGAGGGAACCGCGGACGTGGTCGAGATCGGGGACCGCCGGACCGCGATCGAGCACGTGGTGCGCTGGGCGCGGCCGGGCGACGTGGTGCTCGTGGCCGGCAAAGGCCACGAAACCGGGCAGACCGCCGGCGGGGTCACGCAGCCCTTCGATGACCGCGTCGAGCTGGCCGCCGCCCTGGAGAGCCGCGGATGATCGCGCTGAGTATCGCCGCGATTGCCGAGATCGTCGGCGGCCGGCTCAGTGATATCTCACCGGAGCAGGCCGCACGTACCAGCGTCACCGGGACCGTGGAGTTCGACTCGCGGAAGATCACCGCGGGCTCGTTGTTTCTGGCGCTGCCCGGTGCGCGCGCCGATGGCCACGACCACGCGGCCGCGGCGGTGGCAGCCGGTGCGGTGGCGGTGCTCGCGGCCCGCCCGGTCGGAGTGCCGGCCATCGTGGTCGATCCCGCCGCCTCCGACAGCCGATCCGGCGCCCTGGAGTACGACGATGCCGCCGGGTCCGGCGCCGCGGTACTGGCCGCGCTGGCGCAGCTGGCCGCCGCGGTGGCCGCGACCCTGGTGGCCCGCGGACTGACGATCGTCGGCGTCACCGGATCGTCGGGCAAGACCTCCACCAAGGACCTGCTGGCCGCCGTGCTGGCTCCGCTGGGGCAGGTGGTGGCGCCGCCGGGGTCGTTCAACAACGAGCTGGGCCACCCCTGGACGGTGCTGCGGGCCGATGAGAACACCGACTTCCTGGTGCTGGAACTCTCGGCACGGCATCGCGGCAACATCGCGGCGCTGGCCGCCATCGCTCCGCCGCGGGTGGCAGTGGTGCTCAACGTCGGGACCGCGCACCTGGGCGAGTTCGGCTCCCGCGAGGCGATCGCCGAAACCAAAGCCGAACTAGCGCAAGCGGTTCCGGAGTCCGGCGTGGTGATCCTCAACGTCGACGATTCGGCGGTGGCCGCGATGGCCGACAAGACCGCGGCACGGGTGGTGCGGATCAGCCGCGCGGCCCCCGCCGATGTGTGGGCCGGGCCGGTGGCGCTCGACGAGCTGGCCCGCCCCCGCTTCACCCTGCACGCAGGCGCGGGCGCATCCGAGGTACGGCTCGGGGTGTCCGGGGACCACCACGTCTCCAACGCGCTGTGCGCCGCCGCGGTCGCGCTGGAATGCGGCGCCACGCCCCAACAGGTGGCCGATGCGCTGGCCGGCGTCGGAGCCATCTCACAACACCGGATGCAGGTCAGCACCCGCGCCGACGGGGTGACGGTGATCGACGACGCTTACAACGCCAACCCCGACTCCATGCGGGCGGCGCTGCAGGCGCTGGCCTGGATCGCCCGCGGGGAGGACCCCGCGTCCCCGAGACGCAGCTGGGCGGTGCTCGGGGAGATGGCTGAGCTGGGCGAGGACGCGATATCCGAGCATGACCGCATCGGACGGCTCGCGGTGCGCTTAGATGTGTCTCGTCTTGTTGTCGTCGGAGTAGGGAGATCGATGGGCGCGATGCATCACGGCGCGGTCATGGAGGGATCCTGGGGTGCCGAGGCCACCGCGGTACCCGACGTCGACGCCGCCCACGCCCTGTTGCGCGCCGAACTGCGCCCCGGCGACGTGGTGTTGGTCAAGGCCTCGAACTCCGCCGGGCTGACCGTGCTGGCCGACGCTCTGATCAGCGACGACGCGGGAGATCGCCGATGATCATGATCCTGGTCGCCGCGGGCGTCGCCCTGCTGGTCGCGATCCTGTTGACCCCGGTGCTGATCCGGCTGTTCACCAAGCAGGGGTTCGGTCAGGAGATCCGCGAAGACGGCCCGGCCAGCCATCACAGCAAACGCGGTACGCCGTCGATGGGCGGTGTGGCGATCGTGGCCGGGATCTGGGCGGGCTATCTGACCGCTCAGCTGGCCGGACTGGTCTTCTACGGCACCGGGCCCACCGCGTCCGGTCTGCTGGTACTGGGGCTGGCCACCGCGCTGGGCGCGGTCGGCTTCATCGACGACCTGATCAAGATCCGGCGGGCGCGCAACCTGGGCCTGAACAAGACCGCCAAGACCGTCGGGCAGGTGACCGCGGCGACGCTGTTCGGTCTGCTGGTGCTCGGGTTCCGCAACGAGGCCGGGCTGACCCCGGGCTCCCAGCAGCTGTCCTATGTGCGTGAGATCGCCACGGTCACACTGCCTGCGGTGGTGTTCGTGCTGTTCGTCATCGTGATCGTCAGCGCCTGGTCCAACGCGGTCAACTTCACCGACGGTCTGGACGGACTGGCCGCCGGGTCCATGGCGATGGTCAGCGCCGCCTACGTGCTGATCACCGTGATGCAGCACCGCAATGCCTGCGCCAGCGCGCCCGGACTGGGCTGCTACAACGTCCGCGATCCGCTGGACCTGGCCTTGATCGCCGCCGCGACCGCGGGCGCCTGCATCGGATTCCTGTGGTGGAACGCCGCACCGGCCAAGATCTTCATGGGCGACACCGGGTCGCTGGCGCTGGGCGGGGTGATCGCCGGCCTGTCGATCACCACCCGCACCGAGATCCTCGCGGTGGTGCTCGGCGGGCTCTTCGTCGCCGAGATCACCTCGGTCGTGGTGCAGATCCTGGCGTTCCGCAGCACCGGGCGCCGGGTGTTCCGGATGGCCCCGTTCCATCACCACTTCGAGTTGGCCGGCTGGGCCGAGACCACCGTGATCATCCGATTCTGGCTGCTGACGGCCATCGCCTGCGGGCTGGGCGTCTCCATGTTCTACGGCGAGTGGTTCACCGCGGTCGGCGGTTGAGGTGCTGACCGAGCTGGAGCCCGGCGCGCGGGTGCTCGTCGCCGGCGCCGGGGTGACCGGCCGGGCGGTGCTGGGCGCGCTGGCGCCGCTGGGACTGGAGGTCACGCTCTGCGACGACGACCCGGCCGCCCTGCGCCGGTACACCGAAGTCACCACGGCCAGCCCGAATCAGGCCGCGGCGCGCATCGCCGACTACACCCTGGTGGTCACCAGCCCCGGGTTTGGCCCGAGTACCCCGGTGCTGGCCGCGGCGGCCGGCGCCGGCGTACCGATCTGGGGCGACGTCGAATTGGCGTGGCGTCTGGACGCGGCCGGCCACTACGGGCCACCGCGGCGCTGGCTGGTGGTCACCGGCACCAACGGCAAGACCACCACGACGTCGATGCTGCACGCCATGCTGTGCGCGGCGGGCCGGCGCGCCCAGTTGTGTGGCAACATCGGCAGTCCCGTGCTGGACGTGCTGGGGGAGCCGGCCGGCGGTTCAGCGAGGCTCGACGGAGGAGAGCCGAAGCTGGGACCGCCGCATGAATCCGAACTGCTGGCCGTCGAACTGTCCAGTTTCCAGTTGCACTGGGCGCCGTCGCTGCGCCCGGAGGCCGGTGTGGTGCTCAACATCGCCGAAGACCACTTGGACTGGCACGGCAGCATGGCCGCCTACACCGCCGACAAGGCCCGCGCGCTCGCCGGCCGGGTCGCGGTGGTCGGCATGGACGACGCCCGCGCGGCCGCGCTGTTGGGTTCGGCCCCCGCCGCGGTCAAGGCGGGCTTTCGGCTCGGTGAGCCGAAAGCCGGCGAACTCGGGGTCGTCGACGGCATGTTGGTCGATCGGGCCTTTGTCTCAGCCGGCGCCGGTGATCTGGTCCTTGCGCCGGTGGCGTCGATACCGGTGCCTGGGCCGGTCGGAACGCTGGACGCGCTGGCCGCGGCCGCATTGGCCCGCAGCGTGGAGGTGCCGGCGACGGCGATCGCCGAGGCGCTGGCCGCGTTCCAGGTCGGCCGGCACCGCGCCGAACTGGTCGTCGTCGCCGACGGCATCAGCTACGTCGACGACTCCAAGGCCACCAACCCGCACGCGGCCGAGGCGTCGGTGCTGGCCTATCCGCGGGTGGTCTGGGTGGCCGGCGGACTGCTCAAGGGCGCCTCGGTCGACGCGACCGTCGCCAGGATCGCCGGCCACCTGGCCGGGGCGGTGCTGATCGGCCGCGATCGCGGCGAGGTTGCCAACGCGTTATCACGACACGCACCGGATGTCCCCGTCGTCCACGTTGTGACAGGCGAGGATATTGATATGGGTGATACTGCCGTGTCTCCAGTTACTCGTGTTGCGCAAGTAGCTGATGGGTCTGATGAGTCGCTGAGTGCCCGGGTAATGACGGCGGTGGTGAGCGCCGCCCGCAGTCTGGCCCGGCCCGGCGACACGGTGCTGCTGGCCCCGGCGGGGGCATCCTTCGACCAGTTCTCCGGCTACGCCGCCCGGGGCGATGCGTTCGCGGCCGCCGCGCGCTCCGCGGCAGGGTCGGTGTGATCGGCCTGCTGGCCCGGCTGCGGCGGCGCGATGCCGCAGCCGACGGCGCGGACGCCACCGCGGAGTCGACTGCCGAAAAGCCGGCCAAGACCGAGCCACGCACCCGCTTCGGCGCCTGGCTGGGCCGGCCCATGACCTCGTTTCATCTGATCGTCGCCATCGCCGCCCTGCTGACCACGCTCGGGTTGATCATGGTGCTGTCCGCATCGGGAGTGGAGTCCTACGGTGTCGACGGTTCGGCGTGGCGAATCTTCGGCAAGCAGGTGCTGTGGACGGTGATCGGGCTGTTCGGCTGTTATGTGGCGCTGCGGATGCCGGTACGGTTCATGCGCCGCACGGCTTTTGCCGGCTACGCCTTCACCATCGTGCTGCTGGTGCTGGTGCTGATCCCCGGTATCGGCACGCTGTCCAACGGTTCGCGGGGCTGGTTCGTCATCTACGGCTTCTCGATGCAGCCCTCGGAGCTTGCCAAGATCGCCTTCGCCATCTGGGGTGCACACTTGTTGGCGGCCCGGCGCATGGAGCGCGCGACGCTGAGCGAGATGCTGGTCCCGCTGGTGCCTGCGGCGGGGGTCGCCCTGGTGCTGATCGTCATCCAACCCGACCTGGGCCAGACGGTCTCGCTGGGCATCATCCTGCTGGCGCTGCTGTGGTACGCCGGCCTGCCGTTGCGGGTCTTCACCACCTCGTTGGCCGCCATCGTCGTCGCCGCCGCGATCATGGCGGTGACTGAGGGCTACCGTTCCGACCGGGTGCGGTCCTGGCTGGACCCTGACGCCGACCTGCAAGGCGCCGGCTACCAGGCCCGGCAGGCGAAGTTCGCGCTGGCCAACGGCGGGATCTTCGGCGACGGACTGGGCCAGGGCACCGCCAAGTGGAACTATCTGCCCAACGCGCACAACGACTTCATCTTCGCCATCATCGGCGAGGAGCTCGGCTTCATCGGCGGGTTCGGGCTGCTGGCACTGTTCGGGTTGTTCGCCTACACCGGCATGCGCATCGCCAGGCGCTCCGCCGACCCTTTCCTGCGGCTGCTGACCGCCACCACCACGATGTGGGTGATCGGCCAGTCGTTCATCAACGTCGGCTATGTGATCGGTCTGCTGCCGGTCACCGGCATCCAGCTGCCGCTGATCTCCGCTGGTGGGACATCCACCGCCACAACGTTGTTCATGATCGGCATCATGGCCAACGCGGCCCGGCACGAACCGGAGGCCGTTGCCGCACTGCGCGCCGGCGCCGACGACCGGATGAACCGGATCCTGCGGCTGCCGCTGCCGGAGCCCTACACCCCGACCCGGATCGAGGCGCTGCGCGACCGGCTGCGGTCCCGGCCGCAACCGGCCGGACCCCGACGTGCCACCGGGCGGTCCACGCAGACGCCCAACCGGGCGGCGAGTCGGGGTAGGGGCCGCGCAGGGCAAAATGGAGGCGGCCAACGCCGCCGGGCGGCGTCGGCCGAGCGGCGTCCGACCGGCGGGCGCGCACGCGCATTGGAAGGTCAGCATTAGGGGCGTGAACGACTCGGTCAGCAAGCCGGACCGCGGTGCGCCGATTTCGGTGGTCCTGGCCGGCGGGGGTACCGCCGGCCACGTCGAGCCCGCGATGGCCGTCGCCGACGCGCTGAGCGCACTGGATGCGCGCGTCCGGATCACCGCCCTGGGCACCGCCCGCGGCCTGGAGAACAGACTGGTGCCCGCGCGCGGTTACGACCTGGAGCTGATCACCCCGGTGCCGTTACCCCGCAAGATCAACGCCGATCTGGCCCGGTTGCCGCTGCGGGTGCTGCGGGCGGTCCGGGAGACCCGGGCGGTGCTGCGCGCCGTGCAGGCCGACGTGGTGATCGGATTCGGCGGTTATGTGGCGCTGCCGGCGTACCTGGCTGCCCGGGGCCGGGTCCCGGTGGTCATCCACGAAGCCAACGCGCGCGCCGGACTGGCCAACCGGGTCGGGGCCCGCGGCGCACAGCGGGTGCTCTCGGCCGTCGCCGATTGCGGGCTGGCGCGGCCGGAGGTGGTCGGGGTGCCGGTACGGGCAGCGATCACCACGCTGGACCTGGCGGCGCTGCGCTCGGCGGCCCGCGCCCACTTCGGCTTCGCCGACGACGCCCGGGTGCTGCTGGTGTTCGGCGGCTCCCAGGGCGCCCGATCGATCAACCAGGCCGTGGCCGCAGCAGCCAAACACCTTGCCGCGGCCGGGGTTTCGGTGCTGCATGCACACGGGCCGAAAAACACCCTGGACCTGCCGGAGCCCGGCCCGGGCGATCCGCCCTATGTCGCGGTGCCCTATCTGGACCGGATGGACCTGGCGTACGCGGCCGCCGACCTGGCGATCTGCCGGTCCGGGGCGATGACGGTCGCCGAGGTCTCAGCGGTCGGGTTGCCGGCGGTGTATGTGCCGCTGCCGATCGGCAACGGAGAGCAGCGGCTCAACGCGCTGCCGGTGGTGGACGCCGGCGGTGGGGTGCTGGTCGACGACGCCGCGCTGACCCCGGAATTCGTTGCCGGCACGGTCGCCGGGCTGCTCGTCGACGAGGCGCGGCTGGCGGCGATGACGAGCGCGGCCGCCCTGGCCGGGCACCCCGAGGCGGCGCGGCGGGTGGCTTCCGTCGCGCTGGAGGTCGCGGTTGCCGGGCGGTCGGGGAGCCCGGCATGAGCGCCGAACAACTGCCGCCGGAGCTGAGCCGGGTGCACATGGTCGGTATCGGGGGAGCGGGCATGTCCGGTATCGCCCGCATCCTGCTGGACCGCGGCGGCCTGGTGTCGGGATCGGATGCCAAGGAGTCCCGCGGTACGCATGCGCTGCGGGCCCGCGGCGCGCAGGTCCGGATCGGTCACGACGCGTCGGCCCTGGATCTGTTGCCGGGCGGTGTCACCACGGTGGTCACTACCCACGCGGCGATCCCCAAGACCAACCCCGAACTCGTCGAGGCCCGCCGCCGCGGCATCCCGGTGGTGCTGCGGCCCGCGGTGCTGGCCAAGCTGATGGCCGGGCGCACCACGCTGATGATCACCGGCACCCACGGCAAGACCACCACCACCTCGATGCTGGTGGTCGCGTTGCAGCACTGCGGACTGGACCCGTCGTTCGCGGTCGGGGGCGAATTGGGTTCTGCCGGTGCCGAAGCGGGCACCAACGCCCACCACGGCAGCGGACCGCTGTTCGTCGCCGAGGCCGACGAGAGCGACGGCTCGCTGCTGGAGTACACCCCCAACGTCGCGGTGGTGACCAACATCGAAGCCGATCACCTCGACTTCTTCGGCAGTGCCGAGGCCTACACCCAGGTGTTCGACTCGTTCGTGGAGCGTATCACCCCGGGTGGGGCCGTGGTGGTGTGCGTGGACGATCCCGGAGCCGCTGAGTTGGCTGATCGCACTGCGGCCCAGGGCATCCGAGTACTGCGCTACGGCACCGAGGCCCCCGGGCGACCAGAGCTGGCCGGGTCGCTGCTGAGCTGGGAGCAGCAGGGCACCGGCGCGGTCGCCGAGATCGCGCTGGCCGGAACGACCCACCGCGCGGCGATGCGGCTGGCGGTGCCCGGGCGGCACATGGCCCTCAACGCGTTGGGGGCGCTGCTGGCCGCGATCGAGGTCGGCGCGCCGCTGGATGCGGTGCTCGACGGCCTGGCCGGGTTCGACGGGGTACGGCGCAGGTTTGAGCTGGTGGGCTCGGCCGGCAACGGCGATTCGGTGCAGGTCTTCGACGACTATGCGCACCATCCCACCGAGATCGCCGCGACCCTGACCGCCGTGCGCGCCCTGCTGTCCGAACGCGGGATGGGCCGTAGCCTGGTGGTGTTCCAGCCGCATTTGTATTCGCGGACAAAGGCTTTCGCCGCTGAGTTCGGTCACTCGCTGGACGGCGCCGACGAGGTTTTCGTGCTCGACGTCTACGGTGCGCGCGAGCAGCCGTTGCCCGGCGTGAGCGGGGCCAGCGTCGCCGAGCACGTGAGCGTGCCGGTGCATTATCTACCGGATTTCGCCGCGGTGCCCGAAGCGGTGGCCGCGGCCGCCGGTCCCGGTGACGTGATCGTCACCATGGGCGCCGGCGATGTGACCCTGCTGGGCCCGGAGATCGTGACCGCGCTGCGGGCGCGGGCCGCCCGGACCTTTCCCGGCCGCCCAGGCGTGCTGTGAGCGAGCCACCTGAAACCCCGGATGTGCCAGCGGATGACCCGGTGGGGGTCGGCGCGGGCGAGAACACCGAAGACATCACTGTCGCCGAAGACCCCGAAGACCCCGAAGGCACCGACGTCACCGAAGAACCCGGTGAGCAATCCGAGGAGCCGGCCGAAGTCGAGGGTCCGCGGCGGCGGGCGCGGCGGGAACGGGCCGAGCGGCGCGAGGCGCAGGCCCGCGCCGAGGCGATCGAACAGGCCCGCCGGGAAGCCAAGCGGCGGCTGCGCACCGGCTCCGCCGAGCCGGCGAAAGGTGTTCCGCGCGGCACGGTGCGGGGCCTGAAGATGGCGTTGGCCACCTTTCTCACGGTGGTTGTCGTCGTCGGGCTCGGGCTGGTGCTGTACTTCACGCCGGTGATGTCGGTGCGCGACATCGAGGTGACCGGCATCGCGGCGGTGACCCGCGAAGAGGTGCTCGACGTCGCCAAGGTGCAGTTGGGCACTCCGCTGCTGCAGGTCGACACCGGCGGTGTCGCCGAGCGGGTCGCCACGATCCGGCGGGTGGCCAGCGCCCGGGTGCAGCGGCAGTACCCGTCGGCGCTGGGCATCTCGGTGATCGAGCGGGTCGCGGTGGTGTACAAGGACTTTCCGGACGGCCCGCACCTGTTCGACCGGGACGGGGTCGACTTCGCGACGGCGGCGCCAACGGCGATGCTGCCGATCTTCGACGTCGACAACCCCGGGCCGACGGACCCGGCCAGCCGGGCCGCGCTGCAGGTGATGACCGCGCTGGCCCCGGAGGTCGCCGGGCAGGTCAGCCGGGTGGCCGCCCCGTCGGTCGCCTCGATCACCCTGACCTTGACCGACGGCAGGGTGGTGGTCTGGGGCAGCACCGATCGCACTGCGGAGAAGGCCCAGAAACTCGCGGCGTTGCTCACCCAGCCCGGGCACACCTACGACGTGTCGAGTCCGGACCTGCCGACCGTGCGCTGACGCGCGGCGCGGATCGCGACGGGGAACCTCCCGTCTGACAGGAAAATTCGCCCGGCGTGTCTCGGCGCGTCTGCGCTGTTGACGGGCGCGACGGCCCTACTGTGGCGGTTGCACGGAACAACTTGACATAACTCTAAGCCTGTGGTTGAGGTTGAGGGTTTGGCCAGGGTCAGTAACACCACGGCAGCTCCGGGAGTTCCGCAGATAGGCCCAAGAGGAATCCAATCCCACCAGGGAGGAAGACGAACGATGACCCCACCGCACAACTATCTGGCCGTCATCAAAGTCGTGGGTATCGGTGGTGGCGGCGTCAACGCCGTCAACCGGATGATCGAGCAGGGCCTCAAGGGCGTTGAGTTCATCGCGATCAACACCGACGCCCAGGCATTGTTGATGAGCGACGCCGACGTCAAACTCGACGTCGGCCGGGACTCCACCCGCGGCCTCGGTGCTGGCGCCGACCCCGAAGTGGGCCGCCGGGCCGCCGAAGACGCCAAGGACGAGATCGAGGAGCTGCTACGCGGCGCCGACATGGTGTTCGTCACCGCCGGCGAGGGCGGCGGCACCGGCACCGGCGGCGCCCCGGTGGTGGCCAGCATCGCGCGCAAGCTGGGGGCACTGACCGTCGGCGTCGTCACCCGGCCGTTCTCCTTCGAGGGCAAGCGGCGCGGCACCCAGGCCGAGAACGGCATCACCACGCTGCGGGAGAGCTGCGACACCCTGATCGTGATCCCCAACGACCGGTTGCTGCAGATGGGCGACGCCCAGGTCTCGCTGATGGACGCCTTCCGCAGCGCCGACGAGGTGCTGCTCAACGGTGTCCAGGGCATCACCGACCTGATCACCACCCCGGGGCTGATCAACGTCGACTTCGCCGACGTCAAGGGCATCATGAGCGGTGCGGGCACCGCGTTGATGGGTATCGGGTCGGCGCGCGGCGACGGCCGGGCGCTCAAGGCCGCCGAGGTCGCGATCAACTCGCCGCTGCTGGAGGCTTCGATGGAGGGCGCCCAGGGCGTGCTGATGTCGGTCGCCGGCGGCAGCGACCTGGGGTTGTTCGAGATCAACGAGGCGGCCTCGCTGGTGCAGGACGCCGCTCACCCCGAGGCCAACATCATCTTCGGCACCGTGATCGACGACTCGCTCGGCGACGAGGTCCGCGTCACGGTGATCGCGGCCGGCTTCGACTCGGCCGGCTCCGGCCGCAAGCCGGTGACCAGCGCGCCCGGTCAGGCCCGGCACGCGGTGGCCCCCGGGCAGGCCGGCAAGGTCACCTCGTCGCTGTTCGACCCGGTCGACGCGGTGAGCGTGCCCGCCCCCACCAACGGTGCGACGGTCAGCGTCGGCGGCGGCCGCAACGGTGACGACGGCTGCGACGATGACGACGTCGACGTCCCGCCGTTCATGCGCCACTAGCCCGCGGGCCTCGTGAGCTTTCGCGTCCGGCGGGTGACGACCACCCGGGCCGGTGGGGTGTCGAAGGCTCCATTCGACAGCTTCAACCTGGGCGATCACGTCGGCGACGACCCGAATGCGGTGGCGGCCAACCGATCCCGGTTGGCAAAGGCCACCGGCCTGGGTCCCGATCGCCTGGTGTGGATGAACCAGGTGCACGGCGATCACGTGGAGTTCGTCGACGGCCCCCGCGACGCCGCCCTGGAGGCGACCGACGCGCTGATCACCACCGTGCCCCGGCTGGCGATGGTGGTGGTGACCGCCGACTGCGTCCCGGTGCTGATGGCCGATGCGCGCGCGGGAGTGGTCGCCGCGGTGCACGCCGGCCGGGTCGGCGCGCAGCACGGCGTGGTGGCTCGGGCATTGGAGGGCATGCTCGCGGCCGGTGCGCAGGCCGGCGACATCTCCGTGCTGCTGGGCCCGGCGGTCAGCGGGCCGCACTACGAGGTCCCCGCCGCAATGGCCGACGAGGTCGAGGCGGCCCTGCCGGGCAGTCGCACACGCACCTCGGCCGGCACGCCCGGACTGGACCTGCGCGCTGGAATCGCCCGGCAATTACAGGAATTGGGCGTCGAAGCGATCGATGTCGACCCGCGCTGCACGGCGGCGGATGCGAACCTGTTCAGCCACCGCCGCGACGGACGCACCGGCCGACTCGCCTCGCTGGTGTGGCTGGAATGAAACGGGTTGCGCCTGTCCGCGTGTCGTTGCCGCGCCAAGGCGTTCTCGGCCGTTACCGTCACCGTTATTAGTCACTTCAGTCACACCTTCATCACAGTCATCAGAGAAGGGTCCAAGGATGAGCACACTCCACAAGGTCAAGGCCTACTTCGGGATGGCTCCAATGGAGGACTACGACGACGACTACTACGACGACGGCGATGACCGCGCCTCGTCGCGCGACTACTCACCCCGGGCGGACGTCTTCGACCGCGTCGCGGGCCGTTCCGAGGGCCGCTACGACGATCGGTTCGACGACCGCGACTACGACGAGGCGCCGGGCGGGTACCGGGGCGGCTACGAGGACGAGCCGCGGTACCGGGGCCGCGATTTCGACCGGCCCCGCGACTTCGAACGCTCGCGTTTCGCATCGCTGCGCGGTTCGACCCGCGGTGCGCTGGCGATGGACCCGCGCCGGATGGCGATGATGTTCGACGAGAGCAGCCCGCTGTCGAAGATCACCACGCTGCGCCCCAAGGACTACAGCGAGGCCCGCACCATCGGCGAGCGGTTCCGCGACGGCACCCCGGTGATCATGGACCTGGTGTCGATGGACAACGCCGACGCCAAGCGGCTGGTCGACTTCGCGGCGGGTCTCGCCTTCGCGCTGCGCGGCTCGTTCGACAAGGTCGCGACGAAGGTGTTCCTGCTGTCGCCGGCCGACGTCGACGTGTCGCCCGAAGAGCGCCGTCGGATCGCCGAAACCGGCTTCTACGCCTATCGGTAGGCTGGGACGACAGTCGGGCCGGTCAGCGCGATGCTGATGCGGGCACACCCTCGTCAGTAAGGTCGCATTCCGTTGGCGCTGTTCTTCACGATTCTCGGTATCGCGCTGTTCGTTTTCTGGTTGCTGTTGATCGCCCGGATCGTCATCGAGTTCATCCGCTCGTTCAGCCGGGACTGGCACCCGCGCGGCGCCACCGTGGTGATCCTGGAGCTGATCATGAGCATCACCGATCCGCCGGTGAAGCTGCTGCGGCGCCTGATCCCGCAATTGACCATCGGCGCGGTGCGCATCGACCTGTCGATCATGGTGCTGCTGCTGATCGCGTTCGTCGGGATGGAACTGGCGCTGCAGCACGCCGCTTGAAAGACGCCGCCTGACAGCCCTGGCCGGGCCTCAGACCCGGGTGAGCCGCAGCCGCCAGGCCTCCGGGCCGCGCTCCTCGTAAGCGACCGCGATTCGGCCGCCGCTGCGCTCGGCGAGCTGGTGCAGCAGCGGAATCGGGTCGTGCGGCGCCACCAGCAGCATCGAGCCGCCGACCGGGACCGCGTCGAAAGCCCCGAACACCGTCGCGTGCCGGATCGCGTGCGGGATCTCGCGCACGTCGAGCTCGGGCATCTCCTCGTCCTCTTCGCCGCAGCCGCACCCGCCGTGGCCGTGGCCGTGTCCGTGGCCGCCGCCGGCCGGGCCGGGCTGGGCCGGCTCGGACGGGACCGCCGGCAACTGGGCGGCCAGATCGGCCAGGGAGACCCCACTGGCCTCGGCGAGCGCGGGCAGCAGCAGGTCGGCGACCTTGCCCAGCAGCGCCTCCAGCAGCACGCGTAGTGCCTCGACGTGCGCGGCGATCTGCACCCGGTCGGCGTCGCGGGCGATGCGCGCCGCTGCCTGCTCGATGAGCTGGGTCTCGCCGAGCAGGCCCTCGACCAGTAGCCGCGATCGTTCGACACCGGCCGAAGCCGGGTAGATCAGCTCCACCGCGGCCCGCAGTTGCGGGCGCACCCCGTGCTCGATGAAGGCCTGGACCGCGCGGTGGGCGTCGTCGAAGCCGGGGCCGGCCGTGCCGACCGCGGCGAACACCGCTGCCCCGAGTGCGGCCTGGTGCCCGAGCAGCTCGGCGTAGCGCGACCGCACCTCGTCGACCGCCGCCGAATCCGCCGCGCTGGTCGCCACGACCACGTCATTGATTGTCATCCTCGGGTGTCCTTCCGATCGGTCATCGCCTGCGCCGGCCTTACGGCGACCTGCCGTCAATATTTACGGGTGGGTGTTGTGAATAATACGACCACGGCGCTCGGGCCGGTACCCCGCGGGGCGACTCGTGCTCGCGGCGCGGCTCACCGGCAGGACAGTGATGAGCCCCACCAGCGATATTTGCCGGAACGTGATTTCTGTGGCAGCAATTTGAAATTCACTCTTAATATCATTCTCATTGCCGAGCACAGCGTCTGATGTGACAGGATGGGCGGCAGTTACAACACGGCTAGCGTATTCCCGGTCGACCTAACCTTGCCCGATCGGTGCTACCTACCTGACCAAGGGGGCAGACGATGCCACTAACACCGGCAGACGTACACAACGTCGCGTTCAGCAAACCGCCGATCGGGAAGCGCGGCTACAACGAGGACGAGGTCGACGCCTTCCTCGACCTGGTGGAGACCGAGCTGACGCGGCTCATCGAGGAGAACGCCGACCTGCGCCAGCGGGTCAGCGAGCTCGACCAGGATCTGGCTGCGGCCCGCGCCGGTGGAGGTGCGCAGGCCACCACCGCGATCCCGGTCTACGAGCCGTCCCCCGAGCCGGCGGCGCCGCCTCCGCCGCAGCCGGCCGCACCGGAGTCGAGCTCCGAAGACCAGGCCCTCAAGGCGGCGCGGGTGCTGAGCCTGGCCCAGGACACCGCCGACCGGCTCACCGGCACCGCCCGGGCCGAGTCCGAGAAGCTGATGGCCGACGCCCGCGCCAACGCCGACCAGATCGTCAGCGAGGCCCGGCAGACCGCGGAGACGACGGTCGCCGACGCCCGCCAGCGGGCCGACGCCATGCTGGCCGACGCGCAGACGCGCTCGGAGACCCAGCTGCGCCAGGCCCAGGAGAAGGCCGATGCACTGCAGGCCGACGCCGAACGCAAGCACTCCGAGATCATGGGCACGATCAACCAGCAGCGCACCGTGCTGGAAGGCCGCCTCGAGCAGCTGCGCACCTTCGAGCGCGAATACCGCACCCGGCTCAAGACCTACCTGGAATCCCAGCTCGAGGAGTTGGGTCAACGCGGCTCGGCGGCACCGGTCGACACCAGTGCGACCAGCGACGGCGGCGGGTTCAACCATTTCAACCGCGGCACCAACTGACCGGCGGAACCGAACCGGCACGGCGGAACCGAGTAGTCTGCTCGTCGGGTGGGAGGTGAGTCGATGCTGATCATCGCACTGGTATTGGCGGCAATAGGACTTGCTGCGTTGGTATTCGCCGTGGTCACCAGTAATGCGCTGGTGGCATGGGTGTGTATCGGGGCGAGCTTGCTGGGCGTGCTGTTACTGATCGTGGACGCGCTGCGGGAACGGCGCCAAAACAGCCCGGCGGCCGCGCCGGAAGAGGTCCCGGACGCGGCCGAAGTCCCCGACGACTCCGAGGCCTTCATCGACGCCGACAACGACATCGACGACGGCACGACCGAGGTGGCGGAAACCGTTGACCCCGACGCCATCGAGGACTACGACGGCGTGGCGGTCGAGGACAACACCGACGAGCCCGTGCCGCATCCGGCCGACTAACTAACCGGCCACGGTGGTCGGCGTGGCCAGCAGGTCGCGGACTTCGTCGTCGGTGACCTGACGAAAGTCGATGTAGCTCTGTCCGACCGCGTCGAACGCGGCGGGCATCGTCGCGCATACGACCTCGTCGGCCTCCTGGGAGATCTTGCGGCACGCCGAGAGTGGGCCGACCGGTACTGCGACGACGGTCCTGGCCGGTTCGGCCGCCTGGACCGCTCGGACCGCTGCGAGCACACTCGCGCCGGTCGCGATCCCGTCGTCGACCAGGATCACCACCCGGCCGTGCAGATCGGCGGCCGGCCGATTACCGCGGTAGGCGCGTTCCCGCCGCTGCAACTCGGCCGACTCGCGGTCGACCACCGTCTGCAGCGCCTCGCTGCTGATACCGAGGTCGGCGACCACGTGATCGTTCAGCACCACCAGCCCGCCGCTGGCCAACGCGCCCATCGCCAGTTCCGGCCACCGCGGCACACCGAGTTTGCGGACCAGGAACACATCCAGCGGCGCCTGCAAGGCGGCGGCGACCTCCCATCCGACCGGCACGCCGCCGCGGGGCAGACCCAGTACCAGCAGATTATCGGCGCGGCGGAAATCGACCAGCTGTTCGGCCAGAAACCGGCCGGCGTCGTGGCGGTCGCGGAACGTGCGAGCCGCCGTATGGGTCCAGGCGCCTGGTTGAGTCATCTCCCCATCGAGCCTACGACGCCCGGCGGCCCAGGCTCCGGCGCGGAGCGTAGCCCGCGCCGAGATTGCGTACACGCAGGAAAAAGTTAAGTTTTCCCTGCATGATTGCAGTCTCGCGGGCTGGTCTAGGAAAACCGCAACCCAAACACCCGTCACCGCTGACGCGACTCAATCGCGATTGTGTCCGAGGGGGGACTTGAACCCCCACGCCCATTAATAGGGCACTAGCACCTCAAGCTAGCGCGTCTGCCATTCCGCCACTCGGACCAACCCGGTTCGGGCCGGGCAGCTAAGGCTAACGGATGCCGCTGCCCGGACCCAACCCAGCCCACACGGCGTCAGATCAAGGCCGATGTGGCGAAGTGGTAGGAAAGGTAACTGTGACGGTTTGCCCTGATCCTGCCGACGAAGTAGTGGATCTCGTCAGTGCGCTCATCCGCTTTGACACCACCAACACCGGTGAGCCGGACACCACCAAGGGCGAAGCCGAGTGCGCCCGGTGGGTGGCCGCGCAGCTCCAGGAGGCCGGTTACCAGACCGAGTACGTCGAGTCCGGCGCGCCGGGCCGGGGCAACGTCTTCACCCGCCTGGCGGGCAGCGACCCGAGCCGCGGCGCGCTGCTGATCCACGGCCACCTCGACGTGGTGCCCGCCGAGGCCAGCGAGTGGAGTGTGCACCCGTTCTCCGGTGCGATCACCGACGGCTACGTGTGGGGCCGCGGCGCGGTCGACATGAAAGACATGGTCGGGATGATGATCGCGGTGGCCAGGAAGTTGGCCCGCGCCGGCATCACCCCGCCGCGGGATCTGGTCTTCGCCTTCCTCGCCGACGAGGAGGCCGGCGGCAAATACGGCGCGCACTGGCTGGTCGAGAACCGGCCGGACCTGTTCGCCGGCGTCACCGAAGCGATCGGTGAGGTCGGCGGTTTCTCGCTGACCGTGCCGCGCCGCGACGGCGGGGAGCGCCGGCTGTATCTGATCGAGACCGCCGAGAAGGGGCTGTGCTGGATGCGGCTGCGGGCCCACGGACGCGCCGGGCACGGCTCGATGGTCAACGACGACAACGCCGTCACCGCCGTGGCCGAGGCGGTGGCGCGGCTGGGCCGACACCGGTTCCCGCTGGTGCTCACCGAGGCCGTCGAGCAGTTCTTGGCCGCGGTCAGCGAGGAGACCGGCCACGCCATCGACGTCGACTCGCCGGACCTGGAAGGGATGATCGAGAAACTCGGGCCGATCGCCCGCATCGTCAACGCCACCCTGCGTGACACCGCCACCCCGACCATGCTGCAAGCCGGCTACAAGGCCAACGTCATCCCCGCGACGGCGGAGGCGGTGCTGGACTGCCGGGTGCTGCCGGGGCGCCAGGCGGCGTTCGAAGCCGAGGTCGACGAACTGATCGGTCCGGCCGTGACCCGGGAATGGGTCACCAACCTGCCGCCGGTCGAGACCACCTTCGACGGCGACCTGGTGGAGGCGATGAACGCCGCGCTGCTGTTCTGCGACCCCGACGCCCGGACCGTGCCCTACATGCTCTCCGGCGGAACGGACGCAAAAGCGTTCGCGCAATTGGGTATTCGGTGCTTCGGATTCGCTCCGCTACGCCTGCCTCCGGATCTCGACTTCTCCGCGCTGTTCCACGGAGTCGACGAACGCGTTCCGGTCGACGCCCTGACGTTCGGTACCCGGGTACTAGAACACTTCCTGACACACTGTTGATCAAAACGAGAGGACCACGCCATGAGTGCCGCCCCCGATCCCTACGCCGCGCTGCCCAAGCTGCCGACGTTCACGCTGACCTCGTCGTCGGTCACCGACGGCCAACCGCTGGCCACCGCGCAGGTCAGCGGAATCATGGGCGCCGGAGGCCAGGACGCCAGCCCGCAGCTGAGCTGGTCGGGCTTCCCGGAGGAGACCCGCAGCTTCGCGGTCACCGTCTATGACCCCGACGCGCCGACCGCATCCGGGTTCTGGCACTGGGCGGTGGCCAACCTGCCGGCCACCTGCACCGAGCTGCCGGAGGGTGTCGGCGACGGCAGCCTGCTGCCCGGTGATGCGCTCACCCTGGTCAACGACGCCGGGATGCGCCGCTACGTGGGTGCCGCGCCGCCGGCCGGCCACGGCCCGCACCGGTACTACATCGCGGTGCATGCGGTGAAGGTGGAGAAGCTGGAGCTGGCCGAGGACGCCAGCCCCGCCTACCTGGGGTTCAACCTGTTCATGCAGGCGATCGCCCGTGCGGTGATCGTCGGCACCTACGAACAGAAGTAGCGAATCCCCGCCGAGCAGACGTGAAAGCCCCCATTTCGGCCTCGATTTGGGGGCTTTCGCGTCTGCTCGCGGTTACTTGGCCGAGCTCCCCACGGCCTCGGCAAGCGACGCGAACCCGCCGTCACGTAACCGCTGGGCCAGGCCGTCGTGGATGTTGCGGGCCCACAGGCCGCCGCCGTAGATGAACCCGGTGTAGCCCTGCAGCAGCGAGGCGCCGGCGGTGATCCGCTCCCAGGCGTCGTCGGCGGTCTCGATCCCGCCAACGCTGATCAGGGTCAACCGGTCACCGACGCGGGCGTACAGCCGCCGCAGCACCTCGAGCGCTCGCCGGGCCACCGGTGGGCCGGAGATGCCGCCCGGCCCGAGTTCGGCCACCCCCGGGGTGGCCAAGCCGTCGCGGGACACCGTGGTGTTGGTGGCCACGATGCCGGCCAGCCCCAGCTCCACGCAGAGGTCGGCGACGGCGTCGAGGTCGTCGTCGGCCAAATCCGGTGCGATCTTCACCAGTACCGGCCGGGTGGTCTCGGCGCGCACCGCGGCCAGGATGGGCCGCAGCGCTTCGACCGCCTGCAGATCCCGCAGCCCCGGGGTGTTCGGCGAGCTGACGTTGACCACCAGATAGGCGGCCAGCGGCGCGAGCAGCCGGGCGCTGGCGCGGTAGTCAGCGACCGCCTCCTCCGCCGGGGTGATCTTGGTCTTGCCGATGTTGGCCCCGATCGGCACGTCGGCGTGCTGCCAGGCCAGCCGGGCGGCCAGCGCGCCGGCCCCGTGGTTGTTGAACCCCATCCGGTTGAGCAGGGCGCGGTCCTCGGGCAGCCGGAACAGCCGCGGCGCAGGATTGCCGGGCTGCGGCGCCGCCGTCACGGTGCCCACCTCGGCATAACCGAAACCCAATGCGCCCCAAGCCTTCAGCCCGACACCGTCCTTGTCGAACCCGGCCGCCAGCCCGAGCGGACCGGGGAAGTGCACCCCGAACACCGTGCTGGCCAGCACCGGGTCATGGGGCGCCAGCCGGCGCCGCAGCACCCGACGGGCCGGCGACGGCGCCGTGGCGCCGCGCAACGCGGCGAACGTGATGGTGTGAATGCGTTCCGGGGGCACCAGGAAAAGCGCGCGGCGCAGTACGCCGTACCAGTCCATCCGCCTACAACCCTGGCTGGTCGACGCAGCGGTTGCCGTTGACCGCGTTCAACTGGGACTTTTTGCGGCGCAACAACACCCGCCTGCTTCCATCGGTGTACAACCGCACCCGGGTCAACTCCCAACCTCGATACTCGGCCTCGATCGACAACCGGGTCGAGGCACCTATGCGGGTGATCTCCGGCGGCAGCCGCAGCGGAATCCATTCGTATTCATCGGACAGCTCGCCGTCCCAACCCGGCGGCAGCCGATGCGAGCGCAGCGCGGTCAAGGTTGCCGTGCCGCATGCTCGATAACCTGCACCCCGGCTCCGGCACCCGACACCACATACAAGGTGTCCGACGTGTCGTCGAAGGCCAGGGTGTCGGGCTGCTGCACGGTCGGGTACCGAACCTTCTCCACGGGGATTCCGGTGGTCAGATCGTAACCGACCACGGTGTTCGTCGCGGTCTGCGACACCCACGCGAACCCCCCGGAGCCCGCCAGCCCGTAGGGGGCCTGCGGCACCGGGTAGGCCTGCCGCAGGATCAGCGGGTCGGCGCCGTAGACCAGCAGCTGGCCGCCGCGGGTGTCCGCCACCAGTACCGGTCCGTCTGCCGCGGCCGCCAGCGTCGTCGCGCCCTGGCCGGCGCGCAGCGCGTACTGCGGCTTGCCGTCGGCGCCGATGGTGGTCACCGACGTCTGACCGCGGTCCAGCACGACGGCGGTGTCGCCTTGGGTCACAAGCTCGTCGACTCGGGCGAAGATCTTGGCCCGCTCGGCGGTGCGGGTGCCGCCGGAGGCCAGGGTGTGGACCGCGCCGTCGGCGGTGCCCAACACCAGGGTGCCGTCGCTGCGCCGCGCGATCGCGGTGAAGTCGGCCTCGGCGGCATCGTCGACGGCGACCCGTTCGATGCGTCGGGTGGTCAGGTCGACAGTGAAGTAGCCGCCCCGGCCGGACAGATAGGCGACACCGGCGCCGTCACCGGTCACCGCGGTGGCCGGGCCCGGCAGCGCCAGGGCGGGCTGGCCGGGTGCGCCGATCAGATTGACGGTGGCGGGCGCCTGCGGGTCGGCTCCGGGGCACAGCACCACCAGCAGCCCGGTGGCGACGTCGAACACCGCGCCGGTGGCCGGGGCGCTCAGCGGCCGCACCGTGCCGGCCGGACGCCCCGACACCGCGGGGGAGACAGCAGGTTGTGCCGGCGGGATGGTCGGCGGCGGCGCGGTGACGGGATTGGACGAGCATGCGCTGAGCACCAGCAGCAGCGAGAACAGCAGGCCCGGCAAGGGCCGGCGGGGGGAGTGCTTCAGCACGGGCAGCTCTTCTGGCTCGTCGCGGTCGGGGGCGAACCCGATTCTAAGGAAGGCGCTGACAGCCGATCAGCATGTCCCGGCAACAATAAGTTCGCTTACGTGTAATCTCGCGGCCATGACTGTGGCCGAAGACTGGCAACTGGCATGTTCAGAATTCTTCATCGAGGAGATCTGGACCGGCGCGTTCGCGAGCGGGTTCGGTGAGGTCGGCGACGGCCGCAGCTTCTCCTTCCGCGTCGAGCAGCAATCACTGGTGGTCGACATCTACCGGCCGCAGCTGCAGTGCCCGGTCCCGCACGACGAGGACGTGGTGGCCACCGCGAGCCGGAAGATGTTCGACATCGACCTCGCCGACGAGCGCAGCCTGATCGCCGCGGTCCGTGACGTGGTAGCCGACCTGACCCGCTGAGCCCCGGCCGGTACGGTCTTTGACGTGTCTGAGGTCGTGTCGGTACTCGAGCCGGCGATGTCATGGCCCCAGGTCGTCGTCCTGGCGGTAGTCCAGGGACTCACCGAATTTCTGCCGGTCTCGTCCTCGGGACACCTGGCGTTGGTGTCGCGGCTGTTCTTCGCCGGCGACGCCGGAGCCTCGTTCACCGCGGTGACCCAGCTCGGTACCGAAGTGGCCGTGCTGGTCTATTTCGCCAAGGACATCGCGCGCATCGCCACGGCCTGGCTGTCCGGGGTCGCCTCGGGGATGACCAAGACCCCGCTGGCCGCCGACCGCCGAACCGATTACCGGATGGGCTGGTACGTCATCATCGGCACCATCCCGATCTGCGTGCTGGGGCTGGTGTTCACCGACCAGATCCGCTCCGGGGTCCGCAACCTGTGGGTGGTGGCCACCGCACTGGTGGTGTTCTCGGCGGTGATCGCCGCCGCCGAGTACTTCGGGCGGCAGACTCGCCACGCCGAACAGCTGACCTGGCGCGACGCCGTCCTGGTGGGTTCCGCGCAAACCCTGGCACTGGTGCCCGGGGTGTCGCGGTCCGGCGCGACAATCAGCGCCGGGCTGTTCGCCGGCCTGGACCGGGAACTGGCCGCCCGCTTCGGGTTCCTGCTGGCCATTCCGGCGGTGTTCGCCTCCGGGTTGTTCTCACTTCCCGACGCGTTTCACCCGGCCGGTGCCGGGATGAGCGCCAGCGGGCCGCAACTGTTGGTGGCCACCCTGATCGCCTTCGCGGTGGGCTGGGCGGCGGTGGCCTGGTTCCTGCGGTTCCTGGTCGCCCACAGCATGTACTGGTTCGTCGGGTATCGGGTCCTGGCCGGAACGACGATCCTGGTTCTGTTGGCCACCGGCGTGCTGGCGGCCCAGCCATGACCGCCATCCTGCTGCGGCACGGCCGCTCCACCGCCAACACCGCCGGCGTGTTGGCCGGGCGTTCCGAAGGCGTCGACCTCGACGAGAAGGGTCGCGAGCAGGCCGCACAGCTCGTCGACCGGCTCGCCGGGCTGCCGATCAAGGCGCTGGTGCGCTCACCGCTGCTGCGCTGCCGCAGCACCCTGGAACCGCTGGCCGCCGCGCTCGAGCTGGAACCGGTGATCGACGACCGGCTCGCCGAGGTCGACTACGGGGCCTGGACCGGGCGCAAGATGAGCGAGCTGACCGGCGAGCCGTTGTGGCGGGTGGTGCAGGCCCAGCCCAGCGCGGCGGTGTTCCCCGACGGCGAGGGCTTGGCGCAGGTTCAAACCCGGGCGGTCGCCGCGGTCCGCGACCATGATCGGCAGCTGGCCGAGCAGCACGGCGGCGATGTGCTGTGGCTGGCCTGTACGCACGGTGACGTCATCAAGGCCGTCGTCGCCGACGCACTCGGCGTCCACCTGGACGGGTTCCAGCGCATCGTCGCCGACCCGGCCTCGGCGAGCGTGATCCGCTACACGCCGTTGCGCCCGTTCGTCATCCATCTCAACCACACCGGGCCCTCGCTGGCCGCCGCCGTCAAGGATTCGCCGCCCGCCGACGGCTCGTCGAGCGACGCCGTCGTCGGCGGGTCCACCACCTAGTCCACGCAGATCCCGGTGTGGTTGCCGACTGCCGGTATTTTGGAGATGCCATGTCCCGAGCAATCCACGTCTTCCGCACTCCCGACCGCTTCGTGGCCGGGACCGTCGGCCAACCCGGGAATCGCACGTTCTACCTGCAGGCGGTGCACGACGAGCGGGTGGTCTCGGTGGTGCTGGAAAAGCAGCAGGTTGCGGTGCTCGCCGAGCGGATCGGTGCGCTGTTGCTGGAGGTCAACCGTCGTTTCGGTACGCCCGTACCGCCCGAGCCCACCGAGATCGAGGACCTGAACCCGCTGGTGACGCCGGTGGACGCCGAATTCCGGGTCGGCACCATGGGGCTGGGTTGGGACTCCGAGGCGCAGACCGTGGTGGTGGAGCTGCTCGCGGTCAGCGATACCGAATTCGATGCCTCGGTGGTGCTCGACGACACCGAGGAGGGCCCGGATGCGGTGCGGGTGTTCCTGACGCCGGAGTCGGCGCGGCAATTCGCCACCCGCTCCAACCGGGTCATCTCGGCGGGCCGCCCGCCCTGCCCGCTATGCGACGAACCGCTGGATCCGGCCGGTCACATCTGCGTCCGCACCAACGGCTATCGGCGGGGCGCTTTCGGGCCCGACGATGAGCCCGATGACGCCGAGCTCTGACGGTCGGGAGGCGTTGCGCTCCGGGGAGTTGGAGATCCTGGGCCGCATCCGCTCGGCGAGCAATGCCACCTTCCTGTGCGAGGCGACGCTGGGGGAGCACCGCGTCCACTGCGTGTACAAGCCGATCGCCGGCGAGCAGCCGCTGTGGGATTTCCCCGACGGCACCCTGGCCGGTCGCGAGCTCGCCGCACACCTGATCTCGGTGGAGCTGGGTTGGAACCTGGTGCCCTACACCATTATTCGGGATGGCCCGGCCGGGCCGGGAATGGCGCAGCTGTGGGTGGACCAACCCGATCCGGGGCCCACGCCGGGCCTGGTCGACCTGATCCCGGTCGGCAAGATCCCGGCCGGCTACCTGTCGGTACTGCGGGCCTACGACTACGCCGGCGACCCGGTCGTGCTGGTGCACGCCGACGACACCAGGCTGCGCCGCATCGCGGTCTTCGACGTGGTGATCAACAACGCCGACCGCAAGGGCGGGCACATCTTGTGCGGCACCGACGGCGTCGTCTACGGCGTGGACCACGGGGTGGGCCTGCACACCCACGACAAGTTGCGCACCGTGCTGTGGGGCTGGGCCGGCAAACCGGTCGACGACGAGACGCTGCAGGCGGTCTCCGCGCTGGCCGAGGCGTTGGACGGCCCGCTGGCGGCGTCCCTGGAGCCGCATCTGACCTTCGCCGAGATCGCTGCGCTGCGCGGCCGGGTGGCAGACCTGCTGGAGCACCCGGTAATGCCCGGCCCGAACAGTGATCGGCCCATACCGTGGCCGGCGTTCTGATCGGCTCGGCAGCGGCCGCCCCGGCGTGGTCGGGGATACTTTCCACGTGACGCTGACCGACGCGGCGCTGGCCGCCGAACTGGCAGTCGAGGCCGGAAAGCTGTTGCTCGAAGTTCGCGACGAGGTGGGATTCGGCCACCCGTGGCGCCTCGGCGACGCCGGGGACGCGCGCGCCAACCGCTTGATCCTCGACCGGCTGCGGGAGGAACGCCCCGACGACGCCGTGCTCAGCGAGGAATCCCCCGACGATCTGGCCCGGCTGCACGCCGACCGGGTCTGGATCATCGACCCGCTCGACGGCACCCGCGAGTTCACCACGCCCGGACGCGACGACTGGGCGGTGCACATCGCGCTGTGGCAGCGCGACGGCGCCGGCCCGGGTGCCATCACCGACGCCGCGGTCTCGCTGCCGGCGCACGGCAACGTCGTCTTCCGCACCGACACGGTCACCTCGGGCGCCGAGCCGGCCGGCACCCCGATCCCGATCCGGGTCGCGGTCAGCGCCACCCGGATGCCCGCGGTGGTGCGCCTGATCCGGGCGGTTCTGCCGGTCGAGCCGGTGCTGATGGGTTCGGCGGGCGCCAAGGCGATGGCCGTGGTGCGCGGTGACGTGGATGCCTACCTGCACGCCGGCGGGCAGTGGGAGTGGGATTCGGCGGCCCCGGCCGGCGTGGTGCAGGCGGCCGGCCTGCACGCCACCCGGCTGGACGGGTCGCCGCTGCGCTACAACCGCCCCGACCCCTACCTGCCCGACCTGCTGATGTGCCGGCCCGAGGTGGCGCCCGTGCTGCTGGACGCGATGCGGCGGACAGTCCTGTAGAGAGCGGGCTTTACAGTCGAGGGCATGCAATCGTGGTCCGCGCCGGCTGTTCCGGCCCTGCCCGGGCATGGCCCGGCGCTGCGCCTGTATGACACCGCCGACCGGCAGGTCCGCCCGGTGTCGCCGGGCCCGACGGCCACCATGTACGTCTGCGGCATCACCCCGTACGACGCCACCCATCTCGGCCACGCCGCCACCTACCTGGTGTTCGACCTGATTCATCGGCTCTGGCTGGATGCGGGCCATCAGGTGAACTACGTCCAGAACATCACCGACGTCGACGATCCGCTGCTCGAGCGCGCCGACCGCGACGGCGTGAACTGGGAGAGTCTGGCGGCCAGCCAGGTGGAGCTGTTCGCCGCCGACATGGCCGCGCTGCGCGTGCTGCCCCCGCAGCACTACGTGGCGGCCACCGAGGCCATCGAAGAGGTAGTCGAGGTAGTCGAGAAATTCTTGGCCGCCGGATCGGCCTACATCGTCGAGGGCGAGCACCCGGACGTCTACTTCCGCGCCGACGCCACCGATCAGTTCGGCTACGAATCCGGCCTGGACCGCGCCACCATGCTGGAGTTGTTCGGCGAGCGCGGCGGCGACCCCGACCGCGACGGCAAGACCGACCCGCTGGACGCCCTGCTGTGGCGTGCCGCCCGGCCGGGCGAACCCAGCTGGCCCGCGCCGTTCGGCGCCGGACGCCCCGGCTGGCACGTCGAGTGCACTGCGATCGCCCTGAGTCGCATCGGCACCGGCCTCGACATCCAGGGCGGCGGATCCGACCTGATCTTTCCGCACCACGAGTTCTCCGCCGCCCACGGCGAATCCCTCACCGGGGAGCGCCGATTCGCCCGGCACTACGTGCACGCCGGGATGATCGGCTGGGACGGGCACAAGATGTCCAAGAGCCGCGGCAACCTGGTGCTGGTGTCGAAGTTGCGCGCCCAGGGCGTGGAGCCGGCGGCGATCCGGCTGGGCCTTCTGGCCGGGCACTACCGCAGCGACCGGTTCTGGGACGAAGCGACGCTGCAGGACGCCCGAGCCCGGCTGGAGCGCTGGCGTGCGGCGACCGCACTGCCCGCCGGCCCGGACGCCGGCGACGTCGTCGGGCGTCTGCGCCGTTACTTGGCCGATGACCTGGACACCGTCAAAGCGCTTGCGGCAGTAGATGGTTGGGCGACCGACGCGCTGGAGTACGGCGGTCACGACACCGCCGCGCCCGCCCTTGTGGCCACTGCGGTCGACGCCCTGCTGGGCATATCCCTCTAGGCGCTGTAGCCCCGAGTCGCGCCGCGGGTAGTTTGGCCGCATGGTTTCGATTCACTCCCAAGTCATCTTCATCACCGGCGGCGCGCACGGTATCGGCGAGCAGCTGGCCCGCCGGCTGCATTCCCAGGGCGCCTCTGTGGTGGTGACCGACCTGGATGGGGCGGCCCTGGACAAGCTGGCCGATGATCTCGGTGACCGGGTGCTGACCGCGGTCGCCGATGTGCGGGATCTGGGCGAAATGCAGTCGGTGGCCGCACAGGCCGTGCAGCGTTTCGGCGGCATCGACACCGTGGTGGCCAACGCCGGCATCGCCAGCTACGGGTCGGTGCTGAATGTCGATCCCGAGACGTTCAAACGGGTTATCGACGTCGACGTGGTCGGGGTGTTCAACACCGTGCGCGCCGCACTGCCGTCGGTCATCGAGCGTCGCGGGTACGTGCTGATCGTGTCCTCGCTGGCGGCGTTCACCCCGCTGGCCGGGATGGCGTCCTACGACGTGGCCAAGGCCGGGGTCGAGCACTTCGCCAGTGCGCTGCGCCAGGAGGTCGCCTACCAGGGCGTCGAGGTCGGTTCGGCGCACATGGGCTGGATCGACACCCCCTTGGTTCGCGATACCAAGGCCGATCTGGGGGCCTTCGACGAGATGCTGGCCAAACTGCCGTGGCCGCTGAACAAGACCACCACCGTCGACAAGTGTGTCGACGCCTTCGTCGCGGGCATCGAGGGCCGTCGTCGCCGCGTCTACTGCCCGGGCTGGGTGGGGGTGTTGCGCTGGCTCAAGCCGGTGTTGACGCTGCGGCCGGTGGAAGCCCCCTTCATCAAGGGCGCTGCCACCATCGTGCCGCGGATGGACGCCGAAGTCGCCGCCCTGGGGCGCTCCACCAGCGCGTACAACGAGGCCAGGGAAAAGGAAAAGTAGCCCGGCGGTTCAGCGAGGCTCGACGTAGGAGAGGCGAAGCTGGGACCGCCGCATGAGCCCGGCGGTTCAGCGTCGGCGCCGGCGCAGATAGCGCTCGAACTCCGCGGCCAGCGCGTCGCCGTCGATCTTGTTCAGCGCCTCGGTCATGTCGACCTCGGCGTCGCCGCGTTCCTCCAGCGAGGCCACGTAGTCGGCGATCTCGTCGTCCTCGCTGGCCATCTCGGTGACCGCCAGCTCCCACTCCTCGGCTTGGGCCGGCAGATCGCCCAGTGGCACCTCGACGTCCAGGGCGTCCTCCACGCGGCGCAGCAGCGCGACGGTCGCCTTGGGATTGGGCGGCTGCGAGACGTAGTGCGGCACCGCCGCCCAGAACGTCACCGCCGGAATCCCGGCCGCCACGCAGGCGTCCTGGAATACCCCGGTGATCCCGGTCGGACCCTCATAGCGGGTCTCGGTCAGCCCGAAGCGGGTGGCCGACTCCGCCGAGTACGCCGCCCCCGACACCGGCACCGGGCGGGTGTGCGGGGTGTCGGCCAGCAACGCCCCGAGGATCACCACGGTGTCGACGTCGAGTTGCTCGATGACCGCCAGCAGCTCGGCGCAGAACGTCCGCCAGCGCATGTTCGGTTCCACGCCGTGCATCAGCACGATGTCGCGGTCGCTGCCCGGCGGCCGGCAGTGCGAAACGCGCATCGACGGCCACACCAGCTCGCGGGTGACGCCGTCGAGCTGGCGGATCACGGGCCTGTTGACCTGATAGTCGTAGTACGCCTCGTCGTCGATATCGACGATGAGCCGGGCCTCCCAGATGTCGTTCAGGTGCTGCACCGCGTCGCTGGCGGCATCGCCGGCGTCGTTCCAGCCCTCGAATGCGGCCACCACAATGGTGTCGTGCAGCTCGGGAAACGCAGTGCCGTCATCCGGTCGGGTCACAAAGTCAGCCTACGGCGTGCGCACTGATCACGGGCTCTACTCCCACCGGCTGAGTCGCCTTGTTCATCGGGGCGTTCGTCCCTGCGCCGGGTGAGCACGTAGACTCTTCTGCGTCGAGAGGCGTTGCAACGGTTCGCCGGAATCTGCCGGTGGCCGCCACGCTCGACAGAGTTAAGGACGCCTTCCGTCACGGAAGGACCCCGCATGACCGCCCCTGAGCCCGAAACCTTCGCGCCCAACATCCGGCCCGACGCCACCGACGAGCTGACGGCTGCTCTGGGCGCGCGGATCCTGGTGATCGACGGCGCGATGGGCACGGCGATTCAGCGGGACCGTCCGGACGAGGCCGGTTACCGCGGTGAGCGGTTCGCCGAGTGGCCGTCCCCGCTGCAGGGCAACAACGACCTGCTCACCCTGACGCAGCCGCAGATCATCGAGGGCATTCACCGCGAGTACCTCGAGGCGGGCGCGGACATCCTGGAGACCAACACGTTCAACGCGAACGCGATCTCGCTCTCCGACTACGACATGGTCGACTTCAGCTATGAGCTGAACTACGCCGGTGCCGCCCTGGCCCGCAAGGCGGCCGACGAATACAGCACGCCGGACAAGCCCCGCTACGTGGCCGGCACGCTCGGACCGACGACGCGGACGGCGTCGATCTCGCCGGACGTCAACGACCCGGGTGCCCGCAACGTCTCCTACGACCAGCTGGTCGCCGCCTACCTCGAAGCCGCCAACGGCCTGGTCGACGGTGGCGCCGACATCATTCTCATCGAGACGATCTTCGACTCGCTGAACGCCAAGGCCGCGGTGTTCGCCGTCGAGACGCTGTTCGAGGACCGCGGACGCCGCTGGCCGGTCATCATCTCCGGCACCATTACCGATGCGTCCGGGCGCACCTTGTCGGGTCAGGTCACCGAGGCGTTCTGGAACTCGATCCGGCATGCGAATCCGATCGCGGTGGGCCTCAACTGCGCCCTGGGCGCGCCGGAGATGAGGCCCTACATCGCCGAGATGGCGCGGATCGCTGACACCCACATTTCCTGCTACCCGAATGCCGGGCTGCCCAACGCCTTTGGCGAGTACGACGAGTCCCCGGAGCGTCAGGCCGGCTACATCGCCGACTTCGCCGAGGCCGGCCTGGTCAACCTGGTTGGGGGTTGCTGCGGAACGGCGCCGGAGCACATCGCCGAGATCGCCAAGGTCGTCGAGGGCAAGCCACCGCGCGCGCTGCCCAGGATCGAGCTGGCCACCCGGCTCGCGGGCCTGGAACCGCTCAACATCACCGACGACTCGCTGTTCGTGAACATCGGTGAACGCACTAACATCACCGGCTCCGCCCGGTTCCGCAACCTGATCAAGGCCGAGGACTACGACACCGCGCTGTCGGTCGCCCTGCAGCAGGTCGAGGTCGGTTCGCAGGTCATCGACATCAACATGGACGAAGGCATGATCGACGGCGTCGCCGCGATGGACCGGTTCACCAAACTGGTTGCGGCCGAGCCGGACATCAGCCGCGTCCCGGTGATGATCGACTCCTCCAAATGGGAGGTCATCGAGGCGGGCCTGAAGAACGTGCAGGGCAAGCCGATCGTCAACTCGATCTCCATGAAGGAGGGCGAGGAGAAGTTCATCCGCGAGGCACGGCTGTGCCGCAAGTACGGCGCCGCCGTCGTCGTGATGGCCTTCGACGAGCAGGGCCAGGCCGACAACCTGGAGCGCCGCAAGGAGATCTGCGGGCGCGCCTACCGGATCCTGACTGAGCAGGTCGGCTTCCCGGCCGAGGACATCATCTTCGACCCGAACTGCTTCGCGCTGGCGACCGGCATCGAGGAGCACGCGACCTACGGCATCGACTTCATCGAGGCCTGCGCCTGGATCAAGGAGAACCTGCCCGGGGTGCACATCTCCGGCGGCATCTCGAACGTGTCGTTCTCGTTCCGGGGCAACAACCCGGTCCGCGAGGCGATCCACGCGGTGTTCCTGTTCCACGCCATCAAGGCCGGCCTGGACATGGGCATCGTCAACGCCGGAGCGCTGGTGCCCTACGACTCGATCGACCCCGAACTGCGGGAGCGCATCGAGGACGTCGTGCTGAACCGTCGCGAGGATGCTGCCGAACGGCTGCTGGAGATCGCCGAACGGTTCAACTCCTCCGAGAAGGCCGAAGATCCCGCGGCAGCCGAGTGGCGCAGCCTCCCGGTCCGCGAACGGATCACGCACGCCCTGGTCAAGGGCATCGACGCAAACGTCGACGAAGACACCGAGGAGCTTCGGGCCGAGATCTCCGCCGCGGGCGGCCGGCCGATCGAGGTGATCGAGGGTCCGTTGATGGACGGCATGAACGTCGTCGGCGACCTCTTCGGTGCGGGCAAGATGTTCCTGCCCCAGGTGGTGAAGTCGGCCCGGGTGATGAAGAAGGCCGTGGCGTACCTGCTGCCGTATATCGAGGCGGAGAAGCAGCCCGGCGAGGGCGATCACACCAACGGCACGATCGTGATGGCGACCGTGAAGGGCGACGTCCACGACATCGGCAAGAACATCGTCGGGGTCGTGCTGCAGTGCAACAACTACACCGTCATCGACCTCGGTGTGATGGTGCCCGCCGACAAGATCCTGGCCGCGGTCAACGAGTACGACGCCGACATGGTCGGCCTCTCCGGCCTGATCACCCCGTCGCTGGAGGAGATGGCCGGCTTCGCCGCCGAGATGGAACGCGAAGGTCTTCAGATCCCGCTGCTGATCGGCGGCGCGACCACCTCGAGCGCCCACACGGCGGTGAAGATTGCGCCGCGGCGCAGCGGTCCGGTGATCTGGGTCAAAGACGCGTCCCGCTCGGTGCCGGTCGCTGCCGCGCTGCTCGACGACAAGCAGCGGCCGGCGCTGCTGGAGCAGACCGCGGCCGACTACGCGTCGTTGCGGGAACGGCACGCCCAGAAGAACGAGCGGCCGATGGTGCCGCTGGAGAAGGCGCGTGCGAACCGGACGCCGATCGAGTGGGACGGCTACACACCGCCGGTGCCCGTCCAGGGCCTCGGTGTCCGGGAGTTCCTGGATTACGACCTCGCCGAGTTGCGCGAGTTCATCGACTGGCAGCCGTTCTTCAACGCGTGGGAGATGAAGGGCCGCTTCCCCGACATCCTCAACAACCCGGCTTCGGGTGAGGCCGCCCGCAAGCTGTACGACGACGCCCAGCAGATGCTCGACCGCGCGATCGAGGAGAAGTGGCTGACGGCTAACGCGGTGATCGGGTTCTTCCCGGCCAACGCGGTGGGCGACGATGTCGAGGTCTACACCGACGAGTCCCGTACCGAGGTGCTGACGATGTTCCACAACCTGCGCCAGCAGGGTGCGCACCGGGCCGGCATCCCGAACCGGTCGCTGGGTGACTACATCGCCCCGAAGGAAACGGGTCTGGCGGACTACATCGGCGCCTTCGCCGTCACCGCGGGGCTCGGCAGCGGCGAGAAGATCGCGGAGTTCAAGGCGGACCTCGACGACTACAGCGCGATCCTGCTGGAGTCGGTCGCCGACCGGCTGGCGGAGGCCTTCGCCGAACGGTTGCACCAGCGGGTTCGCAAGGAGTTCTGGGGATTCCAGCCGGACGAGGCCTTGGACAACGAGGCACTCATCGCCGAGAAGTACCAGGGCATCCGCCCGGCGCCGGGCTACCCGGCCTGCCCGGAGCACACCGAGAAGGCGACGATCTGGAAGTTGATGGACGTCCAGGAGCGGACCCGGATCGAGCTGACCGACTCGATGGCGATGTGGCCCGGCGCCGCCGTCAGCGGCCTGTACTTCTCGCACCCCCAGTCGCAGTATTTCGTGATCGGCCGGTTGGCCCAAGACCAGGTCGCCGACTACGCGAAGCGCAAGGGTTGGACTTTGCCCGAAGCCGAGCGCTGGCTTGGCTCCAACCTCGGCTACAACCCGGAGGACTGAGCTCTGCGCGCGGTGCTCTGGGACATGGACGGCACCCTGGTCGACTCCGAGAAGCTGTGGGATGTCGCGATGGATGCCCTCTATGACCGCCTCGGCGGGGTGCTGACCCCGGAGGTCCGGGCGGCCACCGTCGGCGGTTGCGCGGAGAACACCATGCGCATCGTCTACGACGATCTGGGGCTGCCGCTCGACGCGGCGGCGATGGCGGAGTCGGCGCACTGGCTGCACGACTACACCGCCGGGCTCTTCGACGCCGGCCTGCCCTGGTGCGACGGTGCCCGCGAGCTGCTCGACGGACTGACCGCGGCGGCGGTGCCGATGGCCCTGGTGACCAACACCCCGCGGGTGCTGGCCGAGCGGGCGCTGAACACCATCGGCCGGCACTACTTCGCAGCGGTGGTCTGTGGCGATGAGGTGGGCAGGGGCAAGCCGGCACCGGATCCCTACCTGCGGGCCGCCGAGCTGCTGGAGCTGGATCCGCGCTGGTGTCTGGCGGTGGAGGACTCGCCGACCGGCGCGGCGGCGGCCGAGGCGGCCGGCTGCGCGGTGCTGGTGGCGCCCAATGCGATCCCGGTGCCGCCCGGGCCGCGGCGTCGTCAGGTGACCACCCTGGCCGGTCTCGAGCCGGCGGGCCTGGCCGAAATCCACGCCGATCTGGCCGGACCGCAGCGGGCCGGCGCCGGAAACCGCCGTGACTGCCGCTGATGGCGCATGAAACAATCCCTGCTCGTGAAGACCTTCGAGGAGCTGTTCGCCGAACTCGGTGAGCGCGCCGCCACCCGGCCGGCCGGCAGCGCCACCGTCGCCGCGCTGGACGCCGGGGTGCACACCGTCGGCAAGAAGATTCTGGAAGAGGCCGGCGAAGTATGGATGGCCGCCGAGCATGAGTCCGACGACGCCCTGGCCGGGGAGATCAGCCAGCTGCTGTATTGGACCCAGGTGCTCATGATCTCGCGCGGGCTGACGCTGTCCGACATCTACCGGAAGCTGTGAGCATGTTGCGTGTCGCGGTCCCCAACAAGGGGGCGCTCAGTGAATCCGCCGCGGCGATGCTGGCCGAGGCCGGCTACCGCAGCCGCAGCGACGCCAAGGATCTGACCGTCATCGATCCGACCAACAAAGTCGAGTTCTTCTTCCTGCGGCCCAAGGACATCGCCATCTACGTCGGGTCGGGGGAGTTGGACCTGGGGGTCACCGGCCGGGACCTGGCGCTGGAATCCACTGCGCCGGTGCGCGAACGGCTGGCGCTGGGATTCGGCTCGTCGCGGTTCCGCTACGCCGCCCCGGCCGGGCGGGACTGGGCAGTGGCGGATCTGGCCGGCAAGCGCATCGCCACCGCCTATCCCAACCTCGTTCGGAAAGACCTGGCGGCCAGAGGGATCGAGGCGACCGTCATCCGTCTGGACGGCGCGGTGGAGATCTCGATTCAGCTCGGGGTGGCCGACGCGATCGCCGACGTGGTCGGGTCGGGTCGCACCCTGCGCCAACATGACCTGGTGGCTTTCGGTGAGACGCTGTGCGATTCGGAGGCGGTGCTCATCGAGGCCGCCAAGCCGAATGGCCGCAGCCAACAGACGGCCGCAGCACGTGATCAGCTGGCGGGCCGGGTGCGCGGCGTGGTTTTCGGCCAGCAGTACCTGATGCTGGATTACAACTGTCCGCGTGCGGCTCTCGAGCAGGCTGCCGCGATCACCCCGGGACTGGAGTCTCCGACCATCGCCCCGCTGGCCGAGCCGGACTGGGTGGCGGTGCGCGCCCTGGTCCCGCGCCGCGAGGTCAACGCGATCATGGACGAACTGGCCGCCATCGGAGCCAAGGCCATTCTGGCGTCGGACATTCGCTTCTGCCGATTTTGAGCAGTGCCGGCGTGTTAGCGTCCGGGGGATCCTAGGAGGCCCGAAGTGACGCATTTCCTTGTGCTGCTGCTCGCGTTGTTGATCGGAGTCGTCGCCGGGCTGCGTGCGCTGACGGCGCCGGCGGTCGTGGCCTGGGCGGCCGCGCTGCACTGGATCAATTTGGACGGCACCTGGGTTCAATGGCTGAGTCATCCGGTGAGCGTCGCCATCCTGACCGTGCTGGCAGTCGGTGAACTGGTCACCGACAAACTTCCCAAGACACCGGCCCGCACGGCAGCGCCGTCGTTCGCCGCCCGCCTTGTCTTGGGCGCCTTTGCGGGCGCCGTTATCGGCACGGCCTGGGCCTACACCTGGTCGGCGCTCGGGGCGGGTGTCATCGGTGCGGTCCTGGGCACGCTAGGCGGCTATGAGGCCCGCACCCGCCTGGCCGCATCCCGCGGGCGCGACCTGCCGATCGCACTGCTGGAGGACGGTCTCGCGGTCGCGGGCGGTATCGCGATCGCCGCGTTCACCGCGGTCGTGTGAGGTGAGACGTTCAGCGTCGCTGCACCAGCAGCGTCTGCGCTGACGTCCCGATGAACCCGCTGCGGTCGAACAGCTCCGCGGTGGTCGCGCCCACGCCGTCCGGCCCGATCGAGGCGCGGGCCCGCAAGCCGAATTCTTCTCCGGCCGGCAGCCGGTGCAGATGCACCACGGTGTCGGTGTTCATGAACACGTATTCCTCGGTGTCCAGGGCGGCGCCGATGCCGTTGGCCGAGTCGACCACCATCGCCAGCCGCTGCAGGGCGGTGGTCGGCTCGGCGTCGATCAGATGTACCCGGGGACGCAGCCAGGCCACCGCGGCGCCGTCGGAGGAGTTCGGCTGGGCGCGCCACTGAACGGACCGGGCATAGCCGGTGCTCTGGGCGAACCACGCCGGCGGCGGCAGCGACGGCCCGTCGGGCAGCGGCGGGTGCCGATCGGCGGCCACCACGGTGGTGTCGGTGGTCGCCAGCGCCCACGCGCTCAGTCGAGCCACCGGACGGTCGTCGTCGCAGGACCGCATCTCGGCCTCCAGCAGCCGGATCCGCCTGCCCGAGCGCTGCACCCACGCGTGTACCCGCACCGGAGCCACTGGAATCGCGCCCAGAATGTCCAGGGCCAGCCGGGCGATCCGCTGGCCGGAGCCCGCGATCAGATTTTCGATTTCGCGAGTGAGCAACGCCAGCGGCGGTGAGCCGTGCTGCAGATTGGGTCCCCAGACGCTGCCGGTGAGCTGCGTGGACTCGAACACGTCTCCCGCGTCGGTGCCCGGTGCCCGACGGTAGTAGCTGCCGGTCATGCGGCGTCGTCGGCCGGCCAGCCGGGGTAGGACGGCGGGGTCCCGCCGAACGCCGGGCACAGCGCGCGGTGCGCGCACCAGTCACACAACCGCGACCGATTGGGCCGGAAATCGCCTGTGGCGCCGGCGGTCTGAATGGCCCGCCAGATCGCGATCAAGGTCTTCTCGAAGCGCAGCAGCTCGGCGTGGTCGGGGGAGTAGTCCAGCATCTGACCGTCGGCCAGGTAGATCAGCCGCAGCTTTTCGGGCAGCACCCCGCGTGATCGCAGCAGTGCCACCGCGTAGAACTTCATCTGGAACAGCGCCTTGGATTCGGAAGCCGCGGACGGCCGGCCGGTGACCGATGGGGCTCTGCCGGTCTTGTAGTCGACCACCCGCAGGCCGCCGGAGGGCGCCACGTCGATGCGGTCGACGAAGCCCCGCAACAGGGTTCCGTCGGCCAGCTCGACTTCGACGCGCTGCTCGCAGCTCTGCGGATCGAACCGGCGCGGATCCTCCAGCCGGTAGTAGCCCGCCAGCAGTTTGCGGGCCTCGGCCAGCAGCTTCTCGGTGTCCAGGCCCTCGGCCAGGCCCGGCTCGGTGCTGATCAGCTGCTCCCAGGACGGGGTCACCAACTCCACGGCTGCCTCCGGTCCGCGCTGCGGCGCCGGCAGCGCGTAGAGCCGCTCCAGGGCGCCGTGCACCACCGAGCCGCGCAACTGCGCCGCCGAGGGGGCCTCGGGCAGCCGGTCGATCGCCCGGAAGCGGTACAGCAGCGGGCACTGTTTGAAGTCAGCCGCGCGTGACGGGGACAACGCGGGCCTGCTCATACTCAGGCACCATACGGGCATGCACCGACAACCGGTCCGTCGCGCACGCTTTAGTGTTAGCGGCTGTGTCCGAATCGGGGATCTTCCAAGCGGGTGACCGGGCCCAGTTCACCGACGCCAAAGGCCGCCGCTACACCACGGTGCTGGTCCCCGGCGGCGACTTCCACACCCACCGCGGCGCCATCCCGCACGACGAGGTGATCGGGCTGCCGGACGGCAGCGTGGTCAAGTCCGCCAACGGCGATCCGTTCCTGGTGCTGCGGCCGCTGCTGGTCGACTACGTGATGTCGATGCCGCGCGGGGCGCAGGTGATCTACCCGAAGGATTCCGCGCAGATCATTCACGAGGGCGACATCTTCCCCGGGGCCCGGGTGCTGGAGGCCGGCGCCGGCTCGGGTGCGTTGACGCTGTCGCTGTTGCGGGCCGTCGGGCCGCAGGGCCGGGTGATCTCCTACGAGCTGCGCGACGACCACGCCGAGCATGCCCGCCGCAACGTCGAGACCTTCGTCGGGCACCTGCCCGACAACTGGCAACTAAAGCTCGGCGACGTCGCCGACTGCGACATGCCGGCCGGATCGATCGACCGGGTGGTGCTGGACATGCTGGCGCCCTGGGAGGTGCTCGACACGGTGTCGCGGGTGCTGATTCCCGGTGGCGTTCTGGTGATCTACGTCGCCACCGTGACCCAGCTCTCCGAGGTGGTGGAGGCGCTGCGCGGACAGCAGTGCTGGACCGAACCGCGAGCGTGGGAGACGCTGCAGCGCGGCTGGAACGTCGTCGGCCTGGCGGTCCGACCGCAACACGCGATGCGCGGCCACACCGCGTTTCTGGTCACCGCCCGCCGGCTGGCGCCGGGCACGGTGACCCCGACCCGGCTGGGGCGAAAACGCCCGGTGTGAGCGGTCAGGCCTCGGGGCCCCACAGCCGTGGGCTCATCGCATGCTCCGACGGCGGTTCCACGTCCACGGCACCGTCGGCGCCGATCGTGTACGGAAAGATCAGTCCTATCGCCGCGCCGTCGCGGTGCTCGACGCTGAACTCGATTCCGTCGCAGCGCTGCTCGGTCAAGGTGACGTTCAGCGCCACGACCGCGGCCCGCAGGCTGTCCTTGACCTCGGTGACGGCTCGCCAATGCGCCGCCAGTTGTTCGACGACGGTCAGATCGGCCGATGCGGGGTAGTCGGGGGCGATCACCTGTTCCTCGCCGTCGACGGACACCGCCAACGTGAACGGCCGGAACTCACCGCCTGCCTTGATGCCAGCCAGAGCGAAGTCGACTGCAGCGGCGGTGAGCTCGTCAAGGTCGCGCTGCGCCTGTTCACTCACGGTGTCACGCCAACTCGGCATCGTCTGATCGCCTCCTCAACCCCGGTGAAACCGCTTGCGTGGCAGCCTCAGTCGTCACTGCGGCTCAGCCCGCGGCGCACCGACAGCAGCTCGATCTCCGGGCGGTCGGCCACCAGGCGCTCGGCGGCGTCCAGCACCTGCACCAGATGGGCTCGCTCGCCGGACACCGCGGACAGACCGATCCCGGCGCGCCGGTGCAGATCAGTCGAATCCGCCTCCGCCGCTGAGACATTGAACTTGCGACGTAGCTCCGCGACGATCGGGCGCACTACCGACCGCTTCTGCTTGAGCGAATGCACGTCACCGAGCAGCAGGTCGAACTCCAACCAGCCGATCCACATGGCTAGGGCGCGGGAGGCGCAGATGAGTCGGCGTGCGCTTTGCCGAACGCCAGCAACGTCTTGGCGGTCTCCTGGGATAGCTGCCAGCCGGCGTCGTGCGGCGTGAACTCCATCGGGAACGTGAACGCGCCGGTGTCGGGGTTGGCGGTGTTGATGGTGACGTCGGCGGTCACGTTGCCCGGGTGGCGGTCCGACCAGGTCAGCCCGGCGGCCTCGAGGCTCAGCGGTAGATATCCGCCGTCTTTGAGTGCGGTGGCGAACTTGTCGATGGTCTCGGCATCGGTGGGCTTGGCGCCCTCGACGAGGCCCACCTTCTCCGCGCCGGGAACCTCCGAATCGGACAGCCGGTAGAGCACGTCGGTCAGTGCCTCAGGCGCCGGCATCGCCGACACCGGCGCAGCAGCGGCCGTCGACGTCGACCCCGATGTCGAGGGCTCCTCGACCGGCGCCTGCGCCGACTGGTGGCCGGTGCAGCCCGACAGCGCCAGCACCGCCGCCAGAGCGGTGATCAAGGCGAGGCGCGGCCGGAACATGCCAGCTGCGATCAGTTCGACGACGTCATCTGCGACAGCGTCATCAGCGAGGTCTTGGACAGCTTCCAGCCGCCCTGGTCCACGAACGTCAGGTTGACCGTGCGCGGCTCCATCTGCGGCCCGGAGGCGGTGACGTCCGCGGTGGCCGCGCCGAGGCCGGCCGGGGAGATGTTGGCCACGCTGATCGCCAGCGGGAACTTGCCGTTCGCGGCGGCCTTGGACATCTTGCGGTCCATGATGCTGCTCTCGACGGGCCCCAGCCCACCCTCGATCAGGTACGACTTGCCGGCGGCGGGGATACCCGGGTCGGCCAGCGTGTTGAGAATGTCGGTCAGCTGCTCGGGCGCCGGCACCGCGGCCGGCGGGTCCAGCGGCAGCGGCGCGCCGAACACCGTCAACTGCACCTGCGGGGTGACGGTTGCAACCGAGGTCACACCTGCTGCGGCCGCCCCGACGAGCGCGGCTGCTGCGATGCCTGTGGCTAGGTATTTCGCGGTCACAAAGGTCCTTTCGACGGCTGGAATCGTTACCAAGGCTAACAGCGTTTCCCGGTGTGTCGGATTGCCACAGCGCACGCGAATGCACAATGGCCGGTAGCGTTGAGGTATCCGTCGCTTCAACTTCCAGTTCGGGAAAGGAGCGCAACATGAACGACATGGAAGACTCAAAGCGTTCTGAGGCTTTCGATGCGTCCGGGGGGACGGGCGCGCCCGACGACGACCTGGCCGAGCTGGAGGAGCTGCGCCGCGAGGCAGCGGTGCTGCGCGAACAGTTGGACAACGCCCCGCAGGACACCGCCCGTGTCGGGCGCGACGTGCGGCAGCTCGAATCGCACATCGACTCGCTGACCGCGCGCAACTCCAAGCTGATGGACACCCTTAAAGACGCACGTCAGCAGCTGCTGGCCCTGCGTGAGGAGGTCGACCGGCTCGGACAGCCGCCCAGCGGGTACGGCGTGCTGCTCGCCAGCCACGAGGACGAGACCGTCGACGTGTTCACCTCCGGGCGCCGGATGCGGCTGAACATCTCGCCGAACATTGACGTCAGCACGCTCAAAAAGGGCCAGACGGTGCGGCTCAACGAGGCGCTCACCGTGGTTGAGGCCACCGCCTTCGAATCGGTCGGGGAGATTTCAACCCTGCGCGAGGTGTTGTCCGACGGGCATCGGGCGCTGGTGGTGGGCCACGCCGACGAGGAGCGCATCGTGTGGCTGGCCGAGCCGTTGGTCGCCGCGGATCTGCCCGATAGCAATCCGGATGCGGCGTCCGACGACTGGCGTCCGCGCAAGCTGCGCCCCGGCGACTCACTGCTGGTCGACACCAAAGCCGGCTACGCCTTCGAGCGCATCCCCAAGGCCGAGGTCGAAGACCTGGTTCTCGAGGAAGTGCCCGACGTCAGCTACGGCGACATCGGCGGTTTGGGCCGCCAGATCGAGCAGATCCGCGACGCCGTGGAGCTGCCGTTCCTGCACAAGGAGCTGTACCGGGAGTACGCGCTGCGGCCGCCCAAAGGTGTGCTGCTCTACGGCCCGCCCGGCTGCGGTAAGACGCTGATCGCCAAGGCGGTGGCCAACTCGCTGGCCAAGAAGATGGCTGAGGTGCGCGGCGACGACGCCCACGAGGCCAAGTCGTACTTCCTCAACATCAAGGGCCCCGAGCTGCTCAACAAGTTCGTCGGCGAGACCGAACGCCACATCCGGCTGATCTTCCAGCGGGCCCGGGAGAAGGCGTCCGAAGGCACCCCGGTGATCGTGTTCTTCGACGAGATGGACTCGATCTTCCGCACCCGTGGCACCGGTGTCTCCTCGGACGTGGAGACGACGGTGGTTCCCCAGTTGCTCAGCGAGATCGACGGCGTGGAGGGGCTGGAGAACGTCATCGTGATCGGCGCCTCCAACCGCGAGGACATGATCGACCCGGCGATCCTGCGTCCTGGCCGGCTCGACGTGAAGATCAAGATCGAGCGCCCGGATGCCGAAGCCGCGCAAGACATCTTCTCCAAGTACCTGACCGTGGGGTTGCCGGTGCACGCCGACGACCTGGCCGAGTTCGGTGGCGACCGTGCCGCGTGCATCAAGGCGATGATCGAGAAGGTCGTCGACCGGATGTACGCCGAGATCGACGACAACCGGTTCCTGGAGGTCACCTACGCCAACGGTGACAAGGAAGTCATGTACTTCAAGGACTTCAACTCCGGGGCGATGATCCAGAACGTCGTCGACCGGGCGAAGAAGAACGCGATCAAGTCGGTGCTGGAGACCGGCCAGCCCGGCCTGCGCATCCAGCACCTGCTGGACTCGATCGTCGACGAGTTCGCCGAGAACGAGGACCTGCCCAACACCACCAATCCCGATGACTGGGCACGGATCTCGGGCAAGAAGGGCGAGCGGATCGTCTACATCCGCACCCTGGTCACCGGCAAGAGCTCCAGTGCGAGCCGGGCCATCGACACCGAGTCGAACCTGGGCCAGTACCTGTAAGCCTCGGATCTACCGGAACTGCTCGGTTGCGACTTTGGTCGCGCCGATAGCCGCATAGGTCCCGGTGAGGGCGACCATGCTCAGAGCCGCCCGCAGCGGCAGATCTCGGCGCACCAGGTGGCCGAAGCCGTTGACGGTGTCGGTGGTGTCGACCACCAGGGCGAGCCGCCTCCAGCGATGGCGTTCCGTGGTGCCGCTGGTGAGGTAGCCCAGGCCCATCGCGAATGCCCGTGCGCCATAGATTCGGGTCATGTAGGTGAGTTCGGGGGAGGGCGTGACTCCGAGGATTTTGGCGAATCCCCGCGGTGCGACCAGTGAGATGCCGGCGAGGATTACCCGGCCGAGTGCCATCAGGCTCAGGGCGCTGGTGCGACTCTCGTCGACGGCGATGTCCTGAGTGACGTGTGCTGTTGCCATGCGAGCCTCCTTCGTCCGGCCGGCTAAGCTAGTGACTGACCGTCAGTCATGTTACCGTAGCGGTGGCTTCACGGCACTGTCAACGTGTTCGGCACCGGCGGCACCGATGTCGCGGAAAGGAGAGGTGCCTTGGCGCAGCAGGGATCTCGAAGACGGCGCACGACGTTGCCCGCCGAACAACGGGAACGTCAGTTGCTGGAGGTGACCCGCGGCTTGCTGCTGGCCGACGGGCCGACCGAGCTGACGGTGGAAAAAGTCACCGCGGCGGCTCAAGTCGCCAAGGGAACGTTCTACCTGTACTTCGACTCCAAGGATCACCTGCTGGCCAGGCTGTGGACCGACTACCTGGAGACCTTCTTGGCGACCGTGCGAGAGCAGCTCACCACGGCCACGCCCCCGGGCCCCGGTTGGCCCGCGGCGATCGATGCGCTGATCGAGCAGATGATCCGCTACGACATCGCCAATGCGGCCCTGCATCGGGCGGTGTTCTCACAAGCCTCCGGCGACGGGTTGCGCCAACTGCGCCTGGCCGATTCGAAGGTCATCACGCTGCTCGCTGATGCCATCGCCGCCGCGGTGAAGGCCGGGGCCGCATCGGTGGCCGATCCGCCCACTACGGCAGGACTTTTGTACTACGCCGTCGACGGCCTGTTGAACGCCGCGTACCTGGGCGAGACCGAGCCGGACGCGAACGTCATCATCGCCGCGGCCCAGGAGATGGCCCACCGGACCCTACGCACCAACGGGCACCGCTGATGGCCTCGCCTAGGCTGAGGCCATGCAACGGATCATCGGGACGGAAGTCGAATACGGCATTGCTTCGCCGTCGGATCCGACCGCTAACCCGATCCTGACCTCCACTCAGGCGGTGCTGGCTTATGCCGCGGCGGCCGGAATCCCGCGCGCCAAGCGCACGCGCTGGGACTACGAGGTGGAGTCCCCGCTGCGCGACGCCCGCGGCTTCGACCTGAGCCGCTCATCCGGGCCCCCGCCGATCATCGACGCCGACGAGGTCGGCGCGGCCAACATGATCCTGACCAACGGGGCCCGGCTCTACGTCGACCACGCCCACCCGGAGTACTCCGCGCCCGAGGTCACCGACCCGATGGACGCGGTGATCTGGGACAAGGCCGGCGAGCGGGTGATGGAGGCCGCCGCCCGCCACGTGGCCAGTGTGCCCGGGGCCGCCAAGCTGCAGCTCTACAAGAACAACATCGACAACAAGGGCGCCTCTTACGGCACCCATGAGAACTATCTGATGAGCCGGCAGACGCCGTTTTCGGCGATCATCGCCGGGCTGACCCCGTTTTTCGTGTCCCGCCAGGTGATCTGCGGGTCCGGTCGCGTCGGTCTGGGCCCGGCGGGCGACGAACCGGGCTTCCAGCTCTCCCAGCGCGCCGACTACATCGAGGTCGAGGTCGGCCTGGAGACCACCCTCAAGCGCGGCATCATCAACACCCGCGACGAACCGCACGCCGACGCCGACAAGTATCGCCGGCTGCACGTCATCATCGGCGACGCCAACCTCGCCGAGACCTCGACGTATCTGAAGGTCGGCACCACCGCGCTGGTGCTCGACCTCATCGAGGACGGCCCCGAGCACGGCATCGACCTGAGTGATCTGGTTCTGGCCCGGCCGGTGCGTGCGGTGCACGTGATCAGCCGCGATCCGACGCTGCGGGCCACCGTCGCGCTGGCCGACGGCCGGGAGATGACCGCCCTTGCGCTGCAACGGATCTACCTGGACCGGGTGGCGAAGCTGGTCGACGCCCGCGATCCCGATCCGCGCGCCACCCACATCATCGAGACCTGGGCGCGGGTTCTCGACCAGCTGGAACGCGACCCGATGGAGTGCGCCGACCTGCTGGACTGGCCGGCCAAGCTGCGCCTGCTGGAGGGTTTCCGGCAGCGGGAGAACCTGAGCTGGTCGGCTCCCCGGCTGCACCTGATCGACCTGCAGTACTCCGACGTCCGGCTGGACAAGGGCCTCTACAACCGGCTGGTCGCCCGCGGCTCCATGCAGCGGCTGATTACCGAACAGCAGGTGCTCGACGCGGTAGACAATCCGCCGCCTGACACCCGTGCCTACTTCCGCGGGGAGTGCCTGCGCCGGTTCGGCGCCGACATCGCCGCGGCCAGCTGGGACTCGGTGATCTTCGACCTGGGCGGGGAGTCGCTGGTCCGGATTCCCACCCTGGAGCCGCTGCGCGGCAGCAAGGCGCACGTCGGGGCGCTGCTGGACTCGGTGGACAGCGCGGCTGAACTGGTCGAACAACTCACCACCTAAGCCCGCCGGCGACGCGGTGTCGACCGGTAGGGTGGAGAAACCGACGTGCGCGTGATGCGCAAGCCGATGTAGATGCAGGAGGCAGCGATGGCTCAGGAGCAGACCAAGCGTGGCGGTGGCGGTGGCGACGAGGACGACCCCACCGGTCCCGCGGCCGCCGGCCAGGAGCGTCGCGAGAAGCTGACCGGGGAGACCGACGACCTGCTCGACGAGATCGACGACGTGCTGGAGGAGAACGCGGAGGACTTCGTGCGCGCGTACGTCCAAAAGGGCGGCCAGTGAGCTGGCCCTTCCATGACCGCCTACCCGTCCAATCCACGCTCCCGGGGCTGCCGTCCAACTCGGTAGACCTGTCGTCGTTCTCGGACTTCCTGCGCCGCCAGGCGCCGGATCTGTTGCCGGCGGGCAGCGCGGGCTTGAGTTCGACCGCAGGCGCTGAGCTGCCGCACGGCACCACGATCGTCGCGCTGAAATACCCCGGCGGTGTGGTGATGGCCGGCGACCGGCGCTCCACCCAGGGCAACATGATCGCCGGGCGCGACGTCCAGAAGGTCTACATCACCGACGATTACACCGCCACCGGCATCGCCGGCACCGCGGCGATCGCCGTCGAGTTCGCCCGGCTCTACGCCGTCGAGCTGGAGCATTACGAGAAGCTCGAAGGGGTGCCGCTGACGTTCGCCGGAAAGGTCAACCGGCTGGCGATCATGGTGCGGGGCAACCTGGGTGCGGCGATGCAGGGGTTGCTGGCGCTGCCGCTGCTGGTGGCCTATGACATCGACGAGGCCGACGTCGAGCACGCCGGGCGCATCGTGTCGTTCGACGCCGCCGGGGGCTGGAACATCGAGGAGGAGGGCTACCAGGCGGTGGGCTCCGGGTCGCTGTTCGCGAAGTCGTCGATGAAGAAGCTCTACGGACAGGTGACCGACTCGGATTCGGCGCTGCGGGTGGCCATCGAGGCGCTGTACGACGCCGCCGACGACGACTCGGCCACCGGCGGACCGGATTTGGTGCGCGGCATCTACCCGACTGCGGTGACGATCGGCGCCGACGGTGCTGTCGACGTTCCCGAGGAGCGGATCGCCGAACTGGCTCGGGAGATCATCGAGAGCCGTACTCGCGGTGGGGGGTCCACACCCAAGGCCGGCGCAAACAAGAAGGGCGCGGGTAAGAAATGAGCTTCCCGTATTTCATCTCGCCCGAACAGGCGATGCGTGAACGCGGCGAGCTCGCGCGCAAAGGCATCGCCCGCGGCCGCAGCGTGGTGGCGCTGGCCTACGCCGACGGCGTGCTGTTCGTCGCCGAAAACCCCTCGCGCTCACTGCAGAAGATCAGCGAGCTCTACGACCGGGTCGGGTTCGCCGCCGCGGGCCGGATCAACGAGTTTGAGAACCTGCGTCGCGGCGGAATCCAGTTCGCCGACACCCGCGGGTATGCCTACGACCGCCGTGACGTCACCGCACGCCAGCTGGCCAACGTCTACGCCCAGACTCTGGGCACGATCTTCACCGAGCAGGCCAAGCCCTACGAGGTCGAGCTGTGCGTGGCCGGGGTGGCCTACCAGGGGCAGACCAAAGCCCCTGAGCTGTACCGGATCACCTACGACGGGTCGATCACCGATGAACCGCACTTCGTGGTGATGGGTGGCACCACCGAGCCGGTGATCGCCGCGCTCAAGGACTCCTACACCGAGAACGCCGAGTTGGCCGACGCCCTGCACATCGCGGTCAACGCGCTGAAGAAGACCGACTCCGGCAACGGTGCCGAACAGCGGGAGTTGGGCCCGGGCACCCTGGAGGTGGCCATTTTGGATGCCAACCGGCCGAAGCGGGCATTCCGCCGGATCGCCCGGGCGACGCTGGAAGAGTTGCTACCGCAGGCGGATTCGCCGGGGGAGACATCTGGCGACGCTTCCGGCTAGGGATTGCGGTGCCGAAGAAGTACGGGATCAAAGAGAAGGACCTGGTCGTCAATCACATCGTTGACCTGGTGCTGGCCGGCGAGCTGCGCTCCGGTGAACGCGTCAATCGTGATGCGATCGCGCGGGCGCTGGGTGTCAGTCGGCTGCCGGTTCAGCAGGCGATCGACCAACTCGAGCAACAGGGCATGCTGGCCAGCCGTTATCACCGTGGCGTATTTGTCAGCCGGTTCGACGAGGACGTCGTCCGCGAACAGCACGAGTTGCACGGGGAGTTGAACGCCATCGCGTCGGTGCGGGCGGCAACCAGCCCGACCCCGCGGGTTTTGGCCGAACTGGATGCCGCACTGCGAGATCTGCGCGCCAATGAGGCGCCGGCCGAGTTTCAAGACGCGGCCTACGCCTTTCGCCGAATCATCGTCGAGGAATACGCCGGCCCGCCGCTACAGGCGGCGATCAGCGCGGCACGGGTCTTCATGCCGCGCGGATTCTGGGGGAGCTACGTTAACGACCACGAGGAGTTCCTGCCCAGCTACGAAGCGGAAGCTGCTGCGATCCATCAGCGCGACCCGGATGCCGCGAGGACGGCCTGCATGCACCGAGCGCGCCTGCAAGCCCAGGTGGTGCTCACCGAGTTGTCCATGCGAGGCGTGCTCAACGGGTTCCGGTCGGAGTGACAGGTCGCCTCGCTGTTGGTAGGCCAGCTACGGTGGGTCGATCGAACGTCGGGTTCTTTAGGGGCAAGAAATGTATTTCCGGGGCCGCACCGGGTTGGAATCGTTGCCGCTGCAACTCGATTCGTCGAGGGAAGCGTCAGCAGAGGCCCCAGGCTAGGCCCATCGATGCCCAAGAAATACGGGGTCAAAGACAAGGACCTGGTCGTCAATCACATCGTCGACCTGGTGCTGGCCGGCGAGCTGCGCTCCGGCGACCGGATCAATCGTGACGCGATCGCGACGGCCCTGGGCGTCAGTCGGCTGCCGGTTCAGCAGGGCATCGACCAGCTTGAACAGCAGGGGATGTTGGCCAGCCGTTACCACCGCGGTGTCTTTGTCAGCCGGTTCGATGAGGCCGTCGTCCGCGAGCAGCACGAGTTGCATGGGGCATTGAACTGCATCGCCGCGGCAAGGGCGGCGACCAACCCGACGCCGCGCGTCTTGGCTGAACTTGATGCGGCGCTGCGGAACATCCAGGCGGGCACCGGGCAAGCGGAGTTTCAAGAGGCGGCCTATGCGTTCCGCAGCATCATCATCGAGGAGTACGCCGGCCCGCCGCTGCAGGCGGCGATTGTCGCCGCGCGCGTCTTCGCCCCGCGGGGGTTCTGGGGCAGCTATCCCAGGGGCCACGCAGAGTTCCTGCCCACCTACGAAGCCGAGGCCGCAGCGATTCGCCGGCGTGACCCTGACGCCGCCCGGGCTGCCAACATGACGCGCGCGGAGATGCGGGCGGAGATCGTGATCGCCGAGTTGACCCGGCGAGGTGTGCTGAGCGGCTGAGTGCCACGCCGCGCCGCGCGCGCCCCGTCGATGCGAAGGCCCGGCACGCCGTCGCGTACCGGGCCTTCGCCGCTTGTCGCCTGGGCCTACCCCGCGGGTGCCGGGTGAGCGCCGGTGCCGCCGGTGCCGCCGGTGCCGCCGGTCGTCCCGGTGGGCGCCGTGCCGGGCTGGCCGGGCCCGCCCGCGGTGTCGCCGACTGCGCCTCCGCCACCGCCGTTGCCGCCCGTGCCGCCATTGACGGCGCCGGCGCCGTTGCCGCCGTTGCCGCCGTTGCCGCCGTTCCCGCCGATCGGATCGGTGGAGGGAGCACCGCCGGCGACGTAGCCGCCCCCGACGCCGCCGTTGCCGCCGGCGCCGCCGTTGCCCGCATGGCTGGGCCCGATACCCAGGTCGTTGACCGGCGTTTCGACGCCGCCACTAGTCCCGCCGGTGCCGCCCGCGCCGCCATTGCCGGCTGTTGTTGCTCCGGCTCCGCCGTTGCCGCCGTTGCCGCCATTGCCGCCCGATGCGGTTCCTGAGCCGCCGGCCCCGCCGGCACCGCCATCGCCGCCCGCACGGCCGCCCGACAGGATGCTGCCGGAGTTGGAGCCGCCGTCACCGCCATTGCCGCCCTTGCCGCCGACGCTGACGACATCGTTGCCGGTTGCGCCATCGCCGCCGGCGCCACCAGCACCACCAGACCCGGCATCCGCGGTGGCGTTGCCGCCACCGCCGCGCCCGCCGTTGCCGCCGTCACCGCCTCGGCTGTAGCTGGTGCCGTCGTGCTGCCAGCCGGTGCTGGTGCCGCCGGTTCCGCCGTTACCTCCGGCATGGCCGCCGCCGCTACCGCCGCTGCCGCCGTTGCCGCCGTTGCCGCCGGCGTAGGTGCCGGTGCCGCCGTTGCCGCCGTTGCCACCGGGGCCCGGGCTGAACCCGTTGCCGCCGTTGCCGCCTTTGCCGCCGATGGTCTGGACGGTGGGGTCATCGGTGGCGCCGTTGCCGCCGTTGCCGCCTTCGCCGCCGCCGCCGCCGCGGCCGGTGGCGCCGTTGCCGCCGTTGCCGCCCTTGCCGGCGCTGGCGAAGCCGCCGTTGCCGCCGTCGCCGCCCTTGCCGCCGGGGATGCCGGTTTGTGGGTCGCTGTTGCTGGCAGTGGTGCCGTTGCCGCCGTTGCCGCCGTTGATACCGGCGCCGCCGTTGCCGCCGTTGCCGCCGTCGCCGCCTATCCCGGTCGGTGTGGTGTAGCCGCCGCCGTAACCGCCGGTGCCGCCATTGCCGCCGTTGCCGAGATACTCGCCGTTGCCGTCTTGGTAGGCGTTGCCGCCGTTGCCGCCGTTACCCCCGTCGGAGGCGTGACCGAGTTGGCCGGCCTGTCCGTACATCGGGCTGGTGAAGATGGTGGAGCCCCGGGCACCGGCTGCCCCGCCGTGGCCGACGCTCCAATCGACGCCGCCGTTGCCGCCGTTGCCGCCGTCGAGGTGCTCGAGGGTGCCGGCGGCGCCGTCGCCGCCAGTGCCGTTGGCCCCGCCGTTGCCGCCGTTGCCGCCGTTTCCGAACGTGAATCCGCTGCGGCCGCCGCTGCCGCCGCTGCCGCCGAGCCCGCCGGCGCCGCCGTTACCGTCACCGCCGTTGGCGAAAGTACCCGCGATTCCATCGGTACCGGCACCGCCGATGCCGCCGTTGCCGCCGTTGCCGAAGAACCACGCGGAGGCGTTGCCGCCGGCGCCGCCGTTGCCGCCGTTGACGCTCGGGTCGAGGGAGGCGCCGCCGTTGCCGCCGTTGCCGCCGTTGCCCATCCAGTTTCCACCGGCCCCTCCGGCACCGCCGTCGGCGCCTACTCCACCGTCGCCCCCGTTGCCGCCGTCGCCGAGCCAGCCCGGCGCATTGCCGCCGTTGCCGCCGTCGATCCCGGCCTCGGTGCTGTTCCAGCCGTCGCCGCCATCACCGAACCACAGTCCGCCATTGCCGCCGTCGGGGTTGGCCTCGGTGCCGTCGACGCCGTTGCCGATCAGGAACTGCCCGGCTGAGGTGTTGATCCAGCCGTTGACCATCTCGCCGAAGTCACTGGTGATCCAGGCCTGCAGACTGTCGTGGATCGGGTCGTAGAACCACTGATCGATCGTCGTGGTCCAGTCGAAGGAGCCCACCTCGGCCGGGCCGGGATCCACCCACGCCGAGGTATCGAAAAGATCAGCGATCCAATCGAACTCGTCGGCGTGCGCCGGGGTCGCGACAGTGGCGGGGGTCATCCCGAAGGCCAGAAACGCGCCTACAGCGCTGGCAGCACCGACCGCACGGGAGTGGCGGCGGGCGCTGGTGTGATGACGACTCATCGTGAGGGAAACCTTTCTAAAGATGTTGGGAGATATCAGAGGCCGAACAGATCGCCGAGCCAGCCGAACGCATCGGATGCCGCGCCGGTCCCGCCGTCATCGAGGGCGTCGGTGGGCAGCAGCGGCAGATTCGCATCCGCCAACGGCGGGGTGACGACCACCGGCCCTTTGCCGTCCCAACCCGATCCGAGCAGCGCGCCGACGGTTTGGCCCCAGGCCTGCCACGCGGCGATCGGACCGATGCCCGCACTGTTGAGGTCCAAGGTGCCCAGGACCGGGACACCGCTGAATTCCAAACCGACACTTTGGAAGAGCGAGCCGCCGACCGCGGGCACCTCGGCAGCGACCTCACCGCCGGGGCCGAGTACCTGGTAGCTCACCGCGGCCACACCTGTGGACAGCAGCCCGCCGAAGGCGAAGTCCAGGTGGTCCATGTTCATGCCGGCCGGGAAGAACCCGGCCTCGTTGATCATCGGCAGCAGGGCGTCGAGGTTGAGAGTGGCGCCATTGAGGGTGGCGCCCCACATGTTGGTCAGGGTGTCACCGAGGTTGTCGCCGTCGGTGATGCTGTTCAGCAAGGCGACCCAGGGGCTGATCATCGGGCCGATCATGCCCATCAGGACCGCGCTGGCCGGCGAGCCCAGCATGTCGATGATCGGCAGGATCTGGTTGGGGTCCACATCGGCGGGCAGGTACCCGGCGACTTGGCCGAACATCAGCTGGTGGGTGCCGTCCATGGTGTGGTTGAGGATTGTGGTCCGAGTCTCCGCGGTGGCGTCCTGCAGGGCCCAGCCGGAGATCACCGCGTTCAGGTGCAACTGGATCTGCTCGTTGACCGCATTGGTGGAGCCGGCCGGGTCGTTGGCCAACTGGTCGGCGTAGCTCAGCTGGTTGGCCCAGAACTGCTGCATTCCCACCCCGGGTGCCAAGTACCAGTTGTTCAGCATGGTGGTGAGGTTGGCCGAGGCGGCATTGATGACGTCTTGGTACGCACCGGTCAAAGCCACGGCATGGGACTGGACCTCGGGAATGGTCGGCAACGGCGCGGCCGCCGGGGTGGCCGTGATCAGGCCGGCGCCGGCGATCACCACACCGGCGGTGGCGTAGGGGCGAAGCTTGGCGTGCAAGGGGACTCCTTCGGGTATGTGATGCACAGCACCGTGACGAACGAACATGAGACTAACTGAAGAAAACCTAATTTGCATACAAAAAAATAGAACGTGTTCCAAACGGGCTGCGTGGGGCGTTGCGGCGCGGCGCGGTGGCGGTTGAGAGGCGCGCGTTACCGGCAGGTAATTAGCGTGTGGTCGCCCGTGGTGGTGCCGGGACGTGCAGCACGTGGGACCTACGGCCGCGATTAAATATGAATGCAAGTCGTATTTAGTTGCACATCGATGAGGTGAAATAGTTCAACGCCGGGCCATCTTCTCAGGAGATTGACGGGTGTCAAGGCCCGTATGGGAAACCCGCCACCGCGCCATTTGATGCAAAAGAGGCTGGCGTGATAGCCAACGGGGCGCAAAGATCAGGGCAATGTCCGGGGCGGGTCGCATCATCAAGTTGGGTGCATGAGCACATCGTTTGTCAGGCCGCTGGCCGATGTCCGCGCGAGCGACGTCGCTTTCGCCGGCGGCAAGGGCGCCAATCTGGGTGAGCTGGTTGCTGCCGGGTTTCCGGTGCCGGATGGGTTCGTGATCGGCGTTCCGGCCTACCGGTCAGCCACCGCGGCGGGCTCGGCGTCTGATGCCTTACGCGATGCCATCGCCGCCAACTACCGGGCCATGGGCGACGACGTTGCCGTGGCCGTCCGTTCCTCGGCCGTGGCCGAGGACGGCGTGACGGCCTCCCACGCCGGTATCTTCGAGACGGTTCTCAACGTCAGGGGTACTGCGGATCTGATCGACGCTGTTCGGCGGTGCTGGATCTCGGCGACCTCGGCGGTCGTCGATCAGTACATCGGTGCGCGGGGCTTGGCGGCGCAGAATTGCGGTATCGCCGTCGTGGTTCAGCGCCAGATCGCCTCGGCGAGTGCGGGTGTGGTGTTCACCGCAGATCCGGTGACCGGCGGCTCTGACCGGCTGGTCGTGGAAGCGGCCTCAGGACTGGGACAGTCCGTTGTCGCCGGGCTGGAGCCGCCCGACCGGGTCGTCGTCGACAAGCTTTCGATGGCCATCATGGCGACTGAAGAAAGCCAGGAATTGGCGGCTCCGGTATTGTCCGCCAACCAGATTCGCGAAGTCGCAGAGTACGCGTTGCGTATCGAGCAGTGGTACGGCGTTGCCCAGGACATCGAGTGGGCTTTCGATCAGCAAGGGCGAACCTGGATTCTGCAAGCACGCCCGATCACGGCATTCGACACATTCGCCGCCCGAGCAACCGCGGTCGAGTTCTACGATCCACCGCGACCACCCGGAAGCCGTTGGACCCGCGCGAACATCGCTGAGGCCGTGCCCGGTGTGCCGACGCCTCTCACCTGGTCGATTTGGAGCGCCGGACTCAACAATGGTCACCGGCAATCCCAGATCCGACTCGGTGTCGTGGCGAAAAACGACGACCGGCACGCGCAGGTCGTCAGGCTCGTCCGTGGCTGGCCGGCGCTCTCGGTCGACCTGCTGGTGAGCCAGGTCGCCCAGATCCCCGGGATGGACGCGGGTGCTTTCAGTGAGCAGTTTTTCGGTGAGGCAGAAGATGTGGACTCGGCAGCGGTACGGGTGCGCATCGCGACTGCGCTGCGGATGGCGCGCCGGGCACCGATCAATCTGGCTCTGCTGCAACGGCGCCTGCGCGCGGTGAGCGAGGCCTCACGCCGGTCGTGGGAGCGGGACGTCTGGCGGCCCGTCGCCGATCCGATGGCGCTTCTGCTCGAGGCCGCGGCGCGATTCGGCGAGACCATGGTCGTGCACTCGATGCAGACGAATGTGTGCCAGAACCTCTACCAGGCCGTCGAGCGCGTTGCCGGAGGCCGCGCGATAGACCTCGTCTCGGCGGATGGCGACCTTCCCGAAGCGCACCTGGCCACCGATCTGTGGCAGCTGGCCCACGGTCAAATCTCCTTGGAATGCTTCCTCCACCGGCACGGATTTCACGGACCCGACGAAGGAGAGGTCGCGGCGTCATCGTGGCGGCAGGATCCCGAGCCGGTGCTGCAGGTAGCGCGCGCATTGGCCGGCCGGGGCGATTCCCGCGATCCCCGTGCGGCATTGGACAATCGGCGCGCGGACCGACGCGCAGCGCAAATGCGACTGACTGCATCGTGGCCGCGTTCGCGCCGACGGGTGGTCGCGCAGCTGATCGCCACGGCCCGCCGAGCTGTGGTCGGACGCGAGGTGGGCAAAGTGGCATTCCTGCAAGACCTTGATGTCGTCCGCCATGCGATGTCGTTCCTCGATGAGGACGCGGTCTGGTACACGCTCGACGAGCTCAAGACCAAGACGTGTCTTACAGCGTCGGAGGTCCTTGTCCGCCAGCGGGTTCGGTCGCAGTTCGCGGCGGTAGAGCCGCCCCTGTCGATCATCGAGGGACGGGACGAGCCGGTACCCGGCGGCGCTGAAGGACCTCACTCGGCCATCACCGGTATCGCGGCGAGTCCGGGTTGTGCGCGCGGGCGGGCGCGTGTGGTGATCAGTCCAGGTACGAATGTCGTCCTCGGCGCCGACGACGTGCTCATCGCCCGGACCACCGACCCGTCCTGGGTGACGACATTCATGACGGTGGCCGGCATGGTGCTCGATGTGGGTGCCACGATGTCACACGCGGCGATCATCGCCCGCGAGCTCGGAATCCCCTGTGTGATCGGGACCGGCAACGGCACCCAGGTGATCCCGGATGGCGCGCTGGTGGAGATCGACGGCTCGCAGGGGACGGTGCGGGTTCTCGATTGACGGCCTGGCCCTGCGCCGAGATTGCAACCAGGAGAAGTGCGAGTGGGCTCCTGCGTGAGCGCAATCTCGCGGGCGGGCAGCGGCGTCAGCGGGTGATCCGGAACTGCTTGACCCGCGCCCCGGCGCCCGACGCGAGCTCGACACGGCTGGGCGGCAGCCCGAAATGCGCGGCCAGCAGCCGGATCACCGCCGCGTTGGCCTTGCCGTCCACCGCAGGCTCGCGCACGTAGACCGTCAGCTGGCCGTCGTCGGTCTCGACCAGGGGGCCTTTGCGGCTGCCCGGCTTGACCTTGACGACGACGGTTTCTGCCATCGCGGAAAAACTACCGGGCGACGATCACCGAGGAGCCGTGCCCGAACAGGCCCTGGTTGGCCGTCACACCCACTGTGGCGCCCTCGACCTGCCGGCCCGCGGCCTGACCCCGCAGCTGCCAGGTCAGCTCGCACACCTGGGCGATCGCCTGCGCCGGGATCGCCTCACCGAAGCAGGCCAGCCCGCCGGACGGGTTCACCGGCACCTTGCCGCCGATGGTGGTGGCGCCGCTGCGCAGCAGCTGCTCGCCCTCGCCCTTGGCGCACAGCCCCAGGTGCTCGTACCAGTCGATCTCCAGCGCGGTGGACAGGTCGTAGACCTCGGCCAGGCTGACGTCCTCCGGGCCGATCCCGGCCTCGGCGTAGGCCGCGTCCAGGATCTGGTCCTTGAACACCCGCTCGGGGGCCGCCACCACCGCGGTGGAATCCGTTGCGATGTCCGGTAATTCGGGCAGGTGCTGCGGGTAGCGGGGGGTCACGGTGGACACCGCGCGCACCGACGGCACACCCTCCAGCGAGCCCAGGTGCTTCTTCGCGAACTCGGCACTGGCCACGATCAGCGCGGCGGCGCCGTCGGAGGTGGCGCAGATGTCGAGCTGGCGCAGCGGGTCAGAGACCACCGGGCTGGCCAGCACGTCTTCGACCGCGGATTCCTTGCGGTAGCGGGCATTCGGGTTGGACAGACCGTGCCGGGAGTTCTTCACCTTCACCTGAGCGAAGTCCTCGGAGGTGGCGCCGTAGAGGTCCATGCGGCGGCGCGCCAGCAGCGCGAAGTACACCGGGTTCATCGCCCCGATCAAGTGGAAGCGCTGCCAGTCCGGGTCGTTCTTGCGTTCACCGCCGACCGGGGCGAACGCGCCCTTGGGGGTGGTGTCGGCGCCGATCACCAGCGCCACGTCGCAGAACCCGGCCAGGATCTGGGCGCGCGCGCTCTGCAGCGCCTGCGAACCCGACGCGCAGGCGGCATACGAAGACGACACCGGGACCCCGTTCCAGCCCAGCTTCTGAGCGAACGTCGAACCGGCGATGAAACCCGGGTAGCCGTTGCGGATGGTGTCCGCGCCGGCGATGAACTGGATCTGCGTGGCGTTCAGGCCGGCGTCGGCCAGCGCGGCACGGGCGGCGACCACGCCGTACTCGGTGAAGTCGCGGCCCCACTTGCCCCACGGGTGCATGCCCGCACCCAGGATGTACAGCGGTTCAGCCATTGGTGCCGCTCCTCCTCATCGCTCCGCAAGCTCCGCTCTGCATCGTCGCGGCACGTGGCATTATGCGTCCACCTTCTTCCACGCGTAAACGGTGCGCTGCGCGCCGTCGTCGTCGGTGTAGAGCGGCATCGTGGTCAGCTCCATCTCCATACCGACCTTCAGATCCGCGGCCAGCGTGCCCTCGACGACCTTGCCCAGCACGATCAGGCCCTCGTCAGCCAGCTCGACCGCGGCGATCGCGAACGGCTCGAACGGATCGCTGGGCGGATACGGCGCCGGAGGCAGGTACCGGTTCTCGGTGTAGCTCCAAATCGTGCCGCGCCGCGACAGGGCAACCGGCTCCAGCACGTCGCCATCGCAGGCGGGATTGGGGCAGTTGTTCTCCCGCGGCGGGAAGACATAGGTGGCGCACTGCGGACACTTGGCGCCGATCAGGTGGGGAAGGCCGGCGTCGTCGGTGGCGTACCACCCGTCGATGGCCGGTTGCGAGGCTACATCTGGCACCCGGTCAGCCTACCCAACCCCGGTGGCAAAACTGAAACGTGTTGCAATTCCACCGGCGCCGACGGGTGTCGGTGCCGGGTGCATAGAGTTGGGTCCGTGAGCCCAGCCAAGACCGCCCCGACCGACGCTGCGCAAGACACCCAGACCACACCGACGTTGCTGCTGCTGGACGGAAACTCGCTGGCCTACCGGGCCTTCTACGCCCTGCCTGCGGAGAACTTCAAGACCCGCAGCGGTCTGACCACCAACGCCGTCTACGGGTTCACCGCCATGCTGATCAACCTGCTGCGCGACGAAACCCCCACCCACGTCGCCGCCGCGTTCGACGTCTCGCGGCAGACCTTCCGCTCCGAGCGTTTCCCCGAGTACAAGGCGACCCGCTCGAGCACTCCCGACGAGTTCCGCGGCCAGATCGACATCACCAAGGAAGTCCTCAACGCGCTGGGCATCACCACCCTGTCCGAGGCCGGCTATGAGGCCGACGACCTGATCGCCACCCTGGCCACCCAGGCCGACGCCGAGGGCTACCGGGTACTGGTGGTCACCGGTGACCGCGATGCGCTGCAGTTGGTCAACGACAACGTGACCGTGCTCTACCCCCGCAAAGGCGTCAGCGACCTGACCCGGTTCACCCCCGAGGCCGTGGTGGACAAGTACGGCCTGACCCCGGCGCAGTATCCGGACTTCGCGGCACTGCGCGGCGACCCCAGCGACAACCTGCCCGGCATCCCGGGGGTGGGGGAGAAGACCGCCTCGAAGTGGATCGTTGAGTACGGCTCGCTGCAGGGGCTGGTCGACAAGGTCGACACGGTCAAGGGCAAGGTCGGAGACGCGTTGCGCGCCAACCTTTCCGCCGTGATCCTCAACCGCGAACTCACCGACCTGGTGCGCAATGTGCCGCTGGCTCAAACCCCGGACACGCTGCGGCTGGTGCCATGGGATCGCGAGCAGATCCACCAGCTCTTCGACGACCTCGAGTTCCGGGTGCTGCGCGACCGGCTGTTCGAGACCTTGGCCACCGCCGAGCCCGAGGTGGACGAGGGCTTCGAGGTGCGCGGTGGGGCACTCGAACCCGGCACGGTCGGAGCCTGGCTGGCAGACCATGCCGCCGACGGACGTCGTGCCGGGCTGGCCGTCATCGGCAGCCACCGCAGCTTCGACAGTGACACCACCGCGCTGGCGATCGCCGCCGGAGACGGTGACGGCGGCTACCTCGAGACCGCGACGCTGACCGCCGAGGACGAGGCCGCGCTGGCCGCCTGGCTGGCCGACCCGGACAAACCCAAGGCGCTGCACGAAGCCAAGCTGGCGATGCATGACCTCGCCGGCCGCGGCTGGGCCCTCGACGGCGTCACCTCCGACACCGCCCTGGCCGCCTACCTGGTCCGGCCCGGGCAGCGCAGCTTCAGCCTCGACGACCTGTCGGTGCGCTACCTGCGCCGCGAGCTGCGCGCCGAATCAGATGAGCAACAACAACTCTCGCTGCTCGACGACACCGACGGCGTCGACGACCAGGCCGTCGCGACCGCACTGCTGCGGGCCCGCGCCGTCACGGACCTGGCCGAGGCCCTCGACGCCGAACTGGCCCGCATCGACTCGGGCGGGCTGCTCGACGACATCGAGTTGCCGTTGCAGCGGGTGCTGGCCGACCTGGAGACCGCCGGGATCGGGGTTGACCTCGATCACCTCAGCCAGCTGCAGAGCCGCTTCGGCGACGAGATCCGCGACGCCGCTGAAGCCGCCTACGCGGTGATCGGCAAGCAGATCAACCTCGGCTCACCCAAGCAGCTGCAGGTGGTGCTCTTCGATGAGCTGGGCATGCCCAAGACCAAGAAGACCAAGACCGGCTACACCACCGACGCCGACGCGCTGCAGTCGCTCTTCGACAAGACCGGCCACCCGTTCCTGGAGCACCTGCTGACCCACCGCGACGTCACCCGCCTCAAGGTGACCGTCGATGGCCTGCTGAAATCCGTTGCCTCCGATGGCCGTATCCACACCACGCTGAACCAGACCATCGCTGCGACTGGCAGGCTTTCTTCTACCGAGCCCAACCTGCAGAACATCCCGATCCGCACCGACGCCGGCCGGCAGATCCGGGACGCGTTCGTGGTCGGGGATGGCTACAGCGAGCTGATGACCGTCGACTACAGCCAGATCGAGATGCGCATCATGGCGCACCTGTCCGGCGATGCCGGCCTGATCGAGGCCTTCAACACCGGCGAGGACCTGCACTCGTTCGTCGGGTCGCGGGCATTCGGCGTGCCGATCGACGAGGTGACCGCGGATATGCGGCGGCGGGTCAAGGCGATGTCCTACGGCCTGGCCTACGGGCTGAGCGCCTACGGGCTGGCCCAGCAGCTCAAGATCTCCACCGAAGAGGCCAAAGAGCAGATGGACGCCTACTTCGACAGGTTCGGCGGGGTGCGGGACTACCTGCACCAGGTCGTCGAGCAGGCCCGCAAGGACGGCTACACCTCGACGGTGCTGGGCCGGCGGCGCTACCTGCCGGAGCTGGACAGCAGCAACCGTCAGGTCCGCGAGTCCGCCGAGCGGGCCGCCCTCAACGCCCCGATCCAGGGCAGCGCCGCCGACATCATCAAGGTGGCGATGATCAACGTCGACCAGGCATTGAAGGCCTCCGGCCTGCGGTCCCGGATGCTGCTGCAGGTGCACGACGAGCTGCTGTTCGAGGTGGCCGACGGCGAACGCGAGCCGCTGGAAAAGCTGGTGCGCGACAAGATGGGCGGCGCCTATGAGCTCAGCGTCCCGCTGGAGGTCGCGGTCGGCTACGGGCGGTCCTGGGACGCCGCCGCGCATTGACCCCGGTGTGAACCGGTACCGCGTCGGGTAAACGCGCAGGAGTGATGCAGCGACCGGTGTTATCGGAGACGCCGTCGGCGACGCCCAGGGGCGTCGAAGCCGGAGGGGAGGCGTGATGTCCGAAATTCACGGCAAGACCGTGCTGATCACCTTCGGCAGGTCCTTTCTGGCGCTGCATTTGGCTCGCTTGCTGAGCGCTGCCGGTCACCGTGTGTTGACCGCGGACTCGATGCTCTTTCCGATCACGAAATTCTCCACATCGGTCACAAGGACGTTCCGCACGCCAAGGCCCAGGTATGAGCCGATCGAGTGGGCGCAGGCTTTGTCAGACATCGTCCGCGACGAGGGCGTGGACCTAATCGTGCCCATCCACGAGGGGAGCGCCATCCTGGGGAACACGATCAAACAGCGCCCCGAACTGTTCGCGAGCGACTGCGTCTTGTTCTTCCCGCATTTCGATCTGGAGGCCCAACTGGAGAACAAGTACGAGTTTCAGGTCGCCGTGCAGGAGCTGGGCATGCCGACTCTCGACTTTGCGCTGGTCCGTAGTCATCGAGAGCTGGAGGCCTTGGATTTCGACAAGCCGTTCGCGCTCAAACGGGTCTTTTCGCGCGGTTCTCAAGACGTACACAAGGTGCATCCAGGAGAGCTCCCGCGCGGTCTGAGTTTCGACGCGACAAATCCCTGGATCGCCCAGGAGTGGGCCGACGGCAGCAGCTATTGCTCATATTCGGTGTGTCACAACGGCGAAGTGAAGGCGCACGTCGCTTACCCGGTGAGCTACGCCATCGGCGGCCAGTCATGTCTGCTTTTCGACTCCATCGAGCACGAGGCCATCGACGCCTGGGTCCGCACATTCGTCAAGGCATTCAACTTCACCGGGCAAATCGCATTCGATTTCATCGAGGTGCCCGATCGCGGCCTCTTCACCGTCGAATGCAATCCGCGAACAACCAGCGGCATTCTGCTGTTCGACCCGGAAACACGGGTTGACCGTGCGTTTTTCGGCGCCAACGACGACATCATCACGCCCGCACCGGGTGCGGCCAAGATGATCGGCCCGGGGATGCTGATGTACGGGTGGCGCAAATCATCGCTGGAGGGCAATACGTTGCGCCGCTTCCTGCGCACCTACCGGCGGACGGACGGGATCATCTTCAGCCGCCGCGACCCGGTTCCAAGCTTGGCGCTGCCGTTGGCGATGGGAAATATCCTCGTCGCTGCCGCACGGTATCGCGTGAGCATTCCCGAGGCGTTCCTGCACGACCACGATTGGGATGGCGACGACGGCTCTTGAGCCGGCCCACCGGTCGGCGATCAGGGTGCGCGGTGTTTGCGGCAGAACTGGGTGATCCGGTCGACGCTGTCGCCGGGTCCGGTGAAGATGCCGCCGTGGCCGACACCGTCGATCTGCGCGAACTCGGCGGTAGGGATGAACCGGGCCGTCGCTTCGCAGATGGTCGGCGGAAAGAACAGGTCGTATTCGAAGGCCAACACCAGCGTCGGCACGTCGATCGTGGCCAGTTGCGCTGCGGTGGGTTCGCCGGCGGCGATCCATTGCTGCGATGCGGTCAGTTGTCCGATGAACCCCTGCTGGGGGGCCGGCTCGTTGTCGTAGCCGGCTGATAGCACCTGATGCCACGCCCGCACGGTGGCCGGGTCTTGCAGCATCGAGGGATGCAGGCTGGTCAGCAGCTGTTCGAGTACCAAAACGTCGCGCGGCACTGCGCCGTAGCGGTCGATCAGTCCGAGTTCCATTTCACCGACAATTTCTGAAATCGGCGACGGTTGCAGCCCGGCGAACAAGACCAGCGCGCGCACTCGCTCAGGCTGCTCGCGGTACAGCGTCTGGGCGGTGTAGCAGCCCATCGAGTAGCCCACGACGATCGCCTCTCCCACGTCGAAGTGGTCGAGAACGGCGGCGGCGTCGCGGGCCAAACCAGCCACCGAGTACGGCGGGGCCGGCGCCGAGGACGGCGCGATGCCGCGGGCGTTGTAGGCGATGACCTCGAATCCCGCGTCGGCGAGGGACTGCGGAAGGCCACAGACGTCCCAGGTGATGCTCGGCATGCCGAGCCCGCCGATCAGCAGCACGGGAGGGCCTTGGCCGGATCGGCGCACCGCGAGGTCGACGCCGGGTTCCACGGTGACGAACTCGAAGCCGCCGTTCAGTGTCGGGCGGGTGCTACCAGTCATCACAACAACGGTAACAACGTGCGCGACCGCCCTACCGCCACTGACGGCGACCCGCACTAGCCCTTAGCCGTCGAGTGTGCGGTTCCATACGCCCACACCGGCGCGTCGCGTACGAAATCGCACACCCAGTGGGATTTCTACCGCCGCACCAGCGCCGGCGACCGATAACCCGCCATCGTGTGCAGCACCGGTGCCGCCGCTCGGGCGGCCACCACCCCGTAGGCGTCCTCGTGCTGCATCGCGAACACCTCCGGATCGCCGAAGCCGCGGTCGATGCGATCCCGCACGAACGCCAGCTCGACCACCTGGGCGGCGAACTTCTTGACGCTGCGGGCCGCGGGCTGCCCGCCGATCCGCCGCGCCTCGCGGATCGCCTGCTTGCGGGCCCGGATCGATCCCAGCCAGGTCTCTTCATTCGGGCTGATCAGGCCACCGACCACCATCGCGGGCAGCTTGCCGGCGACCAGCTGCTGTTCGTGCCGGCGGCTCAAGATGCCCAGCAATACCATCAGCAGGAACACCGGAACCATCCAGAACAGGTAAGTCGCCAGGAAGAACTGGGCGCCGCCGACGGCCAGTGAGGCGTTCCACGAGGCGTGCATGATTACCGCCGCCAGATAGCCCAGCAGGATCACGAAAGCCTTCGACCAGAAGGTGCGGCGGCGCAGCGCGACGAACACCCCGATCGCGGTCATGGTGGTGAACAGCGGGTGGGCGAACGGCCCGAAAATCAGCCGCGCGACGGCCACCGCAGCCATCTGGGCCGGCGACTCCGCGGGCGCGATGTAGACGATGTCCTCCATCCAGGCGAACCCGACCGCCGTGATGCCCGCATACACCATGCAGTCGGTCAGCGAGTTCAGCTCATGGCGCCGCCGGCCGGTCAGCATGATCAGCAGAAACAGGCCCTTAGCGGCCTCTTCGATGAACGGCGCCTGGATCGCGGCCATGTCGAAGGTCTTCGACACCAGCGGCCGCACGGTGGCCACCGAGGACCCGAAGGTCTCCAGGCCCACGGCCAGCAGCACCGCGATCGAGGCGCCCCAGAGGAAGGCCAGCTGTAGCAGCCGACGGGGCTCGGGCTCCCAGCGGTCCAGCCACCGGTAGCAGAACAGCACCACCAGCATCGACAGGCTGGCCAGCACCAGCGCGGTCAGCGTGCCGGCCGGATTGGCCGCGGTGAACACCAGGAGCAGCAGCGCGGTGAGGATGCTGAGCAGGACGATGACGATCAGCGGCGCTCCGACCTTTCGGCGGTTCCGCATCGCAGGCATAGCGACGCAGCGTAGACCACCGGTTTGTCCAGCGTGCAACACGTCGAGTAGCCTCGACAGGTAGTCCTCGACTAGTACAAGACCAAGTCGTGGGCCACCGCATGCCCAGCATGCGTGACAACACCAGTCCCTACTACCTCAACTTGTCCGGAGCAACCCAACACATGCCAAGTCCCACCGTCACCTCGCCGCAAGTAGCCGTCAACGACATCGGCTCGGCCGAGGATTTTCTCGCCGCCATCGACAAAACGATCAAGTACTTCAACGATGGCGACATCGTGGAAGGGACGATCGTCAAGGTTGACCGGGACGAGGTCCTGCTCGACATCGGCTACAAGACCGAAGGCGTCATCCCGAGCCGCGAGCTGTCCATCAAGCACGACGTCGACCCCCACGAGGTGGTGTCCGTCGGTGACGAGGTCGAGGCCCTGGTCCTGACCAAAGAGGACAAAGAGGGTCGGCTGATCCTGTCCAAGAAGCGCGCCCAGTACGAGCGCGCCTGGGGCACGATCGAGGAGCTCAAGGAGAAGGACGAGGCCGTCAAGGGCACCGTCATCGAGGTCGTCAAGGGCGGCCTGATCCTCGACATCGGGCTGCGCGGCTTCCTGCCCGCCTCGCTGGTGGAGATGCGCCGGGTCCGCGACCTGCAGCCCTACATCGGTCGCGAGATCGAAGCCAAGATCATCGAGCTGGACAAGAACCGCAACAACGTGGTGCTGTCCCGCCGCGCCTGGCTGGAGCAGACCCAGTCCGAGGTGCGCAGCGAGTTCCTCAACCAGCTGCAGAAGGGCGCCGTCCGCAAGGGTGTCGTCTCCTCGATCGTCAACTTCGGCGCGTTCGTCGACCTGGGCGGGGTGGACGGCCTGGTGCACGTCTCCGAGCTGTCCTGGAAGCACATCGACCACCCGTCCGAGGTGGTCCAGGTGGGCGACGAGGTCACCGTCGAGGTGCTCGACGTCGACATGGACCGCGAGCGGGTGTCGTTGAGCCTCAAGGCTACCCAGGAAGACCCGTGGCGGCACTTCGCTCGCACCCACGCCATCGGCCAGATCGTGCCGGGCAAGGTCACCAAGCTGGTGCCGTTCGGTGCGTTCGTCCGCGTCGAGGAGGGCATCGAGGGCCTGGTGCACATCTCCGAGCTGGCTGAGCAGCACGTCGAGGTGCCCGACCAGGTGGTCGCGGTCGGCGACGACGCGATGGTCAAGGTCATCGACATCGACTTGGACCGGCGCCGGATCTCGCTGAGCCTCAAGCAGGCCAACGAGGACTACACCGAGGAGTTCGACCCCTCGAAGTACGGCATGGCCGACAGCTACGACGAGCAGGGCAACTACATCTTCCCCGAGGGCTTCGACGCCGAGACCAACGAGTGGATCGAAGGTTTCGACAAGCAGCGCACCGAGTGGGAGGCCCGCTACGCCGAGGCCGAGCGTCGTCACAAGATGCACACCGCGCAGATGGAGAAGTTCGCCGCTGCCGAGCACGCCGAGCCCGCCCGGGCCAACGGGTCGCACCGCGACGAGGCACCGGCCGGTGGTTCGCTGGCCAGCGACGAGCAGCTCGCCGCGCTGCGGGAGAAGCTCGCCGGTAACAGCGCTTAGTCGCTCCCGGGCGCGTTGAAGGGGCTCGATGCTGCGTATCGGTCTGACCGGCGGGATCGGCGCCGGTAAGTCGACGGTGTCGGCCACCTTCAGCCGGTACGGCGCCATCGTCGTCGACGGTGACGTCATCGCCCGTGAAGTCGTGGAACCCGGCACCGAAGGCCTGACCGCACTGGTCGAGGCCTTCGGGCCGGGGATCCTGCTGGAAGACGGGGCGCTGGACCGTCCGGCGCTGGCCGCGATCGCCTTCAGCGACGACGACAAGCGGGCCACCCTCAACGGCATCGTGCACCCGCTGGTGGCGCGGCGCCGCAGCGAACTGATCGCCGCGGCCGGTCAGGACGCCATCATCGTCGAGGACATCCCGCTGCTGGTCGAGTCGCAGATGGCGCCGATGTTCCCGCTGGTGATCGTGGTGCACGCGGACGTGGAGACACGAGTAACCCGACTCCTGCAGTACCGCGGCATGGCCGAAGAAGACGCGCGGGCGCGGGTGGCCGCCCAGGCCACCGAGCCGCAGCGGCGCGCGGTCGCCGATGTCTGGCTGGACAACTCCGGTGACCCGGACGACCTGGCGGCGCAGGCGCTGCGGCTGTGGCAACACCGCATCCAGCCGTTCGCGGACAACCTCGCGGCTCGGCGGCCCGCGCCGTTCCCGACGCAGCCGGTGCCGGCCGACCCGACCTGGCCCGACCAGGCCCAGCGGATCATCGCCCGGCTGCGCACCACCTGCGGCCACCGCGCCTTGCGCGTCGAGCACGTCGGACCCACCGCGGTGCAGGGGCCGGAGACCCCAGACGCCCTAGACGTCATCGACGTCCAGGTCATCGTGGAATCCCTGTCGGTGGCCGACGAACTCGCCGAGCCGCTGCTGGCCGCTGGCTATCCGCGGGTCGCGTCTCTGGGCGAGAAGAGGTTTCACGCCACCGCCGACCCGGGTCGGCCCACCGGCGTCCACCTCCGGGTCGACGAGACCGGGTAGCGCCCGTAACGCCGATCAGGCCATGCTGCTGATCAAGGCGCCGCACAGCATCGCGCCGTTGCGCGGATCGCTGCTGTCCTTCCAGGTGCTGACGAAGCGGTCGCTCTTGACCGCGACGATGTCATCCACGTGGATCTCGCAGTGCACGTTGGCCGACGACGGCCAGCGCAGCCGGATCACCATGCCCGCCTTGCTCGGATCCGACAACACCGCGTTGGCCTCGAACGGCGAGCCGAAGCCGTCGATGTCGCCGCTGGCGGTCTGGGTGTCGTTGAGCATGAAGGTGACGACACTGCCTTGGGTCCAGGCGTCAACCCGCGCGATGTAGGTGACGTTGTGCAACTCTTGGGATGCCGCCGCCGGCGCTGGGATCAGCTGACCGCACCCGAGCAGGGCCGCGGTGGTCGCGGTGGCGACACCGATTCGCAGGTTGGCGTTCATGTTCACGAGATTACCTAACTTTCCGGGGCCGACCCGGGAATACCGTCGCTGACCGGCCAGGACACCGCCATACCCTGGCCGGCCAGCCAGCGCTGCAGGTCATAGCCGTTGCTGGCCAGGCCGTCGACGGCGGCGACGGACCGGGCCACCGCCAGTTCGGCGTCGTCCTGGCTGAGCAGGCCCTCTCGCACCGCGACCATCAGCTCGTCGAGGTCGGTGAGAGCGACGTCGCGCCCGGTACGCACCACCAGGTCCAGGTAGTGGTCCCGGGAGCGCCACAGCGCCGGTCCCGGCGTGTACTCACCGACGTCGAGGTAGAAGTCCTGGTCACGTTCGTGGCCCGGATTGAAGTGGAAGACGGTCGCGCGCAGCCCCAGCGCGGGCAGCAGCCACGATTCCAAGTAGTGGAACTGGGCCCGGCCCGGGGTGGGCCGGGCCAGGTAGAGGCCCCACGGCTGCACGGTATAGATGTCGACGGCGCGCACCACCCCTTTCGGGTCGGTGTTGGTGTACGCGACCAGGTCAAAGGTCTCGTGCTTGGGTGGATGCACCGCTGACCGCCTCTCCGTGTCAGACACCCGGCTTACCCTGGGTTCGTGGCTTTCGCAACGGAACACCCTGTCGTCGCGCATTCGGAGTACCGGCCGCCTGCCGACGCTGTCGAAGGCATCGTGCGGACCGGCGGCCGTTTCGATGTCGTCAGCGAGTATCAGCCGGCCGGCGACCAGCCGGCCGCCATCGAGGACCTGGAACGGCGGATCAAGGCGGGGGAGAAGGACGTGGTGCTGCTGGGCGCCACCGGCACCGGGAAGTCGGCCACCGCGGCCTGGCTCATCGAACGGCTGCAGCGGCCCACCCTGGTGATGGCGCCGAACAAGACGCTGGCCGCGCAGCTCGCCAACGAGTTGCGAGAGATGTTGCCGCACAACGCCGTCGAGTACTTCGTCTCCTACTACGACTACTACCAGCCAGAAGCGTACATCGCGCAGACCGACACCTACATCGAGAAGGACAGCTCCATCAACGACGACGTGGAGCGGCTGCGCCATTCGGCGACATCGAGCCTGCTGTCCCGGCGCGACGTGGTGGTGGTGGCGTCGGTGTCGTGCATCTACGGCCTGGGCACCCCGCAGTCCTACCTGGACCGCTCCGTCGAGCTGCAGGTCGGCTCCGAGGTGCCGCGGGATGGACTGCTGAGGTTGCTGGTTGATGTCCAGTACACCCGCAACGACATGGCGTTCACCCGCGGCTCCTTCCGGGTGCGCGGCGACACCGTCGAGATCATCCCGTCCTATGAGGAGCTGGCCGTCCGCATCGAGTACTTCGGCGACGAGATCGAGGCGCTGTATTACCTGCATCCGCTCACCGGCGACGTGGTCCGCAAGGTCGACTCGCTGCGGATCTTCCCGGCCACCCACTATGTGGCCGGCCCAGAACGGATGACGCAGGCGATCTCCACCATCGAGGAGGAACTGGCCGCCCGGCTCGACGAGCTGGAGAATCACGGCAAGCTGCTGGAAGCCCAGCGGCTGCGGATGCGCACCAACTACGACATCGAGATGATGCGCCAGGTCGGGTTCTGCTCGGGGATCGAGAACTATTCACGGCACATCGACGGCCGCGGCGCCGGCACGCCTCCGGCCACCCTGCTGGACTACTTCCCGGAGGACTTCCTGCTCATCATCGACGAGTCGCACGTCACCGTGCCGCAGGTTGGCGGCATGTACGAGGGCGACATGTCGCGCAAACGCAACCTGGTGGAGTTCGGTTTCCGGTTGCCGTCGGCCTGCGACAACCGCCCGCTGACCTGGGAGGAGTTCGCCGACCGGATCGGGCAGACGGTCTATATGTCGGCCACCCCGGGCCCCTATGAGCTCAGCCAGGCCGGCGGTGAGTTCGTCGAGCAGGTGATCCGCCCGACCGGCCTGGTGGACCCGAAAGTCGTGGTCAAGCCCACCAAGGGTCAGATCGACGACCTGATCGGGGAAATCCGGCAGCGCGCCGAGGCCGATGAGCGGGTGCTGGTCACCACGCTGACCAAGAAGATGGCCGAAGACCTCACCGACTACCTGCTGGAGATGGGGATCCGGGTGCGCTACCTGCACTCCGAGGTCGACACGCTGCGCCGGGTGGAGCTGCTGCGTCAGCTGAGGCTCGGTGACTATGACGTGCTGATCGGCATCAATCTGCTGCGGGAGGGTCTGGACCTGCCGGAAGTGTCGCTGGTCTCGATCCTCGACGCCGACAAAGAGGGCTTCCTGCGGTCCACCCGCAGCCTGATCCAAACCATCGGCCGCGCCGCCCGCAACGTCTCCGGCGAAGTGCACATGTACGCCGACAAGATCACCGACTCGATGAAAGAGGCCATCGACGAGACCGAACGCCGCCGGGCCAAACAGATCGCCTACAACGAGGCCAACGGCATCGACCCGCAGCCGCTGCGCAAGAAGATCGCCGACATCCTCGACCAGGTGTATCGGGAAGCGGCCGACAGCGAGAGTGTCGAGGTCGCCGGTTCGGGGCGCAACGCCTCGCGTGGGCGCCGCGCGCAGGGCGAGCCCGGCCGGGCGGTTAGCGCCGGCGTGTTCGAGGGCCGCGACACCAAAAGCATGCCCCGCGCCGAACTGGCTGACCTGGTCAAAGAACTCACCGAGCAGATGATGAACGCCGCCCGCGACCTGCAATTCGAGCTTGCCGCGCGGATTCGCGATGAGATCGCCGACCTGAAGAAGGAATTGCGGGGTATGGACGCGGCCGGAATCAAGTGACCGCCAGCACGCGGGGCGTTTTCGCGTGTTGTGGCGATCCGTGATTGACTGCAACCGGTGGTGGATCTGACTGAAGCGGTGCCGACCGACGCCGCTGTAAACACTGGCAGCTGGCATGAGCTGCTCGGAAGGCGCTACTTAGGTACCTCGGCCGTGCTGGCTGGGGGCGTGGCCCTCTACGCCACCAACGAATTCCTGACCATCAGCCTGCTGCCGAGCACGATCAAAGAGATCGGCGGCGAGCGGTATTACGCCTGGGCCACCACGCTGTACCTGGTCGGGTCGGTGATCGCCGCCGCCGCGGCCAACCCGGTGCTGGTTCGCATCGGTTCCCGGTTCGCCTACCTATTGGGCCTGCTGGCGTTCGGCGTCGGCGGCACGGTGTGCGCCATGGCGCCGCACATGGAGATCCTGCTGGTCGGCCGCACCCTGCAGGGCATGGGCGGCGGTCTCTTGGCCGGGCTCGGGTATGCGCTGATCAATGCGGTCCTGCCCAGCTGGCTGTGGACCCGCGCGTCGGGGCTGGTGTCGGCGATGTGGGGTGTCGGCACCCTGGTGGGCCCGGCGGCCGGCGGCCTGTTCGCCCAGTTCGGCATCTGGCGGTGGGCGTTCGCGATCATGGCGGTGCTGTCCGGAGTGATGGCCGTGGCGGTGAGCGTGGTGCTGCGGGCCAGCCGCGGCGGCCAGCAGGACGATGCGATGAAGGTCCCGGTGCGTTCGCTGCTGTTGCTCGGAGGCGCCGCGCTGGTGGTGAGCACCGCCCAGCTACCGCGCAGTCTCCTCGGTGCCGCCAGTCTGCTGATCGCGGGCGCAGCCCTGCTGGGGGTGTTCCTGGTGGTGGACCGGCGCTCGTCGGCGGCGGTACTGCCCCCCAGCGCGTTCCACCCGGGCCGGGAGAAGTGGATTTACCTGACGCTGGGCCTGCTGATGGCCACCACCAAGGCCAACCTGTACATCCCGCTGCTCGGGCAGCGGCTGGCGCACCTGCCGCCGGTGATGGCCGGATTCCTGGGCGCCGCCCTGTCGACCGGCTGGACGATCAGCGAGATCGCCAGCGCCTCGGTCAGCAAGGTGCGGGTGGTCATCGGGCTGGTGATCAGTGGGCCCCTGGTGATGTCGGGCGGCCTGGCGGTGGTCGCGTTCGCCCGGATGAGCAGCTATAACCCCACTGCGGTCGGCGCGATCTGGGCGCTGGCGCTGCTGGTGGTCGGTATCGGTGTCGGTGCCGGCTGGCCACACCTGTCGGCGTGGGCCATGAGCTGCGTCGACGACCCCGCCGAGGGCGGGACGGCCGCAGCGGCGATCAACACCGTCGCGCTGATCGGCGGGGCGTTCGGCGCGGGTATCGCCGGCCTGGTGGTCAACACCGCGATGAGTTCCGGCCTTCCGGCGGCCCGCTGGCTGTTCGCGATCTTCGCGGTGATGGCCGCCCTGGGGTGCGTGGTGGCCTATCGGGCCGCCCGCGGCGCCGATCCGCTGGTCGGCGCCCACGCCTGAGGGGCTTATCAAGGTTCATGCGGCGGTTCCAGCTTCGCCTCTCCTTCGTCGAGCCTCGCTGAACCGCCGGTCGACTTGATGACCTGCGAGTAGGTGAACTGCCAGCGTTCGACGACGCGGAAGCCCAGCTGGTGCAACGCCTGGCCGTCGGGGGTGCGGGCGAACCGCGACCCCATCGGCAGCATCACGGCGACCTGATGGGCCGGCAGGGCGCGGTCGTGATCGGTGATCGTCCAGATCGTCGGGCAGTCGGCCAGCTGATCGGTCACTGCCCAGACCGCCAGGTGGCCGTCCCAGAGCCGGCCCAGGGCCTGCCGGCGCGGCCCCAGGCCCGGGTCCCGCAGCTTCGCGAACGTCTCGGGCCGCCCGGCCGGCAGCGCCCGGATCGGGCCGGGTGCCCAGCGGGTGGTGTTGTCGATGAGCAGGCAGTCCCCGGGCCGGGCATGTGCGTCGATCACGTCGGCCACCGCGCTGTAGTCCCAGCCCTCCTTGGTGTACCGATCACGCTGGTTGGCAACGTAATTGGGTGCCGCGGCAACCGCCAGCGTGGCGACGACAGCGATGACGGCACGCCGCGACTCGGCGATCGTGGTGACCGCCAAGGCTAACGCGATCGCCATCGCGGGTCCCGTGCTGATCAGATAGCGCGGGTAGTAGACGGGTTCGCCGATCGCCGAATAGACCACGGTCACCGCGGTGGGGATGATCAGCCAAGCGGCGCAAAGGATCAGCAGCTGTCGTACCCCATCGGCGGGAGCCGGCCGGGCTCCGGTCCGCACAGCGATGGCCGCGCCGGCGAGCAGCAGCCAGGCCAGGATCGCGAACGGCACGCTTTTGTCGAAGAACTGCTGCTGCGCGATTTCGATGACGGTGTGCCCGCTCAGCGGGTCGATCCACGCGACCTGCCAGATCTGCCGCTGACTGAACCATAGGAACGGGGCCAGCACCGCCATCGCGATGCCGGCCGCGGCGGCAAAGCGCCGTCTCGCCGAGCGTCCGCATCCGGATGCCCACAACAACACCGCGTGCACCGCCACCATGAGCACGGTGAAGGTGTTCAACAGCGTCGACGCCACCACCGCCACGCCGTAAGCCGCCCACCGGGCGCCCGTGTCGCGGCGAGCCGCGCTCACCCACAGCACGGTGAGCCAGACCGCGGCCATCGCCGCGAACGCGTACGGGCGGGTTTCGACGCCGGCCCACGTCACCCGTGGCAGCACCGCATACAGCACGCCTGCGCACACCGACAGTCGCCGGCCGGCGAATCGGCGCGACAAGACCACCACGCCGGCGGCGCCGGCCCCGACCGCCAGGCAGCTCGGCACCCGCGCCCAGAATTCGGTGGCGGGGAAGACAGCGAACCAGCCGTGCATGAACAGGTAGTACAGACCGTGCACCGCATCGATGTGGCTCAGCAGGTGCCACAGTTCGGGCAGCGAGCGATGCGTCGACGCGGAGATCGTGGCCGCCTCGTCGAACCACAGCGACGGCCGGCTCGCCCCGATACCGCTGATGACCGCGGCCAGCACCGCGATCAGCACCGCATCGGAGGGCCGGCGCCGCCGGCGGAGCGGAGCCGCTGTCGTGCTCACCGGGACTCGGGTCAATACCTGGCTCAACGGCGTGCCCTATCGCCCGGGGATGAGGAGAATGACTTCTCACGCTACCGCTCAGAACGCGGTGTCAGCTACGTCACGACAGCCGCGGAAACCGGTTTCGGGCCCGGTCAGGGCGGATGTGTGGGCAGGCACGCAGGCGACATGTGACGCCAATCGCCCCCATCGGGGCCGTTGACGCGTTAATGTCGCCATGGCTTAGAACATGGCAACTTTTCACCGAGAGGGCTAACGGATGAGCGGCTACAAGACCGTGGTGGTGGGCACGGACGGCTCGGACTCTTCGCTGCGTGCCGTCGACCGCGCCGGTCACCTGGCGTCTGGGGAGGGCGCGAAGGTCGTCATCGCCACCGCTTACCTGCCGCACGCGGACGACCCGCGGGCCGCCGACGTCCTCAAGGACGAGGGCTACATCGCCTCGGGCAACGCTCCGATCTACGCCATCCTCAAGGAGGCCAAGGAGCGCGCTATCGCCGCCGGGGCCTACGAGGTGGAGGAGAAGGCTGTGGTCGGCGCCCCGGTCGATGCGCTCGTGGAGCTGGCCGAGTCGGTCAAGGCCGATCTGCTGGTGGTCGGCAACGTCGGGTTGAGCACGATCGCCGGGCGGCTGCTCGGGTCGGTGCCGGCCAACGTGTCGCGGCGCGCCAAGGTCGACGTGCTGATCGTGCACACCACCGGCTAGCCCTTACGGCATCGCCTCGGCCCAGGCGAGATGCCCGCCGAAGCCCAGCGTTTCGGCCATCTCGCGGCAGCGATCGCGGTAGCAGGCATACCCGGCTGCGTCGTCGCGCGCCCTGGCCAGCAGGGCCCGCAGCCGCAGCAGCCAGATATCCCGGATCGCCAGATTCTCTTCGGCAGGGGCGGTCGCCAGGGACTCGATCGCGGCTTCGGCTTCGGCCAGATCGGCTTCGGTGGCCCCGTCCAGCAGGGTCTCCACCAGCACGTTGGTCGCGTGAAAGCCCCACCCCAGCAGCTGGCCCTCGCGGACCAGTTGGTCGGCGATGGTGCGGATGAGCGCCAGGGCGTGCTCGCGGTCTCCGCACCGGGCTCTTTCGCGGGCCAGGAAAACCAGGGTGATCGGGAACTCGCCCACCTGGCCGACTTCGGTCAAGATCTGCTGCCCGCGATCGCGCTCGGCGATGGTGGGGCGGTGTAGGAGCGCAAAGCCCAAGCTTTGTCGCGCCTTGTCCAGGGTGTAGTCGTCACCCAAGCGTTCGGCGTGCCGCACGGCTTCTTCGATGGTGCGCACGGCCGCGTCGTCGGCGCGCAACACGCCATAGGCGATCGCGGCCTGGTAGGTGAATGCCACCGCAACGACAAAGGACAACGGGTCGGTGTCGCGGGCCATGGCGAGGGCGCGCTCCTGGTCGTCGCGCCACCCGGGATGCCCCAGGCGCCAGCGTGCGATGGAGCGCTCGGCCAACACGACCGCCAGCGGCGAGCCGAGCAGGAAACTGCCCTTCGTGGGATCACCGTCGGCCAGGTCGATGACGCGTTGTGACCACTCCGCCACGTCATCCCAACCGTCCAGTTCGGTCTTGGCGTAGATGGCCGCGAACGACAGCCCCACGGTCAGGGACGGGTCGCCGATGGAATCCAGCAGCGCCATGGTTTCGGAGGCCAGCTCGGAGGCTTCGTGTACCCGGTCTTGATACACATATCCGATCACCAGACCGGCCATAGCGATCGCCAACGACGGCTTGTCCCCGCCGGCGTCGCACAGCTCGCGCAGTTCCTCGAACCGGGACGGTATGTCGTCCAAGCCTGCGCGCCAAGCGATTCCGCACAGCATGGTGCGCGGGGCGATCCGCATTGCGGTCCGGTCGGGGTCATCGGCGGGTAGCGTGTCGGCGATCTTCTGGGCGCGCTCCCAACTCATTCGTGCCGCGATGATGTCGCGGTTCAATGCCCAGGCCGCCGCGCGCAGATGCCATCCGTAAGCGACGTGTCTCTCCCCGGCGGCTTCCCAATGTCCGGCGATCAGGGCGGCATTGGAGTCGGCCGATGCCTTATCGCGCGATTCGATGGCGGCGGCAAGCCTGCGGTGTACGTCGGCGCGACCGGACTTCAGCTGTGCTTCATAGGCGACCATCCGGATCAGCGGATGCTGAAACGCGTAGTCGGCGTCCGGGTTCGGCGGCGACAGCGGTTCGATCAGTTCGGCGCTGACCAGTTCCTCGATGCACGGATCGACCCCCAGCCCGGCCAGCAGTTCGGCGCTGAAGCGGGACCCGATGACCGCGGCTGCTGCCAGGGCATGTTTGGCCTTTGCGCCGAGCCGGTCGATGCGCGCGGCCAGCGTCGCCTGCAGGGTGGCCGGCACATGGATCTGGGCTGCGGCGGTGCGGCACACATAGCTGCCGCGTTCACCGATCAGCACGCCGCGCTGGGCGAGTTCGCGGGTGATCTCCTCGGCGAACAGCGGGTTCCCCGCCGAGTGATCGGTGATGATCCCGGCGACCTCGAACGCCGAGGGGTCGGTGCCCACCAAATCGGTCACCAGCAGGGAGGTCTCCGGGGTGCTCAGCGGCTCCAGGGTCATCGTCTCAACCCCGGGCACCTGCTGCAGCGTCCCCTGATACTCGGGGCGGCAGGTGATCAGCACCAGCGAGCAGGTGTCGGCGATCACCGTCAGAAAGTCCGCGAGCATGGATTCGCTGACCTCGTCGATCCAGTGCACGTCCTCGACGACGAAGACCGCGGGATGGATGCGGGCCACTTGGGCGGTGTTGACCAGCGCGGTCAGCCGCCGTCGCCGCGCGTCCGGATCGATTTTCGGCAGCTCCACCCCGGGTTCGACGATGCCGAGCAGGTCGTCCAGCAGCAGCATGTCTTCGGGGTCGGCGTCGGGTACCCGGGCCCGCACCGTTGCCCGCATATTCGCGTCGTCGAGACCACCGACCCGGGCCGCGGCGCCCAGCAGGCCGGCGACCACATGGAACGCGACATCGGTGGTGTGCGCCTCGCAGAACGCGGAAAACACCTCGACGCCATGGTCTTTCGCGCACTGCACGACCTCGTCGACCAGACGCGTCTTGCCGATCCCGGCAGAGCCGACCACGCACACCGCCGCCCCGTGCCCGGTGGTGGCCCGGGCCAGCATCGCCTCGAGCGTGGCCAACTGCGACTCACGGCCCACCAACACCGACTCCACGGACCTGTCCTGCTGTCGGCGCGGGATCATGCTCAGCAGCCGCCGTGCCGGCACCGCATCCTCAACGCCCTTGATGCGCACCAGCTCCGGTTCCCCGAGCACCGACACCGCGGCCACCAGTTGGGCGGTGGCCGCGCTGAGCATCACCCCGCCCGGCGGAGACACGGACTCCATCCGCTGGGCCAGCCCCACCTGCTCACCGATCGCGGTGTACCCCAGTGTTCCCGAGCCGATGTCGCCGACGATCACCTCGCCGGAGTTGATCCCGACGCGCACCTGCAGGTCGACGCCGTCGCGGCGGCGCAGCTGCTCGGCGAGCCCGCCGGCCTGCTCTTGCATTACCAGGGCGGCGCGACAGGCTCGCACCGCGTGGTCCTCCAACGCCACCGGCGCTCCGAAGATCGCCATGAGGCCATCACCCGTGAACTTGTCGACGGTGCCGCCGAACCGCTGAACCACCGCCGCCGCCCGAGTCACCAGCTCGGTCATGATTTCGCGCAGCCGCTCGGTGCCGACCGTCGCCGCGAGCTGCATCGACTGCACCACGTCGGCGAAGAGCACCGTCACCTGCTTGTACTCGGCGTGGTCGGTGGCCGTCACGATCAGCGAACCGCAGCCATCGCAGAACCGCGCACCCTGCCGCGGCTCGGTCCCGCACGTCGCACACACCGGTATGGCCGTCACCCGACCCTCCGCAGCCTCCCACCCCCGAAGGGCCTTAGTATAGGCGGCCTTTACCAGCTGACAAGGGGTTTTGCGGGGTCACCAGCCTCGTTCGCGCCACTCGGCCAGATGCGGGCGCTCGGTGCCCAGCGTGGTGTCGTCACCGTGGCCGGGGTAGACCACGGTGTCGTCGCCGAACCGGTCGAACACCTTGCGGCTCACATCGCCGAGCAGCCGCTCGAAATCCCCGGGCTGCCAGGTCTTGCCGACCCCGCCCGGGAACAGGCAGTCGCCAGTGAACAACTGCGTCACGCCGCCGGTGGCCGTGCCGTCCAGCGCCAGCGCCACCGAGCCCTCGGTGTGGCCCTGCAGGTGGATGACGTCGAAGGTCAGGTCGCCCACGTTTACGGTGTCGCCGTCGGCCAGCAGCCGATCCGGCGTCACCGGCAGCGGCTCGGCGTCCAGGGCGTGCGCCGCGGTGGGCGCCCCGGTCGCCTCGGCGAGCGCTTCGAGGGCCTGCCAGTGGTCGAAGTGCTGGTGGCTGGTCACGATCAACGCCACCTCCGGGGCGTGCTCGCGCACCAGCGCCACCAGGTTGTCGGCGTCGTTGGCCGCATCGATCAGCAGCGTCTTGCCGGTATTGGTGCAGGTCACCAGGTAGGCGTTGTTGTCCATCGGGCCCACCGAGGTCTTGATGATCGACACCCCCGGCAGGGTGCGGCGGGCCGCGGTGCCGGGCTCGACGTGCCCGGTGTAGCTGTCGTCAACCGAGATCGAAGGCGTCATAACCGCCACCGTACTGGCCCTGAGCTGGGTGTCGGTAGCGCCACCTAGCATGGACGGGTGGCTGACCGGCTGATCGTCAAGGGCGCGCGTGAACACAACCTGCGCAGTGTGGACCTGGAGCTGCCTCGCGATGCGCTGATCGTCTTCACCGGGCTGTCGGGTTCGGGCAAGTCCTCGCTGGCCTTCGATACGATCTTCGCCGAGGGCCAGCGTCGTTACGTCGAATCGCTGTCGGCCTACGCCCGGCAGTTCCTGGGCCAGATGGACAAGCCCGACGTCGACTTCATCGAGGGCCTGTCGCCGGCGGTGTCCATCGACCAGAAGTCGACCAACCGCAACCCGCGTTCGACGGTCGGCACCATCACCGAGGTCTACGACTACCTGCGGCTGCTGTATGCGCGGGCCGGCACCCCGCACTGCCCGGTCTGTGGTGAGCGCATCGCCCGCCAGACCCCGCAGCAGATCGTTGATCAGGTGCTGGCCATGGACGAAGGCCTGCGGTTTCAGGTGCTGGCCCCGGTGGTGCGCACCCGCAAGGGGGAGTTCGCCGACCTGTTCGAGAAGCTCAACACCCAGGGTTACAGCCGGGTCCGGGTCGACGGTGTGGTGCATTCGCTGACCGATCCGCCCAAGCTCAAGAAGCAGGAGAAGCACGACATTGAGGTCGTCGTCGACCGGTTGACCGTTAAGGCCAGCGCCAAGCAGCGGCTCACCGATTCGATCGAAACCGCGCTGGGCCTGGCCGATGGCATCGTGGTGCTCGAGTTCGTCGACCGCGACGACGACCACCCGCACCGGGAGCAGCGGTTCTCCGAGAAACTGGCCTGCCCCAACGGCCACGCGCTGTCCGTCGACGACCTGGAGCCGCGGTCGTTCTCGTTCAACTCGCCCTACGGAGCCTGCCCGGAATGCGCCGGGCTGGGCATCCGCAAGGAGGTCGACGCCGACCTGGTGGTTCCCGACCCGGACCGCACCCTGGCCGAGGGCGCGGTGGCGCCGTGGTCGATGGGGCCCACCAGCGAGTACTTCACCCGGATGATGGCCAGCCTGGGTGCGGCGATGGGCTTCGACGTCGACACCCCGTGGCGCAAGCTGCCGGCCAAGGCACGGCGGGCGATCTTGGAGGGCTCCGACGAACAGGTCCACGTGCGTTACCGCAACCGCTACGGCCGGACCCGCTCCTACTACACCGATTTCGAAGGTGTGATGGCGTTCCTGCAGCGCAAGATGGAGCAGACCGAGTCCGAGCAGATGAAGGAACGCTACGCCGGCTTCATGCGCGACGTCCCGTGCCCGGAATGCGCCGGCACCCGCCTGAAGCCGGAGATCCTGGCGGTGACGCTGGCCGCCGGAGACTACGGCAGCAAATCCATTGCGCAGGTGAGCGATCTGTCGATCGCGGAATGTTCGGACTTCCTCAACGCGCTGACGCTGGGCCCGCGCGAGCAGGCCATCGCCGGCCAGGTGCTCAAGGAGATCCAGTCGCGGCTGAGCTTTCTGCTCGACGTGGGCCTGGAGTACCTGACCCTGTCGCGCGCCGCCGGAACGCTGTCCGGCGGTGAGGCGCAACGCATCCGGCTGGCCACCCAGATCGGCTCGGGTCTGGTCGGGGTGCTCTACGTGCTCGACGAGCCGTCGATCGGGCTGCACCAGCGTGACAACCGGCGGCTGATCGAAACCCTGGTGCGGCTGCGCGACCTGGGCAACACCCTGATCGTGGTCGAGCACGATCTGGACACCATCGCCCACGCCGACTGGATCGTCGACATCGGCCCGGCCGCCGGGGAGCACGGCGGGCGGATCGTGCACAGCGGGCCGTACGCCGAACTGCTGGCCAACCCCGACTCGATCACCGGCGCCTACCTGTCCGGCGCGAAAAGCATTGCGGTGCCGGTGGTTCGGCGGAAAGTCGATGCCAAACGCCAGCTCGGGGTGGTCGGTGCCCGCGAGCACAACCTGACCGGCGTCGACGTGGCGTTCCCGCTCGGCGTGCTCACCGCGGTGACCGGGGTGTCCGGGTCGGGCAAATCGACGCTGGTCAACGACATCCTGGCGTCGGTGCTGGCCAACAAGCTCAACGGCGCCCGGCTGGTGCCCGGCCGGCACACCCGGATCACCGGCCTGGACCACTTGGACAAGCTGGTGCGGGTCGACCAGTCACCGATCGGGCGCACCCCGCGGTCCAACCCGGCCACCTACACCGGGGTGTTCGACAAGATCCGCACCCTGTTCGCCGCCACCACCGAGGCCAAGGTGCGTGGCTACCTGCCGGGCCGATTCTCGTTCAACGTCAAAGGTGGCCGCTGTGAGGCGTGTACCGGCGACGGCACCATCAAGATCGAGATGAACTTCCTGCCCGACGTCTACGTGCCCTGTGAGGTCTGCCACGGCGCCCGCTACAACCGGGAGACCCTCGAGGTGCACTACAAGGGCAAGACCATCGCCGAGGTGCTCGACATGTCGATCGAGGAGGCGGCGGAGTTCTTCGAGCCGATCACCGGCATCCACCGCTACCTGCGCACCCTGGTCGACGTCGGGCTCGGCTACGTGCGACTCGGTCAGCCGGCGCCGACGCTGTCCGGCGGTGAGGCGCAGCGGGTGAAGCTGGCCTCGGAGCTGCAGAAGCGCTCCACCGGGCGGACGGTCTACATCCTCGACGAGCCCACCACCGGTCTGCACTTCGAGGACATCGCCAAACTGCTCGGTGTCATCAACGGCCTTGTCGACAAAGGCAATACGGTGATCGTTATCGAGCACAACCTGGACGTGATCAAGACCGCGGACTGGATCATCGACATGGGCCCCGAGGGCGGGGCCGGCGGCGGCACGGTGGTGGCCACCGGCACACCCGAGGACGTGGTGGCGGTGCCGGAGAGCTATACCGGCAAGTTCCTCGCCGAAATCCTCGGCGCACCGGCCAAACCCGCCAAACGGCGGCGCAAGGCGAGTGCCTGACGGCCGGCGACTGCCTGTCGTCTCAGCGTGGGGCGGCTCGCACCAGCGGTGACGGGAATCGCGGCGGTACCCGTACGCCGTCCAGCCACTCGGTAAGTTCGCGGGCCCGCTTCTCCAGCGCCTGGCGCGCCGGGCGGCCGGGGTCTTCCAGGAGCTGCAACTGGACCTCGGCGGCGGCGTTCTGATACCAGCCGCCCACGATCCGCCCGTTCCACCACACCGTGGGGCCGGCGTTGCCGTTGTTGTCGAAGAGCTCGCCGCGGTGCTCGCCGAGATACCAGTCGCGGTGATACCAGCCCATGGTGGTGACGTCGAGACCGGGCAGCAGCGCGCCCCACACCGCGGGTTCCGGCTCGGGCTCCAGGTCATCGGGCAACGCATAGCCGGGGGTGCCGTGCAGGTCGACGTCGACGGCGCCCATGTCGCTCAACGCTTTTCGGACCGCGGTCTTGGTGGTGCCGAACCACCACTTGATGTCGTCGGCGGTGGCGGGACCGAAGGCCCGCAGCCAGGTGGTGATCAGGTGCGCCTGCGCCGCCTCGGCGGCCATCGGCGCGCCCGGTTCGCCGAGCCAATCCGCCGCGGTCACCCACCGCGGCCGCGAGGACGTCCACGCGCCGTCGTTGGGGCCGCGCACGATGTCGCCTTGCACCCCGAGTACGGTCAGCGCCCGCGGAGCCAGGTGCGTCTGGCCGCCGTAGGACTTGCCGGGCGCCGGATCGTAGGTCCCGGCCAGTTCCGGCAGGGCCGCGCGCAGCTCGGCGCTGCTCGCCGCGCCGTGTTCTCCGAGGTGCCGCAGCACCGCCGCACCGGCCCGGTCGAGCCAGCGCTCCCCGTCGGCCGCCACACCGGCTTTGGCGACATCGGCGATGAGCCGGCGCCGCTCGGTGGCGGCCACCCGGTCGCTGGCGGCGGCCTGCACCCCGGGCAGATCGGCGGGATCGATCACCCACAGCGTGCGGCGCATCGCCAGATGCTTGACCAGCGAACGTTTTTCATACAACGCACTGTCCAGGTCGGCGACGGCGAACGGCAACGATCGCGCCCACAGGGACAGATACGGGGTGGCCGGGTCGGTGGCGTGCAGGCCGATCAGCGCGGCCGCCACCTGAGTTATCGGCTCGGTTGCGGCTTCAGAGGCCAAAAAATGCCTGCGCGCCAAACGGTTTCGCCGTTCGGCGATGGTGAAGCTGCGCACCGGTCAGTGCTCACCGTCGTGCATGGACTTGCGGATCTGCTCTAGTCGATCGGCGGCCGCGCGCTGCCGGTGCTCGTACTGCTTCTCGACGCTGCGGCCCTCGGGCGTCTCGGCATCCAGTTCCTGCGCGCCGATCGAGGTCTGATACCGGTTCTCGATCTTCTCGCGCATCGAGTCGAACGTCGGCACGCCGGAGTCGTCGAACCCGGGGTCGGTCGGATCGTCACCCATGCTCGGCACGTTACCGGCGGCGGCCGAAGTAATGCGGTGTCTCGGGGCCGGTCGGTGATCCACAATCACCTTCCCGCGGGGTGGACGGAGGTCATGGTTGGGGCCGCCGCGGTGGCCCGGACCGGCGCCGCGGGAAACGGAACGGGTGGCACTCCCTGTGTGCCCAGTCGGCCGGCCAGCCAGGGCAGGGCGGTCGCGAAGGCCTGCCCGGCGAACGGCCAGTCATGCCGGCCCGGTTCGGTCACCACGGCGCAGTCGATGCCGTTGCGCTGACCCAAGGCGCACAGCGACTTCGCGGCGGCGAGTTGACCGCCGGCATCCGACGTCTCGGCACTGCCGTTGACCGCGAACCAGCCCGAAACCCCGCTATAGCGGCCGTGTCTGGTGATCACCGTGGCCGGATCGAACGCCGCCCACGCCTCGACGCTGCCGCCGAACAGTCGCGCGATGGTCTGGGCCCGGGTTCCAGCGTTCGGTCCCAGGTCTCCGGCGATGTCGACGAAGGTGCTGAACTTCTCGGGGTGCATCGTGGTCAGGTCGAGCGCGCAGGTACCGCCCATCGACCAGCCGGCGACACCCCAGTGCGACGGTTCGGCACTGACCCCGAAGTGCGAAATCACGTAGGGCACCACGTCGTCGGTCAGGTGGTCGGCGGCGTTGCCGCGCGGGCCGTTGACGCATTCGGTGTCGGTGTTGAACGCGCCGCCGGAGTCGACGAACATCAGCACCGGCGCGTTGCCGCCGTGCGCTGCCGCGAAGTCGTCGACGGAATTGATCGCATTGCCAGCCCGCAACCAATCGGCGGGGGTGTTGAATTCGCCGCCGATCATCATCACCGCGGGCAGCGCCGGTGGCGGGCTCTGGCTGAACCACGCCGGCGGCAGGTACACCAGCTCGCCGCGGTGCTTGAAGTGCGAAGCGTCGGCCGGAATCGTCACCGGCACCACGCGGCCCCGTTCGGGTGGTCTGCCCTCGGTAGCCATCGCGTTCACCGCGGCCAGATCGCTCTGGTCGGGCAGCGGGCCCGAGGTCAGCTGATCCCAGGCGTTCTGCACGGTCGGGAAGTAGCCGACCCAGGCGTTGAGCGCCAACCCGGCGCTGAGCACACACAGCGGCACCGCCACGACGGACGCGCCGCGGCGCCACCAGGCCGCACTCCGCCAACCCAGGATCAGGATCGCCGCCGCGGCTCCGGCTAGGGCGATCCAGATCCACAGCGTCGCTGGTGCCGGGTCAGCGGAGAGGCCCTCGGCGTTGATAAACCAGTAGGCGCAGACCGCCGTCGCCAACCCCAGCGCGCCGCCCAGCGCCAGCCGCAGCAGCCAGCGGCGGCCGCTCCGGCCGAGGGCCAGCATCAGCACCACGGCGGCCAATGCCTGCACCGTCACCGGAACCCAGCCGTGCATCAGCGAGGTGTGCTCACTGGCGGACAGGATCACTCCACCATGATGGACCTCACCTGCGCTCAGCGTGGTTTGGCCAGCGGGAAGGGCAAGGTGTCCCGGATGCTGTGGCCGGTGACGAGCATGACGACCCGGTCGATGCCCATGCCCAGGCCGCCGGTCGGGGCCATCGCGTACTCCATGGCCTGCAGGAAGTCCTCGTCGAGTTCCATGGCTTCGACGTCGCCGCCGGCGGCCAGCAGCGACTGCTGATGCAGCCGGCGGCGTTGTTCCACCGGATCGGTGAGCTCGCTGTAAGCGGTGCCCAGCTCGACACCCCAGGCCACCAGATCCCACCGCTCGGCCACCCCGGGCTTGCAGCGGTGCGGGCGGGTCAGCGGCGACACCGACGTGGGGAAGTCGGTGTAGAAGGTGGGTCGCTCGGTGCGGGCTTCGACGAGGTGCTCGTAGAGTTCGAGCACCACCGCCCCGGCATCCCACTGCCGCAGGTAGTGGACCCCGGCGACGTCGCACAACCGGCGCAGGGTGCCCAGGTCGGTGGCGGCGTCGACCTGTTCGCCGAGGGCCTCCGACACCGCGTCGTGCACGGTACGTACCGGCCACTGCCCGGAGATGTCCACCGCTTCCAGCTGTCCGTCGGGTCCCGGCCGCAGCACCACCGGCGCGCCGTTGGCCGCCACCGCGGCGTTCTGGATCAGCTCGCGCGCCCCGTCGATCCAGGCCTGGTAGTCGGCATGGGCCTGGTAGGCCTCCAGCAGGGTGAACTCCGGGTTGTGGCTGAAGTCGACGCCTTCGTTGCGAAACGCCCGGCCCAGCTCGAACACGCGCTCCACCCCGCCCACACAGAGTCGTTTGAGGTAGAGCTCCGGCGCGATTCGCAGGTACAGGTCGAGGTCGTAGGCGTTGATGTGGGTGACGAACGGCCGCGCGTTGGCCCCGCCGTGCAGCTGCTGCAGGATCGGGGTCTCGACCTCCAGGAAACCCTTGGCGAACAGGGTGTCCCGGATGGAGCGCAGCACGTTGCTGCGGGCGGTGATGAGCTCCCGCGCCTCGAGGTTGATCGCCAGGTCCACATAACGGGTCCGCACCCGCGCCTCTGGGTCGGTCAGTCCCTTCCACTTGTCGGGCAGCGGCCGCAGGCACTTGCCGACCAGCCGCCAGTGCTGCACCAGCAGTGACGGTGTCCCGTTGCGGCTGTGTCCCATCCGGCCGGTCGCCTCGATCAGATCGCCCAGGTCGGCCGCCGCGCTGAAGTCCGCGGCGCGGGCCTCGCCGAACTCCGACAGAACCGAATTGTCCAGCAGCAGCTGCACTTCACCCGACCAGTCGCGCAGCTGCGCGAACAGCACGCCGCCGTAGTCGCGCATCCGCAGCACCCGCCCGGACACCGAGACGGTCTCGTCGGCGCCGCACTGCAACGCCTGGGCGACGGTGTGACTGGGCGGGGCGCCCACCGGGTAGGCATCAACGCCATTGTCCTGCAATGACTTCAGCTTGGCCATTCGGACCCGGACCTGTTCGGGAAGCCGGGCGAACGCTGCCGCGGACTCGGCCCCCGCGGTGATATCGGCATCGGGGGCACTGCCGTCGGCGTGCAGCCGCCCGGCGGAGGCCACCGCTGCCGGCACCGACGAGTGGTGGCCGGTGTGCTGTTCGTTGCGCCGGGAGAACGGCAGCACCAGAAAGCCTTCGGCGATCACCGACGCGACACCGACCCGCGGGATCAACCGGGCGTCCTCGTAGCAGGCGTACCGCGGCACCCACTCCGGCTGGTATTTCATGTTCGAGCGGTAGAGCGTCTCCAACTGCCACCAACGGGAGAAGAACATCAGCAGCCGCCGCCACGCCCGCAGCACCGGGCCGGCGCCCAGCTGTGCGCCTTGCTCGAACGCGGCGCGGAACATCGCGAAGTTCAGCGAGATCCGGCTGACGCCGATGGTGGCGGCCTGCAGCGCCAGTTCGCTGACCATCAACTCGATGGTGCCGTTGGGGGACTGCGGTGAGCGGCGCATCAGATCCAGCGACACCCCGCTGCGCCCCCACGGCACCAGCGACAGCATCGCCACCACCTCGCCGGTTGCCGAGCCGGTTCGCGGGTCGCCGCGCACCGCCTCGACCAGCAGGCAGTCGAGGTCGGCCGGGTCGCCCAGCCGGCCCAGCGCCATCGAGAAGCCGCGCTCGGATTCGGTGTCGCGCCAGGCGTCGGCGCGCTCGATCACCCGGGCCATCTCGTCGGCGCCGATGTCGCCGTGCCGGCGCATCCGCACCGTCAGCCCCGACCGGCGGGCCCGCGTCACCGCCTGGCGCACCCCGCGCATGTCCGGGCCGGACAGCTTGAACTCCGAGGCCCGCAGGAGCGCCTCGTCGCCGAGTTCCAGGGCGCTCAGGCCCGCGTCGCGGAAGGCCTGGGCGCCGGCGAAGCTGGCGCCCATCACGCCGGGTGCCCAGCCGTAGTCCTGGCAGATGTGCAGCCAGGCGGTGATGGCCTGCGGCCACGCCCGCGCGTCGCCGACCGGGTCGCCGCTGGCGAGGCAGACGCCCACCTCGACCCGGTAGGTGATGGCGGCGCGCCCGTTGGGGGCGAACACCACCGACTTGTCCCGGCGGGTGGCGAAGTAGCCCAGCGAGTCGTTCTGGCCGTACTGCTCGAGCAGACCGCGGATCGCTGACTCGTCCTGGCCGGTCAGGGCGTTGTCGGCGCGCTGGGACAAGAACAGCACGATGGCGGCGATGATCAGAGCCAGCGCCCCGAGCAGCCCGCACAGCGCTTTGAGCCCGAAGTCGGGCTTGCCGGGGAAGAAATCCGGTTCCAGCAGCGCGAAGCCGACCACCCGGTTCACCACGTAGGGCAGCCGCAATGGGCGGGTCACCGTGCCGGGGAACAGCTCGATGAGCCCCCAGCACAGCAGGATCGCCACCGTCCAGCCGGCGGCCAAGGTTGCCGCCGACTTGAGCAGGGCGCCACGGCGGACCTTGGCCCAGAACTCGCCCCGGGCCAGCACCAGCACGACTAGCGCGGCGGCGTGCAGGGCCAGGCCGGCGACGCCGCTGACGGCCTGCAGCCGGTCGGCGCTTCCCGACACCAGGCGGCTGGCGTTCCAGCCGCCGGCGACCACCAGGTTGACGATCAGCAGCCACCAGGCGATGCGCTTGCGTGCGCTGAGCGCCGCGGCCAGCAGTCCCAGCACGAACGCCCAGGCCAGGCTGGTGTCGGGGAAGTTGAACAGGTACTTGTCGATGAACTCGCGCGGCACCCGGATGACCCAGCGGATCACCGGGGACACGCTCGCCACCAGCGACAAGGTGGCGGCGGTGCCGACGGCCCAGGCGGCGGCCGCGGGCACCCAGCGAAACCGCGAGGTCGAGCGCCGGCGCAAGCGCGGCTTGGATGGCCCAGTCAGCGTCATAGCCCGGGAGAATAAGCAGTCAAACCGGGAAAAGGATGTGAGGTGCGCCGGCGGCCGAAACAGCCCGGCTAGTGGAATGCGGAACTGCTGCTAGACTGTGTGCCGCGACCGTCCCGGCGTACGCCAGGACTGCAAGTGGAGTTCCCTCCCACCACTCGCCGAGGAGCAATCCGTAGGCGCAGTGGTCCGGTCGCAGGCGATGCAAATCGTCTGCTCTGCGCACCGCGCAGGCGGCCTGATGATATCGGGCCGCGATCGGTCGGTATGGGCCCTGCTTCGTGCAGGGCTTTTTTGCTGGTGGGTGGTTTCTTCCGCCGCTGCGTCCGGACGAGCACTGCGGCGGCCGCGACCGGAAGACTACCCAGGGAGGTCCCATCAGCACTGAGATCCGCGTCAACGAGCGCATTCGCGTACCTGAGGTCCGTTTGATCGGCCCGGGAGGGGAGCAGGTAGGCATCGTGCGCATCGAAGATGCGCTTCGCGTCGCCGCGGATGCCGATCTCGACCTTGTCGAAGTAGCCCCGACTGCCAAACCGCCGGTTTGCAAGATCATGGACTACGGCAAGTACAAGTACGAGGCGGCCCAGAAGGAGCGCGAGTCTCGCAAGAACCAGCAGCAGACCGTCGTCAAGGAACAGAAGCTGCGCCCCAAGATCGACGACCACGACTACGCGACGAAGAAGGGCCATGTGGTCCGCTTCCTCGAAGCCGGGGCGAAGGTCAAGGTGACGATCATGTTCCGCGGACGCGAGCAGTCCCGGCCGGAGCTGGGCTACCGCCTGCTGCAGCGGCTGGGCGCCGACGTCGCCGAGTATGGATTCGTCGAGACCTCCGCCAAGCAGGACGGGCGCAACATGACGATGGTGCTGGCACCGCACCGCGGCGCGAAGACCCGGGCCAAGGCCGCAGAAGATGCGGGCGCGGGCGCAAAGCCCCCCGCCCCCGCCCCGGAAGCCCCGGCGGACGCGGCCGAGCCCAAACCCGAAAACTAAAGACCCCACACCAGAACTGAGGAAACATGCCCAAGGCGAAAACCCACAGTGGCGCTTCAAAGCGGTTCCGTCGCACCGGCACCGGCAAGATCGTGCGGCAGAAGGCCAACCGTCGCCACCTGCTCGAGCACAAGCCGAGCACCCGCACTCGCCGCCTGGCCGGGCGCACCGAGGTGGCCGCTGCCGACGCCAAGCGCGTCAACAAGATGCTGAACGGCTGACAGCCGCTTTACGCAACGCAAATCCCTTACGCCCCAACGAGAGTAGGAACACCCCATGGCACGCGTGAAGCGGGCAGTCAATGCCCAGAAGAAGCGTCGCACCATCCTGAAGGCCTCGAAAGGCTACCGCGGCCAGCGGTCGCGCCTGTACCGCAAGGCCAAAGAGCAGCAGCTGCACTCGCTGACCTACGCCTACCGCGACCGTCGCGCCCGCAAGGGTGACTTCCGCAAGCTGTGGATCACCCGGATCAACGCGGCGGCCCGCGCCAACGGCGTCACCTACAACCGCCTGATCCAGGGCCTCAAGGCCGCCGGCGTCGAGGTGGACCGCAAGAACCTCGCCGAGATCGCCGTCAGCGACGCGGCCGCGTTCACCGCGCTGGTCGAGGTCGCCAAGGCCGCGCTGCCCGAGGATGTCAACGCGCCCTCCGGCGAGGCCGCCTGACCCCTGAGCCGATGCTGACCGAACGCTCGGCCCGCGTGGTCGCGGCGGTCAAGCTGCACCGGCATGTCGCCAGGAAGCGCGAGCAGCGCTTCCTGGCGGAGGGTCCCAATCTGATCGAGGCCGCGTCCCGTCGCGGTCTGCTCGTCGAGGTCTTCGCCACCGAGTCGGCGGCGCAGCGTCACGGCGAACTGCTGGGCGCTGCGTCGGCCCCGGTGCACCTGGTGAGCGATCGGGCGGCAAAAGCGTTGTCCGACACCGTCACCCCGGCCGGACTGGTCGCGGTGTGTGCGCTTCCCGAGCCGGACCTGCATGCCGTGCTGGCCGACGGGCCGCGGCTGGTGGCCGTGGCGGTCGGAATCGGCGAGCCGGGTAACGCCGGCACCCTGATCCGCATCGCCGACGCCACCGGAGCCGGGCTGGTGGTCTTGACCGGCAACAGCGTCGACCCCTACAACGGCAAGTGCCTGCGTTCCTCGGCGGGCAGCATCTTCAACGTCCCGGTGGTGGTTGCTGCCGATACCGATGCCGTGATGGCGGCGTTGGGGGAGGCGGGGCTGCAGGTGCTGGCGACGGCGCTGGACGGCGAGCTGTGCCTCGACGACGCCGATCCGGTACTGGTGGCGCCCACCGCCTGGCTGTTCGGTCCGGAAGCCCAAGGCTTGCCGGCCGCCGCCGCAGCCGCTGCCGACCATCGGATACGGATCCCGATGGCCGGCGGCGCAGAGAGCCTGAATGTCGCTGCGGCAGCAGCGATCTGCCTATATCAGAGCGCGCGAGCGCAGCGCAGATCCTAGGCGGCTTTCGGCCGTGGTCGCGGCCGCGGCGGTCGTACCCCGGCCAGCGAGAAGGTGCTGTGCACCAGTGAACCGGCCCGCTCGATCAGGCTCATCTTCCGCGGCGGGACGTAGTGCATCCCGTTAGTGCGGCGGTCCTTGGGCGGCGCGGTGTGCCACGGTGCTTCTTCCAGCGGGGCGTCGGCGGCGATCTTGCCCTGTTCACGGCGATAGCCGGCCAGGGCGCGCGGGTGCAGCCGGATCTCCTCGGGGACGAAGGTGAACGCGAGCTGGCTGAACTTGCCGATCAGCCGGAACAGCACCTCGTCGCCCTCCGACCAGCGCAGACCGGCCTTCTCCCGCACCACCGGCTCGAACAGCCCGGCGGCGATCCAGCGCTGGGCGCCCAGCATCGGCTTGAACATCTGGTCCCACACGCCGGTGGGCATCATGACGAACCACGGCTTGGGGATGCGCATGTCCAAGATGCCCTGCGCTGCCGGCGTCATCTCCAGTTCTTCTTCGCAGACCCGGTCCCAGTACTCGCAGAACTCCTCCCAGGTCTTGGGCACCGGGCGCATGCTCATGCCATACATCCGGTACCACTGCACGTGCTCGTCGAAGAGCTGGTGCTTCTCGGCCTCGGTCAGCCCGCCACAGAAGTACTCGGCCAGCTTGATGATCAGCATGAAGAACGTCGCGTGCGCCCAATAGAAGGTCTCGGGGTCCAGCGCGTGATAGCGCCGGCCCTGCTCGTCGGTGCCCTTGATGTCGCGGTGGTAGTCGCGGATCGCCGCGCCGGTGTGCTGAGAGCGGACCCCGTCGTAGACCACGCCCATGATCGGGTATACCGACCGGGTGACCCGCTGCAGCGGCTCACGCCACAAGCTGGAGTGCTCCTGCACACCGGCGCCCAGGCCCGGGTACATGTTCTCGATGGTGCCGATCCACATGCCCATCACTCCGGTGCGGATGTCCCCGAAGTACTTCCAGGTCAGCGAATCGGAGTTCAAGGGCTCGACGGCCGCTGCGGGTTTGGGCGAGGTCGGCAAGGGGGCACTCTGCTCCGCGGGCTCGGACACCCGCTCGGCTGACGTGGTCGGAGTAACGGTCATCACGTCTCCTGTCTGGCGAACCTGACACAACCATAATTGTGACAACACGCGTTGTCTACGGTATCGAGGGCGCGTCGCGGGCTTGATCGCCGAGCGTGGCGCGTGCCACGTGCCTCCGCCGTTGCCGGTGGCCACAACCGCCACCTACGCTGAGGCACATGGACCTCGAGCCGGTCGGTCGGCAGGCTGACGAGCTCGAGGAGGTGGTGGAGATAGAAGAACAACCCGGCCCGGGTCGCCGCCGTTCCTTCTCCCTTGAGGAGGCCGCGGCCTGGTTGAACCGCACAACCAACGATGTCCGGGTGATCGATCTGGTGCGGCGGGTGCGCCGGGCGCTGCCCGGTGACCCCGAGTTCGGCGACCCGTTGTCCACGGCGGGTGACGGGGGGCCGCAGGCAGCCGCGCGTGCCGCGGACCGGCTGATGGGCGACCGCTCCGCGGCGTCCCGCGAAGTCAGCCTGGGCGCTCTGCAGGTCTGGCAGGCGCTGAACGAGCGGATATCGCGTGCGCCGTCCAACGCCGAGGCGACGCTGGTCTTCACCGACCTGGTGGGTTTCTCGACGTGGTCGCTGCGGTCCGGGGACGACGCCACCCTCACCCTGCTGCGGCGGGTGTCGCAGGCGGTGGAACCGCCCCTGCTGGATGCCGGCGGCCGCATCGTCAAACGGATGGGCGACGGGCTCATGGCTGTGTTCCGCGATCCGCTGGTCGCGGTGAGCGCGGTCCTCAAAGCTCAGGAAGCCATCGAAACCGTCGAGGTCAACGGCTTCACCCCGCGGATGCGGGCCGGGATCCACACCGGCCGTCCGCAGCGGCTGGCCGATGACTGGCTCGGCGTGGACGTCAACATCGCCGCGCGGGTGATGGAACGGGCCGTCAAGGGCGGAATCGTGGTGTCCGGCGCGACGATCGAGCGCATCGACCCTGCTGACTTGGACGGATTGGGTGCCGTCGTCAAGCGGGCCCGCCGGCAGGTGTTGGCGGCCAAGAGCAGCGGTGTCCCGCCCGATCTGGTGATGTATCGGCTCAAGGCGGTCCGCAGCGAGCCTCCCGCCGCCGAGTAATCGCGCGTTAACTTCGTTGTGGCCCGGCTGGATTCCCTCAGTCGAGTGGAGGAACCCCGTTCCTTGGAATAGTCTGCGTGAATCACGCGACAATTTGTTGCGTTCTACACAGGTCGCCTTCAGTGCAGAAGCGGGGAATCATGGCAGGTCGGGAGCAGCGCCGGAATAGTGGGCGCAGGGCCAACAATCGGCTGATCGGTGCAGGTAGCGCGGTGGCGGCATTCCTGGCGTTCGGCATGGCCCCGCTGGCCGCGGCTCCCACGGCGCACGCCGACCTTGACTTCGACTGGCTGACCGACCTGTTCAACCCGGTCTCAGATTCCGCGGTGGGCTGGGATTCGAGCGGTTGGGACAGCAGCGGTTGGGACATCAGCTCCTGGTTCGACTCATCGGCTGACCCGGGTATCGCGGCCGACACCAGCGCTTTTGACCTCTCGTCGCTGTTCAACACGTTCTTCTATCAGCCGCTGTATTCGTCGATCGATGCCTGGATCGACAACCCGGCTAACAAATCGATCGTTGACATGATCAACGGCTGGGCGCCCGAGGGCGAGTTCTACCTCGGCGACGGCGCTGCCGGCACTGCGGACCACGTCGACGGCGGTGACGGCGGACTGTGGTTCGGCTCCGGCGGGGCGGGCTACGCCGGAGCGGACGGTGTCGAAGCTGGCGACGGCGGTGCGGCCGGGCTGTTCGGCAACGGTGGTGCCGGCGGTGCCGGGTGGGACGGACAGGTCGGCGGTACCGGTGGTGCCGGCGGGACCATCATGGGCATCGGCGGCGCCGGTGGTGCGGGTGGCATCGGCGCAAACGGCGGCACCGGCGGCGACGCCATGGGCTGGCTGTTCGGGATCGGCGGCGCCGGTGGTGCTGGTGGCGCGGGCACGGTCGGTGCGACCGGAGACGCCGGCAACTGGGAGACCGGTGGCGTCGGCGGTGACGGCCATGCGGGCAACGCCGGTGGTAACGGCGGCGCAGGCGGTAACGCCACCAAGTCGATGTTCGGCGGCGGCGGTGCCGGTGGCAAGGGCGGCGCCGGCGGCGCGGGCGGCCAGGGCGGCACCGGCGCTGAGGGTAATGCCGAGCATGCCAACGGCGGTACCGGTGGAAACGGCGGCGACGGCGGCGCGGTCGGCAAGGGCGGCGCGGGCGGTACGGGCGGCATGCTCGGCAGTAAGGGCGCGACCGGCGCGGACAGCACCATCAACGGCGACGGCGGCAAGGGCGGAACCGGTGGCGCCGGTGTGGACGCCGGCGACGGCCAGGCTGCGGGCGCCGGCGGTGCTGGTGGCACCGGTGGCAGTGGTGGCGAGACCGGTAACGGTGGTTCCGGCGGTACTGGCGGCGCAGGCGGTAATGGTGACGCCACGCACGACGCAGGCACGGGCGGCAATGGTGGCACCGGTGGTGACGGCGGCAAGATCGGCAACGGCGGCACGGGTGGCACCGGTGGCGCCGGTGGTGTCGGTGGCACTGACGATGGCGCGGTCGGCGGCACGGGCGGTGTCGGCGGAGCCGGCGGTGACGGTGGTACCGACGCGGGCAACGGCGGCAATGGCGGCGTCGGTGGTGCCGGTGGCGCCGGGCACGACGGGATCAAGGGACAGGCCGGCGCTGACGCCACCGCTGCGGGCGCAGACGGCGGCAATGGCGGCCAAGGCGGCAACGGCTTCGACGGCGGCACGGGCGGCAAGGGCGGCGTAGGCGGTCAGGCCAAGAGCGACACCGGCACCGATGGGACTTATGGCGCCGGTGGCGCCGGCGGCGTCGGCGGTGCGGTCGGCGCGGGTGGCGACGGCGGTAAGGGCGCGGACGGCACCTGGGCAAACAACGGCGATGGTAAGGGCGGTGATGGCGGTCAGGCCGGCGCCAACGGCGAAGAGGCCGGCCAGGGCGGTAAGGGCGGCGCTGGTGGCGGCGAGGGCGCAAGCAGTGGCGCGGATGGCGCCGATGGCAGCAAGGCTCCCTCTGAGGCCAGTAAGGGTGGTAGCGGCGGTAACGGCGCCGCTGGCACCGCGCAGCACAACGATGGTGGCGCCGGCGGTACCGGCGGCAATGGTGCCTACGGCGGCGATGGCGGTACCGGCGGCAAGGGCGGCGACGCGTGGGCCGGCAGCAATGGCAACGGTGGCGCCGGCGGCAACGGCGGCAACGGCGCCGACGGCAACGGCTCCAAGCCGAGCGACGGCGGTAACGGCGGCGACGGTGGTACCGGCGGCAAGGGCGCCGGCACCGGTGCGGGCGGTCTCGGCGGTGATGGCGGTGCCGGCGGCAACGGCGGCACCGGTGTAACGGGCGCAGAGGGCAGCTTCGAAGACGGCGGCACCGGCAACGGCGGTAACGGCGGCGACGGCTTCACCGGTGGTCACGGTGGCGCCGGCGGCGCGGGTGGGGACTCCGAGTCCGGTGTTAACGGCGACGGCGGCAACGGCGGTGCCGGTGGCAACGCCGGCGCCGGCGGCAACGGCGGCGATGGCGCTAACGGCGACTGGAATGAGAAGGGCCAGTACGGCTACGGCTCCGGTGGCAAGGGCGGCAACGCCGGCGACATCGGTACCGCGGGTAACGGCGGCGCCGCGGGGGCGGCCGGCACCGGTGGCACGGGCGGCGAAGCCGGTACCGCTGGAAAGGCAGGCGACGACGCCAACACCGACGGGGTCCGTGGCGGCAACGGCGGCGACGGCGCGGCTGGCGATGAGACCCACTGGAACGGCGGCGCCGGCGGCGACGGCGGCACCGGCGGCGTCCATGGCGACGGCGGCCAGGGCGGCGAGGGCGGCAAGGCGTTCTTCGACCCTGACACTGACACCACCAGAGCGACGACGGGTGGCAATGGCGGGGCCGGCGGTAACGGCGGCGCCGGCGGCACCGAGAGCGGTGATGGCGGCAACGGCGGCCACGGCGGTGACGCAGCGGCGGGCAGCCAGTACGGCGGCACCGGTGGCGCCGGTGGCAAGGGCGGCGCCGCCACCGCCACCGACGGCAACGGCGGTAAGGGCGGCGACGGCGGCGCAGGTGCCGCCGCGCTCGGCTGGAAGTCTGATGGCACCTGGCGCATCGACGGGTTCGCGAACAAGTTCGCCTCCGGCACCATCCTGGGCGTCTCCGGCGCCGGTGGAAACGGCGGTGCCGGCGGTACCGCCATCACCGGTAATGGCGGCGCCGGTGGCAACGGTGGCGACGGTGGGGCCGCGGCCAGCGACGCCGGGACCCGGGTTATCTGGGGCGGCGCCGGCGGTAACGGCGGCGCCGGTGGTGCGGCCACCGTCCCCGCCGCCGACGATGGTGACAGCGACGCAGGCACCGGCGGCGACGGCGAAAGCGGCGACGGTGACACCGAGGCTCCGCCCGTCGTCTCCGGCGATGGGGGCCATGGCGGCAATGGCGGCAACGGCGGTGTAGGGACCATCACCGCTGGTAGCGGCGGCGCCGGCGGCGCCGGCGGTGCCAGCGACGACGGCACGGGCGGCGACGGCGGTGCCGGCGGGGACGGTGCCAAGGCCTCCGGCTGGAACGACGCCAGCGGCGACCTGGCTGGCAAGGGCCAGATCCTCGCCTTCAGCGGTAGCGGAGGCAAGGGCGGCGCCGGCGGTAACGGTGCGACCGGTGGCGACGGCGGAGCTGGCGGCGACGCTGAGAACGGCGCGACCGGCGGTAACGTGTTCAGCTCCGGCGGCACCGGTGGCGCCGGCGGGGCCGGCGGCACCGGCACCACCGGTGACGGTGGCGCCGGCGGTAACGGTGGAAAGGGCGGCGACGCGACCTGGCGTGCTCACGACGGCGGTGCCGGCGGTGCCGGCGGCAACAGTGCCACCGGCGACGGCGGTAAAGGCGGCGACGGCGGACAGGGCGGCAAGCTCACCGTCGGCACCGCTCCGACCAACGGCCAGGCGGTGACCGTCGGCAACGGCGGCAACGGCGGCAACGGCGGCAGCAGCACCGACAAGGACGACCCAGGCACCGGCGGCGACGGTGGCCACGGCGGCAACGGCGGCAATGGCGTCGACAAGATCAAGGGCGGCGCCGGTGGTACCGGCGGTACCGGCGGTAGCGCCGGCTCCGAGAAGGCCGACACGCCCGACAAGCCGACCGCTCCGACCGGAACCGCGGGTGGCGAAGGCACCGCCGGCAGCGAAGGCGCCGTGCCCACGGCAACGCCCGATCCGGAGCCCCCAGCCGGTAGCTAACCCAACGGCCGAAAGCCCCGCACACCACGTGCGGGGCTTTCGCCGTCGTGTCGATAAGATCGACGCTTGCGTCTCAACCAAAGTCACAGCCAGTAGGGGGAGTCTCGTCGCGTGGGCGAACAACCGGTCGACCCGTCCGTCGTCTCCGACGCGACCCTGAATTCGGCGCTGCAGGCAGCGCAGAACGCCTTCGACGCCGCCGCCGACCTGGACGCACTGGCGCACGCCAAAACCGAGCATCTCGGTGACCGGGCGCCGCTGGCCCTGGCCCGCCAGGCGTTGGCCAAACTGGACAAGGCCGACCGCGCCGACGCTGGCAAGCGCGTCAACGCCGCCCGCACCGACGCCCAGCGCGCCTACGACGAGCGGCTGGCGGCCCTGCGCGCCGAACGCGACGCCGCCGTGTTGGCCGCCGAGAGCATCGACGTCACGCTGCCCTCGGCGCGCCGGCCCGTCGGCGCCCGCCACCCCATCACGATGCTGGCCGAACACGTCGCCGACACCTTCATCGCGATGGGCTGGGAAGTGGTCGAGGGCCCCGAGGTCGAAGCCGAGCACTTCAACTTCGACGCGCTGAACTTTCCCGTCGACCACCCGGCGCGCAGCGACCAGGACACCTTTCACATCGCCCCGGCCGGATCGCGCCAACTGCTGCGCACCCACACCTCCCCGGTGCAGATCCGCGCGCTGCTGGCCCGCGAACTGCCGGTCTACGTCGTCTCGATCGGGCGCACCTTCCGCACCGACGAGCTCGACGCCACCCACACCCCGGTGTTCCACCAAGTCGAGGGGCTCGCGGTGGATCGCGGCCTGACCATGGCGCACCTGCGCGGCACCCTGGACGCCTTCGCGCAATCCGAGTTCGGGCCGGCCGCCAAGACCCGCATCCGGCCGCACTTCTTCCCGTTCACCGAGCCGTCCGCCGAGGTCGACATCTGGTTCGAGGGCCGCAAGGGCGGCGCCGGCTGGGTCGAGTGGGGCGGCTGCGGGATGGTGCACCCCAACGTGCTGCGCGCCGTGGGCATCGACCCGGACGAATACTCCGGGTTCGCGTTCGGCATGGGATTGGAGCGAACCCTGCAGTTCCGCAACGGCATTCCCGACATGCGCGACATGGTCGAGGGCGACGTCCGGTTCTCCCTGCCGTTCGGGGCGGGTGCCTGATGCGCATTCCCTACAGCTGGCTGCGTGAAGCCTTGACTGCGGGCGCACCGGACTTCGACCTTTCCGCGCCCGAGATGGAGCAGGCCCTGCTGCGGGTCGGTCACGAGGTTGAAGGCGTGCACACCCTGGGCCCGGTCACCGGGCCGTTCAAGGTCGGCCGCGTCGTGGAGATCGAAGAACTCACCGAGTTCAAGAAGCCGATCCGGGCCTGCCGCGTCGACGTCGGCGAAGCCGAGCCGCGTGACATCGTTTGCGGCGCCACCAATTTCGTGGTCGGCGACCTGGTCGCGGTGGCACTGCCCGGCGCGGTGCTGCCCGGTGACTTCGCCATCGCCACCCGCAAGACCTACGGGCGCACCTCGGACGGGATGATCTGCTCGGCATCCGAAATACGGTTGAGCACCGACCATTCCGGCATCCTGGTGCTGCCCGAGGGCACCGCCGAGCCGGGCGCCGACGCCGCCGAGGTGCTCGGTCTCGACGATGTGGTGTTCGAGCTGGCCATCACCCCCGACCGGGGCTACTGCATGTCGGTGCGCGGCCTGGCACGCGATCTGGCCTGCGCGCTGGACATCGACTTCGCCGACCCTGCCGCGGTTCCGGCGCTGCCCGCCGAGGGTGAGGCGTGGCCGCTGAACGTGCAACCGGACACCGGGGTGCGCCGGTTCGCGCTGCGCCCGGTCACCGGTATCGACCCGGCGGCGGTATCGCCGTGGTGGCTGCAGCGGCGGCTGCTGCTCTGCGGCATCCGGGCGATCTCCCCGGCCGTCGATGCCACCAACTACGTGATGGTCGAACTCGGACACCCGATGCACGCCCACGACCGGGCGCGGATCACCGGCGGGTTCGGCGTGCGCTTCGCCCGGGACGGCGAGACCGTCACCACCCTTGATGACATCGAACGCAAGCTGGACCCGGCCGACGTGCTGATCGTCGACGATGTCGCCACCGCCGCCATCGGCGGCGTGATGGGCTCGGGCAGCACCGAAATGCGCGACGACTCCACCGACGTGCTGCTGGAGGCCGCGATCTGGGATCCCGCAGCGGTGTCGCGGACCGCGCGGCGGCTGCACCTGCCCAGCGAGGCGGCACGGCGCTACGAACGCTCCGTCGATCCGGCCATCTCGGTGGCCGTGCTGGATCGCTGCGCGGCGCTGCTGGCCGAGATCGCCGGGGGAGTCGTCGAACCCACCCTGACCGACTGGCGCGGCGACCCGCCCGTCGAGCACTGGAACCCGGCGCCGATCGAGATCACCGCCGACCTGCCGGATCGCACCGCCGGAGTGGACTATCCCGCCGGCACCACGGCGCGGCGGCTGACCCAGATCGGCTGCGCGGTAACGGATGACGGCGCCGTTATGACCGTCACCCCGCCCAGCTGGCGCCCGGATCTGCGCCAGCCCGCCGACCTGGTCGAAGAGGTGCTGCGCCTGGAGGGCCTGGAGTCCATCCCGTCGGTGCTGCCCGCCGCACCGGCCGGGCGCGGCCTGACCGACACCCAGCGGCGTCGCCGCGCGATCGGCAAGTCGCTGGCGCTGGCCGGCTACGTCGAGGTGCTGCCCACGCCGTTCCTGCCGGCCGGGGTGTTCGACACTTGGGGCCTGGCCGACGACGACCCGCGCCGCGCCACTGTCTCGGTGCTCAACCCGCTGGAGGCCGACCGTCCGCAACTGGCCAGCACGCTGCTGCCCGGCCTGCTCGAAGCATTGGGGCGCAACGTATCCCGCGGCATCGGCGACGTCGCCCTGTTCGCCATCGCCCAGGTGGTGCAGCGCGCTGGCGGCTCGACCGATCTGCCGGGCGTCGCAGTGGATCGTCGTCCCACCGACGCCGAGATCGCGGCCATCGACGACGCCCTGCCGCGTCAGCCGCAGCACATCGCGGTCGCGCTGACCGGTCTGGCCGAGCCGCGCGGGCCGTGGGGTCCGGGCCGGCCGGTGGAGGCCGCCGACGCCATCGAGGCCGCCCGCACCATCGCCCGCGCCAGCGGCGTGGAGGTCACGCTGCGGGCTGGGGCGTACCTGCCGTGGCATCCGGGTCGCTGCGCCGAGGTGCTGATCGGTGAGACCGTGATCGGTCACGCCGGCCAGCTGCATCCGGCCGTCATCGAACGCGCCGGGCTGCCCAAGGCCACCTGCGCGGTCGAGTTGAACCTGGATGCCATTCCGATTGCGCAGTCGCTGCCCGCGCCGCGGGTCTCGCCGTTCCCAGCGGTGTTCCAGGACGTCGCGCTGGTGGTCGATGAGAAGGTGACGGCGGCGTCGGTGGCCGATGCGGTGCGCGACGGCGCCGGCGAGCTGCTGGAGAACATCGCCCTGTTCGACGTCTACACCGGCCCGCAGGTCGCCGACGGCCGCAAGTCGCTGGCGTTCGCGCTGCGCTTCCGGGCCACCGATCGCACCCTGACCGAGGACGAGGCCAGCGCGGCTCGCGATGCGGCGGTGGCGTGTGCGGCCGAGCGCGTCGGCGCGGTCCTGCGTGCTTAATCTCAGTCCAGCGCCAGCACCGCTCGGAGCGCGGTGTCGACGTCCTGCAGCTCGCTTGTGCTCAACCGCCCGACAAACTCGCCGAGCCGCTGCTGTGGGTCGATCACGGTGAGTTGTTCGACGAGGACGCGCGTTGTGCCGCTGCCGATCTCGATCTCTGGGCGGAACGAGGCTGCGCGGCGGCCGGTCGACGTTGGCGCGACGATCCACGTCGATAGCGGGAGATCGTCGGATTGCACCACGACCGCGTAACGCGACCCCGACTGCTCATGGCCGCGCGCATCCTTGGGTGCCCGTAAGCGATAGACGTCACCACGCACGGAGGTCGTCCATCTCTGCCGCCAGTTCGCGCGAAGCGGCGACATCGTCGGGGTCGTTGCGCAGTTCGTCGGCTTCGGCGCGCATGCGTTCCCGGCGGCGGGCGCGTTCGGCATCCAGGATTGCCGCGCGGGCTGCTTCTGATCGCGAGCGTCCCTCGCTGGTCAGCGCAGCCAATGCCCGCTCCACCTCGCTATCAGTGCGGATCGTTAATGTTCCCATGGTGCGGATTGTAGTCGGTTCTGCACGGGGATAAGGGCTACAATCTGTATCTCTGCACGTCAGATGAGGCTGGCGTTCCCGGAACAAATCGCGCACGCGAACTGTGGCGCCCCCCGGCCGTCCATGCTGGGATAGACCCCGAACGCGACGGCCGACGCCACGGCGGCCACGTTCTGCTCGAATCCGCACTGGCGGGCTTCGCCGCGTCGACTCGCAGCTTGCTCGCCAGTCCCTCCGAAAGGATTCGCCGCGATGACCGAAACCTACGACGTCGTCGTACTCGGGGCCGGACCGGTCGGCGAGAACGTCGCCGACCGCGCCCGGGCCGCCGGACTGACTGTGGCCATCGTCGAGCGCGAACTCGTCGGCGGCGAATGTTCCTACTGGGCCTGCGTTCCCAGCAAGGCACTGCTGCGACCGGTGCTCGCGCTCGATGACGCCCGCCGGGTGTCCGGCGCACGCGAAGCGGTCAACGGCGCCCTCGACGCCGGCGAGACATTCCGCCGTCGCGATCGGTATGTGAGCCATTGGGACGACGCCGGCCAGGCGGACTGGGTGGCCGGCATCGGCGCGACGCTGGTGCGCGGCCACGGGCGCCTGGCCGGGCCACGACGGGTGGCGGTCACCACGCCCGGCGGCGAGGTCATGACGCTGAGCGCCCGGCATGCCGTCGTGATCTGCACCGGCACCCGCGCGGCGCTTCCGGACCTTCCCGGCATGGCCGAGGCTCGGCCGTGGACCAACCGTGAAGCCACCGACTCCAGTTCGGTACCGGGTCGCCTCGCCGTCGTCGGGGGCGGGGGAGTGGGCGCCGAAATGGCCACCGCCTGGCAGGGTTTGGGTGCCTCGGTGACGATGTTGGTTCGCGGGTCGGGACTGCTGCCGCGGATGGAGTCCTTCGTCGGCGAATACGTGGCTCGCGGGCTCACCGAGGCGGGAGTGGAGCTGCGGACCGGTGTTTCGGTCGCCCGGCTCCGTCGCCCCGACGCCGACGGCCCGGTGCGGCTCGAATTGACCGACGGCAGCGAGCTCGAAGTCGACGAGGTGCTGTTCGCCACGGGTCGCGCGCCCCTGACCGACGACATCGGTCTAGAAACCGTCGGCCTGACGCCCGGCGACTGGCTCGACGTCGATGACACCTGCCGGGTGAGCGCGGTGAGAGACGGCTGGCTGTACGCGTGCGGCGATGCCAATCACCGGGCTCTGCTGACCCACGAAGGCAAGTACCAGGCCCGCATCGCCGGTGACGCCATCGGCGCCCGGGCGGCCGGCAAGCCGTTGGACACCGCCCCCTGGGGCGCACATGCCGCCACCGCCGACCAGCACGCCGTCCCGCAGGTGTTCTTCACCGACCCCGAAGCCGCCGCGGTCGGGCTCTCCGCCGAGCAGGCGCAACAGGCCGGGCATGGGGTACGGGCTGTCGACGTCGAGATCGGCGAGGCGGTGATGGGCGCCAAACTGCACGCCGACGGCTACACCGGGCGAGCCCGGATGGTGGTCGACACCGATGAGCAGTACCTCCTCGGCGTCACGTTCGTCGGCCCCGGCGTCGCCGAATTACTGCACTCCGCAACCATCGCCGTCGCCGGCCGGGTGCCGATCAGCCGGCTCTGGCATGCCGTGCCGTGCTTCCCGACAATCAGCGAAGTCTGGTTGCGGCTGCTGGAGGCCTACCGCGATGCGGGCCCCGGTAGCTAACCGACCCCAGCAGTCAGCCGTTTCGCAGTGACTCTGCGGCTTCGCCGCTGAGGTGGGGCAGCGCGGCCGAGTCGCGCCCGGTTGCCAGCATGAGTAGCGCCGACACCGGCCCTTCGATGAGCGGACCGGAGCCCTCCGTCCAAGCGGTGTCCACCGCGCGCAACCGGAAGGGCGCCAACCGGGTAGCCGCGTAGAAGGGGAATCGCGGGTTCCAGACCCGTTCGAGCGCCACTTGCGCAGCATCCGTGGGCATCTCGCGCTGCAGGCCGAGTGGCACCGCGATGTCCTGGCCGTGCACCAGCAGATCCATCAGTCGATCCATCGGGGTGGTGCTGACGGCGGTGAAGCGTGAGCCGATGGTGCTGCGTAACTCGGCGAGCAGCTCATGGTCGTCGGTCTTGGCGGCGTGTCGAGTCGCGGTATCGAGCATCATGCGGTCGACGCTGCCGCGAGCCCGCAGCAGACTTACCAGGATTCGGCCGACGTGGGCGTGGGCCGAGATGGCCAGATGGGCGACCACATCTCGGACCTGCCACCCCTGGCACAGGCTGGCGTGACTCCACTGCGGTGCTGTGAGGTGTTCCAACAGCTCCACCAGGCTGCGCCGCTCGACGTCGACGGCTCGCCAGATGTCTTCAGTGTTCACGGTGTCCCCTTCGTCTGAATGCCTACGTTAGGTACTCCGGTGGGTTCGCGTTGCAAGGTACCGTGGCGGCTGACATAACCCGCGTCCGCTCGCGCAGCCCATATAATGAATTTGCGTCTGCGCGCATAATCATGCAGAATCACGCAGTGACCAAAGCGATCAAGGTAGCGGTGGCCGGTGCCAGCGGGTACGCCGGCGGTGAGATCCTGCGACTGCTGCTGGGGCACCCCGCCTATGCCGACGGCCGGATGACCATCGGGGCGCTGACCGCCGCCGGCAACGCCGGCAGCACCATGGGCGAGCAGCACCCCAACCTGATGCCGCTGGCCGACCGGGTGCTCCAGCCGACCGAGATCGATGTCCTGGCCGGCCACGACGTGGTGTTTCTCGGCCTGCCGCACGGACATTCGGCCATGCTGGCCGAACAGCTCGACGACGACACCCTGGTGGTGGACTGCGGCGCGGACTTTCGGCTGGGCGACCCGACCGATTGGGAACGCTTCTACGGCTCCGCGCACGCCGGGACCTGGCCCTACGGGCTGCCCGAGCTGCCCGGGGTACGCGAGCAGCTCAAGGACGCCCGGCGGATCGCGGTGCCGGGCTGCTACCCGACCGCGGCGCTGCTGGCGCTGTTTCCGGCCGTCGCCGCCGGCCTGGTCGAATCCGACGTCACGGTGGTCGCGGTCAGCGGCACCTCCGGTGCCGGCAAGGCCGCCAAGGTCGACCTGCTCGGCTCGGAGGTGATCGGTTCGGCGCGCGCCTACAACATCGGCGGCGCCCATCGGCACACCCCGGAGATCGGCCAGGGCCTTCGGGCGGTCACCCACCGCGATGTCACCGTCTCCTTCATCCCGGTGCTGATTCCGGCCTCTCGGGGGATCCTGGCCACCTGCACGGCCAAAACCACCACGCCGCTGCCGAAGCTGCGCGCCGCCTACGAAAAGGCCTACCAGGCGGAGCCGTTCGTGCATCTGCTTCCCGAGGGCCAGCTGCCTAAGACGGGCTCGGTGATCGGCAGCAACGCCGCTCACCTGGCGATCGCCGTGGACGAAGACGCCTCGACGTTCATCGCGATCTCCGCGATCGACAACCTGGTCAAGGGCACCGGCGGCGCCGCGGTACAGGCGATGAACCTGGCGCTGGGCTGGCCGGAGGCCGAAGGGCTGTCCGTGGTCGGGGTGGCGCCGTGACCGAGACGCGGCTGCTGCGCGAGCAGGGTGTTACCGCGCCGGCGGGTTTCCGGGCCGCCGGAATCGCCGCCGGTATCAAGGCTTCCGGGTCGCCGGACCTCGCGCTGGTGTTCAACGAGGGGCCGGACTACAGCGCCGCTGGGGTTTTCACTCGCAACCAGGTCAAGGCGGCGCCGGTGCTGTGGAGCCAACAAGTGCTCACCGGCGGCCGGCTGCGGGCGGTGATCCTCAACTCCGGCGGCGCCAATGCCTGCACCGGTCCCGGTGGTTTCCAAGACACCCACACCACCGCCGAAGCCGTCGCCGCCGCGCTGAGCGATTGGGGCACCGACACCGGGGCAGCCGAGGTGGCGGTCTGCTCCACCGGGCTGATCGGCGACCGGCTGCCGATGGACAAGCTGCTGGCCGGGGTCACCGAAGTGGTGCACGAGATGGCCGGGGGACTGGTCGGCGGCGATGAAGCCGCCCGGGCGATCATGACCACCGACACCGTGCCCAAACAGGTTGCGCTGCACCACAAGAACAACTGGACCCTGGGTGGGATGGCCAAAGGCGCCGGCATGCTGGCCCCCTCGCTGGCCACCATGCTGGTGGTGCTGACCACCGACGCAAAGGCCGACGCGGCCGCACTCGACACCGCGCTGCGCCGGGCCGCCGCCCTGACCTTCGACCGCCTCGACATCGACGGCAGCTGCTCCACCAACGACACGGTGCTGCTGCTGGCGTCGGGCGCCAGCGAGATCACGCCCAGCCAGGACGATCTCGACGCCGCGGTGCTGGCCGCCTGCGATGACCTGTGCGCTCAACTGCAGGCCGACGCCGAAGGCGTCACCAAGAAGGTCACGATCACCGTCACCGGTGCCGGCGGCGACGACGAGGCGCTGGTTGCCGCCCGGTGCATCGCCCGCGACAGCCTGGTCAAGACCGCACTGTTCGGCTCCGACCCGAACTGGGGCCGGGTGCTGGCAGCGGTGGGAATGGTGCCGTTCGCGATCGACCCGAACCGGATCACGGTGTCCTTCAACGGCTCCCCGGTGTTCAGCGAGGGCATGCCGATGCCCGGTGCCCGCGAGGTCGACCTGTCCGGCGCGGACGTCGACGTCACCGTCGAGCTGAACCAGGGCACCGGGCACGCCAGCGTGCGCACCACCGACCTATCCCACGCCTACGTCGAAGAGAACTCCGCGTATAGCTCATGAGCGAACTGACCACACACGACAAGGCCCAGGTGCTGGCCGAAGCGCTGCCCTGGCTCCAGCAGCTGCACGGCAAAATCGTCGTCGTCAAATACGGCGGCAACGCCATGACCGACGACACCCTCAAGCACGCCTTCGCCGCGGACATGGCCTTCCTGCTCAACTGCGGCATCCAGCCGGTGGTGGTGCACGGCGGCGGCCCGCAGATCAGCGCCATGCTCAAGCGGCTCGGCATCGAAGGCGACTTCAAAGGCGGATTCCGGGTCACCACACCGGAAGTGCTCGACGTGGCGCGCATGGTGCTGTTCGGTCAGGTGGGCCGGGAACTCGTCGGGCTGATCAACGCCCACGGGCCCTACGCCGTCGGCATCACCGGTGAGGACGCCGCGCTGTTCACCGCGGTGCGGCGCAGTGTCACCGTCGACGGGGTCGCCACCGACATCGGATTGGTCGGCGACGTCGACCAGGTCAACACCGCTGCGGTGCTGGATCTGATTGCCGCGGGCCGGATTCCGGTGGTCTCCACGCTGGCGCCCGACGCCGACGGCGTGGTGCACAACATCAACGCCGACACCGCCGCGGCCGCCCTGGCTGAAGCTCTGCGGGCCGAGAAACTGCTGGTGCTCACCGACGTCGAAGGCCTCTACACCGACTGGCCCGACACCGATTCGCTGATCAGCGAGATCGACACCACCACGTTGGAGCAGCTGCTGCCCAAGCTGGAATCCGGGATGATTCCCAAAGTCGAAGCCTGCCTGCGTGCCGTTCGCGGTGGGGTGCCCAGCGCCCACATCATCGACGGCCGGGTCGAACACTGCGTACTGGTCGAGTTGTTCACCCACGCCGGCACCGGAACCAAGGTGGTGAACCCATGACAGGCCTGCAGGATCGCTGGTCTGCGGTGATGATGAACAACTACGGCACGCCGCCGCTGGCGCTGGTCAGCGGTGACGGCGCGGTGGTCACCGACGAATCCGGAAAGAGCTACCTCGACCTGCTCGGCGGCATCGCGGTCAACGTGCTCGGCCACCGGCACCCGGCGGTGATCGAGGCCGTCACCAGCCAGCTGAACACCCTGGGGCACGCCTCGAATCTGTATGCCACCGAACCGGGTATTGCGCTGGCCGAAGCGCTGACCGACCACTTGGGGGCGCCCGCACGGGTCTTCTTCTGCAACTCCGGCGCCGAGGCCAACGAGGCCGCCTTCAAGATCAGCCGGCTCACCGGGAAGACGAGGATCGTTGCCGCCCAAGGAGGATTCCACGGCCGGACCATGGGATCACTGGCGTTGACCGGCCAGCCTGACAAGCGGGCCCCGTTCGAGCCGCTGCCGGGCGAGATCACCTTCGTGCCCTACGGGGACACCAAAGCGCTTGCCGACGCCGTCGATGCGACCACCGCGGCGGTCTTCCTGGAACCGATCATGGGCGAGGGCGGCGTCGTCGTCCCGCCGGCCGGCTACCTGGCCGAGGCCCGCGGCATCACCGCCGCCCATGGGGCGCTGCTGGTGTTCGATGAGGTGCAGACCGGCGTCGGGCGCACCGGGGCGTTCTATGCCCACCAGCACGACGGCATTACCCCCGACATCGTCACGCTGGCCAAGGGCCTCGGCGGTGGCCTGCCGATCGGCGCCTGCCTGGCCGTCGGCGCCGCCGGTGACCTGTTGACCCCGGGCGCCCACGGCAGCACCTTCGGCGGCAACCCGATCTGCACCGCGGCCGCGCTGGGAGTGCTGCGGGCGCTAGCCGACGGGGATCTGATCGCCCGGGCCGGGATGCTCGGCAAGTCACTGAGCCACGGCATCGAGGAACTGCACCATCCGCTGGTCGACCACGTCCGCGGCAAGGGCCTGCTGCAGGGCGTGGTGCTGACCGCACCGGCGGCCAAAGCCGTTGAGGCCGCGGCCCGCGACGCCGGGTTCCTGGTCAACGCCGCCGCACCGGGCGTGGTGCGGCTGGCCCCGCCCCTGATCATCACCGAAGAGCAGGTTGACGGTTTCCTCACCGTGCTGCCGGCGGTGCTCGACACCGCCCAGGAGGCCGGGCAATGATCCGCCACTTCCTGCGCGACGACGACGTCAGCCCGGTCGAGCAGGCCGAAATCCTGTCCTTGGCAGCCGAACTGAAAGCGCAGCCGTTCAGCCGGCGGCCGCTGGAGGGGCCGCGCGGGGTCGCGGTGATCTTCGACAAGAACTCCACCCGCACCCGGTTCTCGTTCGAGATCGGTATCGCCCAACTGGGCGGGCACGCCGTCGTCGTCGACGGCCGGTCCACCCAGCTGGGCCGCGACGAAACCCTGGAGGACACCGGGCGGGTGTTGTCGCGCTACGTCGATGCCATCGTGTGGCGCACCTTCGCCCAGGAGCGGCTGACCGCAATGGCCGGCACGGCAGCCGTCCCGATCGTCAACGCGCTCTCCGACGAGTTCCACCCCTGCCAGGTGCTGGCCGATCTGCAGACCATCGCCGAACGCAAGGGTGCCCTCAAAGGCCTGACGCTGACCTATCTCGGTGACGGGGCCAACAACATGGCGCACTCACTGATGCTCGGCGGCGTCACCGCCGGACTGCACGTCACCGTCGCCGCACCGGACGGCTTCACACCTGATCCCGCCGTCGTCGCCGCCGCGGAGCAGCGCGCCGCCGACACCGGCGCCTCGGTCACCGTCACCACCGATGCGGCCCAGGCGGCTCGCGGCGCCGATGTGTTGGTCACCGACACCTGGACCTCGATGGGCCAAGAAGACGACGGATTGGACCGGGTCGCGCCGTTTCGGCCCTACCAGATCAACGACGAACTCGTCGCGCTCGCTGATTCGGAAGTCACTGTGCTGCACTGCCTTCCGGCGCACCGCGGCGACGAGATCACCGACGCGGTAATCGACGGGCCGCGCAGCGCGGTGTGGGACGAGGCCGAGAACCGGCTGCACGCGCAGAAGGCGCTGTTGGTGTGGTTGCTGGAACGGTCGCGATGAGCCGGCCGGACAGCTCCGTCACGCGGGTGGGCCGTCAAGCCCGCATCCGGGAGCTGCTGTCCGCCGAAGCGGTGCGCAGCCAGACCGAGCTGGCCGCGCTGCTGGCCGCCGACGGAATCGAGGTCACCCAGGCCACGCTGTCGCGGGACCTGGAGGAACTCGGCGCGGTGAAGCTGCGGGGCCCCGATGGAGGAGCCGGCGGGTACGTCATCCCCGAGGACGGCAACCCGATGCGACTGTCCGGCGGCACCGACCGGCTGTGCCGGCTGCTGGGGGAGCTGCTGGTGTCCACCGACGCCACCGGAAACCTCGCGGTGCTGCGCACCCCGCCCGGCGCGGCGGACTACCTGGCCAGCGCCCTGGACCGGGCCGCGCTACCGTACGTCGTCGGCACCATCGCCGGGGATGACACCATCTTCGTGGCAGCGCGCGAGCCGATGACCGGCGCCGAACTCGCCGCCACCCTCAAAGACCTGCAGTAGATACAGCACGAAGCAAGGAGAATCTCGATGTCCGAACGCGTCATCCTGGCGTATTCCGGCGGCCTGGACACCTCGGTGGCGATCAGCTGGATCGGCAAGGAGACCGGCCGCGAGGTCGTCGCCGTCGCCATCGACCTCGGCCAGGGCGGCGAGGACATGGAACTGGTGCGCCAGCGGGCCCTGGACTGCGGTGCCGTCGAAGCCGTCGTGGTCGACGCCCGCGACGAGTTCGCCGAGGGCTACTGCCTGCCCACCATTCAGTCCAACGCGCTCTACATGGACCGCTACCCGCTGGTCTCGGCGATCAGCCGGCCGCTGATCGTCAAGCACTTGGTGGCCGCGGCCCGTGAACACGGCGGCGGCACCGTCGCGCACGGCTGCACCGGCAAGGGCAACGATCAGGTCCGCTTCGAGGTCGGATTCGCCTCGCTGGCACCGGATCTCAAGGTGCTGGCCCCGGTCCGCGACTACGCCTGGACCCGGGAGAAGGCGATCGCGTTCGCCGAGGAGAACGACATCCCGATCAACGTCACCAAGCGCTCGCCGTTCTCCATCGACCAGAACGTGTGGGGCCGGGCGGTGGAGACCGGGTTCCTCGAGCACCTGTGGAATGCGCCGACCAAGGACGTCTACGACTACACCGAGGACCCGACGGTCAACTGGAACACCCCCGACGAGGTGATCGTCGGTTTCGAGCGCGGGGTCCCGGTCTCGATCGACGGCAAGCCGGTGTCGGTGCTGGAGGCCATCGTGGAGCTCAACCGGCGCGCCGGCGCCCAGGGCGTGGGCCGCCTGGACGTGGTCGAGGACCGGCTGGTGGGCATCAAGAGCCGCGAGATCTACGAGGCGCCCGGTGCCATGGTGCTGATCACGGCGCACACCGAGCTCGAGCACGTCACCCTGGAGCGCGAGCTGGGCCGGTTCAAGCGGCACACTGACCAGAAGTGGGCCGAGCTGGTGTATGACGGCCTGTGGTACTCGCCGCTGAAGTCGGCCCTGGAGTCGTTTGTGGCGCACACCCAGCAGCACGTGTCCGGTGAGGTGCGGCTGGTGCTGCACGGTGGGCACATCGCGGTGAACGGCCGGCGCAGCGCGGAGTCGCTGTACGACTTCAACCTGGCCACCTACGACGAGGGCGACACCTTCGACCAGACCGCCGCGCGTGGGTTCGTCGAGATCCACGGGCTGAGCTCGAAGATCTCTGCCCGCCGGGACCTGGGCTGACATTTTTGACCGCGAGCAGACGCGAAAGCCCCCTCAGAGGAGCGGATTTAAGGGCTTTCGCGTCTTCTCGCCGGAGAAAGGTGACCGCATGAGCACCAACGAGGGATCCCTGTGGGGTGGGCGGTTCGCCGAAGGCCCGTCGGACGCACTGGCCGCGCTGAGCAAATCCACCCACTTCGACTGGGTGCTGGCCCCCTACGACGTCGCCGCGTCCAAGGCGCACGCGAAGGTGCTGCACGACGCCGGGCTGCTCAGCGACGAACAACGCGACGGTCTGCTCGCCGGTCTGGACAACCTCGGCGCTGACGTCGCCGACGGCAGCTTCGGCCCGCTGGTCACCGACGAGGACGTGCACGGCGCGCTGGAACGCGGCCTGATCGACCGGGTCGGCGCCGAGCTGGGCGGCCGGCTGCGCGCCGGGCGGTCACGAAACGACCAGGTGGCCACGCTGTTTCGGATGTGGCTGCGCGACGCGGTCCGGCGGGTGGCCGCCGGGGTGCTCGACGTGGTCGACGCGCTCGCGCACCAGGCCGCCGCTCACCCGAGCGCGATCATGCCGGGCAAGACGCACCTGCAGTCCGCCCAGCCGGTGCTGCTGGCGCACCACCTGCTCGCTCACGCCCACCCGCTGCTGCGCGACGTGGACCGCATCATCGACTTCGATGCCCGCGCGGCGGTCTCGCCGTATGGATCGGGGGCGCTGGCCGGTTCGTCGCTGGGTCTGAACCCGGATGCCATCGCCGCCGAGCTCGGCTTCACCGCCGCCGCGGACAACTCGATCGATGCCACCGCCGCACGCGACTTCGCCGCCGAGGGCGCGTTCGTGTTCGCGATGATCGCCGTCGACCTGTCCCGGCTGGCCGAAGACATCATCCTCTGGAGCTCAACGGAATTCGGCTACGCGGTGCTGCACGACTCCTGGTCGACCGGCAGCTCGATCATGCCGCAGAAGAAGAACCCCGACATCGCCGAGCTGGCCCGCGGCAAGTCCGGCCGGTTGATCGGCAACCTCACCGGCCTGTTGGCGACGCTGAAAGCCCAGCCGTTGGCCTACAACCGGGACCTGCAAGAGGACAAGGAGCCGGTGTTCGACTCGGCGGCCCAGCTGGAACTGCTGCTGCCGGCGATGGCCGGGCTGGTCGGTACCCTGCGCTTCGACACCGAGCGGATGGCCGAGCTGGCGCCGGCCGGCTACACCCTGGCCACCGACATCGCCGAATGGCTGGTGCGGCAAGGCGTTCCGTTCCGGGTCGCACACGAGGCGGCGGGCGCTGCGGTCAAGGCCGCCGAGCAGCGCGGCGTCGGCCTCGACGAACTCACCGATGCCGAACTGGCCGCCATCAGTTCTGAGCTGACCCCGCAGGTGCGCGAGGTGCTCACCGTCGAAGGTTCGGTGGCCTCCCGCGACGCCCGCGGTGGCACCGCACCGGCGCGGGTCGCCGACCAGCTGACCGCTCTCACCGAACGCACTGCGCGGCAGCGGCAATGGGTCGACGGCTGAGTCCTCCGGCCGGGCCGAGCACCGGCCGCCGAAGTATCCGGCTGCTGTCGGCGATCGCGGTGTGCGGACTGCTGCCGCAGTGCACCGGTGCGCCTTCGCCGGCCGAGTCGGCCGCCCCGCCCGCGCCGCCCCCGCCGTCCAGCACGGCGCCACCGGCACCCGCGGCCGTCACCGCCGTCACGGCCGCCGAGCTCGGCGCCACCTGGCGCCCCGGTTGCCCGGTCACCCCGGCGCAACTGCGGCGCGTCACCGTGACTCACCTCGGCTTCGACGCGAATGCGCACCGCGGCGAGCTGATCGTGCACCAGGAACTGGTTCCGCAGGTCATCGCCATATTCGAGCGGCTGTACCGGCTGAACTTCCCGATCGAGAAGATGCGGTCGGTCACGAACTACCGCGGCGGCGACGATGAATTGTCGATGGAGGACAACAACACCTCGGCCTTCAACTGCCGGCGCGTTCCGGGTTCGGGCAACTGGGCACAGCACGCCTACGGCCGGGCTATCGACATCAACCCGCTGCTGAACCCCTCGGTCGACCGCGGCAGATTCGAGCCCAAGAACGCCAAGGTCTACCTGGACCGCCACCGGATCGAGCCTGGTCTGCTGCACCCCGGGGACCCGGCGGTGCGCGTCTTCACCGACGCCGGCTGGCGCTGGGGCGGCAACTGGAAATCGCCGGTGGACTACCAGCATTTCGAGCGGCGCTGACGAGACGGTAGTCACGGCTGCCACATCAGCGGGGTAGTGCGATGGCGGAAAACGATGGCGCCGGCGATATCACGGCCGCAGGCGCGCCGCGTGATAGCGCAGGCGCTATCCGATTCGGCAACACCCACATGCTTTCCCCACGGTGCTGCCGGGACCGCTGTGACGCCAGTGCTATTCGATGATCTCCGACAGCTCCAGCCAACGGCCCTCTTGCTCGGCCACCTCGTCCTCCAACGCCCGCAGCTGCCGGGTGAGCTCGGCCAAGCCCACGTGATCGGACTGGTCGAAAGCGGCCAGCTCGTGATGCTTGGCCTCGATCTGTTCGGCCAGCCGCGCCAACCGGCGCTCGACGGCGGTCAGATCCTTCTGTGCGGCACGCAATTCCGCTCCCGACAGCGCCCCCGAATCAGTGGCGGCGGGCGCGGACGGCGAGACCGGTGCGCGCCGCGCCGAGGCGGCCAGCCGCAGATATTCGTCGACACCGCCGGGCAGATGCCGCAGCCGGCCGTCCAGGATCGCGTACTGCTGATCGGTGACCCGCTCGAGCAGGTATCGGTCGTGGGAGACCACGATCAGCGTGCCCGGCCAGGAGTCCAGCAGGTCCTCGGTGGCGGTCAGCATGTCGGTGTCGACGTCGTTGGTCGGCTCGTCGAGCACCAGCACATTCGGCTCGGCCAGCAGCGTGAGCATCAACTGCAGCCGGCGGCGCTGCCCGCCGGAGAGCTCACCCACCCGCGCCGACAGCTGTGCGCGGCCGAACCCGAGCCGCTCCAGCAGCTGCGCCGGTGTCATCTCGCGGCCGTCGACCTGATAGTCGTTGCGCAGCCGGCCCAGCACATCGGCCACCCGGTCCTCGGCGAGCGACTCCAACTCCCCGGATTGCTGATCGAGCATGCCCAATCGCACCGTCTTGCCGCGCTTGACCCGGCCGGTGTCGGGCGTCACGGTGCCGGCGATCAACCCGAGCAGGGTGGACTTCCCGGCGCCGTTGGCCCCGACGATCCCGGTGCGCTCACCGGGACCGATCCGCCACTCGATGTCGCGCAGCACCTCCCGGCCGTCGAACGAGACCGAGACGTCGAGCAGGTCGATGACGTCCTTGCCCAGCCGCGCCGTCGCCAGCTTCATCAGCTCGACCGTGTCGCGCAGCGGGGGCACATCGGCGATCAGCGCGTTGGCCGCCTCGATGCGGAACTTGGGCTTGGAGGTACGGGCCGGGGCACCCCGGCGCAGCCACGCCAGCTCCTTGCGTAACACGTTCTGCCGCTTGGCTTCGCTGGCCGCGGCCATCCGGTCGCGCTCCACCCGCTGCAGGACGTAGGCCGCGTAGCCGCCCTGGAAGGGCTCGACGATGCGGTCGTGCACCTCCCACGTGGTGGTGGCCACTTCGTCGAGGAACCAGCGGTCGTGGGTGACCACCAGCAGGCCGCCGGTGTTGCGGGCCCAACACTGCTGCAGGTGGCCCGCCAGCCAAGTGATCCCTTCCACATCGAGGTGGTTGGTGGGCTCGTCGAGGGCGATCACGTCCCATTCGCCGATCAGCAGCGCGGCCAGTTGCACCCGCCGGCGCTGCCCGCCGGAGAGCCCGGCGACAGGTGCGTCCCACGCGATGTCGGAGACCAGGCCGTCGACCACATCACGAATCCGCGGGCTGGACGCCCACTCGTGGTCGGCCTGGTCGCCGACCAAACTCGCCCCGAGGGTCCGGTCGGGGTCGAGGGTGTCGGCCTGGTCCAGCAAACCGACCCGCAGGCCGGTGCGGCGGGTGACCCGGCCGGAGTCCGGCGTCATGGCACCGGCAAGCAGCCGCAGCAGAGAGGATTTGCCGTCGCCGTTGCGGCCCACGATGCCGATGCGGGCGCCGTCGTTCACCCCGAGGGTGACTGAGTCGAGCACCACACCGGTGGGGTACTGCAGATGAAGGGCCTCGGCTCCGAGCAGGTGTGCCACTGCCAGAACGCTACTGCCTGCGGCTGAACGAGCCGGGTCGACCGCGCTGATGTGCCAGAATGTGCACGTCATTGACGATCAGGCGCGAGGTAGGGGAGCAGCGTGGATCTGAACCTGTCGGCCATCACCCGGCCGGTCGAGTGGCTGATGGCCACCGCGCAAAACGGCCTGGAGGTGCTGCGCTGGGGCGGCCTGGAGACCGGCACCGTGCCCTCGCCGTTCCAGATCGTCGAGAGCACACCGATGTACAAGCTGCGGCGCTACTTTCCGCCTGACAATCGGCCCGGCCAGCCGCGGCCCGGGCCGCCGGTGCTGCTGGTGCACCCGATGATGATGTCGGCGAACATGTGGGACGTCACCCGTGAGGAGGGAGCGGTCGGCATTCTGCACGCCGCCGGGGTGGATCCGTGGGTGATCGACTTCGGCTCGCCCGACGAGGTCGAGGGCGGCATGCGCCGCAATCTGGCCGACCACATCGTCGGCCTGAGCCAGGCGATCGACACCATGGCCGAGACGACCGGACGTGACGTGCACCTGGCCGGCTACTCCCAGGGCGGCATGTTCGCCTACCAGGCCGGCGCCTACCGGCATTCGAAGAGCATCGCCAGCATCATCGCGTTCGGCTCCCCGGTGGACACCCTGGCCGCGCTGCCGATGGGTGTGCCGCCGAATATCGCCTCGGGGGTGGCGGCCTTCATGGCCGACCACGTCTTCAACCGGCTGGACATCTCCGGTTGGCAGGCGCGGATCGGTTTCCAGATGATGGACCCGCTCAAGACCGCCAAGGCCCGGATGGACTTTCTGCGCCAGCTGCACGACCGGGAGGCATTGCTGCCGCGCGAGGCGCAGCGGCGGTTCCTGGAGTCCGAGGGCTGGATCGCGTGGTCGGGTCCGGCGATCTCGGAGCTGCTCAAGCAGTTCATCGCGCACAACCGGATGATGACCGGCGGCTTCGCGATCAACGGGCAACTGGTGACGCTGACCGACATCACCTGCCCGGTACTGGCGTTCGTCGGCGAGGTCGACGACATCGGCCAACCGGTCGCGGTCCGTGGTATCCGCCGCGCCGCTCCCAACGCGAAGGTCTTCGAATACCTGTTGCGGGCTGGGCATTTCGGTCTGGTGGTGGGATCCAAGGCCGCCGAACTGACCTGGCCGACGGTCGCCGACTGGGTGCTGTGGCAAGAAGGTCAGGGCCCGCAGCCCCCAGGCGTGGCGCTGATGGCCGACCAGACCTCCGAGCACACCAAGGGCGGCGTCGCGATGACGTCGCGGATAGCGCACGGGCTGGGGGAGGCCGGCGGTGTCGCGCTCACCCTGGCGCGTGGTGCCGCCGACGCCGTGGTGGCGGCGCAGAAATCGATGCGCACCATGGCGGTCGAGACCGCGCGCACCCTGCCCCGGCTGGCCCGGCTCGGACAGATCAATGACCACACCCGAATCTCGTTGGGCCGCATCATCGATGAGCAGGCGGACGACTCCCCGGACGGCGAGTTCCTGCTATTCGACGGGCGGGTGCACACCTATGAAGCGGTCAACAAACGTATCGACAACGTCGTTCGCGGGCTGATCGATGTCGGTGTGCGCCAAGGTGTCCACGTCGGCGTCCTGATGGACACCCGGCCCAGCGCCATGGTCGCGATCGCGGCGTTGTCCCGACTGGGTGCGGTCGCGGTGCTGATGCCACCGGACGGGGACCTGGCCGCGGCCGCACGCCTGGGCGGCACTTCCGAGATCATCACCGACCCGGGCAATCTCGACCTGGCGTTGGCGGCAGCCCGCGAATTGGATTGCCAACTGCTGGTACTCGGTGGCGGCGAGACGCGCGACCTGGATCTGCCCGCTGACGCTGAAGGCGTCATCGACATGGAACAGATCGATCCCGATGCCGTCGAGCTGCCCGGCTGGTACCGGCCCAACCCGGGATTCGCCCGCGATCTGGCGTTCGTCGCCATCGGCACGGTGGCCGGCGAGCTGGTGGCCAAACAGATCACCAACTACCGCTGGGCGCTCTCGGCGTTCGGCACCGCCTCGACGGCCGCGCTCGGCCCCAACGACACGCTGTACTGCCTGACCCCGCTGCACCACGAGTCCGGGCTGCTGGTCAGTCTCGGCGGCGCGGTGGTGGGCGGGGCGCGCATCGCGCTGTCACGCGGCCTGAACCCGGACCGGTTCGTCGCCGAGGTCCGCCAGTACGGGGTCAGCGTGGTGTCCTACACCTGGGCGATGCTGCGCGAAGTCATCGACGACCCGAACTTCGTGCTGCAGGGCAACCACCCGGTGCGGCTGTTCATCGGCTCCGGTATGCCGGTCGGCCTGTGGAACCGGGTCACCGAGGCGTTCGCGCCGGCCCACGTGGTCGAGTTCTTCGCCACCACCGACGGGCAGGCGGTGCTGGCCAACGTCTCCGGCGCCAAGGTCGGCAGCAAGGGTCGCCCGCTGCCCGGCGCGGTGGAAGTCGAGCTGGCCGCCTACGACCCCGAGCACGACCTGATCCTGGAAGACGATCGCGGCTTCGTGCGCGTCGCCGAGACCGACGAAGTCGGGGTGCTGCTGGCCAAACCGCGCGGCCCGATCGACCCGTCGGCCTCGGTCAAGCGCGGGGTGTTCGCGCCGGCCGACACCTGGATCTCCACCGAATACCTGTTCCGGCGGGACGCCGACGGCGATTACTGGCTGGCGGGCGGGCGCGGTTCGAGTATCCACACCGCACGCGGGACGGCCTATCCGGTGGTGATCACCGACGCGCTGGGCACCGTCAACGGCATCGATCTGGGGGTGACCTACCGGGTGTCGCCCGGCTCGCCGGGCGCGGCGGAACTCGTCGTGTCGGCGGTGACGGTACGGCCGGGAGCGACGATCACCGCCGCGGACCTCAGTGAGGCGGTGGCCGAGATCCCCGTCGGGGTCGGACCCGACATCATCCACGTCGTGCCGGACCTGCCGCTGAGCGCTGTCTACCGCCCGACGCCGGGTGCGCTGCGCGAGGCCGGGCTGCCCAAGGCCGGACGTAACGCCTGGTACTTCGATACCGCCGGCCAGCAGTTCAAGCGGCTGACCGCCGCGGTGCGCGCCGAACTGGCCGGGAGTCACCCGTGATCGACGCCGCCCTGTTGGCCATCCTGGTCTGCCCGGCCGACCGCGGTCCGCTGCTGCTGGTGCAGCGTTCCGGCGGCTCCGGTGACCGGGCGCTGTATAACCCGCGGCTGCGCCGCGCCTACCGCATCGAGGACGACATCCCGGTGCTGTTGGCCGACGAGGCGACCACGGTCGACGACGACGAGCATGCCCGTCTCATCGCCCAGGCTCCGCCGGCAGATCCCCGGTGAGATAACGCTGCAGGGTCGGGGCGATGATCGCCACGATCTGCTCGGCGGACAGTGAGGCCAGCGGTTCCAGACCGATGATGTAGCGGGCGACCACGATGCCCATCAGTTGGCTCGCGGCGAATTCGGCGCGCAGCACGCCGGTCCCGGCCGGTTCGTCGATGCGGTGGGCCAGTTCTGCGACCACGATGTCACGGAAGAACGAACGGGCCAGCGGCACTTCGGTTCCGGTCAGCATCGAGCGCAACGCCGCGATCAGTCCGGTGCCGGTCTGTGAATCCCACAGTGGCAGCAGCAGCTCCGGCATGGTGCGGCCGAGCTGCTCGACGGGGGTTTCCCGCAGCGGCCCCAGCACGACCATCGGATCGATGGGCAGCTCGGTGGCGGCGGCGAACAGCTGCTGTTTGGTGCCGAAGTAGTGGTGCACCAGCGCGGCGTCGACACCCGCATCGGCGGCTACCGAGCGGATCGAGGTGTGCGTGAATCCATTGCGGGCGAACAGCTCCCGTGCCGACGCCAGAATCCGGTCCCGGGTACCGGAGGCGCCGGCGGGGCGCCCCGGCTTTCGGTTGCTCATCTCGGCGGACATTACCCCGTCCGCCGTCGCAGCGTCACGGCCGCCAAACACAGCGCGGCGACCGCGAACGCCAGCACGATGACGATGTCGCGCACCGCGACCCCGGTCAGCTCCGGATGGGTGCCCACCTGCTGAAGTGCCTCTAGGGCATAGCTGGCCGGTAGCGCGTTGCTGATCCACTGCAGCCACTCGGGCATCGCCGCCCGCGGCACGATGATCCCGGCCAGCAGCAGCTGCGGCACCATGACCAGCGGAATGAACTGCACGGCTTGGAATTCGGTGCGGGCGAAGGCACTGCACAGCAGACCCAGCCCGACGCCGAGCACCGCGTTGACGATCGCGATGACGAATACCCACGCCGGACTGCCCAGGGTCTCGAAGCCCAGCAACCAGAACGCGACCACGCACGCCAGGCTGGCTTGGACGGCCGCCGCGATCGAGAACGCCGTCCCGTAGGCGGCCAGCAGGTCGAGCCGGCGCAGCGGTGTGGTCAAGATGCGTTCCAATGTTCCCGACGCGCGTTCGCGCTGCATGGTGATCGCGGTGATGACGAACATCAGGAACAGCGGGAACAGTCCCAGCAGGATCAGGCAGGCGGTGTTGAACGGCGACGGCGTGCCCGGCGGGTGGGCAACCTCGGCGAACATGAAATAGATCAGCGTGATCACCAGGCTGGGTAGCAGCAGCACCATCGCGACACTGCGGTGATCGCCGGCCAGTTGGCGCAGGATCCGCTGCGTGGTCGCCAGGAACGGCCGCAGCTGCAGCGTGCCGGTCAGCCGGTTCGGGGCGCGGTGGTGCGCCGGATGACGGACAGGAACGCTTCCTCCATCGACGTACATCCGGTCTCCTCTCGCAGTCGTCTCGGTGAGGTGCGCGCCAGCAGCGCGCCTTCGCGCATGAGCAGCAGATCGCCGCAATGGTCGGCCTCGTCCATCACGTGGCTGGATACCAGCAGCGTGGTGCCCCGCCGGGCCAGCGCCGCGAACTGCTGCCAGAGCTCCGCGCGCAGCACCGGGTCCAGGCCGATCGTCGGCTCGTCGAGCACCAGCAGGTCCGGCCGGCCCACCAGCGCGCAGGCCAACGAGACCCGGGCGCGCTGACCGCCGGAGAGCTTGGCGCAGTAGTCGCCGCGGTGGCGTCGCAGATCCACCGAGTCGACCGCCTCGTCAGCGGCTTGGGTGTCGACCCCGGCCAACGCCGCGAAGTACCGCACGTTGTCGATCACCCGCAGGTCGTCGTAGATGGTCGGCTCCTGGGGCATGTAGCCGACCCGGTGCCGCAGCGGGGCCGAGCCGGCCGGGCTGCCCAGCACCTCGACGCGCCCGCCGGTGATGACCTGGGTGCCGACGATGCAGCGCATCAGGGTGGTTTTTCCGCAGCCCGACGGCCCGAGCAGGCCGGTGATCGCGCCGGGAGCGAGCCGCAACGACACATCGTGCAGCACCGGCCGCTTGCCGCGGACCACCCGCAGGTGCTCGATGTCGACGGCCGCGGCGGTGAGCGAGCCGGATAATTCATCACCCGATGAAATCATCATGTGATGAATATTCTGCCGGTTGCGGCGCGTTGTCAAGCATCCGGCACAATCTCCGGCGTGAGTGCTGACCGGCTTGCGGTGGATCCGCTCGCGGCCGCCCGCCTGCTGCTCGGCGCCACCCTCGACGCCCGCGGGGTGCGCGCGACGATCGTCGAGGTGGAGGCCTACGGCGGTGTGCCGGACGGGCCCTGGCCGGATCCGGCGGCGCATTCCTATCGCGGGCCCACTGGGCGCAACACGGTGATGTTCGGCCCGCCCGGCCGGCTGTACACCTACCGCAGCTACGGCATGCACGTCTGCGCCAACGTGGCCTGCGGCCCGGACGGGACGGCCGCCGCGGTGCTGCTGCGGGCCGCGGTCGTCGAAGAAGGATGCGCGGTGGCGCGGTCCCGTCGCGGTGAAGCGGTGCCGAGCACCGGCATGGCCCGCGGCCCGGGAAACCTCTGCTCGGCTCTGGGAATCACCATGGAGGACAACGGAATCGACCTGTTCGACGCGCGCAGCCCGGTGCGGCTGATGCTGGGTGCGCAGCTGGCCGCCCAGGCCGGACCCCGAGTCGGAGTCAGCCAGGCCGCAGACCGGCCGTGGCGGTTTTGGGTGCCCGGCCGCCCCGAAGTATCGGCCTACCGACGCAGCCCGCGGGCACCGGCGCCCGGCGCCAGCGACTGATCCGGGAAAATCGACCCATGCCGACGACGATTCTCGACGAGCTGAGCTGGCGCGGGCTGATCGCCCAATCCACCGACCTGGACGCGCTGAGCGCCGCAGTGACGGCCGGGCCGATCACCGTCTATGCCGGATTCGACCCGACCGCGCCCAGCCTGCACGCCGGAAACCTGGTGCCGTTGCTGGCGCTGCGCCGCTTCCAGCGCGCCGGGCACCGGCCGATCGTGCTGGCCGGCGGGGCCACCGGTCTGATCGGCGATCCGCGCGAAACGGGCGAACGCACCCTCAGCACCGCCGACACGGTCGCCGAGTGGTCCGAGCGGATCCGCGGGCAGTTGGAGCGGTTCGTCGATTTCGACGACAGTCCCACCGGTGCGGTCGTGGTCAACAACCTGGACTGGACCGCCTCGCTGTCCGCGCTGGAGTTCCTGCGTGATGTCGGCAAGCACTTCTCGGTCAACGTGATGCTGGACCGCGACACCATCCGGCGCCGGCTGGATTCCGAAGGGATCTCCTACACCGAGTTCAGCTACATGCTGTTGCAGGCCAACGACTACGTGCAGCTGCATCAGCGGCACGGCTGCGCGCTGCAGATCGGCGGCTCCGACCAGTGGGGCAACATCATCGCCGGCGTCCGGCTGGTGCGCCAGAAGCTGGGCGCGACGGTGCACGCGCTGACCGTCCCGCTGGTGACCGCCGCCGACGGCACCAAATTCGGCAAGTCCACCGGGGGCGGCAGCCTGTGGCTGGATCCGGAGATGACCAGCCCCTATGCCTGGTACCAGTATTTCTTCAACACCGCCGATGCCGACGTGATCCGCTACCTGCGCTGGTTCACCTTCTTATCCGCCGACGAGCTGGGGGAGCTGGAGCAGGCGACGGCCGAGCGCCCGCACGAGCGGGCCGCCCAGCGCCGGCTGGCCCGCGAGTTCACCACCCTGGTGCACGGTGCGGCGGCCACCGAGGCCGTCGAGCTGGCCAGCCAGGCGCTGTTCGGCCGGGGCGAGCTGACCCGGCTGGACGAATCGACCCTGACCGCGGCCCTGCAGGAGACCTCGGTGGCCCAGCTGGAGCCCGGTGCCGCCGACGGGATCGTGGACCTGCTGGTCGCCACCGGACTGTCGGCGAGTCGGGGCGCGGCCCGCCGCACGATCGGCGAGGGAGGCGTCTCGGTGAACAACGTCCGCGTCGACACCGAGGAATGGACGCCGCAGCCCGACGACTTCCTGCATGGCCGGTGGCTGGTGCTGCGCCGCGGCAAGCGCAACGTCGCCGGAGTCCAGCGGGTCTAGCGGGGGCTTTGCGGGGAGCTCTGCGCGCGGGAAGTTGATCTTGAAGTGGCCGAGATATCGCTTCTAGCAGCGGATTTGACTCCCAGTTTCACCTCGCGTAACTTAGTCCACGTCGCAGCGACCAGGCCAGACCCGGTCAGCGCGACAAGCCCGCGGGAACCGCAGAGATCGCAAAGCGATTCCGGGGGCGTTTCACTTGTCCGCACTGCCAATGCGCGGCTTTTAGCCGCGGGTTGACTGCGCGTCCGAGTGGGGCGTGTTGTTTGAGAACTCAATAGTGTGTTTGGTGGTTTTTGTTTGTTGTTGTTTTGCCACATCCTTGGCGCCCCGTGTTGGGGGTGTGGTG
>NZ_JCALEC010000020.1:0-38617 GCF_059813185.1 Mycobacterium sp. NGS18
CGCCCGGTAGTTCCTTTTAACCGCGGGCCCTTATGCGCGAGCAGACACTTAAGCCCCCAAAAACGCCTCGTGCAGGGGGCTTTCGCGACTGCTCGGCAGAGAAATGGAGTAGCCGCCTACTCTAGGCTGCGCGATCTCCGCGACGTAATCCTCAGGACAGCCCGGCATCGGCAGCCGGGTCGGGTCATGGAGGATTCGAGATGGAACCCGTAGGTGAGCGCGCCGTCGTGTTAGGCGCCAGTATGGGCGGACTGTTGGCGGCTCGCGTCCTGGCCGACTTCTACCGCAGCGTGGTCGTGGTCGAACGAGACGAGTTGCCCGACGAATCCGCACAACGGCGCGGCGTGCCGCAGGGGCGGCATGTGCACGGCCTGTTGGCCGGCGGCGCGGCCGCCTTGAACATGCTGTTTCCCGGCATGCTCGACGAGCTTGTCGCCGCCGGCGGGCATTTGCTCGACGGCAGTGACCTGTCCCAGGTCTGGCTGCGGCTCGGCGGACACGACCTGAACCGGTCGGGCGCGTTCGACACGCCGATCGGGTCCTATCTGGCCAGCAGGCCGTTTCTGGAGGCCCACGTTCGCCAGCGGGTGCGTTCTGTGGACAATGTGTCCGTTCTGGACGGCCACGATGTGGTGGAACTGGTTGCGCCCACCACCGACCGGGTCGCCGGCGTGCGGGTCGCGGATCGTGCCACACGTAGTGAACGGGAGCTGGCCGCGGACCTGGTGATCGACGCGATGGGCCGCGCCGGGCGCACGCCGGCATTTCTGGACGCCCACGGCTATGGGCGCCCAGCGGAGGAACACATCACTGTGGCGGTCGCCTATGCCAGCCAGTTGTTGCGAATACCGGCGGGCACCCTCACCGAGAAACTGATACTGGTCGGTGCGGTGCCGGAGCGGCCGACCGGTGGGGCGTTGTTCGCATGCGAGCACAACACCTGGATGCTCACGCTGGCCGGACTGGCCGGCCACGAACCGCCCACTGACCGCGCCGGAATGCTCTGTTACGCCGCGGAATTCGCGCCGCCTCCGATGATCGCCGCAATGCAAGCCGGCGAACCGCTGACCGAGGTGTCGCGCTACCGCTATCCGGCCAGTGTGCGTCGCCGCTACGACACGATGGCCCGGTTACCGGCCGGTCTGCTGGTGTGCGGTGATGCCATGTGCAGTTTCAACCCGGTTTACGGGCAAGGCATGTCGGTGGCCGCGCTGGAGGCGATCGCATTGCGCGACTGCCTTTCGCACGGCAGCGATAACCTAGCCCACCGGTTCTTTCAAGCTTCCGCCAAGTCGGTCGATGCGGCATGGCAGATGGCGTCGGGTGCCGACCTCGCGTTGCCCCAAGTCCAGGGCCGACGGACGGTGCGGACCCGGCTGGCGAACCGCTATACCCAACGACTGCTTGCCGCAGCAGAATCCGACATCGTCATCACCGAGGCATTCTTCCGGGCCATGAACCTCGTCGACCCGCCGAGCCGGCTGCTACGCCCCAAGGTCATGTTCCGAACCGTAGCTGCCCAGCGACGCCGTAGACCCGCCGTAGCTGTCCCGACAGCGCAGGAGCCGACCCATGCTTGAGGTAGTCGAGCGGCGACCGCGCGGCGACGCCCATCCGATACCGCTGGTTTTCGTGCACGGCGCCTGGCATGCGACGTGGTGCTGGCACGACCACTTCCTGGACTTCTTTGCCAACAACGGCTACCGGGCCGTCGGCGTCAGCCTGCGGGGACATGGAGCAAGCACACTTTCTCAGCCGCTGAGCCGGTGTTCGATCGCCGATTACGTCGACGACGTCGCGGCGGTGGCCGACGCGATGCCCACCCGACCCGTGCTGATCGGCCACTCGATGGGCGGCTTCGTCGTGCAGAAGTACCTCGAATCGCGTGCTGCGCCTGCCGGGGTGCTGTTGGCCTCCGTCCCTCCGCGCGGAGCCATCGGAACGGTGGGGAAAGCGATTCAGCACCATCCCTGGCTCACGGCGCGCGGCATGGTCACCGGCAGGACCGTTTCGAATGTGAACACGCCCAGGCTTGCCCGCGAACACTTTTTCTGCGCACGGACTCCCGAACAGGTGGTCACTGCCTGCGCGGCGCGACTACGGGAGGAAAGTGCCCGCGCGTTGTTTCTGGGTCTGATGTTTCAGGAACTTCCACGGCCGCAGCGGGTGACGGCCCCCATGCTGGTGTTGGGCGCACAAAACGATGGCCTGATACTGGCCAAGGACGTACACGCAACAGCGCGCGCCTATGGCACCGATGCCGAATTCTTTCCGGATATGGGCCACGACATGATGCTCGAGCCGGGCTGGTATGCGGTGGCCGCACGAATCCACAGTTGGCTCGGTTCGCGGCTGGCGCAATACAGCCACCAAAAAACTCGGTACGGGTGACGCCTTACCCCAGATACGTCGACTCCAGCACCAGATCGTGCAGCAGACGCTGATACTCGACATGCGTCTTGTGCTCGGTGGTGTCCCAGTGCGACCCCTGCTGGGCCCGCATGTATTCGCGGTAGCGCGGCGCGCCCGGCACTTTGACGTTGTCGGCGACCACCACCGAGCCCGGGTGCAGCCAGCCCCGGTCCAGAATGCTCTGCAGGTCCGGCAGGTAGGCGTCCTTGTCGTGGTCGAGGAACAAGAAATCCAACGCACCGGCGGTGAAGCCGTGCCGTGCGGTCAAGGCATCCAGGGTGCGCCCGCCGTCGCCGAGGGTGCCCACCACACAGGTGATCCGGTCGGCGACCCCGGCGTGCGCCCAGATCTGGCGGGCGTTGTCGGCGTTGGCCTCGGCCAGCTCGATCGAATAGATCCGGGCCGCCGGTGCGGCGCGCGCGATGCGCAGGGCGCTGTAGCCGCAGTAGGTGCCCAGCTCCAGGGCCAGTGCGGGGTTGACCCGCTGCACCGCGGCATCGAGCAGGGCGCCCTTCTCGTCGCCGACATTGATCAGCAGCGACTTCTCGTAGGCGAACTCGTCGATGCGGGCCAGCACGTCGTCGATGTCGCCGGGCCGGGCCTTCGACAGCACGTAGTCGACGGCGGCGGCTTCGCGGCCGTCGCCGATCTGGCCGGTCGTGGTGATGTTGCGGGCACCGGTCGCCATCCGCAGGAACGACCACCGCAGGAAGGGGATGCGTCGTTTGAGGCTCATGAGTGCGATCCTATGGCGATCGGCACGCCTGAGGACTGCTCATGTAGCAGGTATGGGCGCCGGTCACCCGTTAGACTTCTGCGGATGTCCGCCACCACCTCGCCGTACCGGCCATGAGCGACGACGACAGCTCCGCCGTCGGCTTGACCGGGCGTCCACCGCGGAACATCCCCGAGCCGCAGCCCCGCTCGACACATGGCCCCGCCAAGGTCATCGCGATGTGCAACCAGAAGGGCGGCGTCGGCAAGACCACCTCGACCATCAATCTCGGCGCGGCGCTGGCCGAATACGGCCGCAAGGTACTGCTGGTCGATTTGGACCCGCAGGGGGCGCTGTCGGCCGGGCTCGGCGTGCCGCACTACGAACTGGCGCACACCGTCCACAACCTGCTGGTGGAGCCGCGGGTCGACATCGACGACGTGCTGATGCAGACCCGCGTCGAGAACCTGGACCTGGTGCCCTCCAATATCGATCTGTCGGCGGCCGAGATCCAGCTCGTCAACGAAGTGGGCCGGGAGCATTCGCTGGCCCGTGCGCTGCGTCCGGTGCTCGACCGCTACGACTACCTGCTGGTGGACTGCCAGCCGTCGCTGGGGCTGCTCACCGTCAACGGCCTCGCCTGTGCCGATGGGGTGGTGATCCCGACCGAATGCGAGTACTTCTCGCTGCGCGGCCTGGCGTTGCTGACTGACACCGTCGAGAAGGTCCGCGACCGGCTGAACCCGAAACTGGAGATCAGCGGCATCCTGCTGACCCGCTATGACCCGCGCACGGTCAACTCCCGGGAGGTGATGTCGCGGGTGGTGGAGCGCTTCGGCGACCTGGTGTTCGACACGGTGATCACCCGCACCGTCCGTTTCCCCGAGACCACCGTCGCGGGCGAGCCCATCACCAGCTGGGCCCCGAAATCCAGCGGTGCGCTGGCTTACCGCGCGCTGGCCCGCGAAGTCATCGACCGATTCGGCGCGTGAGTACCGACACCGAGACCGACACCGAAACGGCTGCCACCGGTTTTCGCGTTCGACTGACCAACTTCGAGGGTCCCTTCGACCTGCTGCTGCAGCTGATCTTCGCCCACCGCCTGGACGTCACCGAGGTGGCGTTGCACCAGGTCACCGATGATTTCATCGCCTACACCCGCGACGTCGGCCCGCAGCTGGGCCTGGAGGAGACGACGGCGTTTCTGGTCATCGCGGCCACCCTGCTCGACCTCAAGGCGGCCCGGCTGCTGCCCGCCGGCCAGGTCGACGACGAAGAGGACCTGGCCCTGCTGGAGGTCCGTGACCTGCTGTTCGCGCGGCTGCTGCAGTACCGGGCGTTCAAGCACGTCGCGCAGATGTTCGCCGAGCTCGAAGCCGCCGCGCTGCGCAGCTATCCGCGCGCGGTGTCGCTGGAGGACGGCTTCGCCAACCTGCTGCCCGAGGTGATGCTGGGCGTCGACGCCGAGTCGTTCGCCCAGATCGCGGCGGCCGCCTTCACACCGCGGCCGGTCCCCACGGTGGGCACCGAGCACCTGCATCAGGTGATGGTGTCGGTGCCTGAGCAGGCGGGCGTGCTGCTGAGGCTGCTGGAGGCGCGCGGCACCGGTCAGTGGGCGTCGTTCGCCGAACTGGTGGCCGACTGCCGGGCGCCGATCGAGATCGTCGGCCGCTTCCTGGCGCTGCTCGAACTGTATCGGGCGCGGGCGGTAGCATTCGAGCAGTCAGAACCACTTGGTGTGCTCCAGGTGTCGTGGACCGGTGAACGTCCGACCAATGAAGACCTGGTGAAAGCAGAATCGGCCGAGTAGTGCGAGACGAATTGATGACTGACCACCTGCCCGAACCTGAGCTCTCGGAACCGTCCGAGCCTGCCGGTCCCGCCGGTTCCGACCTGGGCATCGATGTCGCATTGGCCCCCGAACTCGAGGACTCCGAGCTGGGCGCGGTGCTCGAGGCCCTGCTGCTGGTGGTGGACACCCCGGTGACCGTCGAGGCGTTGGCGGCCGCCACCGAACAGCCGGTGTACCGGATCACCGCCAAGCTGCGAGCGATGGCCGACGAGCTCGCCGAACGTGACAGCGGCATCGACCTGCGCGAGGCCGGCGGCGGCTGGCGGCTCTACACCCGCGCCCGATTCGCCCCCTACGTGGAGCGCCTGCTGCTCGACGGCGCCCGATCCAAACTGACCCGCGCCGCCCTGGAGACCCTTGCCGTGGTCGCCTACCGGCAACCGGTGACGCGGGCTCGGGTCAGTGCGGTGCGCGGCGTCAACGTGGACGCGGTGATGCGGACGCTGTTGGCCCGCGGCCTGATCACCGAAGCCGGCGCGGACGCCGACACCGGCGCGGTGACGTTCGCGACCACCGAGCTGTTCTTGGAGCGGCTGGGCCTGTCCTCGCTGTCCGACCTGCCCGACATCGCGCCGCTGCTGCCCGACGTCGACGTGATCGACGATCTGAGCGAAACCTTGGACAGCGAACCGCGTTTCATGAAGCTCGGCGGTGCGCCGGCGGCTGATCAGCCGCTGACTTTCGATGTGGACCACGACTGATGGCCTGGCCTGATGAAGAAGGTGTGCGCCTGCAGAAAGTCCTGTCGCAGGCCGGTGTCGCCTCGCGCCGGGTCGCCGAGAAGATGATCCGTGACGGCCGGGTCGAGGTGGACGGCCAGATCGTGACCGAGCTCGGTACCCGAGTGGATCCGGGCGCGGCGGTGATCCGGGTCGACGGAGCCCGGGTGACCGTCGACGACACCCGGGTGTACCTGGCGCTGAACAAGCCGCGCGGCGTGCATTCGACGATGTCGGACGACCGCGGCAGGCCGTGCATCGGTGACTACGTCGAGCACCGGGTTCGCGGTGACGCCAAGCTGTTTCACGTCGGTCGGCTCGACGCCGACACCGAGGGATTGATGTTGCTGACCAACGACGGCGAGCTGGCGCACCGGCTGATGCACCCCTCCTACGAAATCCCCAAAACCTATGTGGCCACCGTGCTCGGGACGGTGCCGCGCGGGCTCGGCAAGAAACTGCGCGAAGGGGTCGAACTCGACGACGGGCCGGCGAAGGTCGACGACTTCGCGGTGGTCGACGCCGTCCCCGGAAAGACACTGGTGCGGGTGACCCTGCACGAGGGCCGCAAACGCATCGTGCGCCGGATGCTGGCGGCCGTCGGATTCCCGGTACAGGAGTTGGTGCGCACCGATATCGGTGCGGTTGCGCTGGGGGAGCAGCGGCCCGGCACCATCCGGAAATTGGGCCGCAAAGAGATCGGCGAACTGTACAAGGCGGTCGGACTGTGAGCACGGGCAGCGGCGTCGTGGTGGCCATCGACGGCCCGGCCGGAACCGGAAAGTCCTCGGTGTCACGCGGATTGGCGCGAGCACTGGGGGAAAGCTATCTGGACACCGGTGCGATGTACCGCGTCGTCACGCTGGCGGTGCTGCGCTCCGGGGTTGCCCTGGACGACGCCGAGGGGGTTTCCCGGGTTGCCGACGGCGTCGAGGTCGCGGTGGACTCCCACCCCGACGGTGACCGCGCTTACCTTGGTGGTGAAGACGTTTCGCGTGAGATTCGGGGTGATGAGGTGACGCGGGCGGTCTCGGGAGTCTCGGCGATTCCCGCGGTGCGCTCCCGGCTGGTCGACCTGCAGCGGCAGTTGGCCGGCGAAGCCGGCGGTGTGGTGGTCGAAGGCCGTGACATCGGCACCGTGGTGCTGCCCGATGCCGACGTCAAGATCTTCCTCACCGCCTCCGCCGAGACTCGGGCGCGGCGGCGCAACGACCAGAACGTGGCGGCCGGGCTGGGCGATGATTATGCGGCCGTGCTGGCCGACGTGCTTCGTCGCGATGAACTGGATTCGACCCGGGCGGTGTCGCCGCTGCGGCCCGCCGACGACGCGGTGATCGTCGACACCGGGGAGATGACGCAGGCGCAGGTGGTCGACCACCTGCGGGAATTGGTCGAGCAGCGCTGCGGGGCGATCCGATGAGTGAATCCGACGGCACCTGGGTCGACGAAAGCGACTGGGAGATCGGCGAAGACGGCGAGTTCGACGATCTCGTCGAGGACGCCGGCCCCCCGCCGGTGGTGGCCGTGGTGGGCCGACCGAACGTCGGCAAGTCGACGCTGGTCAACCGCATCCTGGGCCGGCGCGAGGCGGTGGTGCAGGACCTGCCCGGGGTGACCCGCGACCGGGTGTCCTACGACGCGCTGTGGACCGGGCGCCGCTTCGTGGTGCAGGACACCGGCGGCTGGGAACCCGACGCCAAGGGCTTGCAGCAGTTGGTGGCCGAGCAGGCCGCGGTGGCGATGCGCACCGCCGACGCGGTGATCCTGGTGGTGGATTCGGTGGTGGGCGCCACCGCCGGCGACGAGGCCGCCGCGAGGATCCTGCGCCGCTCCGGCAAGCCGGTGTTCTTGGCCGCCAACAAGGTTGACGGTGAGCGCGGCGAGGCCGACGCGGCGGCACTGTGGTCGCTGGGGCTGGGTGAACCGTACGCGGTCAGCGCCCTGCACGGCCGTGGCGTCGCCGACCTGCTCGATGAGGTGATCGCCAAGCTGCCCGAGGTCGCCGAGACCGCTGGTGGCGGGAGTGGCCCGCGCCGGGTGGCGCTGGTAGGCAAGCCCAACGTCGGCAAGAGTTCGCTGCTGAACCGGCTGGCCGGCGACGAGCGTTCGGTGGTGCACGACGTCGCCGGAACCACCGTCGACCCGGTTGACTCGCTGATCGAGATGGACGGCAAGATCTGGCGTTTCGTCGACACCGCCGGGCTGCGCCGCAAGGTCGGCCAGGCCAGCGGGCACGAGTTCTACGCCTCGGTACGTACCCACGGCGCGATCGACGCCGCCGAAGTGGTGATCGTGCTAATCGATTCGTCGTTGCCGCTGACCGAGCAGGACCAGCGGGTGATCTCGATGGTGGTCGAAGCCGGCCGGGCGGTGGTGTTGGCCTACAACAAGTGGGACCTGGTCGACGAGGATCGCCGTTATCTGCTGGACAAGGAGATCGACCGGGACATGGCCCGGCTGGCGTGGGCGCCGCGGGTGAATATCTCGGCGAAAACCGGTCGGGCCGTGCAGAAGTTGGTGCCGGCGTTAGAGACCGCGCTGGCGTCCTGGGACACCCGGATCTCGACCGGACAGCTCAACACCTGGCTCAAGGAAGTGGTCGCGGCGACCCCGCCGCCGGCGCGGGGCGGCCGCGCGCCGCGGATCCTGTTCGCCACTCAGGCCACGGCGCGTCCGCCGACATTCGTGTTGTTCACCTCAGGGTTCTTGGAGGCCGGTTACCGCCGGTTCCTGGAACGACGGCTGCGGGAGACCTTCGGGTTCGAGGGCAGCCCGATCCGGGTCAACGTACGGGTGCGAGAGAAGCGGGGCGCCAAGCGTTCTCGCTGACGGGGATCATCCGGTCTTGGTGAGCTGGAAATCCCACTGCCCGACCACGCCGCCGGCCGGTCCTCGACCGCACTGCTCCAGCGTGGCGGTGGTCCATTGGCCGGCGAGGGTCACCGCATCGAAGCTGACGGTTTTCGACACCGGCAGGGGAGTGTGATCCACCGGGCAATCCATACTGCCCCGGCCGCTGTACTCCCAACGGCCACCGTTGAGATGAAAGTCCGCGTTCTGCAGCCAGCGTTCCCCGTCGACGGTGGTGCAGGTCGGCCCGCATGGGGTGAACGTCCAGGTTGCCGACCGCTGCGACGGCCCGTGCTGGGCGCTGAAAGCGTACTGGCCCGACGGCACCTCTGGCTCGGCTTGGGCCGCCGGCGTCGCCCCGATAGCGACCAGCATCCCGCAGGCCGCACCGGCGGCCAGCTTTCCCCACCTGCGCGTCATCGCCTCACCTTCCACCGCGGCTGCCCGAAATCCTTCGCACGATCAGCGTAGGGTGCTGCGGGTGTCGGTCTCGCAGATGGTGTTGATCATGCTGGCCGGGGTGGGGGCGGGGGCGATCAACTCCCTGGTCGGCTCCGGGACACTGATCACCTTCCCGACACTGGTGACGCTGGGGTTCCCGCCGTTGACCGCGACGATCTCCAACTCGATCGGGTTGGTGGCCGGCGGGGTATCGGGCACCTGGGCCTACCGTCGGGAACTGCGCGGGCAGTGGGATCGGCTGTGCTGGCAGATCCCCGGGTCGGTGATCGGTGCGATCTGCGGCGCCTATTTGTTGTTGCACCTGCCCGAAAGCGTGTTCAACCGGGTGGTTCCGGTGCTGCTGATCGCGGCGCTGGTCTTGGTGGTGGTCGGCCCGAAGATCCAGAACGTGGCCCAGCGCCGCGCGCAGGAGGCCGGCCGCTCGGTGGAGCAGCTGAGCCGCGGCCGGTTGGCGGCGCTGACGATCGGGACGTTCGCGGTCGCGGTCTACGGCGGCTATTTCTCTGCCGCACAGGGCATTCTGCTGATCGGCGTGATGGGGGTGCTGCTGCCCGAGTCGATGCAGCGGATGAACGCGGCGAAGGTGCTGCTGACGCTGTTGGTCAACGTCGTCGCCGCACTGGCCTACATCCTCACCGCGTTCGACCGGATCAGTTGGCCGGCAGCCGGTTTGATCGCGGTCGGCTCATTGATCGGGGGATATCTGGGCGGGCACTACGGGCGCCGGCTGTCGCCGAATGCACTGCGGGCGGTGATCATCGTGGTCGGACTGATCGGGTTGTATCGGCTGATGGCGGTCTGAGCGGATCAGATCGCGTCGCGGTTGCGCCACCGCTCCCAGCGGCTCCGCGGTGTGCGGAGCACGGACATGACGGTGCTCATCGGCGCGGCCTGCTGGTGCACCGCCGCGGCGGGCGCCACCGCGGGCTTTTCGCCTTCCCACCAGATGGGCTCCAACAGTGCCGAGATCACCGGGATCGCGCGTTGGACGCTCTTGCGCCCCCACTGGCAGGCCCGCTCGATGGTGGCCGCCGAGGGCGCCAGGTTCACCGGCGACAGCGTCGGGGAGAACCGGACCAGATGGTCGGCGTAGGGGGCGTTGCGCACCATCTGCAACTGGATGGCCTGAGTGATCGGCACCAGCCACAGGTTGCGCGGATCCCACTGCGGATGGAAGCAGTCGAAGGCCAAGTAACAGGCGTTGCGGGTGCCCAGCCGGCCGTCGCGCACCCGCTTCCAGGCCAGCTCGACCGGAACGTTGCTGGCCGCACCGCCGTCCACCAGCGCCCCGACGTCGTTGTCGGCCAGCAGCGCGTCGAACAGCGGCTGCATGGCCGGGTCCTTGGTCTCATGGTGCAGCACCCCGGGGATCGCCGACGAGAACGACGCCGCGTCGACGACGTTGACGTCGTAGTCCGGATTATCGCCACTGATGATGAGCGGTTTCACCACCCGCGGGTCGATGAAGGCGGCCGTCCGCCACAGTCGGGCCGCTACCTGCGGGCCGAGCCCGATCGGAAGATGGGGGAAAGACCGCAGCTGCAGGGCGGCGAGTCGCTGATTGCGATACCGCGCCGGCAGGGCCGCGAAGGGCTGGCGGCGCACCCCGGCCACCACCGCATCGAAGGGGATGGCCAGATCCGACATCCGCATCGGCTCGCCGTCCTCGCGGCGGAACATGGCGTCGGCGAACTGATCGAAGTTCAGCGAGAACACCCCGGTCAGGCCGTGGCGGCGGCGCAGCCGCTCGGGCCCCAGGATAGCGCGGAACGACACCGTCTTGGCCCATGCGACGTATTCCTCGATGGGAATCGGCAGTGCGCGGCTGACCACCGATCCCAGGATCGAACCGAACGACGAGCCGATCAGGTAGTCGGGGACCGGTCCGGCCTCCAACAGCGCATTCATGCCGCCGATATAGACGAAGCCCGCGCCCCCGCCGCCGCCGAGGACGGTGACCAGCTTCTTGTGGCCCACCTCGGCGTCGAGCTCGGCTTGGGAGAAGTCATTGCCGTGGTGCTCGATCAGCAGGCCGCGCTGCTCGTCCTGGCCGGCGGCGAGGCCGCCCAGCGCATCGCGGGCCGCGGTCAGTGCGATCACCGGGTCGCGTTCCTCGCGCAGCGGGCCGTACAGCGCATCGGCCACCTTGGCCCGCCACGGGGCCAGCTCCGCGCCGACGGAGACGTCGCCGCGGCCCCGGGTGCCGCCCGGGCCCGCCGCGCCGGGCTCGAAGTCCTCGAGCCGGGCGAAATTGAGCAGGTAGCGCAGCCGGCGCAGCTGTTCGCTGCTCAGCACGTCTGGATGGCGCAAGGTGTGCCGGACCAGCCGGTTCTCCATCTTCTCAAGTAGCAGCAGGGTATCGCCGACGTCGACGGCGTCGACGACGTCGTCGGTCACGGAGTCTTCGGTGGTCCCGGGGATGTGCATCGGGTCCGGGCGGCGATCGACCATGCCGAGCAAGGCTTCGACAAAGGGGATCTGCATCAGTCGCGGTTCCTGGGGTTGGCGGCGCTGCCGGAGGGGGACAGGCTCGCGGCGAGCCTACGCGTTTCTCTTGCGGCGGCCGATGCCCTCACGCGAGTTCGGGGCGCCTGGTTGCTTGCGGTAGGCTTTCGACCTGCTGCCCGGCTTGTCCGGCGGTGGCGGGCTGTGGCGCAGTTTGGTAGCGCACTTGACTGGGGGTCAAGTGGTCGCAGGTTCAAATCCTGTCAGCCCGACAGAGTTTTCGCAGGTCAAACGGCCGACAGTGCCGATGACCAGGCAGACGCGAATGGGGTCGCGCCGATTGGTCCTGGACGACACCGAGCGCGGTTCCTCCCTAGTTAGGCCGGTCGCGGTCAGCTCGGCCGGAGATCCGGTATCGCGAGTGCGCGACGGGCCGTCACTCGCCAGCCAGTGCCCGACTAAACGCGGCTTTGAACGCGCTTTGCTGCCCGAACGCGGGGAACGGGACACGGACGCTGCTGACGGGGAGACCAGCGCGCGCCAGCGCAGGATATGCCTCGTCGTACACGTCGGTCTTGATCAAGATGATGCGTTCGGGTGCCAGCTTGGCGATCCGGTCCAGCAGTTCGGGCACGTACGGCGACAGCGCGGTCCCGTCGACGGGATCGGGCTTGAGGTCGATCAGGAAGACACCGCGGTCACGGAGCTGCTCCAGCAAGGACGCCTTATTGGAACGGGTAGGCGCCGTGTGCGGCAGGATGATCCGAGCCACCGACCGAAAGAGTGTGTCCTGCGTCGGCACGTCGGGGAAGTAGAAGTAGCGGTCGTCGGCAGCCGGTGGCGCCTGGGCGACGAGCAGGAGCCGAACCGTCTCGGGCCGATACCGCTCGGCGGCGGCCGCACGTCTTTGGCGAACCTCGGCGGCGGCCTCATCTCGCGGAGCGGTCGGCGGTGACGCAGCCGCAGTCGGCCGATTGGTCTCGGTGCCCACGCGACTCGCTGGTCCGCTGGTGCGGCACTGCTGGCGACCCGCCTTGGTGGGCGGGTGCAGGCCGTCGCGGTAGCACGCACTGTGATCGAAGTTTGTCCGCGCTGCCCCGTCTGCCATGGCCTTCATGATGCTCCGGCGGAGGTAGAGGTACCCGGTCTGTCTCCGCGTGGGCTGCGAAATAGTCGCGGTAGCGACTAGCGCCGGCGCGGTGGCGTCTAGCGATAACCGTCACGGTTGTCGGAACTGAGGCGTATTTTCCTGAACGAAAGAGTAAAAACTGACGACTCGCACCCGTCTCTGCTGCGGGCTCGATGGCCGCTGGCGTTACCGACCGTGCCGCTTCAGCTAGGAGGAATCGACATGCAACGAGTCGCCTTGGCGCTCGCGGGCCTCATCGTCGCCGCGGGTGCACTGATTGTCGCGCCGTCTGCGCACGCCGATCCCGCACCGACCTGCGATGGGCCAGGATTGCCGCCTTGCGCGGGTCCCGGTCCACTCACACCAGAGCAGCAGTGCGCGCTCCAGGCGTGGCAACACTGGATGCCGTGTAACTGGATGCCGAACGCCCCCAAAGTTCCGGAAGGGACACCCGGCAGCCTGTAAGAACCGACGATGACCAAGCGCCGAAAAGCCGGCGGCCTGAACCGCATGACGCGACTCAACCGCAGTGAAAGCGGCTGCAGCATCGGCAGAGTGGTCGACGCCTTACCCCGGGTCGAGCTCGCGAAGCCTCAGGCGAATTTGCCCGGGTTCGCCGCGACGGGTCTGCGTAGCGTCGGTCGGTTCGCCCGGTAGGCCTGTACGACGGGCTCGAGCTCCTGCGGACTCGCCCCATGCATGATGACGGAGTGCACGCCCTGCTGGAACTGCCGGGCGATGGTGCGCGCGCAGTCCCGAGCCGATCCTGATGCCGCCGAGGTCAGCCATTCGGCGGGAATGAGGTCGGCGAGCCGTTGCAACGTTTCAAACGAGGCACTGGCATCGATGGGCCCGGCGGTGGCGGCATCGGTAAACAGGTCGGACTGGCGGATCTGCTCCCACACGACGCGATCCCAGCCGTTGGCGGAGACCAGCACATCGGGATAGGCCTGCAAATAGGTCGCCAGTCGGCCGACGCCACGGCGCAGTTGATCGTCCGGCGACAACGAGTCGCAGACCGTCGCCAGGCAAGCCCAGATACGGATGCTGTCCGGATCGCGGCCCGCGCGTTCGGCTCCGCGCCGCACGGCTGCGATCGATGCCGTTGTCGCCTCGTCGGAGAAGAAGGTGTGGAGCACGACGAAATCGGCGATCTCGCCGGCTAGTTCCATCGTTTTGGGGCCGACGCCCACCAGGCCGATCGGTGGGCCGTCGGCCAAGCCGTTTGCGTGGCGCAGCATTGGCCATTTCCCGGCCGGGCCGTCGTGGTTGAGGATCATCTCGCCCGTCCAGAGCCGGCGCAGGATCCCGAAGAAGTCACGCAGCCGCGCCGCGGTCACCGCCGGCAGGCCGATCGCCGGCCAATACCCGGCCATTCCGCGGCCGAACGCCATGGCGAAGCGGCCCTCGGTCAGCGCGTGCATTGTTGAGCCCACGGTCGCGGTCACGGTGGGGTGCCGGGTGTGGTGATTGGTCGACGGGGCGATCCCCAAACTGGAGCTGCAGCCCGCTACGGCGCCGCTGAGAACCGCCGGGTCTTTAACGGTGAAGCGTTCACCGATGTGGCAGGAGCCCAGGCCGAGCGCCTCCGCCGTCCGGGCTTCGGGCAGGACCACGCGAGCGTCGGCGGGGTGCCTGGTCACCGCGTAGTAGCCCAGTTCGTTCAACTGAACGTCGGCGTTCCCCGCGCTCGAATGGTCGACGACCTGCGGTGCAGCGCGCTTCATCACGTACCTTCCAATGCAATTACACTACGATGAGTAGCGTTATGTAAGCAGACTGGGCGACCGTTGTCGATGACGCATTCGGCACCGCTGGCTCGGTTTCCGTCGGTGCCGAGCAGTCCGTTGTTGTTGCCGTAGAGCGGGATGCCCGTGTACCGACCGCCCCGCCGTTGACGCCCAACCCCAAGTGCTCCTAAGCTGGCCCCATATTGACAACACGTGTTGTCCAAACGCCTAACAGTGACTGGGAGTGCGCGCTCGTGACTCAAGAAAAGTCGGATAGCTGCCCGGCGGCCAGCGATGCGGAGATGGCGTCGGGCTGTCCCGTGAGCAGCGGTGGCTACGACGCGCCACCGGTTCCGCTCGGCCCCGACTCGCTGACCTGGAAGTACTTCGGTCAATGGACGGGGCTGTTCCAGGGGACCTGGGCGGGCTCGATGCAGAACATGCACCCGCAGCTGGGCGCCGCGGTCAAAGATCACTCGATCTTCTTCATGGAGCGCATCCCGCGGCTGATGCGCTCGATCTACCCGATCGGCGGGGTGGTGTTCGACGGCTACCGCGCCCCGCAGACCGGCGCCGAGGTCCGCGACTACCACATCGGCCTCAACGGCGTCGACGACCAGGGACGCCGCTACAGCGCGCTGAACCCCGACGTCTTCTACTGGGCGCACGCGACGTTCTTCAAGTCCACCCTGCTGGCCGCCGAGAAATTCGCCGGCGGACTGAGCGAGGACGACAAGCGACAACTCTTCGACGAGCACATCACCTGGTATCGCATGTACGGGATGAGCATGCGCCCGGTGCCCAAAACCTGGGAAGACTTCCAGGAGTACTGGGATCACATGTGCCGCAACGTCTTGGAGAACACCTGGGCGGCCCGCGAGGTCATGGACTTATCGACCATGCCCAAACACCCGTCGCTGGAGTGGATTCCGGATTGGTTGTGGGCGCTGAACCTCAAGGTCATGCAGCGCTTCCTGACGTTCATGACGGTGGCGCTCTATGACCCGCCGGTGCGTGAACTCATGGGCTACACCTGGTCGGCCCGCCAGGAGCGGGTGCATGGCTACCTCTGCAAGGTGATCACGTTCGTCTCGAAGTACGGCCCCAAGCGTGCGTTGATGCATCCGCGCAAGCGTTCGGCGCTGGACCGCGCCTCGGGCCGGCTTCCGGTGGACGCACCGCTGGTGCAGACCCCGGCGCGCAATCTGCCGCCGGTCGAGTACCGCGACAGCCCGCACTTCTACTGCCCGAAAGTCGGCTGAACCGCCAGCTGGCATTGCCCCTGGCGTCATCGGCCCTTCCGCGGAATCCTTGGAAGATGACCAAGCGCATCCTCAACGTCGTCTCCAACGTCGCCCATTACGAGGATCCGTCCGAGCCGACCGGGCTGTGGCTCTCCGAGCTGACGCACGCCTACGACGTCTTCGCCGACGCCGGTTACGGCCAGACGATCGCCAGCCCGAAAGGCGGACCCTCACCACTGGAGCCGCGGTCCCTGAAGTTTCCGAACTACAACAAGAGCGCCAAAGCGTGGAAGGCCGACGACGCGAAGATGGCGCTGCTGGCCAACACCGCCTCACCCGATGAGATCGACTCGGCGGACTATGACGCGATCTACTTCACCGGTGGCCACGCGGTCATGTTCGACTTCCCCGACAGCGAAGGCCTGCAACGCATCACCCGCGAGATCTTTGAGCGCGGGGGAGTCGTGTCCTCGGTCTGTCACGGCTACTGCGGCCTGCTCAACACCACACTGTCGGACGGATCCCTGCTGGTCGCCGATCGCAGGCTCACCGGGTTCTCCTGGACGGAGGAAGTCGTGGCTCGAGTCGACAAGCTGGTGCCCTACAACGTCGAAGCGGAGATCAAGAAGCGCGGCGCCCGGTACGGCAAGGGCCTACTTCCGTTTGTCTCCCACGTCGTCGTCGACGGACGGTTGGTGACGGGCCAGAATCCCGGGTCGGCCAAGGCCACGGCCAAAAAGGTCGTCTCGGTGCTCGGCGGCTGAGCCGGTCACCCGCCGGACCGCAATGTCGGTAGGGTGCGACCGTGGCGGCAGCGCGCAACACGGTGGTGTTGACCGACGAGTTCCGGGAAGCATTGGGACTGCTCGCAGCGGGCCGAAACCTGTTCCTGACAGGTAAGGCCGGCACCGGTAAGTCGACGCTCATCCGCCACTTCATGGCCGACACCGACCGCAACGTCGTGGTCGTCGCGCCGACGGGGATCGCTGCCCTCAACGTCGACGGCCACACCATCCACCGCCTGTTCGGATTCCGGCCCACCACCACGCTGTCCGATGTCAGCGGTGGGGATTACCGGCCCGGACGTTTCGTCAAAACGCTCGGCAAGCTGCAGACGCTGATCATCGACGAGGCGTCCATGGTGCGCGCCGACGTGTTCGACATGATCGCGGCGGCGTTACAGCGGTTCGGCCCGGAGCCCGGAACCGCGTTCGGTGGCGTGCAGGTCGTGTTGGTCGGCGACCTGTACCAGCTGCCGCCGGTGGTCACCGAGGGTGAGCAGCACTACTTTTCGACGACCTATGACACCCCGTATTTCTTTTCGGCGAACGCCTTCAGCCGCAACGACTTCCCGAGCGTCTCGCTGACGACGGTGTTCCGTCAGCTCGGTGATGATCGGATGACCGCGATTCTCAACGAGATCCGCGAAGGTGTATTACTCGGTCACGCGAGGGCGCACCTCGACGCCCGGGTGGACCGCGACTTCGTACCCCCGGAGGACGAATTCTGGTTGACCTTGGCGCCGACCAACAGGCTGGTGACGGCGCGCAACAGGCAGCAGCTCGAACGGTTACCCGGCGAGGAAATGCTGCACCGTGCCACCGAATCCGGCGACCTGTCCTTGTTCGACAAGCCGCTTGACGACGAATTGCGGTTCAAGGTCGGCGCGCAGGTGATGATGCTCAACAACGATCAGTCGGAGCGCTGGGTGAACGGCTCGATCGGACGCGTGGTGGGCGTGGGATATGACCGTCGCGGGGCGGTTGTCGAAGTCGAATTTCCTGACGGTGACACCGCCGAGGTCGCCCCGTTCACCTGGGAGGCAACCCGCCCGGTGGTCGAGGGCGGAAGTTTGCGCCGAGAGGTGGTTGGCACTTTCACCCAGTTGCCGTTCAAGCTGGCCTGGGCGATCACGATTCATAAGAGTCAGGGCCAGACCCTGGACCGGCTAGTGGTGGACCTGTCCGGCGGGATGTTTTCCACCGGTCAGCTCTACGTGGCCCTGAGCCGGTGCACCTCGTTGGCCGGCCTGGTGCTGAAACGCCCTGTGCTGCCGAAGGATCTGAAGGTGGACCGCCGAATCGCCCGGTTCCTACGCGCCTCGTCCACCAGCGACCGGTCTCGCCGCTTCTGTGCGATCGGTCTGCTCACCGTCGGCGATGAGGGCCGGATGTCGCGACCGCGTCCGGTGGAACTGGCGGTGGCGTTCGACGACGGAACCGCGGTGTCGACGCTGATCAATCCGCAACGCGACCTGGCCGACGCCCGACAGGCCTACCGGATCGGGGTGGCCGATGTACTGCTGGCGCCCACATTGCGGGAGGCCTGGGCAGTGATCGAGCCCATGCTGGCCGGCTGCACGCCGGTGGGAGCGAAGATCGACGAGACGCTGGGGTTGATCGACTTCGAACTGAAACGGCTGGGTCACGTCGTTCCCATGCCGCTGGGCATCGACGTGCCGAGCACATTCGCGGCTGCCCCAACGGCTTTGCAGCGGGCCCGGTCCGCGCTCGACAATCTCGGTGCTGTCGACCCGGAGACCGGCTCGTCGCCGTTCGATGAACCCGACGAGACCGAGGCACTGTCGGGAACCCTGGTCAGCCGCGACCATGACGCCGAAACGCCGACCGCAGAGCACCTTCCGGCCCTGTCGGCGTTGCTGCGGATCAGCCGCGGCCTCGGCGCAATTCTGCTGGGCACCACCGCGGCAGGCGAGGTACCGGTGGCGGGGGAGACAAGCTGGGAACACGCCGCCCGCCGGTCGGCCGCCGACCAACTGTTGCTGGCGGCATCGCGGACTCGGTTACCGGACGAGGTGCTCGCGCGGTTACGCGCCGCGTTGGAGGCGCTGGGCGCCGGTGACCTGCCCGCCGAGCTGGCTCCGACGTCACCGCTGAACAGCGACATCGGCGCGGTGCTGGTTCCCAGTGCCCGCATCTGTTTCACCGGCACCGCCGTCGACGGCCAAGGCCGGGTGATGGATCGCGACGAGATGGAGCGCCTGGCCGCCTCGGCCGGACTGGCGCCGGTGCGCTCGGTGACCAAGACGCGGTGCGAGGTGCTGGTCATCGCAGAAGCCGGCACCCAGTCCGGAAAGGCCCGCAAGGCCCAGGAATACGGCAAACCGGTATTCACCGTCGACGAATTCCTTGGTTGGCTCGCGACCCGGTGACCTGGAGGGTTAAGCCGGGCTTGGTGCTCAGTCCAAGTCGGCGAGGGCCTTGCGCGCGGCTTCGAGCTCGGCCTCCAGGGCGGCGACTTTGGCGGCCTGCTGGGAGCGCGCCTCGTCCATCAATGCCTCGATCGGCGTGAACAGCTCCTCGTGCAGTTCCTTGGCGGCGCGGGAGACGGCGGCCGCCGCAACCGCCACATTGCGGACCAAGTACGTGCTGCCCTGCTTGATCTCGGCGCGCCACTCGCCGTCGGCGGTACCGGTCACGGTGAGGGTCAACTCGAACGTCTTGGCCTTCTTGCCGGCTGTCTTCCTGGTCGGAGCTTTTGCTTCGGAAGCCATAACCGGAGCGTCCGGGGTCGGTGTGCTCTCCTCAGATAGATCCACGCGGGGGGCGTAGTCGGCGACGGTCGGGGCGGCTACGGCGAAAGTCGATGCGGTCATGATTGCGGCGAACTCCTTCTCATCGTCGCCCGCGCGACGAGCGGGCCGGACCTGGACCACCATTAGAACACACGTTCGACGTGCCGGGTGGCCGGGTGAGCCGCGCCGCGTCGCTCAGTCCGGGGGCGCCGGGGTCATCGAGGTGACGAAGTACGTCTCGTGCCCGGTCGGGTAACCGCCGCCGTTGGTGGCGATGTGGACATGGTCGTAGTGGTTGGCGGTCTCGTTGCCGTAGTCGGACGTCCAATTGCCCCCACCGACGCCGGGGTAGATCTTCTGCCGCCAGATCACGTGGTTGACGCCCCAGCGCTTGGCGTTGGCCAGCGCATAGCCCGCGATCTGATCGCCGAGCAGGATGCCGGCCTCGCTGTGGTAATCCGGAATCATCACGTCGATCGCCAGCCCGTCCGGGTGCCAGCGCAACGGATCTTGGCGGTACCCGTAGATTGTCTTGATCTCCTGAAACAGCACGCCGATGGTGCGGGCCGCCCAGATGGTCTTGACCTGCAGTCCGTTCTCGGGTGCTACCCCGGCCGGCAGCGGAAAGGTGAATTGCTGGCCTTCGCTCGGTATCGGCACGTTGGCCGCCAGTGCGGCGACCTCGGCGGGGTCGGCCATGCGAATCTTTCCGGCGGGGGGCGGTGCGGGCGGTGCTGCCGCGTCAGCTGTCTCGGTGGGCGCCGGCGCCGGCGGGTGGCTGCTCTGGGCGTAGATCAGGGCGGCGGAGACCGCCAGCGACGCCGCGATGGCGACGCCGCGGCCACAGCGCCGGGCGATCTTCCCTCTGTCCACCACCTGCACTTTAGTGAATTGACCTCGGATATCGCAGGACGGTGGCCCAGACGGCTGCCGAGTTTCATAGGGCAGCGTGAGCGCCGGACCGTTGCGTTACCGCGTCGGCTGTCATCTCAACCGCCGGCCGTTGACATAGACGTGTTCGATGTTGCGGTCATCGCCGCAGTAGATGAGCTTTTCGACGCGCTGCGGCAGGGTCATCTGCCGGTGCCGCGTCCACCTCGAGTCGTCGACGACGAGCGCGTCGAACCTATAGCCCGGTTCGAAACTGCCGGTCTTGCCGAAGAAGCTGCCGCAGCCCTTGGTCGCGCAATAGAACGCCTCGGCTGCCGGCACCGAGCGCGACGCCTCGCCGGTCAGGTAGCTCATCGCGCCGGATTGGATCGCCCCGACGATGTTGTCGAACATGTTGAGTGTGTGGCCGGCCCCGATGTCGCTGCCGAGTCCGACGCGGATGCCCAGGTCGTGGTACTGCGCAAGGGGCATCACACCGCTGAGCAGGTTCCGATTCGAGTGCGGACAGTGCGCGACCAGCATTCCGGTGTCACGGATCACCGTCTTCTCGCGATCGTTGAGATAAATGGCGTGGGCCACAACGGTGTTGGCGTTCGCCATCAAACCGGCACGCTGATAAGTCTCGAGGAAATCGGCGCAGTCCGGGTGCATCTGCAAAGTCTTCTCGACCTCGGAGCGGTTCTCCGCCAGATGGGCGTGGCACGCGATGTCGAACTCGGCGGCCTGCTCGGCGAGCCCGGCCATCAGTTCGCGCGTGCAGAGCGCGGCCGTACTCGGCCCGACCGACGGTGTCACCAGCGCCGACTTGGACACCGTGTGGGCGAGAAAACGCCGGGAGTCGGTGATCGCGTGGGCGGTGTCCTGGCGTGCATCGGCGGGTGCGTTGCGGTCACGGGACACCTTGGCCACACAGGATCTCAGTCCGGCCGCGATGAGTTTGTCGACCAGAATCGCGGTGCTCTCGGCATGGATGGTGCCCATGACGATCGAGCCGGTGATGCCGTTGCGCAACAGGGAGTCGGCGAACTGGCGGTAGATCGAGTCGGCGTAGGCCGTGTCGGCGAGGGCGGCCTCTTGAGGCAGGGCCAGCGTGTCCAGCCAGTCGATCAGCTCGGTGCTGGACTGCAATCCGATGATCGGCAGTTGGGAGGCGTGCGCGTGCGCGTCGGTGAAACCGGGCAGCAGCAGCCGATCGCCATGGTCGGTGACCGGCGCACCGTCGTACCGGTCCGGTAGGTCGGCGAGGCACGAGACGATGACACCGTCGTTGTCGACGACGACATAGCCGTCGGCGAGGGTGACGAAGTCTTGCGGCGTCGGGGTGAAGACGATGTTGCCGCGGTGGATGCGCACGCTCAATGCCGCGCCCGGTCGATGCGCCTGATCAACCGCGCCGTCGCCTCCTCGGCGACGAGCCCCGCGGTCTTCGCGTGCTTTTTCGCCCGGTTCAGCGCTGCGCGGATGGTGACCCCCTGCTCGTAGGCTTCCACTACCCGTGGATCCACGTAGGAGCTGCGGGCCACCGCCGGTGTGTTGCCCAATTCCTCGGAGACAGCGCGCATTACCGCGGCGATCTCTCGGCGCCGGACGGTTTTCGAGGTCGGCTCGCGGGCGGCGGCGAAACTCTCGGCCGCCAGCACGGTGCCATGCCAGGTGCGTAGGTCCTTGACGCTGAACTGTTCATCGGTCAATTCGCGAAACCGCTCGTTGAGGTCGTCGGCGCGCACCTCGCACCAGCCCTCGGGTGTGCGGTACACCAGCAGACGGGGGATATCGGTCGGCGCACGCAACAGCGACCGCACCGCCCGGACCACCAGCGGATCGTCCACCGAAACCGTCCGCCGCACCCCGCTTTTGGCCGGATAGTCGAAGTCCACGCAGCCGCTGCGGATCCGGACGTGGTCACGCAGCAGGGTCGCCAGCCCGAAGCTGCCGTTCTCCTGGGCGTACTCCTCGCCGCCGGCCCGAAAATAGCCCCGGTCGATCAGCTGCTGGGCGACCGCCAGCACCCGGTCGCGTTTCAGCCCGCGGCCGCGTAGGTCGACCAGGACGTCGGCGCGCCACTGCGGCAGCATCTTGGCCAGGGTCAGCACCCGGTCGTATTTCTCCTCGGCTCGTTCGTCCTGCCACTGCTGGTGGTACAGATACTGCCGACGTCCGGCGGCGTCGGTTCCGACGGCCTGGACGTGTCCGTTGGGATAGGGGCAGATCCACACGTTGCGCCAGGCCGGCGGGATGGCCAGCTCCTTGATCCGGGCGAGCACCTCGGGGTCGTCGACCGGGCGTTGTCCGTCGGTGTAGGAGAAGCCGCGGCCCCGTCCGATCCGGCGGAACCCGCTGGCCCCGATGTTGCTCCTGCGCAGCCTCATGGCACGGAGTTACCCGCGGGGCACCCCGCCGACACACGGTGCTGCTACGCGCCGGGGCACAGCTCGTGTTGTGCGGCCTCCGCGATGAGGGGGAACTGCGGCCACGCCGGATAATGCGGTTGCTGAATTTCCACGCTGCGGCCCACGCGCAGGTTCTCGCAGATCATGTGCCCGAGCGCCCGCACACTGGGCTCGGTTATCGGCTCGTCGCCTGCGTAGCGGGCGGTGTAGCCGTGGGCATTGAGGTAGTTCATGAAGCCGGCGTCGTCGGCGCGGGCTGGGACAGCGCACAGAACGGCACCCACCGAGAAGCCGGCGGCAGCCAGCGCTGCGGTGAACCGGGCGACCCAACTCATAACGGCGATGCTACGGCGAGCACGGCCGGGCCGGGATGACCGGTCGGCGATCCGAGGACGGCAAGCGCCCTCGACGCAGGCCGGATACTGCTAGCGTCAGCGCCGAGAACAGAAAGGCGCTGGACGTGAAATCAACCGCCTTGGCGACAACCCTGGCCGCGAGTGCGCTGGCCGCGCTGATCGGTGCTGCGTCAGCGGCTCACGCCGACCCACTCAATCCCCGGGACCCCGACTACTGCGGCAACAGCCCGGACATCCTGCTGTGCTCCGCCCAGAAGTCGACCTACCCGAACGCGGGGGAGATGGCCTACCTCAACGCCATCCGTCCGCAGTTCCCGCCCGGCAGCGAAGCGCCGCGGCTGGCCGCCGGGCGCACCGCCTGCCTGGAGTTCCCCAAGCATCCGACCAGTCTGATCGTCGAGCAGGTCTCGGTCTACCTGCAGATCCCCAAGCCGACCGCCGGCCAGGTGGTGGACTCGGCCCACGCCAACATCTGCCCGTCGGCGCAGCCCCAGGGCTGAACCGGCTCACCCGCCGTCGGCGCGCAGCCCGTCGCGGATCGCAGCCTGTGCGGCGACATCGCACTCGTTGTAGCGCAGGCACCATTGCCGAGCCGCTTCGGCCTCCGGCCCGTGGCCGCGGGCGACGTCGATCGCCAGCTGAGACGCCAGGCCGCCGGGGTCATCGACCTCCCACTGAAAGTCGAAGTACCCGGCGACGCATTTGATCGACGACGAGGTGCGGGCGAAGTACTCCGCGTCGAACCACTGGCGCAGATCGCAGGTGAGCCCGTCGAGGGCTTCAGCGACGGCGGTGAATCTGCGGGTGCTCGACAGCTCGGGATGATGCCAGTGAAAGACGCGTAGGGATTTGCCCTCCCGCTCGGCGCGGTCGCGCAATCGCCGCATGCGCAAGGCGAATTCGTCGGCGAGCTCGGCTTCGCCGCCGTCATCGAGCGGTGCGAAGGAGACCACCGGGTCGTAGCAGGCGGTGGTGTCGTCCTGGCCGTCGCGGATGCGCAGACCCCACTGGTAGATCCTGGCGTCGCTGTCCCACTCGATGTCGAAGTCGACCTCGATATCGGCGGACGGCACCGCGGGGAGGTCTGGCCCGCGCTGCTCGTAATCGACTTCGGCACAGCTCATCCGGGCGCGCCGGACCGCCTTTGCCAGCCGGTCCGCCGGCTTCTGGGTGCCGACCGATTGGATACCGAACGCCTCGGCGTGGGCGTCCGGGTCGACCTCGGCCAACTGCGCGACGGTCAAGGTCATGTCGTCGCCGCACTGCCGGTACAGATACTGCCATTCTCGGACGTTGAGGTGGCCGGTCTCGATCGCGAAGGATGCGTCCTCGTCACCGGCCACCGTGGCGCAGTGGTCGAACCAATCGCAGGTGTGGCAGTCACCGATCCGGTAGGGCCGCACCAATTCACGTCCGGCCGCCGCTGCCTGGGCGACTTGGAGGCGAAAGGCGAACTCGTGGTCGTAGCGCTGCAGGGCGGAACGCTTCTTGCGGTGGCTCGGGTCGCTGGCGGAGTAGGTGATGATGGTCTCGGCTTGCAGGTCATACCAGGTGATCCCGTGCGTTTCGCCGATGAGTTCGGTGAGGTCCGAGCTGCCGATGATGCCGCCCAGGTGCACGCCGGGGTGATACCCCAGCTCCTGCAGCATCCGGGTGTAGTGCGCCAGCTGCATGACATCGTCACGCCAGCGTGCCCCGTGATCGCTGTAGCCGGGACAGGTCAGGGGTTGATCCGGCGCCGACAGGGTCGACACCGCCACCTCGGAGCGTTTCGACGTGCTTACGGTGCGGTGGTTCTTGATGTCGACCGGCAGATAGCCGCCTTGGTATCGGATCAGCACGTCGGGCAGGCCGGTGCGGCCGTTCACCGGCGGCAGGAGCCCACCGGCGATCACGTCGACGCCGGTGTCCATCGCCGCTAGGGTGCGCCGCCGCTGGTCGGCTCGGCCGGCATCGGCGTCGAGCACCACCAGCCGTCCGGAATCGCCGTAGCTATCGCGCAACTCCTCGAGGATCTCGGTCTCGAAGGCGACACCGGCCTCGCGCAACGCCACCAGCTCCGGCGAGGCAACGGTCGGTTCCGCGACACCGGGGGCGAACAGGTTATGGGTGACGCGGGCGCACCGCTTGGCGTGATATCCGCCGAGCGTGACCGGTAGTTCCACCACCGCAGTATCGTCCACGGCGATGAGTGACGACGACCGTGCCCGCTGGGACGCGAAATACGCCGACCGGGGCGTGCCGGAGCCGAACGCAACCGGTGGGGCGGCGGTGTTCGAGGCCTACTGGGACGAGTTTCCGACCACGGGCCATGCGCTCGACGTCGCTTGCGGGCAGGGGACCGGTGCGGTCTGGCTGGCCGGGCGGGGGTTGCAGGTCTGGGGATTCGACGTATCCCCGGTGGCGATCGAGCAGGCCCGCGCTCTGGCGGCCCGCAGCGGTCTCGGCGACCGGTGCCGCTTCGAGGTCGCTGACCTCGATGACGGATTGCCCGACGGGCCGCCCGCCGACGTCATCTACTGTGCCCGATTCCGCGACCGGCGGCTGGACGCGCCGATGATCGCGCGCCTGGCGCCGGGCGGACTGTTGGCCATCACCGCGCTCAGCCAGCTCGGCGGTGCCGCCGGGCGGTTCCGGGTCGCACCCGGTGAACTCCGCGCGGCGTTCGCCGATCTTGAGCTGATCGCGAACGGCGAAGGGCAGGGGCTGGCGTGGCTGCTGGCACAACGCCGCAGCGAGGCAACGGCGTCGGCGGGTTAAGCCGGCGCGGGCGCGTTCTGGTCGATCGGCGCGGGACCCGGCTCGGCCGGCGGCTCGCCCGCCAACGGGCCGTCCATCGGCGGGGCCTCACCGGGCGGCAGGTCCATCGGGGCGTCGAACGGCGGCGGCGCATCGAACGGCGGGGCCTCGGCGGGCGGGGCCTCCGGCGGCGGGGCCATCTCGAACCCCATCGGCTCGGCGGGCGGTTCGGGAGCGGGAGGCTCCACCAGGGCGGCGAACTGCACGGGGGCTTCCATCGGGGGCGCCTCTGGCGCGTCAGTAGCCATCGGCAGGTACATGTGGTGGGTGAACTGGGGCTGGTAGGCGCCGCCGCCGCCGATCCGCACGCCGCCGGGCTCGCCACTGGCCACCGGGGTGCCGTCGGGCAGCGTGACCGCGGTGTGGTGGCTGTTCCAGCCCACCACCAGGGCGCCGGGAGCGGTGCCGTACTGGAAGCCGCGGGCCAGCAGCGCCGACTCTTCGTTGGCGGTGTGGAACCGGTCGCCGAAGGCCGGCCGGCCGGTGGCCACATTGGACACCCACGAGGCCAGGCCCGAGCAGTCCGTTCCGGCGGGGCTGTCCCCACCGGTGATGTACGGCGTGCCCGAAACCTGCTGGATGAGCGCCATCAGCGCGTCGAGACCAAACATGACCAGGCACATTAACAATGGCTTTCTGCGCCCACCAAAATCTGTGGCAGGCATCACGTTTGAAGTGAAACATGTTAGGCATTACGCCGCAACAGAAAACACCAGGTAGAGCGATGAAAATGGGCCGCCTGGACCGCATTTCGACCGTCGAGAACACCGAGAAGCGCAGGTAGACGTTGTCGCGGCGTTATTTGAGAGTGCTTGAAACGGAACCTATTTCAATTGCAAGCGAAAAGGCCTGGCAAATGGAATAACTGGACGTGCGATGCCGGGATCACCGCCGAGAACTGCTGATGCGCATCGGCTATCGCTGCGGTGGTCGACAACATCAGCGATTCCCGTTGGGGTGTCACCGGTTTCGGCATATGGCGCACCGAGGACCTACCGATTCGGACCGATGTTGCAGCAGGTGCGCCACACTCGAGCCGGTGACCTATTCCGGCGGTGTAGCGCGGTTGACACCGGTCCATGCTCACCGGCGCGGGGGGCAGAGCGCGCCGGCCGGAGCCCTGCGGCTCCCGGCCCGGGGGCGCCGACGACTGAACACCGCACCACCTGGTCAGAGCAGAAAGTGAGAAGATGGCGGCGACGCGCACGCCGATCAGCGGCCGTTACCGATGCGGACGTGAGACGGTATCAAGCTATGCAGAACCTCAGCTACCTGACTTACGAAGAGTTCGGGCGGAAGTTCTTCGAGATCGCGGTCACCGAAGAGCGCGTGGCAGCCGCGTTCGCCGCGATCGCCGGCGATGAGTTCGAGATGCCCCCGATGCGTCAGGGGCCGGGCCGGATCGCCCGGGTCAGCGCCAAGGTGCGCATCCAGCAGCCCCGGGTGGCGCGCGGCCTCGGCGATCTGCTCACGTTCGCCATCAACATTCCGCTGGAGATCGACCTGCTCATCGACCTGCGGCTGGACAAGCAGCGGTTCACCGTCGCCGGCGACATCGCGCTGCGGGCCACGGCGCGGGCCGCCGAGCCGTTGCTGCTGATCATCGATGTGCCCAAACCGCGGTCGTCCGACATCACCGTGGAGGTGTCGTCGACGTCCATTCGCGGTGAGCTGCTGCGGATCTTCGCCGGTGTCGACGGGGAGATCCGACGGTTCATCGCGAGCTACGTGGCCGACGAGATCGAGAGCCCGCAGTCTCAGCAGGCCCAGATCATCGATGTGGCCGAGCGCCTGGACGCGGCCTGGACGGGGATCTGACCGAGCGCCGCAAAAACCCGAGGACGGCTACGGGATGGCGGGGATCGCCGGAATAGCGGGGATCGCCGGGATGGCCGGAATCGCTGGGATCGCCGGAATGGCGGGGATAGCGGGCGCTGATGGAACCCGGGGCGCCGCCGGTGCCGGCGCGGTCTGGGCTTCACCCTGCGGTGCGGGGCGCTCGACGGCGGGTGCGGCACTGGTGAGCGGGGCGTCGGGGCCGGTGGTCAGATCCGGCACGGTGGCGGCTTCACCGGGGGCGATCGGCGCCAGCGGGGCGGCCGGGGCATCGGTGGCCTCGCCGACCGCGCCTTCCTCGGTATCGCTGTCGCAGTCACCGCAGGCGGTCGCGACCGCGCCGACGGCGAGCCCGGCCACCACCATGGACAGGACTGACTTTCCGATACCGCGATTCCGCATGGATTCTCCCGTCGCTCGGTTGCTCGGACCTACCCTACGATGGCCCGGCGGACGGGTCGGTTACAGCGTCTGGCGATGCCCGAAGAACTCGTGATCCTCGTTGTAGCCGCCGTAGCCTCCGCCGACTTCGCGGAAGTGCGCGACGAACTCGATTCCCTTGAGCCACTTGACCATTTTGAAACCGTGCTGCAATTCGTTGCGCAGTCGCAGTGGCGCGCCGTGGCCGTAGCTGAGCGGTTCGTCGTTCATTCGGTAGGCCAGCATCGTCAGATGGTGGTCCATCTGCGCGATGTCGTGGGCGTCGTAGTAGAGACCGCCGTCGGACCCGGGCGCCATCGAGTAGAACACCACCCACTTGGCCTCGGGCAGTGGTTTGACGATGTCGAGGATCGTGGTCATCGCGACGCCGCCCCACTTGGCCACCCCGGACCAACCCTGAATGCAGAAGTGCTGGGTGATCTGCTCGTGGTAGGGCAGGGCCTTCAGCTCATCGAGGGAGAAATCTCTCGGGTGCTCGACCAATCCGTGGACATGCAGTCGCCAGTCGGTGAAGTCGCCGGCGAACAGCTCCTTGTACTCGACGGTTTCCGGGTAGGTGCCGTTGTGCCAGAAGTGCGGTGAGATGTGTTCCTCGGTGAACGCACCCGGCTTGGGGTTGGCGTACTCGAACACTCGCTGCAGCGGGCCGATCAGCGCGTAGCCGACCCGCTGCACCACCCGCGGGTGGCGGTAGGTGAACGGGGTGGCCCACACCCAGGCCACGGTCGTCACCGTCATCGCCGCGACGAACACCCAGAATCCGGCCAGCCCGGAGCCGTCGCGGGCGGCGAACATGTGGTTGAGGTTGCGCACCGCGTCGGTGGCGAACACCAGCGTGACGTGCACGCCGATGAACACCAGGAAGTAGGCCATCACCAGAAAGTGCAGCGAGCGGGCCAGCTGGATGCTCAGCCGCTTGCTGATGTGCGTCAGGCGCATGGACACCGCGGGACTCATTCCGAGCCCGGTGATGGCCGCGGCCGGGGCGGCGATGAACACCGTGATGAAATACGCCAGTAGCTGCAGACTGTTGTAGGCCACCCAGCCGTTGTCGTCGGGCCAGTTCAGCGACAGGTACTGGATGCCCACCGAGACCGCGTTGGGGAACACGTCCTTGGTGGGCATCAGATGCCGCCAGTGTCCGGTGGTGAACAGCAGGACGTAGAACACCGCCCCGTTGGTCAGCCACAACACATCGGTGCCCAGATGCCACCAGCGGGCCAGACCGATGGCGTGACGGATTCCGGGAAGACCGAGCTGGTCGGGGAGACCCACCGAGTCCTGCTTGGCCGTCCACATCGGGTCGTCGGGGACCGGCCCGGCGATGCGAAACCACTCGTCGGTGTCCGGGGTGGCGTTGCGGCTGAAGTACAGCCGCGGATGATCGGCGAGGATCTGGATACCGGACCGGATGATGAACGTCATCAGGAAAAGATTGAAGAAGTGCTGCCAGCCGGCCCAGCCGGGGATCCCAGGGGTGCTGCCCGCGAGGGCGACGGTGCCCGGATAGCGGTGGACGAAATCCTCGACCGCCGGGAAACCCACCAGGTACTTCGCCGTGGCGACGGCGGCGACCAGCGTCGCGAAACCGATCGGGATCAGCCACAGCAGGTTGAGCCACTTGTCTCGTCCGACGCGCAGCCGCGGGGCGATGGCCATCTTCTCGCCGAGGCCGCCCGCCCAGGTCTCGTGATCGACCACGTGGTGTGCGGGTTTGAGCTCGGCGCGGTAGTCCGCCAGCGCTGGTCGATCGTTTCGGTGGTTCTCCTCGGCGTGTGCCATGGCCCGATTCCTCGCCCGTCCGTCTCCGCAATATAAAGGATTAACATGCGGGATATTAAGCGGCGGGGCTGGCAGCTGCGTGGGGATTCAGTGCCGGGTACCTGGACATCTCCTCAACGGCCTGCAACGCAGCAAGGGGCCGGCCTTGATGGCCGGCCCCTCACTGCGTCGAGCGTGCGTCAGATGGTCTGGTGGCGACCGAAGAACTTGTGGTCTTCGCTGTAGCCGCCGTGCCCGCTGCCGATCTCCTTGTACGAGGCGACGAACTCGATGCCCTTGATCCACTTGACCAGCTTGTAGCCGTGCTGCAACTCGTTACGCAGCCGCAGCGGCCGGCCGTGCATGTAGGGCAGCGGCTGGTCGTTCATGTTGTAGGCCAGCATCGACATGTGATGCCACATCTGGTCGACCGGATGCGCGTTGTAGAAGATGCCGCCGGTGGCGCCCAGGCCCATCGAGTAGAAGATGGCCCACTTGGCCTCCGGCAGGGGCTTGACGATGTTCATGATCGTCGACATCTGCACGCCGCCCCACTTGGCCACACCGGACCAAGCCTGCACACACATATGCTGGGTGATCTGGTCGTGGTAGGGCAGTGCCTTGAGGTCCTCCAACGAGAACTCCATCGGATTCTCTACCAGGCCATAGACTTTCAGCCGCCAGTCTTTGAAGTCGCCGGCCTCCAACTCCTTGTACTCCACGGTCTCCGGCAACCGGCCGTTGCGCCAGTGGAACGGCGAGATGTCGTCCTCGGTGAAGGTGCCGGGCTGCGGGTTGAGCTTTTCCAGCGCCCGCTGGAACGGTCCGATCAGGGCGTAGCCGACCTTCTGGACGACCCGCGGGTAGCGGAGCGTCAGCGGGGTGGCGGCGACCCAGCCGATGGTGCACACCACCGCGGCCACGCAGAACACATAGAACCCGGTGGCGCTGTGGCATTCGGGCCCGGCGCCCGGGGCGCAACCGCGAGCGGCGAACATGTGGTTGAGGTTGTCGAAGGCGTCGGTGGCGAACACCATCGTGACGTGCACCAGGATGAACATCAGGAAGTAGACCAGCACCACGAAGTGCAGGGACCGGGCGATCTGCAGGTTCAGCCGCATGTGCTTGCTGATCAGCCCGAGTCGCTGTGACAGCGCCGGGGACATGCCCAGCGCGGTGATCAACGCGGCCGGGGCGGCGATGAACACCGTGACGAAGTACGAGATCAACTGCAGCGCGTTGTAGTTGGTCCAGGTGTGATCGTCGGGCCAGTCCAGCGACGCGTACTGGATCATCACCGAGGCGGCGTGCGGGAAGATGTCCCAGCTGGTCGGCACGATGCGCCGCCACTGCCCGGTGGTGAACAGCAGCACGTAGAAGATCGCGCCGTTGAGCAGCCACAGCACGCCGGTGCCCATGTGCCACCACCGGGCCAGGCCGATCGAGTGCCGGAAGCCGGGCAGGCCGAACTGTGCCGGCAGCGCCACGGTGTCGGCGTTGGCGGTCCAGTACGGGTCGTCGGGAACCGGCGGCCCGACCCGCAGCCATTCGTCTTTACCGGGGGTGGAGTTGCGGCTGAAGTACAGGCGCGGGTGGTCACAGAGGATCTGGATGCCTGCCCGGATGATGAAGATCATCATGAACAGGTTGAAGAAGTGCGTCCAGCCGGCCCACGCGGGCAGGCCCTCTTCGACCGCAGACGAGGGAGTGCTGCCCGGGTATTGAGCGATGAAGTCTTCGACGCCGGGGATATTGCGGACCCCTTTGCCGATCGCGATCATCGCTATCATCCCGACGAAACCGATCGGGATCAGCCACAGCAGGTTTAACCACCTGTCTTTGCCGACGCGCAGATGCGGGGCAACCGCGCGACGGGAAAGGTCGAAGCCGCCGCCATAGGTCTCGACGTCGACGGTGTCGTCGTGATTCTTATGAATCTCGGTGCGGTAGCCCTGTTCCAGCTCCAACTCGACGTCGACGACGTCGGTGGAGTACTTGACGTGGTGGGTTGTCTCTTCCGCTGCTGGTGAGGTGGCAGGACCCCGTGGGTCGAGCTGCCCTTCAGCGCCCTGTCCGTCGATCGTTGTCACGCCGCGACAGTACAGCCGGGAACCTCTCGCTCTGCCGGTCTGACACCAAATGCACAGGCTTCTGGCAGGAAGTTCAGATATCGCAGATGCGGATCGTGACCCGAACGGCTGCCGTCATTGCGGTCTCGAGCCGTCGGAGTGTTTCGGGCCGCGACGGCCTTGTGATCGGCGCGATTTTTTCCCGGCGAGCACCGGGGTCGACCCTGGCCGGCGCGCCGGCGCACTCGTGCGAATCTCGCGCGTAACTGACCGTTTACCTGATGCGTCCATAATTCGGGGGAGAACCGGCGAACCGAATTCGCCATCGCTGCCGGATTGCAATCTGCGCAACAGGCGGCCGCTGCGCAACAGGGCTAGCATGCGCAGAGGAGAAACGTGTGATCAGGCAGGGGTAGATGACCACCAATAAAGCAGTGCAACGGGCGGGGGTTGGGACACACCGTGGCTGACGAACAGCGGGGGCCCGGCTACGGCCTGGGGTTGTCGACGCGCACCCAGATGACCGGGTACCAATTCCTGGCGCGACGCACCGCGATGGCCTTGACCCGCTGGCAGGTTCGGATGGAGGTGGAACCGGGCCGGCGGCAGGCGCTGGCCGTGGTCGCCTCGGTCTCGGCGGCCTCGGTCATCTGCCTCGGAGCGCTGCTGTGGTCGTTTCTGAGCCCGTCGGGCCAGCTGAACGAATCGCCGATAATCGCCGACCGTGATTCGGGTGCCCTCTACGTGCGGGTCGGCGGCACCTTATATCCGGCGCTGAATTTGGCCTCGGCCCGGCTGATTGCCGGTCGGGCCGACAATCCCCACAAAGTGCGCGCCACGCAGATCGCCGAACAGCCGCACGGCCCGCTCGTCGGCATCCCCGGGGCGCCGTCGGACATTCAGCCGACCTCACCGACGTCCTCGTCGTGGCTGATCTGCGACACCGTCGCCAATGTCCAGGGTGTCGGAGTGACGTCACCGGTGACGGTCACCGTGATCGACGGCAGCCCCGACCTGGACCGCGATTCCCGGCGCCGGGTGCTCGACGGCCCGGACTCCGTGGTGCTGCGCTACGGCGACGAATCGTGGGTCGTGCGGCAGGGCCGGCGCTCGCGCATCGACGCCGCCGACCGGGCGGTGCTGTTGCCGCTGGGTCTCACGCCCGAACAGGTCGAGCATGCCCGGCCGATGAGCCAGGCGCTGTTCGACGCCTTGCCGGTGGGGCCGGAGCTGGCGGTGCCGTTCGTGCCCGACGCCGGTCGTCCGCCGGCCTTCCCCAACGCGCCTGGGCCGGTGGGAACCGTCTTCACCACTCCGCAATTGGCTGGGCCGCAACAGTATTCGGTGGTCCTGATGAACGGTGTGCAGACGGTGTCGCCGGTGGTGGCCCGCATTCTGCAGAACGCCGGGGCGACCGCGGGCGGTGCGCCGGCCGTGGTGGCACCGCCGGCGCTGGCCAAGATGCCGGTGGTCACCGGGCTGGACCTGTCGGCCTACCCGGAGGGGCCGCTCAAGGTCGTGGACATGAAGGAGAACCCGTCCACCTGCTGGTGGTGGGAGCGTTCCAACGGCGAAAGCCGGGCCCGGGTGCAGGTGGTGTCCGGCCCCACGATCCCGGTGCCGCAGAAGCAGATCAGCCGCGTGGTGTCACTGGTGAAGACCAACGATAAAAGCATGCCGCAGGCCGACCGGGTCTACTTCGGTCCGGGCTACGGCAACTTCGTCGCGGTGACCGGCAACGACCCGGACGCCTCCACACGGGAATCGTTGTGGTGGTTGTCCGCCTCCGGTGTGCGATTCGGCGTCCCCGGCGACGACGAGCGCAAGGCACTGGGGCTGGTCGGTGAGCCCGCATTGGCACCGTCGGTGGCATTGCGGCTGCTCGCGCATGGCCCGACGCTGTCCCGCCAGGATGCGCTGGTACGCCACGACACCCTGCCAACCGATATGAACCCTGCAGAATTGGCGGTGCCCAAGTGAAACGTGGATACGCCCGGCCGACGCCGGAACGCGCTCCGGTGGTCAAGCCGGAGAACATCGTCTTGCCGACGCCGCTGAGCGTCCCGCCGCCGGAGGGCAAGCCGTGGTGGCTGGTGGTGGTCGGCGTGCTGGTCGTCGGCCTGCTGGTCGGCATGGTGTCGATGACGGTGGCCAACGGCTCCCGGATGTTCCTGGGCGCCGGCGCCATCTTCCCGATCTTCATGATCGGCGGCATCGCGATGATGATGTTCGGCGGCCGCTTCGGCGGCGGCGCCCAGCAGTTGAGCCGGCCCAAGCTCGACGCGATGCGTGCCCAGTTCATGCTCATGCTGGACCGGCTGCGGGAGTCGGCCGCGGAGTCCGCCGACAGCATGGACGCCAACTACCGGTGGTACCACCCGGCGCCGTCCACGCTGGCCGCCGCGGTCGGATCATCGCGGATGTGGGAGCGCCAGCCCAACGGCAAGGACCTCAACTTCGGGCTGGCTCGGGTCGGGGTCGGCATGACGCGGCCCGAGGTCACCTGGGGCGAGCCGCAGAACATGCCCACCGACATCGAGCTCGAACCGGTGACCGGCAAGGCGCTGCAGGAGTTCGGGCGCTATCAGAGTGTGGTCTACAACCTGCCCAAGATGGTCTCGCTGCTGGTCGAGCCCTGGTATTCGCTGGTCGGCGATCGCGAGCACGTGCTCGGGCTGATGCGCGCGATCATCTGTCAGTTGGCGTTCTCGCACGGACCTGACCACCTCCGCATGGTTGTCGTCACTTCCGATGTGGAGCAATGGGATTGGGTGAAGTGGCTGCCGCACTTCGGCGACCCGCGCCGCCAAGACGCCGCCGGTAACGCCCGCATGGTGTACGGCTCGGTGCGCGATTTCGCCACCGAACACGCCGAGCTGTTCTCCGGGCGCGGATCGTTCATGCCGCGGCACGCCAGCTCGTCGGCGGAGACGCCGACGCCGCACCACCTGATCATCGTCGACGGCGATGATCCGCAGTGGGAGTACGTCAACACCACCGAGGGCATCGACGGGGTGACGTTCTTCGACCTGACCGGCGCACCCGAGTGGCGGGGCGTTTCGCAGCGGGTGCTGCGCTTCGACGACAGGGGCATCATCAACGCGCTGCCGCGCGACCGTGACACCTGGATGGTCATCGACGACAACGAGTGGTTCTTCGCCCTGGCCGACCAGGTCAGTCCGACCGACGCCGAGCAGTTCGCGCAGCGGATGGCGCACTGGCGGCTGGCCGAGGCCTACGAGGAGATCGGTCAGCGGGTGACCCACCACATCGGGGCCCGGGACATCCTGTCCTACTACGGCATCGAGGACGCCGGGCGGATCGACTTCGCCCAGCTGTGGACCAGCCGGCAGCAGGAGGGCACCCGGGCCCGGTTGCGGGTGCCGTTCGGCAACCGCTCCGACAACGGTGAGCTGTTGTTCCTCGACATGAAGTCGCTGGACGAGGGCGGCGACGGCCCGCACGGCGTCATGTCCGGAACCACCGGCTCGGGTAAGTCGACGCTGGTGCGCACGGTGATCGAATCGCTGCTGCTGGCCCACCCGCCGGACGAGCTGCAGTTCGTGCTGGCCGACCTCAAGGGCGGGTCGGCGGTCAAGCCGTTCTCCGGGGTACCGCACGTGTCGCGCATCATCACCGACCTGGAAGACGACCAGGCGCTGATGGAACGCTTCCTGGAGGCGATGTGGGGCGAGATCGCGCGCCGCAAGTCGATGTGCGACAGCGCGGGCGTCGACGGCGCCAAGGAGTACAACGAGATTCGGTCCCGGATGCGGGCGCGCGGCGACCACAGCCTGCCGCCGCTGCCGATGTTGGTCGTGGTGATCGACGAGTTCTACGAGTGGTTCCGCATCATGCCGACGGCAGTAGAGGTGCTCGACTCGATCGGCCGGCAGGGCCGCGCCTACTGGGTGCACCTGATGATGGCGTCGCAGACCATCGAGAGCCGCGCCGAGAAGCTGATGGAGAACATGGGCTACCGGCTGGTGCTCAAGGCGCAGACGGCCGGTGCGGCACAGGCTGCCGGCGTGCCGAACGCGGTGAACCTGCCGGGCAAGGCCGGCCTGGGCTACTTCCGCAAGAGCGGCGAAGAGGTCATCCGTTTCCAGGCCGAATTCCTGTGGCGCGACTACCACCGCGGCGGGATCCTCGACGACGAGGCGTTGCCGCAGGTGCACTCCATCGACTACATCCGACCGCAGCTGTTCACCACCGCCTTCACTCCGCTGGAGGTCAGCGTCAGCGGGACTGAGCTCGAGGCGGCCGAGGAGACCCCGGCCATCACCGCCACCCCGGCCGAGGAGCCCCCCGCCGAGGACGAGGACTTCATCCGGACGCCCAAGGTCGGCACGGTCATCATCGACCAGCTGCGCCAGATCGACTTCGAGCCCTACCGGCTGTGGCAGCCCCCGTTGGACGTCCCGGTGGCCGTCGACGAGTTGGTGAACCGCTACCTCGGGCACCCGTGGCAGCAGGACTACGGCACCCGCCGGGACCTGGTGTTCCCGATCGGTGTCATCGACCGGCCGTACAAGCACGACCAGCCGCCGTGGACGGTGGACACCTCCGGGCCGGGCGCCAACGTGCTGATCCTGGGCGCTGGCGGTGCCGGCAAGACGACTGCGCTTCAGACGCTGATCTCCTCGGCGGCGTTGACGCACACCCCCGAACAGGTCCAGTTCTACTGCCTGGCCTACAGCGGTACCTCGCTGACCACGGTCGCCAGCCTGCCTCACGTGGGCAGCGTCTGCGGGCCGACCGACCCCGACGGCGTGCGCCGCACGGTCGCCGAACTGCTGGCGCTGGTGCGGACCCGCAAGCGCAGCTTCCTGGAGAACGACGTGGCCTCGATGGACGTCTTCCGCCGGCGCAAGTTCGCCGGTGCCCCGGGCAAAGTGCCCAACGACGGGTTCGGCGACGTCTACCTGGTGGTCGACAACTACCGGGCGCTGTCCGAAGAGAACGAGGTGCTCGTCGAGCAGGTCAACCAGATCATCAACCAGGGACCGTCGTTCGGCGTGCACGTGGTGGTGACCGCCGACCGCGAGTCGGAGTTGCGCCCGCCGGTCCGCAGCGGCTTCGGATCCCGGGTCGAGCTGCGCCTGGCCGCGGTGGAGGACGCCAAGCTGGTGCGTTCCCGGTTCGCCAAGGATGTCCCGGTCAAGCCGGGCCGGGGCATGGTCGCGGTCAACTACGTGCGACTGGACAGCGATCCCCAGTCCGGTCTGCACACGCTCATCGCCCGGCCGGCGATGGCCGGCACCGACGAGCGGGTCTTCGAATCCGACAGCGTCGGCGCCGCGGTCAGCCAGGTCGCGGTGGGCCGGGTGCGCCCGGTGCGGCGCCTGCCGGCGCGGTTCGGGCTGGACGAGGTGCGGGCGGTCGCGGCCAACGACAAGCGCGAAGGTGTGGGCGCCGGGGGCATCGCGTGGGCGATCTCCGAACTCGACCTGCAGCCGGTCTATCTGAACTTCGCCGAGAACGGGCACCTGATGGTGACCGGTCGCCGGGAAAGCGGTCGCACCACCACGCTGGCCACCATCATGAGCGAGATCGAGCGGCTGTACGCACCCGGTTCCAGCACCGCGCCGCCCACCGGGCAGCCGTCTGCGCAGGTGTGGCTGATCGACCCCCGTCGGCAGCTGTTGACCACCCTGGGCTCGGACTACGTGGAGAAGTTCGCCTACAACATGGACGGGGCGGTCGCGTTGATCAACGAGTTGGCGGCCACGCTGGCCAACCGTGAGCCACCGCCGGGCCTGTCGGCCGAGGAGTTGCTGTCCCGCACCTGGTGGAGCGGACCGGAGATCTTCTTGATCATCGACGACATCCAGCAGTTCCCGCCTGGGTTCGACTCGCCGTTCCAGAAGGCCGCCCCCTGGGTGACCCGGTCGGCGGATGTGGGCCTGCACGTGATCGCCACCCGGACTTTCGGCGGCTGGTCCTCGGCAGGCAGCGACCCGCTGCTGCGGGCCCTGCACCAGGCCAACGCGCCACTGCTGGTGATGGACGCCGACCCGGACGAAGGCTTTATCCGCGGCAAGATGAAGGGCGGCCCGCTGCCCCGCGGCCGCGGCCTGCTGATGGCCGAGGACACCGGGGTGTTCGTGCAGGTCGCCGCGACCGAGCTGCGGCGCGCGCCGGCGCAGGAACGAACGGCCACCCCGGTTCGCTGAGCCGTGTCCCGCCAGTCCCCGCTGTGACGCCTGTAACAGCGTCGAGCAGTTGCTGGCGGGGTCACGCGCGGCGCGGCCGGCGGCATTTCGCCGCGACCAGATTTAAATCGCGGGGGCCGTTGCGGGCGCGCCGGCGCGGCGTGGCGCGGGCGCCTGCGGCGCGGAATTGCAAGATTGTGTTTCAGCAGGTCCGCTTCGTTTCAGGGGTGGCGACACCGGCCCCGGGTTACCCCTTCGTTACCCCAGGTGAACAGTTGCTTCGGCCAGATGAACAGTAGGCATCATGGGCCGTATCGGCCGTTTTCAGCGCTTACGCTCAGTGGCAGAAAGATTGCTGACGGCGATCCGAGGAGGAAATCCAATGTCGTTCGTGAACGCGCAACCGGAAGCGCTGGCCGCCGCGGCCGGGAACTTGAGCGGAATCGGTGCGGCGCTGAACGCGCAGAACGCCGCGGCCGCCGCCCCGACCACCGGCGTGGTTCCGGCTGCCGCCGATGAGGTCTCCGCGTTGACCGCCGCACAGTTCGCCGCCCACGCGACGATGTACCAGCAGGTGAGCGCGCAGGCCGCGGCGATCCACGAGATGTTCGTAGCCACCCTCAACAGCAGTGCCACCTCCTACGCCGCCACCGAGGCCGCCAACGCGGCTTCGGCGGGCTGATGGGAGGAGAGCCGTTCTTTTGTGCACAGCCGGACATGACCGGCGGCTCTATCCGGTGACCAGGTAACTACGAGAAACAACAACCAACGAACTTCAAGACAAGGAGAGACAACAGTGGCAACACGTTTTATGACCGATCCGGAC
>NZ_JCALEC010000021.1:0-16815 GCF_059813185.1 Mycobacterium sp. NGS18
ACCGTGAGTATCTGGCCCGCTGCGTGGAATTGGCGGGCGTGGCCCTGGAATGCGGCGACGATCCGTTCGGCTCGATGCTGGTCGGCGCCGACGGGACCGTGCTCTTCGAGGACCGCAACCGGGCCGGCGAGGGCGATCCCACCCGCCATCCCGAGTTCGCCATCGCTCAGTGGGCGGTGGCCCACCTGTCGCCGGACCGGCGTATCCGGTCCACCGTCTACACCTCCGGTGAGCACTGCGCGATGTGCGCGGCGGCCCACGCGTGGGTCGGATTGGGCCGGATCGTCTACGCGTCGTCGGCGGCCCAATTGACCGAGTGGCTGACCGAGCTGCACGCGCCGGCCGCGCCGGTGGCTCCGCTGCCGATCACCGCCGTCGCACCCAACCTGGTGGTCGACGGACCGGCACCGGAATTCGAAGAAGACTTGAAGGCGCTGTTTCGCGCCCGTTACCCGCGCCGCGGCGGCTCCGAGTCGGATCCGTCAAGTCGGTCCACGGTCACCGGATCCTCCGCTCCACCGAAATAGCGGTCCAGCACCGCGCGGAAGTCGCTGCAGTGTTCACCGGTGCAGGCCCGGGCGAACAACGTCATGCACGAGCGCAGTTTGAGGTCATCGGGCCGGCCCATAATCTCCTGGATCGATCGACCCCGCACTGCGTCGACCAGCTGCGCGCATTCATGCAGCCGCGGGCCGAGCAGCTCGTGATCCAGGTAGGCGCGGGCTTCCGCGAGCGACGCGATGCCGTAGCGCTGCGCCATCGCGCTGCTGCCCAGCCCGGCCAACTGCGGAAAGATGAACCACATCCAGTGGCTGCGCTTGCGGCCGTCCCGCAGCTCGGCGACCACGGTGTCGTAAACCGTTGCTTGCGCCTCGACGAAGCGCTGCAGTCTGAACGGATCGAGATGATTCGCCATGGGATCAACCGTGGCACAGTTCGAGGATGCAACGACGGTTTCCCCGCGTCCGTGATCTCGCGCCGCTGATCCGCTTCCGCCGGCCCAGGCTCAATCGCACCGCGCAGCGCCTGGATGCCGCGCTGACCGTCGAAGATCTGCGCCGCATCGCCAAACGGCGCACCCCCAAGGCCGCCTTCGACTACACCGACGGTGCCGCCGAAGACGAAATCTCGCTCGAGCGGGCCCGACAAGCCTTCCGCGATGTCGAGTTTCATCCGGCGATCCTGCGCGATGTCTCAGCCGTCAACACCAGCCGCGAGGTCCTCGGGGCGCCGGTGGCATTGCCTTTCGCGATCGCACCCACCGGATTCACCCGGCTGATGCACACCGCAGGCGAGCTTGGCGGCGCCCGGGCCGCCGAGGCCGCCGGCATCCCCTTTTCGCTGTCGACCCTGGGCACCGCCTCGATCGAAGAGGTGGCGGCGGCCGCTCCCGAGGTCCGCCGCTGGTTTCAGCTCTACATGTGGCGCGACCGCGACCGGTCGATGGCGCTGCTGGGCCGCGCCGCCGCTGCCGGCTACGACACCCTGCTGGCAACGGTGGACTGCCCGGTCGCCGGGGCCCGACGCCGCGACACCCGCAACGGCATGACCATCCCCCCGGCGCTGACGCTGCGCACGGTGGCCGACGCCGCCGTCCACCCGGGCTGGTGGTTCGATCTGCTGACCACCGAGCCGCTGGCCTTCGCGTCCCTGGACCGGTGGTCGGGCACCGTCGCGCAGTACATGGACAGCATGTTCGACCCGAGTATGACCTTCGACGACCTGGCCTGGGTCAGGTCCCAGTGGCCGGGCCGGTTCGTCGTCAAAGGCATCCAGACCCTTGCCGACGCCCGCGCCGTGGTCGATCTCGGTGTCGACGGCATCGTGTTGTCCAATCACGGCGGCCGGCAGCTCGACCGGGCGCCGGTGCCGTTCGCACTGCTGCCGCAGGTAGCGCGCGAGGTCGGGACCGACACCGAGATTCTGCTGGATACCGGAATCATGTCCGGCGCCGATATTGTCGCGGCGATTGCCCTGGGCGCGCGCTGCACGTTGATCGGCCGGGCCTACCTGTACGGCCTGATGGCCGGCGGGCAGGCCGGGGTCCAGCGCGTCATCGACATCCTCGCCGAGCAGATCCGGCGCACCATGCGGCTGCTGGGGGTCAGCGAACTCGCGGAACTGTCGCCGCAGCACGTCACTCAACTGCAACGCCTGGTTCCGCTGCGCTAGCGGACCATGTCGGGTTTGCTGCCGCGACCACAGCGGGTATCCCTCGGCGGTGCAGAACGAGAAAGAACTGGTACGCCGGCTACTGCGGCGTGCGGGTAAGACCTATGCGCAGGAGGCCGGCATCCGGCTGCGTAATCAGCCGATGCCGCTGTTTCAGCTGCTGACCCTGTGCATGCTTGCCAGCAAGCCGATCGACGCCGCGATCGCGGCCCGGGCGGCGCATGAACTGTTCAAAAGCGGTCTGCGCACTCCGCACAAAGTCCTCGAGGCCGATCACCGCACCATGATCGAGGCGATGGGCCGCGCCCATTACCGCCGCTACGACGAGAGTTCGGCCACTCGGCTGGCCGAACTCGCCGAAGCCGTGCAGCAGGAATACCGCGGCGACCTGCGTCTGCTGGCCGAGCGCAGCGGCCGCCGTGCCGATGACGCCCTGAAGCTGCTCAAGGACTTCAAAGGCATCGGTGACACCGGCGCCAGCATCTTCCTTCGGGAAGTCCAAGACGTCTGGCCCTGGGCTCGGTCCACCTTCGACCACCTCGCGCTGGCCGCCGCTCGCGATCTCGGATTACCCGCTACTGCAAGCGAACTCGGCACCCTGTCGCATGGCCGCAATGCCGAGCTCGCGGCGGCGCTGGTGCGCTACTCCCTCGACGCCGACGTGCGCGAGCGGCTCGCCGATTGACCCTACACGCCGCCGTAATCGCCGGTAGGGTGGCCGATGACGTCGCGTAGAGCGGAGGATCTCGTGTCGGCATCAACCTCACTCGCGATCGTCGGCGGCGGCCTGGCCGGCGCCAAGGCCGCCGAAGCGTTGCGCGCCAAGAACTTCGACGGAACGATCGTGCTTCTCGCCGAGGAGCAGCAGCTTCCCTACGAGCGCCCGCCGCTGTCCAAGGAGTTCCTGGCCGGCAAGAAGACTCTCGGCGACTTCACCGTGCACCCGCAGGACTGGTACCGCGAGCACGACGTCGAGCTGCGGACAGGTGCTCGCGCGGTGAGCTTGGATCCGGCCGGTCACACCGTCGGACTGGCCGACGGCACCAGCCTGAGCTACGACAAGCTGCTGTTGGCCACGGGTTCGCGATCACGGCGGGTGCCGATCCCAGGCGCCGACGCCCGCGGGGTGCATTACCTTCGCACCGTCGATGACGCGGCCGCACTGGATTCCGCATTGGCCGCCGGTTCCTCCCTGGCGGTGGTGGGCGCCGGCTGGATCGGCATGGAGGTGGCCGCCAGTGCCCGGCAGCGCGGAGTCGACGTGACGGTGGTGGAGACCGCCGAACTGCCACTGTTGGCCAGCCTGGGCGCCGAGAACGGCGCCGTCTTCGCCGCCCTGCACCGCGAACATGGCGTCGACCTGCGCTTGGGATCGGCCGTCGCGGAGATCACCACGGCCGACGGTGCCGCCACCGGTCTGCGCCTGGGCGACGGCTCGCAGATCAGCTCGAGCGCTGTGCTGGTCGCCGTCGGCGCCCAGCCCAACATCGAATTGGCCCAACAGGCCGGCCTTGCCACCGGCGGCGGTGGTGTGCTGGTGGATGCCGGTTTGCGCAGCAGCGACCCCGACATCTACGCGGTCGGTGACATCGCGGCCGCACAGCATCCCCTGCTGGGGACCCGGATCCGCACCGAACACTGGGCGAACGCCCTCAAGCAGCCGGTGGTCGCGGCGGCCGGCATGCTCGGCGAGTCCGGCGAATACGCCGAGCTGCCTTACTTTTTCACCGACCAGTACGACCTCGGCATGGAATACGTCGGACACGCGCCCGAGTACGCCCGCGTGGTGTTCCGTGGCGACACCGACGGCCGCGAGTTCACCAGCTTCTGGCTCGGCGACGACAACCGGGTGCTGGCCGGGATGAACGTCAACATCTGGGAAGGCCTCGACGACATCAAAGCCCTGATCGCGGCGCAGAGGCCCGTCGACCCCGACCGGCTGGCCGATCCCGGGACACCGCTGGGTGACCTGTCCGCCTGAGTCTCGGCGCTAATGCAGCGTCGCGGTGCCGTCGTCGTGGAAACGCACGGCGGCTCCGGCGATGTCCTCGCGCACGCTTGCTTCGGCGGTGTCGGGGTCGCGGATCACCGCCAGACTGCGGGCGCCCTCGGACGTCCGGACCGCTACGAACACCTGCTGGGGCCGCCCGTCACGGTCGAACGGTGTCGTCCAGGACTCCACCGCACCGGTCCCCTGCCCGCTCACGATCGCCGGGCGGGTGGGTAGTGCATCGACGGCGGATTGCACGTCCTCCCAACGGAAACCGCGTTCGGGCGGCTCGGTCCCGTACACCCCGAAGCTGTGCTTGGTCAGGTAGCCGCCGTTGGCGCTGATCAAGCCGCGCCGGCCGGGGTTGGCGACCAGCAGCTCAGCCAGGGTGGCGATCGAATGCATCACGTAGTTGTTCCACGGCCCGCCCGCGAAGGTCAGGCCCCCGGTCACCGTCAGCGATCGATCGGGATCGTCGGTGGGCAAGCCGAGTTCGGCCGCGGCCACCTGAACCGCCGACGGGAAACACGAATACAGGTCCAGATAATCGATCTCGGCTATGACCTCGGCACCGGCCAGCTCCAGCGCCCGCGTGCCCGCGATCCGGATGGCCGGAGAGCGGTGCAGCTCAGCCCGTTCGGCGATCGCGTAGGTGTCGTGGGCATCGGTACCGGCCTGCGGGAAAACCCAGCGCTCCGAGGGGATCCCCAGCTCGCGGGCGGCCTGCACCGAAGTGAGCACCAGCGCGGCAGCCTGGTCGACCATATTGTTGGAGTTCATCAATTTGGTGTAGGGCCAGCTGATCATCCGGTTCTTCGGCCCGGGCTGGCAGATCTCGTCGGCACCGACGGGTTGGCGGATCCAAGCGTGCGGGTTGTCGACGGCGACCGCATTGAACCGCGACCACAGCTCACCGATGCGCCGGCGATGGGCGTCGACCGTCTCCCCCGAGGCGATACGCAACGCCTGCTCGAACAACGGGTAAACGTAAGCGGGCCGGTCCAAGCCGATGCGTTCCTCGGCCGGACCCGACATCGGCACGTCCTGGCCCTCGCATTCGGCCATCGGGACGGTTTCGTCCTGCCGGGTCCAGGCCAGTTTGCCGCCGGCGGCCCGCAGCCGGGTACGGGTGCGCCACATCTCGCCGCCGGCCAGCAACACCACGCCGGCGCGGCCGGTTTGGATATCCAGGCAGGCCCGGTTGACCAGCGACTGCGGCACATTGCCGCCCACCGGGCTGTAGCGGGTGGCCGGGTGATCGGCGCCGATTCGCTGGGAAAGCAGCAGACCCGGATCGCGGTAGCGCGCCGAGAACAGGTTGACCACGCGGATCGAGTCGACGGTGCGCAGCACCGAGTCATCGGCGGCCCGGCGCGCCGCGGCCGCCATCAGATCGACGGGTTCGACCGGGTCGGCGTGGCCGGGATGATTGATCTGGCCGTAGCCGATCAGCACCGGTGTCCGGGGGTCGACGGGCATGGGCGTAAGACTAACCGGGGGCGAACTGGTCGCCGGCGAACAGCACGCCGTCGGCGATCAACCGCTCGGTCTCGTCCTCGTCGAGGCCGAGCACACTGCCGCAGATCGCGCGGGTGTCCTGCCCGGGCAGCGGAGCGGGCCGTTGCCGGGCCGGCGGGATGTGACGGAACGGCGCAGGACCGGTTTCAGCGGGCAACGGGTGCTCGATCAGCGGATGGGTCATGTCGGCGAACACCGCGCGGTGGGCCAGTTGCGGATCTTCGGCGATGTCGGGCGGCCGGTTCATCGGAGCGGCCGCCACCCCGGCGGCCTGCAGCAGCTGCCCGACGTCGGCCGGTGTGCGCCCGGCGGTGTGCCGAGCCAGCTGCTCCACCAACTCCGCGCGGTGCGTGACGCGGGACGCACCGGCGCTGAAGCGGGGATCGGACGCCAATCCTGCGTCGCCGAAAGCCGCTGCGAGACTGCGCCACTCGCCGTCGGTACGGATCGAGATCACGCACCATTCGTCATCGCCGGAGCACGGGCAGACCAGGTCGACCGCGGTATCCGGTTGTACCGACGCTTCCGCGGCCCGTGCGACGTAGCAGCTGTCGAGCTGGTTGACGGCGGCCTCGGCCTGCGAGACGTGGACGTGGGCTCCGGCACCGCTGCGCCGGGCGGCGATCAGCGCGGCCAGCGCACCGATCGCGGTGACCCGTGCGACCACGTGGTCGGGGAAGACGGTGGTCGCGTCGTAGAACGGATGGCGTCCGGTATCCACTGCGCCTGCTGCGTCCGCCGGCGCTTTCCACAACGCGGTGACCCCGGTGGTGGCGCGCACCAGCGGGCCGTAGCCCATCCGGTCGCTCCACGGCCCGGTCTCCCCGAACGCGCTGCTCTCGGCCAGCACCACCCGCGGGTTGAGACCCCGCAGCGTGTCGTAGGAAATCCCAAGGGCGCCAAGTGTTCCCGGTTTGAAGTTGGCGAACACCGCATCAGCGGCGCCTACCAGGCGCCCGAAGATCTTCTTGCCGGCCGGGCTGCGCAGGTCCAGGCCGAAGCCCAAGTTGTTGCGGTGCGTCCAGGCGAACGACTCGCTCATCGCCGATCCGGCGCGGGTCTGCCGCAGGCCGTCGGGGTAGGCCGCGCTCTCTACCTTGATGACCTCGGCGCCCAGGTCGCCGAAGAGCCGGCTGGTTTCGCCGCCGGCCACGATGACCCCCAGGTCGACGATCCGGATTCCGTCGAACGGCCGGGAGCCGATCGCGGCGTCCGACGCGGGGCCGACCGTGGGGCGGGCTCGCCAGCCGGTGCTCATGTCCCCGGGAACCGGCGCCGGGGTCCGGAAGCCGGCTCGGTGATCATCGATCACGTAGTAGCCGGTCGGGATCAGCGCGGACAGCCCCGGGGCCAGTTCGGCCTCGGTCGCGGCCCCGGCCGCCGCGAAGTGCTCACCTGCCAGTACCTGCGCCGGTTCGCCTACCGCGGCGATCGGCACGCCGCGGGCTTGGCCGGCCGCGACCAGCGCGGCCATGTCCTGGTCGGCGAACAGCTTGCGGACCAGCACGCTGATCTGCGGCCAGACGGCGAACCGCTCACCGATCACGCCGAATCGGGGGTCGGCGTACTCGGCCGGCTCCCCCAGCCAGGACCACAGGGCACGCCACTGGCGCGGCGACATCACGCACAGCCGGACATAGCCGTCCCGGCACGAATAGATCGGGTAGGCGTCCTGGTTGCGGGGCCGCCCGCGCCAGCGGCTCGCCCCGCGCCGGGCCGCGGCGACCTGGCCCTGCGCACCGAATATCGGGTCGAGCACGGTGACCACCGCGTCGAAGCGGGAGAAATCGATGTAATCGCCGGTGCCGCACCGTAATCGGTTGAAGTAGGCGACCAGCACAGCCCAGGCGGCCTGGACCGCCGCGGTCGCCGAGGCGATTCCGTCCGGCGGCAGCACCGGCGTTCCGCTGGTGGGCCCGGAGCGCGACAGCGCGCCGGAGAGGCCGTAGAGCACCGCGTCGGTCGCCTGCCAGGGCGCCCGCGGCCCGCTGGTCCCGAAGTCGGTGACCGACATCGTCACCAGGTGACCGAACCGGTCGGCCAGCTCCGCACACGAGGGAAAGTCGGCGATGCGGCCCGGCCGGCCGCTGTCCACCACAATGTCGGCGGTGGCCGCCAGCTCGTCGAAGCGGTGGCGGTGCGCCTCGACGGCCGGATCCAGGGTGACGCTGCGCTTGTTGGCGTTGTGCAGGGCGAACGAGATGCTCAGGCCGCCCAGCAGCGGCGGAGCGGTGCGCGCCGGACTGCCGCCGGGCGGCTCCACTTTGAGCACGTCGGCGCCCAGGTCGGCGAGCAGCCGGGTGACCGCGTCAGCGTCACCACCGGCCAGATCAAGGACGCGAACCGATTCCAGCAGCACGTGGCCAGGGTAATGAACGGTTGCCGCGGTTCGGCTTCGACGCGGACAATCGCAGAGATGAGTGCAGAGACCACGACGCCGGCACCGGCCACGCTCTCCGACGACGAACTGGCACGCATCGACGCCTATTGGCGGGCCGCCAATTATCTGTCGGTGGGCCAGATCTATCTGCTGGACAACCCACTGTTGACCGAGCCGCTGGCCGCCGAGCATGTCAAGCCGCGGCTACTGGGGCACTGGGGTACCACCCCCGGGCTGAATCTGGTCTACGCCCACCTCAACCGGATCATCCGCGACCGCGACGCCGACGTCATCTTCGTCACCGGCCCCGGCCACGGCGGCCCGGCGCTGGTCGCCAACGCCTACCTGGAAGGCACCTACAGCCAGGTGTACACCGGCATCGGGGAGAACGCCGACGGCCTGCGAAAATTGTTCCGGCAGTTCTCATTTCCCGGTGGGATACCCAGCCACGTCGCCGCCGAGACACCGGGTTCCATCCATGAGGGCGGCGAACTCGGCTACGCGCTGGTGCACGCGTTCGGGGCGGCCTTCGACAACCCCGACCTGGTGGTGGCCTGTGTCATCGGCGACGGCGAGGCCGAGACCGGGCCGCTGGCGGCCAGCTGGCATTCGAACAAGTTCCTCAACCCCGCCGTCGACGGCGCGGTACTGCCCATCCTGCACCTCAACGGCTACAAAATCGCCAATCCGACCGTGCTGGCCCGGATCCCACAATCAGAGTTGGAGGCGCTGCTGCGCGGTTACGGGTACCGGCCGATCACCGTCGCCGGCGACGACCCGGCCGTCGTGCACCGACTGCTCGCCGCCGCGCTCGACGATGCGTTCGACGACATCGCGACGATCCGGCGAACCGCGCGCGCCCACGACTCGACGATGCGGCCGGTATGGCCGATGATCGTGCTGCGCACACCCAAGGGCTGGACCGGCCCGGCGGTCGTGGACGGCAAACAGGTCGAGGGCAGCTGGCGGTCGCATCAGGTGCCGCTCGCGCAGACCCGCACCGACCCCGAGCACCGCAGACAGCTGGAGGAATGGCTGCGCAGCTACCGCCCGGCGGAACTGTTCGAGGAATCCGGCCGGCTGCGGCCCGAGCTGGCGGCACTGTCGCCGCGCGGCAACCGCCGGATGAGTGCCAATCCGCATGCCAACGGCGGGCTGCTGCTGCGCGACCTGGACCTGCCGGACTTCCGCGACTACGCCGTGCCGGTGCCCCGGCCGGCCACCGAGGTCCACGAGGCCACCCGGGTGCTAGGGGCGTTCCTGCGCGACGTCATCGACCGCAACCGCGACCGATTCCGGTTGATGGGTCCCGACGAAACGGCCTCCAATCGCCTCTCGGCGGTGTTCGAGACGACCGACCGGGTCTGGCTGTCGGCGACCGAGCCCGGCGATGACCACATCGCCCCCGAGGGCCGGGTGCTCGAGGTGCTGTCGGAACACCTGTGCCAGGGCTGGCTGGAGGGCTACCTGCTGACCGGCCGGCACGGGCTGTTCAACTGCTACGAGGCGTTCGTGCACATCGTCGACTCGATGTTCAACCAGCACGCGAAGTGGCTGGCCGTGAGCCGCGAGCTGCCGTGGCGACGGCCGATCGCCTCGCTGAACTATCTGCTGACCTCCCACGTCTGGCGCCAGGACCACAACGGGGCATCGCACCAGGACCCGGGCTTCATCGATCTGGTGGCCAACAAGCGCCCCGAGGTGGTGCGGGTCTACCTACCGCCGGACGGCAACACCCTGCTGTCGGTGGCCGACCATTGCCTGCGCAGCCGCAACTACGTCAACGTGATCGTCGCCGGCAAGCAGCCGGCGCTGGCCTACCTGGACATGGCCCAGGCGGTGGCGCACTGCACCCGGGGACTGGGCATCTGGGACTGGGCCGGCACCGCCACCGGTGAGCCGGACGTGGTGCTGGCCTGTGCCGGCGACGTCCCGACGCTGGAGACACTGGCTGCCGCCGACATCCTGCGTCGGGAGCTACCCACCCTTGCCGTTCGGGTGGTCAACGTGGTGGACATCATGCGGTTGCAGCCTGCGACCGAGCATCCACATGGCTTGCCGGACAACGAGTTCGACGCTCTGTTCACCCGCGACAAGCCGGTGATCTTCGCCTATCACGGCTACGCCTGGCTGATCCACCGGCTCACCTATCGGCGGACGAACCACGACCAGATGCACGTGCGCGGCTACCGAGAGCGCGGCACCACCACGACACCGTTCGACATGGTGATGCTCAACGACCTGGATCGCTTCCATCTGGTGATGGACGTCCTCGATCGGGTGCCGGGCCTGGGGGAACGTAGCGCGGTACTGCGCCAGCAGATGGCCGACGCCCGGCTGGCCGCCCGGCTCTACACCCGCGAGCACGGCGAGGACGATCCGCGCATCACCGACTGGACGTGGCGAACGGGGGTGGCCGGCACCGACGGCGAGATAAGGTGACGCCCATGACTGCTCACCCGTCACCGGTCCGGACGCCCCGCAAGGCGATGTCGCTGCTGAGCGGCGTCCTTCTGGCAGCGGCCGCCCTCGCCGGCGTCCCGTCGGCCGGCGCTACCCCGGACCACACCAAGGTGCCGGTGCGCTACGACCTGAGCGGCACCGGCGTCGCCGGGTATGTCACCTATCAGACCCAGAACGGTCAGGCGCACGCCACCAACGTCCCGCTGCCGTGGTCGATCCAGTTGACCGGCTCGATGACGAACGCGGCCAGCCCCGCCTCCTACTCGCTGAGCGCCCAGAGCGCCGGCCCGGGAGCGCTGAGCTGCACCGTCACCGTCAAGGGAAAGGTGGTCGCCCAGAACAGCGCGACCGGCAACCCGGCCCGGGTGCTGTGCGAGACCCACGGGCCCCGATAACACCGGCCGAATCCTTCGGGACGACACCGAGGCCGAGCCGCGGGTAGAATCCGGGACCAATGCCTGGCCACGATTTCGCGGCACCCGGGGGGCGGCATCCAGTGGTGTCCCAACTCTCGGCGCTGCACCAGTTTCGCGCCTTCGTCGACGTCGCCGTCGTCGTGGTGGTCTTGGCGCTGGCCAATCTGGTAGCGCATTTCACCACGCCCTGGGCGGCTGTCGCCACGGTCCCCGCCACCGCCGTCGGCCTGGTGGTTTTGGTCCGCTGCAACGGTCTGAGCTGGGTCGAGCTCGGCCTGGGCCGGGCGCATTGGAAATCCGGGGTCGGTTACGCCGCGGCCGCGGTGCTGGTGGTGGTGTCGGTGATCGTCGTCGGCGCCATGCTGCCCTGGACCCGGCCGATGTTCCTGAACAACCACTACGCCACCGTCTCCGGCGCTGTGGTGGCCTCGATGCTGGTCATCCCACTGCAGACCGTCATCCCCGAGGAGTTGGCGTTCCGCGGCGCGCTGCACGGTGCGTTGCATCGGGCCTGGGGTTTCCGCGGTGTCGCCGCGGCCGGCTCGCTGCTGTTCGGGTTGTGGCATGTCGCCACTTCGCTGGGGCTGACCAGCAGCAACGTCGGCTTCACCCGGCTGTTCGGGGGCGGGTTTCTGGGCATGGTGGCCGGCGTACTGCTGGCGGTGCTGGCCACCGGGGCGGCCGGTTTCGTGTTCAGCTGGCTCCGCCGGCGCAGCGGCAGCCTCATCGCCCCGATTGCGCTGCACTGGTCGCTCAACGGAGTCGGCGCGCTGGCCGCCGCCCTGGTGTGGCAGCTGTCGGCCTGAGCGGTTCAGCGCTTCACGCCAATAGCACCGCCGCACCGGCGATCCGCCCCGCCGCCAGATCTGCCAGCGCTCGGTCCGCTTCACCCAGCGGATACTCCGGCGTGGTCACCTCGATGTGGTGTTCGGCCGCGAAGGCGAGGAACTCGCGAGCGTCGGCGCGGGTGTTCGAGGTCACCGATCGGATCTGGCGTTCCCGGAACAGGTGGCGCTGGTAGTTCAGCGGCGGGATGTCGCTGAGGTGGATCCCGGCGATCGCGCAGGTGCCGCCGGCATCCAGAGCCTGGCAGACCGCCGGCACCAGGTCGCCGACCGGCGCGAACAGGATCGCGGAGTCCAGCGGCACCGGCGGCGGGTCGGTCGGCCCCTGCGCTGAGGCCGCACCCAACTCCAGCGCCAACTCCCGGGCGCGGAGGCCGCGGGTCATCACGTGCACTTCGGCGCCGCGGGCGAGCGCGACCTGCGCGGTGATGTGCGCGCTGCCGCCGAAGCCGTAGATTCCGAGCCGGCCGCCGGGCGGCAGGTCGGCACGTAGCAGCGAGCGGTAGCCGATGATGCCCGCGCACAGCAGCGGCGCCAATTCGCTGTCGCTGTAGCCGGCGGGCAGATGATGGGCGAACGCCGCAGGAACGGTTACGAATTCGGCGTAGCCGCCGTCGTCGTCCCAACCGGTGTAGCGCGACTGCGGGCAAAGGTTCTCATCGCCCCGGCGGCAGTAGCGGCAGGAACCACAGGTGTGGCGCAGCCAGGCGATTCCGACTCGGTCCCCCACAGCGAAGTCGTCGCCGGCTTCAGCGCCGACCTCGACGACCTCACCTACCACCTCGTGACCCGGCGTCACCTCGGGGCGGTGTACCGGTAGGTCACCTTCGACGACGTGCAGATCCGTGCGGCACACCCCGCAGGCGCGTACCGCCACAAGCAGTTCCGATGGTTGTGGCCGAGGCATGGCGGTGCTGACCCGGCGCAGTGGCGCGTCGGCGATGGGGCCGGGTCGCTGCACCCGCCAGGCCATCATGGTCATGCCGAAGTCCTGCGCGTCCATGACGACATTCTGCGCGCGGCGCCCGGCCGACCGGTCAGCGTTTACGCACCAGTCCGAGCAGCCACAGCAGCAGGATCGACCCCAGCGTCGCGGTGAACAGGGTGAACCACCAGCCGCCGGATGCGGTGTCGAAGGCGAAGCTCAGCAGGAACCCGCCGAGCAACGCGCCGCATATCCCGATGAATATGTTCACCAGGATGCCCGAGGCACCACCCCTGACGACTTTGCCGGCGATCCATCCGGCGATCGCGCCGATGATGATGTAACCGATCCAGCCGACACTGGTCAACGTCGTCGAACGTTCCGCGAGCAACCCCGTCGCCGCCAGGACACCCCATTGTGCGGTCATGCCGCCAGGTTAGCTGGTCGGGGGCCGCCAAGGCGGCGACTGCGACCGGCCGACGGTCATGCCGCAGGAGCGGCCGGCCCTGATCCGGACTCCGGAACACCCGCCGGCGGGGGCGCCTGAGCCGGGCCGCCGGGGACGGCACCGGGCGCCGGCTCAGCCGGGGCCGCGCCCAGTGGGCGGATGGACTCCGTCAGCGCCTTGGCCGCGCCCCGGTCCACCGGGTTGTTGGCGGTGCCCAGCCACACCACGAACCACCGCTCGGCCTGGGCGCCGGTGCCGCCGTCCGCCGGCGGGACGCCGATCACGCCGCTCCAGATCTGGCCGACCGGCTTGGCGGGGTCGGTGAACTTGACCTCGTAGTAGGAGGCGCTGCCGGTCAGATCACCCCCGGCCAGTGGGACGCTCTCCTGGTTGGCCCGAGTCCCGGGAAAGGGCAGGAAGAACTCGCCCATGTCCGATCCGAGTCGGGTGGCGGCCTTGGCGTTGTCGGTCTCGGCGCTGGCGTAGAGCCGCTGGTCCAGCTTGCCGAGCACGATCCGGGTGTCGTTGGCCACCGGCGCGGGCTGCCCGGGCAGCATCGGCTCGCCGGTCTTCTTGCTCAGCAGCGAGGAGCCGTATTCGAGGTGGCTGGTGTCGGATTGGACCCAGCCGGCCGGCAGGACGTAGCTGAATCCGCCGGCCACGTCATCGACCCTGCCCACCTCGGGTGCGCCCGGCTCGGCGACCGGCGGCGGGGCGTTCGAGTCGCCCGGCGGTGGCGTATTGGCGTCAGCCGGCGGCGTGTGGGCGTCCGCCGGTGGAGCGTCGGCACCTGCCGACGGCGACGGCGGCGGCGCTGGGACCGGGTCCGCGTAGGCCGGAGCCGCCAAGGCGAAGGCCAGCACACCGGCGGTCGCGGCGGCCCACGTCGTCGCGGCTACCGCACGAATGCCCCTGTGGGCCGTTGAGGTCACGTCCACCTGCTTCATGGCAGAAAAACTACCGCCTCCGCACCGGTACGCAAGTTAATCCACGCCGGGGTGTGTCGCGCGCAGCGTCACTTCCTGCGCCTTGACGCCGAACCAGACGACCTCACCCGGTGTCAGCCTCAGCTCGGCGGCGGCGTCGGCGGTGATGTCGGCGGCCAGTCCCGGCGCTCCGTCCGGCTGGTCGAGCCCGCGGACCTGGATCGCGCTGCCGCGGGCCTGCAGTTCGGCAACCGTGACCTCGACGAGGTTTCGCGGGCTGCCGTGCGCCGGAGGCTGCCGATACACCGCAACCGCTCGCGGTGTGCTGACTGCGACCGCCGGCCGGCCGGCGGCCAGGCCGTCATCGGCGGTTCCCTGCCACTGATCCCCCCACTGGGTGCGCAGCATGCCGTCGCTGTCGATCACCCCGGCCACCAGATTGAATCCGGCGATGCGCGCGCCGAATCGGCTGCGGGGCGCGGCGAGTACCTCGGCGGTACTGCCGATCTCCGCGACCCGGCCGGACTCGAGCACCAGGACCCGATCGGCCAGCCCGAACACGTCCAGCAGGTCGTGGGTGACCAGCACCGTGGTGCGGCGCCCGGTGGCGATGACGTCCCGCAATACGCTGCGCACCGCGGCCGCCGCGGCCACATCGAGCCCGGCCAGCGGTTCATCGAGCAGGAGTACCTCGGGTTCGGCGGCCAGGGCCCGGGCGATCGCCACCCGCTGCGCCTGTCCGCCGGAGAGCCGCCGCGGCCTGCGATCGGCCAGCTCCGCGGCATCCACTGCGCGCAGCCACGCGGTCGCCGCCGCCCGGCCGCGCTGGCGGCGGCCGAAGCGGCGCCGGCTGTGCGGGCCGAACGCCACGTTGGCCGCCACACTCAGGTGCGGGAACAGCAGCGGGTCCTGCAGCAACAGGCCGACCCGGCGGTCCTGGGTGGCGACGTGCACGCCGCCCGCGGTGTCGGTCAGCACCCGATCACCGACGCGCACCACACCCGTGTCGGGCCGCAGCAGCCCGGCAATTACGTGCAGCAGAGAGGATTTGCCGGCGCCGTTGGGCCCGAGCACGGCCAGCACCTCACCCGGCGCGACGGTCACCCGGACATCCAGGCCGCGCTCGGCCAGCACCGCGTGCAGCGTGAGCCCGTCCGCCATGGCGGTCACCAGACGCCGGCCAGCCGGCGAGCGCCCAGGCCCAGCACCACCACCGCGGCCACCGCCACCAACAGCAGCGACATCGCCGCCGCGGCGTCGGCGTCGGTCACCCGCTGCAGATAGATCGCCAGTGGCAGCGTCCGGGTGACGCCCTCGCGGGAGCCCGCGAACGTCAGCGTCGCGCCGAACTCGCCCAGCGACCGCGCGAACGCCAACACCGCACCCGAGATCAGGCCCGGTGTCAGCAGCGGCAACGTCACCCGCCACCACACGGTGCTCGGCCGGGCCCCCAGGGTGGCGGCCACCACCTCGTAGTCGGCGCCGGCGGTGCGGGCCGCGCCTTCCAGCGCGATCACCAGGAACGGCAGCGACACGAAGGTCTGCGCCAGCACCACCGCGGTGGTGGTGAACGCGATATGGATCCCGGCCGCCTCCAGGTGCCGTCCCAGCAGCCCGAGCCGCCCGAATGCGTACAGCAGCGCGATGCCGCCCACCACCGGAGGCAACACCAGCGGCAGCAGCGCCAGCGGGCGCAACAACCGCACCACCCGCGCCCGGCTGCGCGCCAGCACCAGCGCCATCGGCACGCCGAGCACGATGCAGAACGCGGTACTGGCCGCGGCGGTCTTGAGGCTGAGCAGCAGCGCCGTCATCGAGGACGGACTGGTGATCAGCGTCCAGAAATGCGGCCAGTCGACCCGGACCGCGATCGCCACCAGGGGCAGCACCACGAACGCAGCGCCGATCGCTGCGGGCACATAGACCCAGCCCGGCAGGTCGTTGGGCCGGTGCACCGGCTCAGGGCTTGCCGAAGCCGGCCGCGTGCAGGATCTTCTGCCCCGCCGCGCCGGTCACCAGGTCGACGAATTGTTTGGCCGGGCCGGGTTGCGCAGCGTCTTTGAGCACCCCGACCGGGTAGGTGTTGACCGCCCCGGCCGCCTCCGGAAACTCGACGGTGGCGACCTTCTCGCCGGCGTTGATCGCGTCGGTGCGGTAGACCACACCGGCGTCGGCCTGGCCGGTGGTGACCTTGTTGAGCACGTCGGTGACGTCGGGTTCCTCGCTGACCGGGTTCACCCGCACTCCGGTGGCATCCTCGACCTGGTGGGTCGCCGCCCCGCACGGTACCGGCGGTTGGCACATCACCACGGTCAGGCCGGGCGCGGCCAGATCGGCGAAGGACCGCACCGCGTGCGGGTTTTCGGGGGCGGTGACGATCACCAGCGTGTTGGTGGCGAACGGCACCGCCTCGCCGTCCAGCAGGCCGGGTTGGGCGACCTTGTCCATCTGGGCGGTGTTGGCCGAGGCGAACACGTCGGCGCGCGCACCCTGGGTCAGCTGGGTGGCCAGGTCCGAGGATCCGGCGAAGTTGAACTCCACGGCTACCCCGGGATGATCGGTTTTGAACTGCTCGGCGATCTCGGTGAACGCCGGGCGCAGTGACGCCGCCGCGAACACGGTGATCGACGGCGTGGCGGGGCCGGAGCTACACCCGGTCAGGCCTGTCAGTCCCGCCGCCAGCATGACCACTACCGCACCGGAGACCGCCCGGGTTCGCCACATGGCTCGCA
>NZ_JCALEC010000022.1:0-11654 GCF_059813185.1 Mycobacterium sp. NGS18
CACGAAACGCCCCCCGAGAAATCGGGGGGCGTTTCCAATTCCCCACCGCCGGTATCAGGCGTCCTTGCTCAATCGGATCACCGGGCCAGGCTGGTCGGACAGCGCGAACCCCGTTGGGACTGCTCCAGGCATTGCCGTGCGGGTGCAGCTCACTCGGCGCCCCGGCCCGGAAGAGGCAGAAACGCGACGTACCGCCGTCGTTTCGTACCGGGTTCGGTTATTTGCGCGACACCGCGAACGTCGGCAAAGAATGCCCGGTTTAGCGGGTCGGTGCGCTGGCCGGACAATTCGCGGCGGCCCGTATCCTTACACGAGGTTTCACGCGAAAGGTTTCAGTGGTCGACAACAGAGCAAGTGGCGGGCGTGGTCAGTCGCGCGGGGGCACCGGAAGTGGCCCACGCGGTCCGCACCAAGGACGGGCAGCCGGCGACCAGCGGCGCACGCCCACCGGTGATCAACGCCGGACGCCCAGGGGTTCGGGACCGGACCGGGATCGTCGTACGCCGCCCCGGCGCGACCATGACGGCGGCTCGCGGCCCCCGCGGCCGGCCGGCGAAGAATCGCCCCGGCGCTACGACGATCCGCCGCTACCGGAGGGGATCGAACCCAAGCAGCTGGCGCCGGAAGTGCGCCGGGAACTGAGCACCCTGAGCAAGGCCACCGCCGACGGCGTGGCCTGTCATCTGGTGGCCGCCGGCATGCTGCTCGACGAGGACCCGCAAGCCGCGCTCAAGCACGCCAAGGCGGCCCGGTCCCGCTCGACGCGGATCACCGCGATCCGTGAAGCGGTCGGGATCGCGGCTTACCACTGCGGCGACTGGACGCAGGCCCTGGCCGAGCTGCGCGCGGCGCGCCGGATGGGCAGCAAGTCCGCGCTGTTGCCGTTGATCGCCGACTGCGAACGCGGCCTGGGCCGCCCACAACGGGCGATCGAACTGGCCGCCAGCCCCGAAGCCGCCCAACTGGAGGGTGATGAGGCCGACGAACTGCGGATCGTGGTCGCCGGCGCTCGCGCCGACCTGGGCCAGCTGGAGCAGGCGCTGACGGTGCTGTCGGCCGCGCCGGCCGACCCCGAGCGCACCGGATCGACGGTGGCCCGGCTGTACTATGCGCACGCCGAAACGCTGGTGGCGCTGGGCCGCGGCGACGAAGCCCTGGAATGGTTCCTCAAGGCCGCAGCCGCCGACACCGAAGGTGTCACCGACGTCGAGGAGCGGATCGCCGAACTGGGCGGCGCCGGTTCACTGGCAGACGAATACGACTGTCTGCTGCTCGATCTCGACGGCACGGTGTTCCGTGGTGGCGAACCCACCGCTGGAGCTGTCGAAACGCTGGCGGAGATCCAGAGTCGCGGACTGTTCATCACCAACAACTCCTCGCGCAGCGCGGACGAGGTCGCGGCGCACCTGCGTGAGCTGGGCTTCACCGCCGCCGGCGAGGACGTGGCCACCAGCGCCCAGATCGCGGCGCACCTGCTGGCCGAGCAACTGCCCGCCGGATCACGGGTGCTGGTGGTCGGCACCGAATCGCTGGCCGCCGAAATCGCTTCCGCCGGTTTGGAACCGGTGCGACTGGCGGCCGACGAGCCGGCCGCGGTGGTGCAGGGCCTGTCCACCGAGACCGGCTGGGCTGATCTGGCCGAGGCGGCGCTGGCCATCCGGGCCGGCGCGAAGTGGATGACGACCAACGTCGACAAAACCCTGCCGTCGGAGCGCGGCCTGCTGCCCGGCAACGGGTCGATGGTGGCGGCGTTGCGGGCCGCGACCGACGCCGAACCGCAGGTGGCCGGCAAGCCGGGCCCGGGTTTGCTTACCGAGGCGCTGACCCGCGGTGAGTTCTACGCGCCGCTGGTCGTCGGTGACCGGCTGGACACCGACATCGCCGCGGCCAACGCCGCCGCGCTGCCGAGCCTGATGGTGCTCACCGGCGTCAACTCGGCACGCGACGCCGTCGGCGCCGTCGCCGAGCAGCGACCGACTTACGTCGCTCACGACCTGCGGGCGCTGCATCTCGACGCCGACCGGCTGGCGATCGGCCCGCAGCCGCAGTGGCAGATCACCCTGGACGGCGCCACGGTCACCGTCGCCACGGCGCAGCCCGACGAGGACGATGCGGACGGCCTGTCGATCGTGCGTGCGCTCGCCTGCGCCGTGGCCGACGCCGACCTGGCCGGGCGCCCGTTCACCGTCGAGTCCGCCGACGACACCGCCGGGCAGGCTCTGCAACGTTGGTCCCTGCTCGGGGCCTGGCCCTAAGGGGCCCCAACTGGCATGGTCTAGCGTTGGTGGCACCCATGAACAGTGAGATTGATGATGTCCGGGAGCGCATCGCGGCGTTGCTGGCCGCGCTGCCCGGGGAAGCCGAGCTGGCCGAACTGCCCGCGCACAGCGATCTCAATGCGTTGGCGCAGCGGCTCGAAGAAGCCCACGAGGTCCTGGTGCGGGCACTGGAGTCGGTGGAGAAGGGCTGAGGGCACATGTCGCGGCGCACTCGCGTTGACGCCGAGCTGGTCCGGCGCGGACTGGCGCGTTCCCGCCAGCAGGCCGCGGAGTTGATCGGCGCTGGCAAGGTCACCATCGACGGCATTCCGGCCGTCAAACCGGCTACCGCCGTGAGCCTCACCGCCGCGCTGGCCGTCGCCGAAGACGGCGAACGCAACTGGGTGTCGCGCGGAGCGCACAAGTTGATCGGCGCACTGGACACCTTCGGGATCACCGTCGCCGACCGAGCGTGCCTGGATGCGGGGGCCTCGACCGGCGGTTTCACCGAGGTGTTGCTCGACCGGGGCGCGGCCCGCGTGGTCGCCGTCGATGTCGGCTACGGCCAGTTGGCCTGGTCGCTGCGCACCGACCCGCGCGTCGTCGTCGTCGAACGCACCAACGTCCGCGGGTTGACCCCGGAGGTCGTCGGCGGGCCCGCCGAGCTGATCGTCGCCGACTTGTCGTTCATCTCGCTGGCCACCGTGTTGCCCGCGCTGACTGGTTGCGCGTCACCCGACGCCGATATCGTTCCGATGGTGAAGCCGCAGTTCGAGGTGGGCCGAGAGCAGGTCGGCGCCGGCGGGGTGGTTTCGGACCCGGGCCTGCGCGCCGACGCGGTGCGGTCGGTGGCGCACCGCGCGGCCGAATTCGGGTGGGGCACCGTCGCGGTGACCGCCAGTCCGCTGCCGGGCCCGTCGGGCAACGTCGAGTACTTTCTGCATCTGCGTGCCGCCGCCGCACCGCTGACCGGTGAGGCGTTGGAAGCAGCCGTCCAGGATGCCGTTGCGAAGGGACCCCAGTGAATATCGGGCACCGAGAGCGCACCGTTTTGCTGGTCGTGCACACCGGGCGTGAAGAGGCCACCGACACCGCCCGCCGCGTCGAGAAGGTGTTGGGCGACCACGGCATCACGATGCGGGTTTTGACCGCCGAGGCCGTCGACAAGGGCTCGCTGCACCTGGCGCCCGACGACATACGTGAACTCGGTGTCGAGATCGACGTGGTGGATCCCGACACCCAGGCCGCCGAGGGCTGCGAACTGGTGCTGGTTCTCGGTGGTGACGGCACCTTCCTGCGGGCCGCCGAACTGGCCCGCGCCGCCGACATCCCGGTGCTGGGGGTCAACCTGGGCCGGATCGGATTTCTGGCCGAGGCCGAAGCCGACCACATCGACCGGGTCCTCGACCACATCATCGCCCGCGACTACCGGGTGGAGGACCGGATGACGCTGGATGTGGTGGTGCGGGCCGACGGGGAGATCATCGACCGCGGGTGGGCGCTCAACGAGGCCAGCATGGAGAAGGGCCCGAGGTTGGGGGTCCTGGGCGTCGTCGTGGAGGTGGACGGCAGGCCGGTGTCGACGTTCGGCTGCGACGGCGTGCTGGTGTCGACACCGACCGGATCGACCGCCTACGCGTTCTCCGCGGGCGGCCCGGTGCTCTGGCCCGACCTGGACGCAATCCTGGTGGTGACCAACAACGCTCACGCCCTGTTCGCCCGGCCGATGGTGACCAGCCCCGACTCGACGATCGCGATCGAAGTCGAGAGCGAGGGACACAATGCGCTGGTGTTCTGCGACGGCCGTCGCAAGATGCTGGTGCCGGCCGGCGGACGGCTCGAGGTGCAACGCGGCGTCACCCCGGTCAAGTGGGCGCGGCTGGGCAGCTCCCCGTTCACCGACCGGTTGGTGCGCAAATTCCGGCTGCCGGTGACCGGCTGGCGCGGACAGTAGTCGAGTGCTCACTGAGATCCGCATCGAGTCGCTGGGCGCGATCCACGCGGCAACCGCCGAATTCGACCGTGGCCTGACCGTGTTGACCGGGGAGACCGGCACCGGCAAGACGATGGTGGTCACTGGTCTGCACCTGCTCGGCGGCGCCCGCGCCGACGCCACCCGGGTGCGCTCGGGTGCGGCGCGCGCGGTGGTCGAGGGCCGGTTCTGCACCGCCGATCTGGCACCGGCGGCGGCCGGGCAGATCGACGAGATCCTGGAGGTCTCCGGCGCCGAGCGCGACGAAGACGGGAGCGTGATCGCGGCCCGCTCGGTCAGCGCCGACGGGCCGTCGCGGGCCTACCTCGGGGGCCGCGGGGTGCCCGCCAAGTCGCTGAGCGGTTTCACCGGCGGGCTGCTGACCCTGCACGGTCAGAACGACCAGTTGCGGTTGATGCGCCCGGACGAACAGCGCGGGGCACTGGACCGATTCGCCGCGGTCGACACCCGGCTGCAGCGCTACCGCAGCGCACGAGAGGCCTGGCTGTCGGCACGACGCGAACTGCTCGACCGCAACAACCGGGCCCGGGAACTGGCCCAGGAAGCCGACCGGCTCACCTTCGCGCTGCGCGAGATCGATGCCGTCGACCCGCAGGCCGGGGAGGACGACGCGCTGACGGTCGAGATCCGCCGGCTCTCCGAACTCGACGCACTGCGCGCCGCGGCGTCCGGGGCGCGCGCGGCGCTGGCCGGCGGCTTGGAGGACGCGGCCGACGCGGCGACGTCGGCCACCTACCGGCTCGGGCAGGCGAAGGCGACGCTGACCGCCACCGACGACACCGCCCTGCAGGCCCTCGGCGAACAACTCGCTGAGGCGCTCACGGTGGTCGACGATGTGGGCCGCGAACTCGGCGGCTACCTCGACGAGCTGCCCACCGGCGCCGACGCGCTGGACGCCAAGCTGGCGCGGCAGGCCGAGCTGCGTTCCCTGACCCGCAAGTACGCCGCGGACATCGACGGGGTGCTGGCCTGGGCGGCGCAGTCCCGCGACCGGCTGGCCCAGCTCGACGTTTCCGAAGAAACGATGGTGGCGCTGTCCGCTCGCGTCGAGGAGCTCGCCGAGCAGGTGGTGAAGACCGCCACCGATCTCAGCGCCGCGCGCGGCAAGGCGGCTCGCGGCCTGGCCAAGGCGGTGAGCGCGGAGCTGTCCGGGCTGGCGATGGCCGACGCCGAGTTCAGCATCGGTGTCAGCCACAGCCCGGCCGCCGACGACGACCCGGCCGCCCTGCGGTTGCCCTCGGGGCAGATCGTGCACGCCGGCGCCGACGGCATCGACGAGGTCGAGTTCGGGCTGGCCGCGCACCGGGGTATGACGGTGCTGCCGCTGGCGAAGAGCGCCTCGGGCGGCGAGCTGTCCCGGGTGATGCTGGCGCTGGAGGTGGTGCTGGCCACCTCGTCGTTGTCGTCGGTGCGGAGCTCGGCCGGCACCACGATGGTGTTCGACGAGGTCGACGCCGGGGTGGGCGGCCGCGCCGCGGTGCAGATCGGGCGGCGGCTGGCGCGGCTGGCCCGCACCCACCAGGTCATCGTGGTGACCCACCTGCCGCAGGTGGCGGCTTACGCGGATGTGCACCTGATGGTGGAGGCCACCGGACGTAACGGTGCCAGCGGGGTACGGCGCCTGGACGGCGAGGACCGGGTGGCCGAACTGGCCCGGATGCTGGCCGGGCTGGGGGAGACCGACACCGCCCGCGCGCACGCCCGAGAACTGCTGGACGCCGCGCAGGATGACCGGGGTGCAGACACCCACGAGTAGCCCACAAATCCTGTGACTGGTGTGACGTAACAGAACTTGTGAGGCCAGTGTTACGGCGCGCCTCCCTGCTTTCCCGCGCTTTCCCCGACACAATCGCGCCCATGAAGATGTCTGCGCTGTTGTCTCGTAACACCTCCCGGCCCGGCGTCATCGGTACGGCCCGAGTCGACCACGACATCGACCGGTTGCTGCGGCGGGTCGGTCCCGGCGACATCGTCGTTCTCGACATTCTCGACCTGGACCGGATCACCGCCGACGCACTGGTGGAAGCCCAGATCGCCGGCGTCGTCAATGCCTCGGCGTCCATCTCCGGGCGCTACCCCAACCTCGGTCCCGAGGTGCTGGTCGCCAACGGCGTCACGCTGATCGACGAGGCCGGGCCCACGGTGTTCAAGAAGATCCGCGACGGCGCCAAGATCCGGCTGCACAACGGCGGCGTCTACTCCGGCGATCGGCGCCTGGCCCTCGGCGTCGAACGCAGCGACGTCGAGATCGCCGACCTGATGCTCGAGGCCAAGAGCGGGTTGGTGGCGCACCTGGAGTCCTTCGCCGGCAACACCATTGAGTTCATCCGCAGCGAGAGCCCGCTGCTGATCGACGGGATCGGGATCCCCGAGATCGACGTCGACCTGCGCCGCCGGCATGTGGTGCTGGTCGGTGACGAACCCGACGCCGCCGACGACCTGAAGTGCCTCAAGCCGTTCATCAAGGAATACCAGCCCGTGCTGATCGGGATCGGCGCCGGCGCTGACGTGCTGCGCAAGGCGGGCTACCGCCCGCAGCTGATCATCGGCGACCCTGACCAGATGAGCGCCGAGGTGCTGCGGTGCGGATCGCAGGTGGTGCTGCCCGCCGACGCCGACGGCCACGCGCCCGGCCTCGAGCGCATCCAGGATCTCGGTGTGGGGGCGATGACGTTCCCGGCGGCAGGTTCCCCGATGGACCTGGCACTGCTGCTGGCCGACCACCACGGTGCGGCCCTGCTGGTGACGGCCGGGCACACCGCCAACATCGAGACGTTCTTCGACCGGACCCGTCAGCTGACGAACCCGTCGATGTTTTTGACCCGGCTAAAGGTCGGCGAGAAGCTGGTGGACGCCCGGGCCGTCGCCACGCTGTACCGCAGCCGGGTCTCTGCGGGCGCGATCGCGCTGCTGGTGCTCAGCATGCTGGTCGCGATCATCGTCGCGCTGTGGGTCTCGCAGACCGACGCCGTGGTCCTCGACTGGCTCAGCAACTACTGGCATCATCTGACCCAGTGGCTGCAGCACTGGGTGACCTAAGAGAACCGGGCCGACACGGCGATGATCACCCCTCGATACCACGCGATGTCGCTGACCGCGGTGCTGCTGGCATTGGTGTTCGGCGTGGTGCTGGGCTCTGGGCTGCTGTCGGGACCGGTGCTGGGCAGTCTGCAGTCCGATAAGCAGGAGCTGCGTGCGCAGATCGACGCGCAGCGCGAACAGCACAACGCACTGAGCGAGCGACTGGGCAACGCAAACGATTTCGAGGCCCAGATGGCGCCCCGGATCGTGCGCGACGCGCTCAACGGCAAGTCCACGGTGATCTTCCGGACTCCGGACGCCGCTGATGACGACGTCGAGGCGGTAGCGCGGATCATCGGCCAGGCCGGCGGGGCCGTCACCGCAACGGTCGCGCTGACGACCCAGTTCGTCGAGGGCAACGCCGAGGAGAAGCTGCGTGCCGTGGTGGAGTCCGGGATCGTGCCCGCCGGTGCCCAACTGAGCACCCACCTGATCGACCAGGGCGCCCAGGCCGGCGACCTGCTCGGCATCGCGCTGCTGATCAACCGCAACCCGGCCGTCCAACCCGCGGATGACACCCAGCGCGACACCGTACTGGCGGCGCTGCGCGATACCGGCTTCATCACCTACCGCGAACAACGGTTCGCAGCGGCCAACTCGGCGGTGGTCATCACCGGGGGAGCGCTGCCCGAGGACGCCGGCAGCAGCGGGGTGAGCGTCGCCCGGTTCGCGGCGGCCCTGGCCCCGCACGGTTCGGCGACGGTGCTGGCCGGCCGGGACGGCTGCGCCTCGGGCACCGCGGCCGTGGCGATGGCTCGCACCGATTCCGCGGTCGCCGAGGCGGTGAGCACGGTCGATGACGTCGACCTCGAGGCGGGGCGGATCACTACCGTCATGGCGGTGAGCAGCCTGATCAACGGCGGGCATCCGGGGCAGTACGGCATCGGTCACGGCGCCGGGTCGGTCACCCTCGCGCAATAGGCCCGGTGACCGCGGCCGGGCGGCGTGACTGGGCGTGACTGGGCGTGTCCAAGGCCGGAATCGCCCGACGATGTTAGGGTGAGATTCCGTGGGTCGGCAGGCCCTCAATCCTGCGCCGTCGTCACGGAGGTTGGTTTTGCCACCATTGCGAAAGCATCCCCAAACCGAGCCGAAGCACCTCTTCGTCACCGGTGGAGTTGCATCCTCGCTCGGTAAGGGTTTGACCGCAAGCAGCCTGGGCCAGTTGCTGATCGCCCGGGGTCTGCAGGTCACCATGCAGAAGCTGGACCCCTACCTCAACGTCGACCCCGGAACGATGAATCCGTTCCAGCACGGGGAGGTCTTCGTCACCGAAGACGGCGCCGAGACCGACCTCGACGTCGGCCACTACGAGCGATTCTTGGACCGCGACCTGTCCGGGTCGGCGAATGTGACCACCGGGCAGGTGTATTCGACGGTCATCGCCAAGGAGCGTCGCGGCGAGTACCTCGGTGACACCGTGCAGGTGATCCCGCACATCACCGACGAGATCAAGCGTCGCATCCTGGCCATGTCCGAGCCGGACGCCGACGGCCGGCGCCCTGACGTCGTCATCACCGAGATCGGTGGCACCGTCGGCGACATCGAGTCGCAACCGTTCCTGGAGGCCGCCCGCCAGGTCCGCCACGACGTGGGCCGGGACAACGTGTTCTTCCTGCACGTGTCGCTGGTGCCGTATCTGGCGCCGTCGGGCGAGCTCAAGACCAAGCCGACCCAGCACTCGGTGGCCGCACTGCGCAGCATCGGCATCACCCCGGACGCGCTGATCCTGCGCTGCGATCGCGAGGTACCCGAGCCGCTGAAGAACAAGATCGCGCTGATGTGCGACGTCGACGTCGACGGGGTGATCTCCACGCCGGACGCGGCGTCGATCTACGACATCCCCAAGGTGCTGCACCGCGAGGAACTGGACGCCTACGTGGTGCGCCGGCTCAACCTGCCGTTCAAGGATGTCGACTGGACCGAGTGGGATGAGCTGCTGCGCCGGGTCCACGAACCTCACGAGACGGTGCGAATCGCGCTGGTGGGCAAGTACATCGACCTGTCCGACGCTTACCTGTCGGTGACCGAGGCGCTGCGGGCCGGTGGCTTCAGCCATTACGCGCGGGTCGAGATCAACTGGGTCGCCTCCGATGCGTGCGAAACCCCCGCCGGGGCGGCCGCCGCGCTCGGGGAGATGCACGGGGTGCTGATCCCGGGCGGATTCGGGATCCGGGGCATCGAAGGCAAGATCGGCGCCATCGCCTATGCCCGCACTCACGCGTTGCCGGTGCTGGGATTGTGTCTGGGGCTGCAGTGCATCGTGATCGACGCGGCCCGCACCGCAGGGATCACCGAGGCCAGCTCGGCGGAGTTCGATCCGGACACGCCCGATCCGGTGATCGCGACCATGGCCGACCAGCAGGATGCGGTCGCCGGAACCGCCGACCTCGGCGGCACCATGCGGCTCGGCGCCTATCCTGCTGTGCTGGAAGCCGATTCGATTGTGGCCGGGGCCTACCAGGCCACCGAGGTCTCCGAACGGCACCGGCACCGCTTCGAGGTCAACAACGCCTACCGGGACCGGATCGCCGAAAGCGGGCTGCGGTTCTCCGGTACCTCCCCGGACGGCAAGCTGGTGGAGTTCGTCGAGTACCCGCGCGAGATGCACCCGTTCCTGGTGGGCACCCAGGCGCACCCGGAGCTCAAGAGCAGGCCCACCCGGGCCCATCCGCTGTTCGCCGCGTTCGTCGGGGCGGCCATCGACTACAAGGCCGCCGAGCGGCTGCCGGTGGAGATCCCCGAGCACCATCACGAACATCACGACACCCCCGATGCGCAGAACGGAGCCGACACGCACGGCGGCAGTGCTCAGCCGTTGACCGATCCGCGGCAAGAACCCCTGCCGGAACACGTAACCCGTGGCTGAGCACGTCTTCGAGACCGCGTCGTCGCAACTGCTGCACAGCGGCAAGATCTTCGCGCTGCGCCGCGACGAGGTGCGGATGCCGGGCGGAAAGACGGCCACCCGCGATGTGGTGGAGCACTACGGCGCCGTCGGGGTGGTCGCCATGGACGAGTCCGGCAATATCCCGCTGATCTGCCAATACCGCCACGCCTTCGGCCGGCGGCTGTGGGAGTTGCCCGCGGGGCTGCTCGACGTCAGCGGTGAGCCCGCGCACCTGACCGCCGGGCGCGAACTCGTCGAGGAGGCCGGTTTGACGGCGGCGACCTGGCAGGTGCTGGTCGATTTGGACTCCACGCCAGGCTTTTCCGACGAGTCGGTGCGGGTGTATCTGGCCACCGGCCTCACCGAGGTCGAGCGCCCGGAAGCGCACGACGAGGAGGCCGATCTGACGCTGCGCTGGTATCCGATCGCCGAGGCGGCCGCGATGGTGTTCAGCGGCGAAATCGTCAATGCGATTGCGGTGGCGGGAATTCTGGCCGCTTACGCGCACCGCCAGGGTTTCGGAACCCCACGTCCGGTGGATGCCGAATGGATCGACCGGCCGACCGCGTTCGCCGCCAGGCAGAGCCGGTCATGACCGCGGCGGCCCGGCCGGTAGGCCCGCTGACCGGGCAGCTTCAGGGGTACCTGGATCATCTGACGATCGAGCGCGGGGTCGCGGCCAACACGTTGAGTTCCTATCGGCGCGACCTGCGGCGCTACAGCGAGCACCTGCTGGCCCGCGGCATCGACGACCTGGCCGACGTGCGGGAGGGCGACGTCACCGAATTCTTGGTGGCGCTGCAGCGCGGTGACCCGGAGAACGGCGTGCCGGCGCTGTCGGCGGTCTCGGCCGGGCGCGCGCTGATCGCGGTACGCGGCCTGCACCGGTTCGCCGCCGCGGAGGGCATGGCGCCGGTGGACGTGGCCCGCGGCGTCAAGCCGCCGACGCCGGGACGGCGACTGCCCAAAAGTCTGAGCATCGACGAGGTGCTGGCGCTGCTGGCCGGGGCCGGCGGCGACAGCGCCTCGGACGGACCGCTGACGCTGCGCAACCGGGCGCTGCTGGAAATGCTGTACTCCACCGGATCCCGTATCTCGGAGGCGGTCGGGCTGGATCTCGACGACATCGACGTGCGCGACCGGTCGGTGTTGTTGCGGGGCAAGGGCGGCAAGCAGCGGCTGGTGCCGGTGGGGCGGCCCGCGGTGGCGGCGCTGGACGCCTACCTGGTGCGGGGCCGCCCGGGCCTGGCGGGGCGCGGCCGGGGCACCGCGGCGGTGTTCCTCAATGCCCGCGGGGGCCGGCTGTCGCGGCAAAGCGCCTGGCAGGTGCTGCAGGACGCCGCCGAGCGGGCCGGGATCACCGCGAAGGTGTCACCGCACACCCTGCGGCATTCGTTTGCGACGCATCTGCTCGACGGCGGCGCCGACGTGC
>NZ_JCALEC010000023.1:0-10809 GCF_059813185.1 Mycobacterium sp. NGS18
GGCGACTTCGGTGCCGCCGGACGTGGCAGCGACGACGAACGCCGAAAGCCCCCGATCAACCCCAACCCAACCACCGCTGTCTGCGGCGTCTCGAGGCTGGTGGTGGTGGGCCGGGTGTATGTCAGCGGCTTCGACATTCAGCGATAGCCACCACCGGCCGACGTGCTCAGTGACGGTGGCGAACAAAATCTCGGCGCGGTCCTTGGCAAGCAGGCGGCGTAGTCGGCGGGTGTCGTCGTGGACGGCGATCTGGCCGATGCCGGGCAGCGTGAGCGACCGCGGCCGGCCATCCTCGCCGACGCGGATCGCCGCCCGCCGGCCTTTGGGGTGCTTGTTGCGCAACCGAAACGACGGGATCGTACGGGTCTTCTTCTTGAAGCGAGGAAAGCCGACTCGCCTGCCTTTGCGCTTGCCGGCCCGGGCATCCGACCACGCTTTCAGCCCTTGTCCCAGATCGACAGCGGCTCCCTCGAACACCTGCTGACAGACCTCGGTCCGCCACGACAGCCCCGTCACATCCAATTCGGCCACACCGGCGGCATCGACGGTGAAAACCCGGCCGGCGGCCTCGGTCTTCTTCCACGCGTTGAACACGTTGATCAGATCAAACCCGGTCCACGGCACCTCGATGTTCGAGTTGGACTTCCGGTCGTTGAGTGCAGTTTTGACCATCCGTAGACACTGGTTGAATGCGAACCGGGCCGCCCCGGCATGTCGGGCCAGCACATCGATCTGCTCGACGGTCGGGTCGAGGCAGAACTTAAACGTCGTGTGCCGGGTCATCACCGCGAGCATCGCATAGGCCACCGACAACACGCTGACATGCAAGAATATGTCGAAACACCTGATCGCAGATCGGTAGTTATGTGACCTCAAACCGCCGCACCGGCTCCCCGACGAGTCCGATCTGTCCGGCACCGCCTGGGCGCGCATCGACCGATTCGTCGTGCCGGAACATCCACACGGTGGCCGGACGTGCCCGCCCCAGCGGTGGCGCCAATATCTCGACACGATCCTCTACCTTGCTGCGCACTGGCAGCGCCTCGCGGTATTCGCCCGCAAGCGGGAGGTACCCCCTGCCGCGCCAAGGCATCTCCGGTGGCCGGTCCGCGCGGATTCGAAGGCGCTAAGAAGATTGACGGCTTCAAACGCCACATCCTGGTCGACAGCGCGGGCATAATGGTCGCCGCCGCTGACGTGCAGGATCGTGCAGCCTTTCCCGAACTCCTGGGCGAAGTGACACGGGTCGCGCCGACCATTGCCCACCTCTGGCTGGACAACTACACCAGGACTACACCGGCACCACCGTCGCCGATTCAGCCACCAAGGCCAGCGTCAGCATCGACATCGTTTCCGGCCCAAAATCAGCCAGCCGGTACCAGTTACAGCCACGCCGCTGGATTGCCGAACCTACCAATAGCTGGATCAATCACTGCCATCGACTCGACCGCCACTACGAAATCACCCTCGCAGCACATCAGGGATTCGGCGATCCTCAGCCAGATTGCCATGCTGCTACGCCGACTCGACCGCAGCTAATTGTTCGACACGGCGCAGCCCCGAGCAATTATTCTTACGCCACGATGAAGCCGCCAAAGACGACCGCGCAACGCCTGGGCCGGATCCTGGAGCTGCTGACCCGCCAGAGCGGCCGGCTGCCGGAAACGCCCGAATACGGCTCCTGGTTGCTGGGCAGGGTCTCGGAGAGCCAGTATCTGCGCCGGATACGCATTCAGTTCATCATGACGGTGGTCATCGTGGTGACCAACCTGCTCGGGATCGCCGTGGCGGTGATGCTGGTGACGGTGGCCTTTCCGACGCCCAGTGTGTTCGCCGACGCCCCGACGTGGCTGACCTACGGTGTTGTTCCGGCCTATGTCGTGATCGCGATGGTCTTCGGCACCTACTGGATCACCCGGCGCACCATCAAGAGGTTGCGCTGGGCGATCAAGGAGCAGCAGCCCAGCCGGGCGGATGAGCGCAACGCCTTCCTGGCGCCGTGGCGGGTGTCGCAGGTCGTGCTGGCGCTCTGGTGCGTGGCGGCGGTGCTGTTCACGCTGCTTTATGGAATGAAAAACAGTATCTTCATTCCGATTGTGGCATTCACCGTGGGTATCTGCGGCATCCAGGTGGCCACCGCCTGCTACCTCTTCACCGAGTTCGCGCTGCGGCCGGTGGCCGCGCAGGCACTCGCCGCCGGGCGGCCGCCCCGGCGGTTCATCTCGGGAATCATGGGCCGCACCATGATGGTGTGGCTACTCAGCTCGGGTGTGCCGGTTCTGGGTATCGCGCTGACGGCGATATTCGCCCTGGTGCTGAAGAACCTCACCATGACCCAGTTCGGTATTGCGGTACTGATCATTTCGGTTGCCACCGTGGTCTTCGGATTCCTGCTGATGTGGATCCTGTCCTGGCTCACCGCTGCCCCGGTGCGGGTGGTACGCGCCGCACTCAAGCGCGTCGAACAGGGCAACCTTCGCGGCGATCTGGTGGTGTTCGACGGCACCGAACTCGGTGAGCTGCAGAGCGGTTTCAACGCGATGGTGCACGGGTTGCGGGAGCGCGAACGGGTACGCGACCTGTTCGGTCGCCACGTCGGGCGCGAGGTCGCCGCCGCGGCGGAACGCGAACGGATACAGCTGGGCGGCGAAGAGCGCCACGTCGCAGTGCTTTTCGTCGATATCGTCGGCTCGACGCAGATCGTGACCGCCAAGGCGGCGACCGAGGTCGTCACTTTGCTCAACCGGTTTTTCGCGGTGGTCGTCGACGAGGTCGATCGCCACCGCGGGCTGATCAACAAATTCGAGGGCGATGCGACCCTGGCGATCTTCGGCGCCCCGAATCACCTCGACCAGCCCGAGGACGAAGCGCTGGCCGCCGCTCGAGGGATCCTGTCTCGGCTAGCCGACGAAGTCCCGGAGATCCGGGCCGGTATCGGTGTGGCGGCCGGCCAGGTCGTCGCCGGAAATGTCGGCGCCAAAGAACGTTTCGAATACACCGTGATCGGCGAACCGGTCAACGAAGCCGCCCGGCTGTGCGAGTTGGCCAAAGCCCGGCAGCTACCGCTGTTGACCACGGCGCCGACGGTGCTCGCCGCCAGCATCAGCGAGCAGGCCCATTGGGTGCTGGGCGAGTCGGTGGTACTGCGCGGCTACGACCAGCCCACCGTGCTGGCCGGCCCGCTGTAGCCGGCGTTACCCGGCCTGCTTCTCCATCGCGGCGAGGGCGGCCTCGACCGTGTCGAACACCAGCGCGCCGTAGGCCGCCGGGTCGGGCGCCACCGCGCCGCCGGGATCGACGAGCAGCCCCTGCTTGCCGCGGCTTTGCAGATCGTCGGCCAGTCCGGCGAGCAGGGCGCGCGCTGGATCGCTGATCGCGTGCAGCCGCGACACGTCCAGGATCGCGATGTCGAAGTCACCACACTCACGGGTGGCGGTGCGGGCCACCTGTTCGGCACCCGCGAAAAGCAGATCGCCGTGGACCTCGTAGACCCGAACGCCGGGGCGGGGGGTGTACGCCCCGCGAATGGCCGCGTGGGCTTCGCTGCTCACCGTCAGGAAGTGCAGGCCGAGCTGTTGGGAAAGGCTGCGGCACACCAGGACCCCGCGCACACTGTTGCCCTTGGCGTTGATCCGCGGCGAATAGACGCCGATACCGAGCTGGCCGGGCAGCACCGCCACGATGCCACCGGCGACGCCGCTTTTAGCCGGCATACCGACCGCGCTGACCCACTCACCGGCGGCGTCGTACATACCGCAGGTGACCATGACCGACAGCGTGCGCCGCACCACGGCCGCGTCGGTCACCTGCCGGCCGGTCAGCGGGTTGAACCCGCCGCGCGCAAGCGTCGCGGCCATCCGGGCCAGATCGGTACTGGTGACCTTCAGCGAGCATGATCGGATGTAGACGTCGAGTGCGTCGTCGGGATCAGCACCGAGCGCGCCGAAACTCTCGAGCAGGTAGGCGATCCCGCGGTTGCGGCTGCCGCTGGCCTTCTCGGATCGGTAGACGTCCTCGTCGAAGTCCAGGCCGCGGCCGGCGCAGGCGCTGTAGAACTCGCGGACGAGGTCGAACCGATCGTCGGCCGCCTTGCCCGGGATCAAGGAGCACGCCACGATCGCGCCGGCATTGATCATCGGATTCTTCGGGACGTTGGTGACCTGATCGACGCTGATCCTGTTGAACCCCTCACCGGAGGGTTCCACGCCGATCCGCGCGTCGACGTCTTCTTGACCCAGCTGATCGAGCGCCAGGGCATAGGTGAACGGTTTGGAGATCGACTGCATCGTGAATTCCACACCGGCGTCGCCGGATTCGTAGACATGACCGTCTGAGGAGGACAGCGAGAGGCCAAAGCCCGTAGGATCGACCCGGGACAGCTCCGGAATGTAGCTCGCCAGTGCGCCGACGCTCACGTCGGCGTGTTCGGCCAGGATCTCGTCCAGGTACCGCTGCACCAGTGCTGTCACGCCCAGATGGTAGCCCCGCGACCCCGTACCGCTCCGGCACTATCGTGTCGCATTTCCGCTAGTGTCATCGGCCGGCGCGTGCCATGGTTACAACATGCACGACGACTTCGACCGCTGCTATCGTGCCGTGCAGTCCAGCGACGCCCGCTTCGACGGCTGGTTTTACACGGCCGTGCTGAGCACCCGGATCTATTGCCGGCCCAGTTGCCCGGCGCGCCCGCCCCTGGCGCGCAACGTGCGGTTCTACCCCAGCGCCGCCGCCGCGCAGCGCGCCGGCTTCCGGGCCTGCAAACGTTGCCGACCGGACGCGGCACCGGGCTCTCCGGAATGGAACATCCGCGGCGACGTGGTGGGCCGGGCGATGCGCTTGATCGCCGACGGCACCGTCGACCGGGAGGGGGTGACCGGACTTGCCGGCCACCTAGGCTACTCCGCCCGCCAGTTGCAGCGCCTGCTGCAGGACGAGGTCGGCGCCGGCCCGTTGGCGCTAGCCCGCGCCCAGCGGGCGCAGACGGCCAGGATCTTGATCGAGACCACCGATCTGCCGTTGGGCGACGTCGCGTTCGCGGCCGGGTTCGCCAGCATCCGGCAGTTCAACGACACGATCCGTGCCGTGTGTGCCACCACCCCGACGGCGTTGCGGCAGCAGGCGGTCACCCGGTCGACGATCCAGTCCGACCGGAATGCTCCCGGCCCAGGGGCGCTGTCGCTGCGCCTGCCGGTGCGCACTCCGTTCGCGTTCGAGGGTGTCTTCGGGCATCTGGCGGCGTGCGCGGTTCCCGGCTGCGAGGAGGTACGCGAGGGTGCCTACCGACGCACCCTGCGCCTGCCGCACGGCAACGGCATAGTCAGCTTGTCTCCGGCCGCCGATCACGTCCGATGCAAGCTGGTGCTCGAGGACTTCCGGGACCTCACGGCCGCCATCACCCGCTGCCGGCGGTTGCTGGACCTCGACGCCGATCCCGAGGCTGTCGTCGAAACACTCACCGAGGACCCCGAATTGGCGCCGGTCGTGACCAAGGCGCCGGGTCAGCGCATTCCGCGGACGGTCGATGAAGCCGAACTGGCGGTGCGGGTGGTCCTCAGCCAGCAGGTGTCGGTCAAGGCGGCCCGCACCCACGCGCGCCGGCTGTTGCTCGCGCACGGTGAGCAGATCGCAGATCCGGCCGGCGGGCTGACGCACGTGTTTCCCTCGGTGCAGCGCCTCGCCGGCATCGATCCCGATCAGCTCGCCCTGCCCCGGGCACGCCGGCGCACCTTGCTCGCCCTGGTCGCGGGGTTGGCCGAGGGCACCGTCGTGCTGGGCGCGGGCTGCGATTGGGACCGGGCCCGGCACGCGCTGTTGCAGATTCCCGGTGTGGGTGCTTGGACGGCGGAGGTGATCGCCATGCGTGGCCTGGGCGACCCCGATGCCTTTCCGGTAACCGATCTCGGGGTGCAGGTGGCCGCCCGGCAGTTGGGCCTGCCGGAGCAGCCGCGGGCGCTGAATCAACGCGCCGCCCGCTGGCGTCCCTGGCGGTCCTACGCCACCCAGCATTTGTGGACCGCACTCGACCACGCCGTCAACGACTGGCCCCCGACGTCCCAGGAGATCGCATGACCTGCCAACGCACCATCGACAGCCCGATCGGCCCGCTCACGCTGGCCGGCGACGACGGCAAGCTCAGCCATCTGCTGATGCTCGACCACTCCCACGCTCCCGACCGCACCGGTTGGCGACGCGACGAGACCGCATTCCCCGAGGTGGTCGAGCAACTCGCGGCGTATTTCGCCGGCGATCTCACCGAATTCGACCTGGCCTACCAGATGGCCGGTACGGAGTTTCAGCGTCGGGTGTGGACCGCGTTGCTGACGATCCCGTACGGCCAGACCCGCTCGTATGGCCAGTTGGCCATGCAGATCGGGGCGCCGACCGCATCTCGCGCCGTCGGGTTGGCCAACGGGCGCAACCCGATCTCGATCATCGTCCCGTGCCACCGGGTCATCGGCAGCAACGGCAGCCTGACCGGCTACGGCGGCGGAGTCGACCGGAAACGGGCGCTGCTGGATCTGGAGCGCCAGCACAGCCACGCCACGCTGTTCGACTGAGCCCTCCTGCTGAATTGGCCATCGCCGCCGATGCCGATAACCTTCCGTGGTGACCACACCGGGGCTTCGGGTCGTGCCGGAGGGGTTGCGCACGCTGGCACAGCGCTGTGATGCCCTCGCTGGTCAGGTCAGGGCGTCGTTGCCGACGTTAACCGCACCCGCCTGGCAGTCCAGCGGGGCGGCGGCGACGGCGGTCACTGCGGGTGCGAACCGGGTCGGCGCGGTCCTCGCCAGCCGGATGCAGGCGTCAGCGACCAAGCTCACCGAGGCGGCCCGCGACTACGAGGCGATGGACGACGGTGGCGCCGCGGCATTGGCCGCAGTGGACTCGGGTGCCCTCAGCGGCTACCCGCGCGGGGACGGCGGCGCCGGCGGACGCGGGCTACCGAGGTAGCCATCGGTGACGCTGAGTAACGGTTGGCCGTCGCTGTCCGAAGTGAGAGCGGCGAGCTGGGAGTACCTCAAGATCTCCGGCGAGGACTGGTCCCGGCTTGCTGACACGTGGGAGAGCGCCTTCGACGAGGTCCGCAACGCGTCGGTGCGCCCCGGCGGGACGGTGTGGGAGGGCAGCGCTGCCCATGGCATGCAGGAGCGAACTGCTGCCGATGCCGTCAAGGTGCGGACGCCGGCTGATCAGCTCCGAGTCGCTGCCGAGATCGCCCGACGATGCTGCGGCCGGCAGGAGACCAACAAGCAGTCGGTGCTCAATGCGGTAAATGCCGCTGTCCGTGGCGGTTTCAACGTCGATGACGACTACACCCTCACCGACACGCTGCCCTACTACCGTTCCACCGCGGAACGCGATGCGCGAGAGCAGGCCGCCGACGGCCACGCCAGCGCGATCCGCACCCGGCTCAACAACCTGGTCGATTCCGAGGCCGACATCGCCCGCGATCTGGCCACCGCCACCGCCGGGCTGGATCACCTCAGCTTCCCTGAAGAAGGCGCCGACGGCGGCGCGGGTGCAGCCGGCCTACCCCACACGACGCTCGCGGACGACCAGCACCGGACCACACCGAAGTCCGATCCAAACAGCACCGCTGCCGTCGAAAACGCCCCCGGATTCGTCCCGCCACTGAAAGATGTGCTGATCGCGGGTGAGGGCGCGATCGCCGGCGGCACTGCCGACGGTGTACGGCAAACAGTGCTCGACGTGGTCGCAAAGGGACCCACCACGGGCCCCGGTGCGCCTGACCCGGGCTTGTTGAAATGGTTTGAAGACCCGAAGGTCGGCGGCGTCGAGCTAAAGGGTTTCTCCCGAGTTGCTCGAGTGACTGGAGCCGCGAGCGCGGTTCCCGCGGTGATGTCGGACATTCATGACGGAAACTCGGTTGCCGAAGCTGTTACACGTGAAGGTGTGGGAGTCGCAGCCGGTCTCTGGGCGGGCGCACAAGCTGGCGGATTGGCCGGCTCGATAGTTCCGGGGGCGGGAACGGCAGTCGGAGTCGTGGTCGGTGCCGTTGCCGGTGCGGGCGCCGCCATGCTCGCGTCCAAGGGGGTCGAAGCGGCCTGGGATCCGGTCACAGATGCGGTGGGCAGCGTTGCGCGTGGCGCGAAGTCACTATTCGGTTTCGGATAGGCGGTCTGGACCATGCGATTCGATGAGTTCATGGCCCGGAACGGCGTCGCTGTGTCTGCGGTCGACCGGTTCGATGCGCTTGCCGTGGATGTGGGAGTCCCGGCGGACTGGGATTCTTTTGATTCCGCCCCGGGCATCGGCGTATGGGTGTGTCGCGACGACCCGCGCATCGACCAGTTCTGCCCCAACGCCGTATTGACGCTGCATCACGTCGAGGCGCCGCTCGATGCCGCCGACGTATTCGCCATGCTGTCCGAGCAGCAATTGCAGTCGGTACCGGGTTGCCGTGAACTGCACCGGGAACTCGCTACCGCCACTGAGGGGCCTGGCGTCACGGGAGTACTCACCATGCAGATCAACCACGAACTCGGCGTTCTCGGTAGCGTGTCCCGGTCCCGGATCATCACGAGAGAACGCGAGACGCTGATCGCCCAGCTGACGGTGACCGCGTTACACGACTCGCCGGTGGACTGGGAGAACATCTGGCTAGCGGTCCGAACGGGGCCGGTAAGTCGCCCACCCACCGGCAGTGACGGCGGCGCCCCGGGTAGCAGAAAGCAGGACGGTCGCTGATGGCGAGCAATGGAGCAAAAAGCCGCTGGGGGCGAGTAGCCCGTTATTCCTTCGGGGGTTTCCTGCTCTTGTTAGCGGCAGTGGATGCACGGGTCGGATTCCCGTGGTACGGGACTCTTGGCATCGTGTGCGCGGCACTCCTCATCGTCGTCGGCCAGCGTCGGATCATTCGGCCGGGCGTCGGCCGCACAGCCGGTGAGATCGTCTGCCGCTACACCCCGTGGTTCGAGGGAAACGCCTACATGGCAATAGCGATTGTCCCGCTAATGGGCGTAGCTATGGCGGCAGCGGGCCGAAACTCCGATTATCCCGCGTGGTTTCGTTTCGGCGGGATCCTCCTGGTAGGCGTGATGCCCTTAGCGCTGTTCAGCGTCCTACGGATGTGGCGCCGATGCCCGCTCTGCATCTCCCCCACTGGACTAAAGCTGCGAGCAGCCACACCCGGCTCTATGTTGACGGAAATCCGCCGCGAGGACATAGAGTCGATTACTCCCAAGATGGTCCGGAATTCGGTCAACGGCCAGTCGCTGCAGACCGAGATCGCCTACCGCGCCCCAGATTCGAACAACAGCGACCTCCAGACGGTCCTGCTCGGCCTACACCTGACCATCCAGCCGATCAACCTCGCCAACGCACTCGTCGCTTGGAAGGACGCGACCGACGAAGACCCGAATGAGCTGCTGGATCGGATCGAAGGAGTTCTCCGGGGAATGCCCGCTTAGCCCAGCAGGTCTATCGGGTCAGGCATGTCGTACGGGGTGGTGTCGGTGAACGCCGTCAAGAAATTGAACAGACCCGTCATCGCTTCCTCGAGCGACGGATGCGACGAGTCGAGGTAGCCGGCGAGGTATCCCTCATTGACGATCCCGGCCAGCGACAGGTGCTCCTGCAACGAGTAAATCGTGTAGGTGGCGGGGTCGAACAAGCTCGCGATCGAGTTGTTGACCCCGTCGACGACGCCTTTGCCCAACGCGGTGAGTAGCTCGCCGAAATCGATGTCGGTCGGGAATAGTCCGGATCCCGCCGCCACATCGACGTCTCCCGGCGGCCAACCATGATCGATGCTGCCGTAGCCAAGATTCACCAGGATCCGGGTGACGGGCTCCAGAAGCTCATAAAGCGGCATTCCGAAAATCGGGACCAACTGCAGCGGCGCCAATAGGGGCAGGATCTCGGAAGGCAGCATGTGGAAGGTGGTCAGCGAGTCAGGATCCGAGGTCGGCAGCTCGATCGCGTTCGCGATCTGCTCGGGCGTCGCACTCAGGTACACCGAGTGTCCGTAGATGAAGCCCAGCGCTGAGTTGAGGTCCGCCAGCGGGTTGAAGTAGGTCGGCTTGAACGCGACCGGGTCGTACTCGTAGTTGTAGACGTCGGTGTGATACAGGTCAGTGGGGATTGAGCTGGCGGCCGGGGAGCCGATCATCACAAACCGGACGAGGTCGTTCGATACGTCATGCTCGTCAAGCCATTGCATCAGCCCCACGGATATCGAGGCGCTCTGCGAGTAGCCGAACACCACGATCGGGTGCTCGGCGTCCACCTCTCCACTGTTCAGTCGCTCGGCCACCGCATTCTCAAGCAGCTGCAGGCCGACTGCACGCGAGGTGTCGCTGACGTTCTCCGGTGTGAACAGCGATACCAGCTCGCCACCGAATCCGTGCGGGCTCAAGAACAGATCATTGACGGCATCGAGGTAAGTCGGGGGCGGCTGCGGGATCCCGGTTCCGCCCATCAGGAACGCGACCCCATCCCCCAGCGCCGTGCCGTTACCCGTGAGCGAGAACGCCGGAGCCTGCGCCCTGGCCACCGGCGATGCCACCGGTACTCCGGCGATCAGGCTGGCGGTCGCGATGCCGGCAACGATGGGTAGGCAGTGGTAGGCGCGCACCCGATAACCTCCTGTTAACCCCCTTAAGTGAGGCTTAACGGTAAAGCGCCTCGACGGGTGGGGCAACCGGAATGAGCTATCTGGCCGCATTCTCGGCGAACCTGCCAGCAGGCACCCGACCAGGCGTGCGAGGCGGGGCTTGGCGCAGAGGGGACACGAGAAATGCGACAAGAATTGGAAACGCCCCCCGATTTCTCGGGGGGCGTTTCACT
>NZ_JCALEC010000024.1:0-9949 GCF_059813185.1 Mycobacterium sp. NGS18
GTTCCCGTACGTGTTCTGCGACGCCACGTTCTGCAAGGTCCGCGTCGGCGCCCACGTGGTATCGCACGCCCTGGTGGTGGCCACCGGGGTTTCCATCGACGGCACTCGCGAGGTGCTGGGCACCGCCGTCGGTGACAGTGAGTCCTTTGAGTTCTGGCGTGAATTTTTGGCCAGCCTCAAGGCCCGTGGGCTCACTGGGGTGCATCTGGTGATCTCTGACGCCCATGCCGGCCTGAAGGCCGCCGTCGCTCAGCAGTTCACCGGATCATCGTGGCAACGCTGCCGGGTGCATTTCATGCGCAACCTGCACGGTGTGGTTGCCGCCAAGCACGCGCCGGCGGTCACTGCGGCGATCAAGACGGTCTTCGCCCACACCGAACCGGCCGAGGTCGCCGCTCAGTGGGACCAGGTCGCCGACACCTTGGAGCCGACATTTCCCAAGGTGGCGGCGATGATGGCCGAGGCCAAGACCGACGTCCTGGCGTTCACCGCATTCCCGCGGGCGCACTGGCAGAAGATCTGGTCGAACAACCCGATCGAGCGGCTCAACAAGGAGATCAAGCGCCGCGCCGATGTCGTGGAGATCTTCCCGAATCCGGCGGCGTTTCTGCGTTTGGCCACTGCCGTGGTCATCGAAGCCCACGACGAATGGCAAGTCACCCGCCGCTACCTGTCCGACATCTCCATGGCCGAGCTACGCAAAGTCATCGCCGCCAAACACGCCGCCATCACCGAACCGCTCGCCGAGCAGCGCCAAATCGCCTAGCATCGCCCATGACTCGTTGATCACCACGCGTGACTCACGCCGATCCGAAGTCCACCACCCCACGGGGCACTGCCGAGCCATCGCGAGGAACAGCGTGAGTTGATAGGCGCTATTGATAATGGTCAGCCGCGGCGGCTTCAATTCAAATGCGCTGTGTTGAAGCAGCGTTGTGGCCGAGAAGGCCAGCCACGCTGCCGCGCCGACGGCAATAGCCAGCCATACAGACCGGCCGCCGGCGGCCGCAAAGGTGACCTCGACGGCGACCGCCAGCCCCACCGCCGTCACAGTGTTGGCTACAAATAGTTGAGCCATGTTCCGCCTGCTGGCGGCTTTGGATTGCTCGGGAGCGATGCCGGTGAGGTCCCACCATGTAGCCGCGAAGAGCTTTCCGTACCAAAGGCCGGCAACCGCCATCCCTGCGACGATTGCGGCCACTACGCCGAACCAGTTCAGCTGCATCTCACGGCTCCTCGATTGTCTTATGGAGTGGCCCCGCCATCAAGCACACCACATGTAATATACAAGTACACAATCAAAACTGAAGTTGAACGGGGCGTGCGGGGTGTCCGAGTTGCTCAACGAAGTTCTTGATGCATACGGCGGGGCTGAACGTTGGAGGTCGGTCCAAGCGATCACGGCCCGCGGCCGTTTGGGCGGTTTGCTGCCCAAACGTTTCCCCAGCAGCAAGTTGGCGAGCTTTACCGTCCGAGTCGACGTCGCCGAGCAGCGCACGATCCTTCATGACTTCCCGCACGTCGGACAGCGCGCCGTGTTCGACCGAGGTGAGGCGCGGATAGAAAACTCTGGGGGTGACCGGGTCGATGTCCGAACTGACCCTCGCTCAGCCTTCTTCGGGCTCACTGGAATCCGCCGCAACTTCCGCTGGGATCCACTGGACACGACCTACTTCGCTGGATACGCATTCTGGAACTACCTCACGGTGCCTTACCTGCTTGCCCACGACGGCGTCACCGTGACCGAAGGCAGGCCCTGCCAGGAATCCGGCCGTCGATTGCGACGGCTCCAGGCAACGTTCCCCGATGGCATGAGCACTCACTGCCGACAGCAGACCTTCTACGTCGATACCGAAGGGCTTATCCGCCGCCACGACTTCCTCGCCGAACCCGTGGGCGCCTGGGCTAACGCGGCGCTTTACTGCAGCCAGTATCGCCGCATCGATGGGATCCTTTTCCCGACCCGGCGACGTGTGGTCCCACGACTTCCGGGTCGACGTGCGCTGACCTGGCCGACTTTGCTAGCGCTCGACTTTGACGAGATTCAGATCAGGTATTGAGTCTGGGGCAAGAGACGAAGGAAGGGATGCCCGATGCGGTCTTACGGTCAGTACTGCGGCCTTGCCCGCGCACTCGATGTCGTGGGCAATCGGTGGAGTCTGCTCGTCGTGCGTGAATTGCTGACGGGCCCCGCGCGCTACGGGCAACTCCAAGCTGGGCTGCCCGGGATTTCCACCAACCTGCTCACCGAGCGTTTGCGTGAACTGGAAGAAGCCGGCGTCGTCCAGCGCCAGCTCGACAGCGACCGCAACGGTGTTGCCTACGCACTCACCTCCTGGGGGTATGAACTCCAAAGCACCGTTGCGGCGCTGGTGAACTGGAGTAAGCCCCTCATGGTTTCCGGCCCACAAGATGACAATTTCCAACCGCATTGGCTGGTGGTGGCGCTCGAGTCACTGCTCAGTAGCAAACGCTCTAGGAATGCGGCTACTGCCGGTGTTGAGGTCGACGGCACGACCTTGATCGTCCGCATCGACAGAACAGGTGCCCACGTCGGGCAAGCGGTCGACGAACGACCCAAGACCGTGCTTCGGGCCGAGCCGATGGTGATCCTGGGCCTCGCCTCCGGCATGCTCACAGTCCAGCAGGCGATCGCCGCGGGAGACCTCAGCGGCGACAAACAAGACCTCGCGGCGGTATTTGCCCCTCTTTGAAGTCACGGCTGAGTGCGGTCACCTTCTGCTACGTGGTACCGGCATGATCCAACGTCAACCCGGCGAGGCGCCGAAGAAAATGGAGATTCAGTCGTGACGTTACGCTGTGCCCGGCACTCCCTCGCGGCATATCCGATCGACTTCATCGATTCGCCAGACAAATCCGAGGTCTGACTCGTTACTCGTCCGTCCGGAATATACACCGCAGATCCGAATTTGCACCGTGATCACCGCAATACACGGGTGTAATGAGACCCACGCTTCTAGGCGGAGCCACACGGGGCGGAACTTCAGCGAGCGCCATCAGTACTGCCACGCCCATCTGTTGTCGCCGACTGGCTTGCACCACAGCGTCTGACCGTCTGGCTGTTCATGCGGTGAGCCTGGGACCATACACGGTCCCCCCGGTTCGATGTACCAGGGTGTATGTACCGCTGGATTCGGGATGACATCTGGGGTAAGTGACCACTGGTAGCCGTCGGTGGCTTCCAGTCGTGCGCAGTAGTAGAGCGTGCCGTCCGACCCGGTGCCGATACCGTCGTGGTCTAAGCACCAGGATCCGAGAGCGCCCGCCGGTGGGTACTTCGGCGTCGTTGGCGGTGGAGCAGGAGGCGGCTCGCTTGTGGTGACTGGCGCGGGCGCCTCAGGAGGTACGAGGGTTGTAGTGGGCGCCGTCGGGGCGGACTTGGCCTGGGTAGACGTTCTGGGGAGGGGTTCCTGGTCGCGGTGTGTGTCACTTGGTCGCCACAAGGCCACGCCGCCAGCGAGAAGGCCCAGTGAGACCGCGGCTGCCACGGCTGCCCAAGCGGGCCAAGAGCGTCGTTGCCGGGCTGGTTGGACTGCAGGTCCAGTAGCCACTGCGGAGTGTTGAGTGGGCGCTGTCGGGGAAGTCGCACCACCGGCAGTGGTTGCGGACGTGAACTCGCGGGCGAAATCGCAGCACAAAGGAAAGCGGTCTTGGGGGTCCTTGGCCAGGGCCCGGGCGAACACCGCGTCGAACGCGGCCAGTCTGGGATCAACGCTCGAGGGCGCAGGTGGGGGTTCGGTGAGGTGGTGGCTGATTACGGCGATCGGATTGGAGTCGGGGAACAGGGCTTTGCCTGTGAGCAGGTTATAGGCGGTGGCTGCCAGTGCGTACTGGTCGGCGCGGCCATCGATGGGCTTACCCATTAACTGTTCTGGCGCGGCGTAGGCGACAGTGCCCACCGTGAAGTTGGTGGCGGTCAGGCCGGCAGGGTCGTCGAGGGGCCGCGCGATGCCGAAATCGGCGAGATAGATGCGGCGCGTTCCGTCGCGGCCGGGCTTGGCGAGCAGGATGTTGGCGGGCTTGACGTCACGATGCAGTACGCCACGGTCATGGGCGTGGTCTAGTGCCTCCGCGATAGCCACTGTCAGCTGTGCGATTTCGTCGGCGGGGGCGCCCGCCTGATATCGCCCGAGGAGTGCGGCGCCGTCGGTGCCGTCCACGTATTGGGTGGCGATCCAGAGCTTGCCGTCGGCGTCGCCTCGGTCGTAGACGGTAACGATGTTGGGGTGATCAAGGCCGGCGACGGAGTCGGCCTCGCGGATGAACCGTCGTCGGAAGGTGTCGTCGGCGGAAATCTCCGGGCGGAGGATTTTCAGGGCTTCCTGGCGAGGGAGTCGCGGGTGCTGGGCCAGGTAGACCTCGCCCATGCCGCCACTGCCGAGCTGCCGCACAATGGTGTAGCCGGCGAACTGTTCGCTCGGCCGCATCGTCATGGCGGCGATCCTACTGCCGTTATGCCACTGCGCCCGAGGTCCCGCTCGCTTGACCGCCGAGGAAATCGCCGACATCGAAGACGGCGGCGACATCGACATCGAAGCCGTGCTAGCCGCCGAGGCCACCGAGCGCGCCGGGTCGGCGAACATTTCCTACTTCGCGTTCACCGCCACCCCAAAGGCCAAGACACTGGAGCTGTTCGGCCGCAGGCCTTCTCCCGATGAGGTGCCGGCACCGTTTCACGGCTACACCATGAAACGGGCCATCGAGGAGGGTTACATCCTCGACGTGCTGACCGGATACCACTCGTTCAAACTGGCGTTCCGGATCGGGCAGAACGCCACCCACTCCGGGGAGGTTGATCAGGCGCAGGCCACCAAGGAGGTGATGCGCTGGGTCAAGCTCAACCCGCAGACGATCACCCAGAAAGCCGCGATCATCGTCGAGCACTTCCGCGCCAACGTCGCCGGCCTGCTCGACGGGCACGCCAAGGCGATGGTCGTCACCGACTCCCGCAAGGCCGCCGTGCGCTACAAGCTCGCGATCGACACCTACATCGCGCAAAAGGGCTACGGCTACGGAACCCTGGTCGCATTCTCCGGTGTGGTGACCGACGCTGAGTCCGGTCCCGGCGACTTCTCCGAGGCCACCATGAATCCCGGGGTACGTGACCTGCGCACCGCATTCCACGGCGACCAGTACAAGGTCATGATCGTCGCCAACAAGTTCCAGACCGGGTTCGATCAGCCCCTGCTGTGCGCCATGTACGTCGACAAGATCCTCTCCGGTGTCACCGCGGTACAGACCCTCTCGCGACTCAACCGCACCTACCGCACCCCGTCAGGACTGCCCAAGACCGCCGTGATGACCCAGGTCGTCGACTTCGTCAACGAGCCCGCCGCGATCGGGGAGGCGTTCGAGCCGTACTTCACCGACGCATTCCTGGAAACCGAGACCGACCCGAACCTCGTGCACGATCTGGCCGCCAAACTCGACACCGCCGGCATCTACACCCAAGCCGAGAACGACCAGTGCGCAGAAGCATTCGTGAAGGCTAAAGGCAACAATGCGCTGGCCGCGGCGGTCGATCCGGGCATGAAACGCTTCGCCGAGCGCTACCAGGCCGCACTGATCCACAACGGCGGCGAAGGCGACAAAGCCGCGCTGGCGGAACTGGACATGTTCCGCAAGGACGTCGGCTCATTCGTGCGCCTATACGACTTCATGTCGCAGATCATCGACTACGGCGACCCGGGGTTGGAGAAAAAGCAGATCTACCTGCGCCACCTGGAACGAGTCATCCAGCCCGACAACTACACCGCACCCATCGACCTGACCGACGTCGTACTCAAACAGGTCAAACAAGTCGACCAGGGCAGAATCGACATCAGCCTCGGAGCACGGGTCGGACTGTCCGGGGTGACCGCCGCGGGCTCCGGTGAGAAGCGCGACCCGACGATGGTCGCCTTCCAACAGGTCCTCGACCGGCTCAACGACCTGATCGGCTCCGAAGACTTCACGGAATCACAACGGATCTCGTTCCTCGAAGCGCTGCTGCGGACCCTGCTTGACGACCACGCACTGGTGCAGCAGGCAAAGGTCAACTCCGCCAAACAGTTCATCGAATCACCCGACTTCGACGACGCCGTCACCGGTGCCGTCGCCGACAACCAAGGCGCACACGAGAAGATGAGCGACTACTTCTTCACCAACGCCCCCGGCCGCACTCACCTGATCTCCGACATCGCGAAGTGGTTCTACCGGGTCGTTGCTTCGGAGGGTGAGGATCTCGCGTCGCGGTGACGAAAACAGCAGCGGCACTTGAGGTCGCCAGACGGTTAGGCAGCGGGCACTGATGGGTGTTATTGACCACTGGTCGTTGACCTGCGGTTTGCCGAGGCCATGTTTCCGGCAGTGAAAAAGCCGGTCTGGGGCTAGGCGGACATAGCTGGCCTCTGTCGGCGCGGCGACGGACGGAGGGTCACCAGAGACCCGATGCGGGCTCCTAGTCAAGGTGGTCTATCGCATGGCGTCGATAAGATCAGCGCGCCGATAGTATGTGCGAATGGGCTACGAGTATGAAGACCTGGACGACAGCCAGTTCGAGAGACTCGTGGTACAGGCCATGCGGAAGTTGTTTGGTGCCGGGGTTCAGGAATTCGCAGCGGGACGGGACGGTGGACGCGACGCTCTCTTCAACGGAACTGCCGAGCGCTTTCCCAGCTCTACGTACCCGTGGACCGGGAAGACGGTTGGGCAGGCGAAGCACACCAACGCTCTCAATGCTCACTACAGCGATCCCGACTTCAGCGGCCCGGCGGAGAGTTCCGTCGTTACGAAAGAGCTCGAACGGATCAAGAAACTCGTCCAAGCTGGAGACCTTCAGAATTATATCCTCTTCAGCAACCGCCGACTCGGAGCTATCACATCGTCAAACCTTACGAAGCGGATAGCGAACGAGGTCGGCATCGTCGAGGAGCGTGTCTTCCTCGCCGGCCTTGAGTACCTCGATCAGATGCTCCACGAGCATCCCAATCTGATCACGTTGGCACGAATAACCCCTGCTGATGGGCCGCTGATCGCATCCAGCCACGACTGCGCCGAGGTGATCCTCGCTATCTCGGCGGCCCTCTCGACGCCGCCGTCTGTTGGCACACCTGAGCCCGTCGAGCGGGTGTCTTACGCAGAGAAGAACCGATTGAATCAGATGTCCCCGGAATTCGCCGAAGACCTGGCCAAGCGCTATTTGATCGAGACTCAGCGGATTGAGTCTTTCCTCGCCGATCCCGGGAACGCTGAAACTCGGATGCGCTATGAGTCAGCGGTGGAAGATTTCCAGCTAAAAATCATCGCCCATAGACAGGAATATCAGTCGTTCGATCACATGTACAACTACTTGGTTGACTTGCTATTTAAGCGCGATGGCGTTCTAGCCCGCCACAAGCGATTGACTCGGGCACTTATCTTTTACATGTATTGGCACTGCGACATCGGAAAGACTCCTGATGCTGCGGCCTAGCAAGCATTCACACCCGGACCAGACGGTGTTGGCGGCTGCAACCGTGCTTCTACGGAAACTCCGCCGTGACCGCGCCGTCCAGTTCGACGAACTCAAACAAGCGATCGATAAGCGAGCAAGTGGCGCTGATTACTTGTTCGCCCCTGCCGTCAGCCTTCTTTACCTCATGGGTCTCGTCGAGTATCGTTCGACGGCAGACGTATTCGAGTACACGGGTCAGTGATGAAGTTACGACGCCTCTATTCAAATCAGCCGAGCGTATTCTCTGCGATCGAGTTCAACTCCGGCCTCTCCGCAGTGCTTGCCGAGATCCGTGTTCCGGAAAATCAAATGCTCGATACTCATAACTTAGGGAAGACTACGGTAGGGGAGCTGATCGACTTCTGCCTCCTTAAGGGGAAGTCGCAGTCATTCTTCCTGTTCAAACATTTCGATAAATTCGCTCAGTTCACATTTTATCTGGAAGTTGATCTCGGAGAGGGAAAATTCCTCACAATAGCCCGGCCAGTTGATCCCGGTTCGAAGATCGACCTTCTCCGCTCGGATACTCCAATCGACGATGCAGGCACCGTCGGCGTGTCTGACTGGGATCACGTGGCCCTCCCCTTCGCACGGGCCAAAAGTCTTTTGAATGGCATATTCGGATTCGAACGCCTTCAACCGTGGCCGTACCGCAAGCTGGTTGGGTATCTGATTCGATCCCAAAAAGATTACCTTGACGTATTCCAGTTGGGTAAATTCTCCGGTAAGCACCAGGACTGGAAGCCTTTCGTAGCCCACCTGCTCGGGCTGACAGCCCAGCCAGTTATCGAACTTTACGAGAAGCGCGAGGACTTGACGGCTGCTGAGAACAGGTTGGGCGAGCTAACGCGGGAGTGGGGCGGCGACGAAGTCGACATCTCACTGATCGATGGTCTTCTTGCGGTCAAACGGCGCGAAGTCGATGCGAAGTCAACCGCACTGGAGAGCTTTCAGTTCGGTGCGGAGGACCGCAGGCGGACGACTGAGGTTGTCGAACAGGTCGAAGCGCAAATCGCCTCCCTTAACGAAGAATTTTACAGACTCACTCAGCTAATTACCCGGATCGAGGAGTCTCTTGGGGAGCAACAGATCCTATTTCGACCTACCGAGGCGGAACACCTATTCGCAGAGGCCGGTATTGTCCTGGGCAATCAGATTAGGCGCGATTACGAACAACTTATCGCCTTCAATCACGCCATCACGGCAGAACGCCGCGTTGCTCTCACTGAGCAGCAGCAGGAAGCGGTATCCCGCGTCGACGAGATCGCCTCGCGACTCGACGAACTCAACCAATCGCGCACCGAGTCACTCGAGTTCCTCCGTGAGGCCGACTCGCTGATGAAATTCCGGGAGCTTTCACTAGAGGTCGCCGGGGACCAAGCGGAGCTGGCCACGCTTGAAGCGCGACGAAGCGCAGCTACCAGGCTGATGGAACTCAGGCGGGATATGCGAACATTGTCAGAGGAGTACGGTCAGCTGATGACAGTTGTCGAGGACGACATCGAAGCCGTGAGCAAGGACGAATCAAGTCGGTTCGCTGAATTCCGTCGCTTCTTCACCGAGATCGTTCACGAAGTGCTGGGCCAAGACGCCGTTCTAGCAGTCCGCATGAACAGCGCAGGCGGACTGGACTTCACCGCAGAATTTGTAGGCAATTCTGGAATTGCTACGAGCGGTGACCGTGGAACTTCGTACAAGAAACTCCTCTGCATCGCGTTCGACCTCGCATTGCTTCGCTCAAACCTTGATGCGGCCTTTCCGCGGTTCGTGTATCACGACGGCGCTCTAGAGCAACTTGAAACTCGAAAACGCGAGAAGTTGATCGGAGTGTTCCGGAGCTACGCTCAACTTGGAATTCAGCCGATAATCTCTTTGCTAGACACGGATCTTCCAGCTCCGCTCGGAGAGTCGCCCGGCACTCTGGAAGAAGGCGAAATTATTGCACTTCTCCATGATGAGGGAGATGATGGCCGCCTGTTCAAGATGCCTGCGTGGTAGGGATGAACCGATATCCGAGCGTACAGCTATTGACGTAGACGTCGACTGGCTCGACAGGGTACGGATGGTCGGCAGGCCACCGGGTACCTACCGCCGATAAACGCGGAGACATTCTGAGTGCTCAAGCGCGTCACTTTTGTCGCGATCTAAACAGTCTGTCGTGTAACGCGATTCGTAGCCCCCCGATCACGGATGTATAGCACAAGTGCCGCAACATGCCGGGGTCTGCTACATGGAATGGGTGCACCGAGATCCCCGCGAGTGCCAGCGGCAGGGACACATCGACAACCATCCGCAGGACACAGTTGGTCATTAGCGGCGCCGGCTAAGACTGCAGTCGATCGCCCTACGGTCCGGTGTCCTCTTAGTCGTCGGACGCGGACTACCGGCTTACTCATCCCGTCGACCTACATATAGCCTGCAGAGACGGTGGCCGTAGTACGGTACGCGTGGTGG
>NZ_JCALEC010000025.1:0-8568 GCF_059813185.1 Mycobacterium sp. NGS18
GCTCCGTGAAACCTCTTGTGACGCAGTGGTTAACCGGCCGACGCGGCGTTGGCCGCTTCAGTCGCTGCGTAGGAATTCGCGCTGGTGTTCAACGTGGCGACAAAAGCCTGGTGGATGGCCTCGGCCTGCGCGCTGATCGACTGGTACATGCTGGCGTGCGCGGCGAACTGGGCCGCGGTCAGCGCCGAAACCTCGTCCGCTGCAGCCGGGACCACACCGGTGGTCGGAGTTGCCGCGGCGGCGTTCTGGGCGCTCAGCGCCGAGCCGATGGCGGCCAGGTTGCCCGCGGCGGCGGTAAGCGCCTCGGGTTGAGTGTTCACAAATGTCATGGGGCCCTCCTCCAAGGGTGCCGGTCCGGTGAACGACCGACGATCACCGGGCGCGTCGAGCGTGTACCCGGTGACAACGGTAAACCGTCAAACCGGAGCGGGCCCGACACAACGTGATTTTAGAAAGCAGAAACGGAGCCGAAGCCGGATCGGAACGAAACATTCGCCGATCTCCGGCGATAGGCACAATCACCGGGAAACAAGTCTCGTCGTCACCTCCTCGCGCCACCGCGCACCGATGGGGGCTGGGGTGAAGTACCGCCCCCTACCTGCGCAATGGTGGCACCGGTATCAGCGAGCGTCAACCCGGGCGCGCGGTCGCGGCACTGTGAATCGGCTGCCGGGAAGCTGTCGGGTCAGGACGATTTCTTCTCGGCCACCGCCGCGCTGAGACCTTCGGCAAGATCCTCGCGGGTCAATTCCTTGAATTTGTGCAACCATTCGTCGCTGAATTCGGTGACGTCGCCCGATAGCACCGCGTCGAGTTCGGAGTCGTCGAGCCGGAAGCTACGGTGGTCGCGCGCCTTCTCCACCACGTTGCGGACGAATCCCGCGTTGCCCAGTACGTCGATGCCGCGGATCAGATCGCCGTCTTCGGAGTAGTTCTCGTCGTTGTAGAACTTGTTGTAGGACGGCAGCAGCCCCTCGACCGCTTCGTCGCTGACCACGTCCTCGTTCTCCGCGCCCATCATCTTGGTCAGTTCCAACAGCTCCGGCGGGGTATAGCTGTAGAACTCGATCACGGTCGAGAACCGCCGCCGCAGGCCCTGATTCACCTCGAGCATCTTGTCCATGGCGTTGGCGTAGCCGGCACCGAACACCACCAGCTCGTCACGGTGGTTCTCCATGTAGAGCAGCAGCGTGTTGATGATCGCGTTGCCGTAGGCGTCGCCCTGGCTGTAGCCGCGCTCATGCAGCGTGTGCATCTCGTCGAAGAACACCGCGCCGCCGAGCGCGCCCTCGAGCAGTTCCTCGGTGTTCTTCTCCGCGTCGGCCATGTAGCGGCCCAGCAGCTTGGAACGGTTGGTCTCGACCACCAGCGGTTTGCGCAGCACCGTCAGGCCGCACAACTGCTTGGTGAAAGCGCGCGCCACCGACGTCTTGCCGGTGCCGGGCGGGCCGAGCAACAAGGTGTGCCGAGAAGTGACCGGAACCGGCAGACCCATCTTGGCGCGCGCCAGGTTCACCTTGGTGGTCGCCTTGATCAGCTTGATCTCCCGCTTGGCCTGCTCCATGCCGAGCATGGCGGCCAGCTCCGCGTCGCCTTCGGCCAGGTATCTGGCGGCCTCCTCGGCATGCCGGTGCGCTTCGGCCTGCTCCCGGGTCGGGGCGCTGTCGGGGTCCCACGGATCCGTGCGGGCCTCGATGGTTTCGGGGTCGGTCAGAATCAGCCGGTAGTCGGGGTTGTCCAGTGCCTCGCGGGCCGGCGCGAACTTCGCGTCGCGGGAATACACCCGGCGCAGCAACTCGGCGGCTTCGTCCTCGCGGCCCAGGTGACGCATGCACATGCCCTGGGTGTAGAGCGCGACGTTGGTGGCGCCGGGCACCCGGTCGCCCTCGATGGCCTCCTGCGCCCGCCGCGTCGCCTCCTCGAAGACCCCCAGCGAAGCCAGCGCGGTGGTGGCCATCGCCGCGGCCGCGGCCTTGAGTTCCGGCTGGCGCCACGGGGCCGCCGCCGGGAACTGCTTCAGCACGTCCGGCCAGCGCCCGGTCCGGAAGTACAGCAGGCCGCGCACGTAGCTGACCAGCTCCGTCTCAAAGGGGTTTCGCGGCTCGACGCCGTCGAGCAGCTTCGCCGCCTCCTCGTAACGCTTGGCTTCCGCCAGGGCGGCGGCATAAGCGGCGGCCAGCGATTCCACACTGGTGACCCGCAGCCGCAGGAACATCCCGTCGGAGACCTCGGGATGGAATTCCAAGTCGGACAAGCCAAGTCGCCGGGTCTCCCAACCGAAGGTGCGGACCGTCGTCCAGGCGTTGGCCAACACTTCGAGGTCGGAGTCACCGGCCAGCACCCGGGCCAGCCAGGCGTCGCACATGCTCGGGTCGATCGTGGAGGCGGTGGTGAACATCTGCAGCGCGACCTGCGGGTTGTGGCTGGGCTGCAACCCGTTGACCGAGATTCCGGAGGCCAGCATCCCGGCGACCATCGCGTTGCGCGCGTCGTGCGTGGCGGATTGGGGTCCGGTCACGGCCGCGTCCCGGGTGACGGAGTCTCGTACTCCGGCACGGCGTCGACAGACACCGCCAGGTGTTCGCCATCCTGCAGGTCCCGGCTGGGCACCGCCATCCGGGGTTGCGCCGTAGGCGCCGGGAGGCTGGCGCACACCGCCTCCAGCTGACGCCGGCCCACGAACCGGTTCAGCGCGGCCCGCACGTGTCGGCCCAGCCGGCCGGTGCTGTGGTAGCGCACCAGCACCGAGACAGCGTTCGTCCGGCCGCCCCCGGGGGCGAGCCGCACCGTGACCACCGTCGCATCGGTCTCCGGATACCACAGGTGTTCCAGGTTCTCGACGGAGATGTCGGCCGGCGACACCCAAAAGGTGGTGACGTGGCCTTCCGGCGGGGCCCGGAATAGCCGGTGCCGAAGCTGTCCGGGCTCCAGACCCGCCAGGACGGCGTCGTCGACGGCCTCGAACTCGTCGGCGCGCAGCGCCCGCGCGATGATCTGGCGCCCGTCGATCTCCTCGGCCAGCCGCTCGGTCGCCGCGGCCAGCGTGGCGGCCAGCGAGTCGCGCGCCGCCACCGCGTTGACGTTGTGCTGGGGGTCCATCCGCAGCACCAGCCAGGTCTGCCGGTGATCCGGCATCGACGGCGTGTCGTCGAAGTCGACCTCCTCGGCATCGGCGGGGGCACTGCGGGTACCGACGGTGACGATGTCGATGCTGTCCAGCCGCACGTCGAACTGCCGCAGCCCGGCGGCGAGGCGCTCCAATGGCAGGGACACCGGCTCCGAGCCGCGCCGGTGGCGGCCGGTCGCCTGCACCGCTCGCCCGCCCACGGAGATCACCGTCACCAGTCGGCCCTGGTGTTCGCGCATACCGATCGGCTCACGGCCGAAGCGGCGGTGATGATCGACCGCGCGAGTCCGCCCCTGGCTCAGTGTGGTCGCCGGGTCGGCGAACTGGTCGCCCAGCCAGGCCGCCCACATCGTGCTGACCGGCACCCGCCGGTAGGTGACCAGCGCGATGAGCGCGACCAGCACCGCAATGCCGACACCGGACCACCATGCGTAGGTGGCGGCTTTCGCGTCGCCGGGCCAGCGGCCGGCGAGAACCAGGATCCCCATGTCGATCAGAAAGACCGTGGTCACCCGCATCCACGACAGATTCAAACCTACTGCGTGCTGTGCCTTCATCGATTCCTACGCGATCGTCGCAATGCTGCCACTCCCAGTGCCACACCGGCTGCCGCCACCGCCGCCAACAGCCCGGCGCCGGCGACCCAGGCCGGGGTCATGTCGCGTTCCGGCGGCATCGGCGGCACCTGCAGGGGCGCCGACAGCCGTTCCGGCGGTTGAGCCGGACCGCCGGGGACATCCCAAGTCAGGGCCGCCACCGGGTCGACGATGCCGTAGCCGACCACATTGTCGACCCCGCGCGCCGGCGGCCGAGCCGTACGAATCAGCCGGTTGATCACCTGATGCGACGACAGTTCCGGGTACTTGGCCCGCACCAGGGCCGCCACCCCGGACACGATCGCCGTCGAGAAGCTGGTGCCCGACGGAACCAACAGGGAGTTCTCCGGTCCGTCGACGGCGTTCATCAGTCCGTCGTCGCGCGGTGAGAGACCTTCGATGTCGGTGCCCGGGGCGGCGAGCGACACCCAGGGGCCGACCACACTCGACTTGACCAGCGGCGCACCCGCCGAGTCCACCGCGCCGACGGTCAACACGTACTCGTCGTACCACGCCGGCGTCACCACGGTGTTGACCCCGTTCCAGTCGCGCGGGTCGTCGGGACGCATCGCGTTGTAGGTCGGGTTCTGTTTGCAGTCCCGCCAACTCGTGTCGCCGGCGGCGGCGACGATCACCGCGTTCTTCTCGACTGCGGCATAGCGCACCGCCGCGCCCAGATCGGCTTGATCGAGCATGTTCCGCACGTTCATGCAGATGGCCTGGGAGATGTTGATGACCTGTGCGCCCATGTTGGCGGCATGGACGATCGCCCGCGCCATGGTGCGTATCCCGTCGTTCTTCTCCCGCAACTGCGGGTCCTGGCCGTCACCGAACGGCTCCTTGGGGCCGAAGGCCGCGCTGTACTGGCGGATCGAGATCAGCTGAACATCGGGAGCGATCCCGCTGAACGCATCCGGTGCCGCCCCCGGCGGTGGCGGTGCGCTCGGTGCGCGGAAGTCGACCGGCGCCATCCGCGCCCGCCCGGAGAACCCGCCCGGGCGTGCCGCACCGGCGGATGCGCCATCGGTGGTGTAGGCCGCCGCGTTGTTGCCCGGACCGGGCGCCGGGCCCGGCGCCGGACCGGGGGCCGGACCTGGGGCAGGCGCGGGCGCGGGTGCAGGGGCCGGCGCCGGGGCGGCCGGGCCGTTGTTCGAACCGTTGGACGGTTCCCCGCCTTCGACTGGTGGCGGCGGAGGCGGCGGCGCCGGCGGTGGCGGCATCACCACGATGGTCGTCTGCGGCGCCGGTGTCGGCGGCGGAGGTTCATTGGTGGGAACCGACGGGGGCCGGCGGGTCTGGCGCGGCGGCGGCAGCGGAGTCACACCGTTGTCGGGTACCGCGCCGATCAGCGATGCCACCAGGGTTCCGTGCGCATCGCAGTCCGACAGCCCGTCGCCGCCGGCCATCACGTAGTCGCCACCGCCGATCAGGTTCGGCATCCGCGGGTGCGGGGTCACGCCGGTGTCGATGACCGCGACGCTCACACCGGCCCCCCGGCTGAATTTCCACGCCTCGGCCAGGTTGAGCATGTCCATGTAGGCCGGCTGCACCCGGAAGTCGGTGTTCGGCAGGACACCCACCTCGGTGCAGTACGAGGTCTGTCGCATCGTCTGCGGTGGACCGGGCGTGCCGTCGGGCGGCAGCGCGCCCGGATCGACTACCGGGGGATCGATCGCGCCGGCGACCGGCATACCGGCCAGCGAGCCACTCGCCATCATGATCATCGCGGCGCCGGCGGCCGCGGTGCGCTGCAGCCGACGCCCGCCTCTACCGGTACCGGATTGCTTCATAGGTATTCATCAACCACAGCGCCAGCGGGAACAACGGCATCAGGCACAGGTACTCGATCCACTCGACGAACTTGCGGAACAGCGGGCTGTAGATGGTGTTGGGCACGATCACCGCGGACAGCAGCCCGAACATCGGGATCAGCGCCAGCAACGCCGCGCCGACCACCAGCGTCGTCGGCGTCCACTGCACCACGACGAAACGCACCACCACCGCGGCGACGATCACCAGACCGGTCAGTGTCACGGTGACCGCCTGCCAGCGATCCCGGAACGAACGGCCGCGCAGAACCAGGAACCCGGCCGTCAGTCCGGCCAGCAGCACCGGCAGCCACGACCGGTCCGAGTGCGGGTCGGCCAGACCGGTGACGCACACCGCGATCAGCACGCCCAGCCCGGACAACAGCCCGGTCAAAAACGATCGGGCCCGTTCGGCGCGCAGCACCACCTCGCGCACCGACTCCGGTCCCTCCAGGGAGGCCGGGGCACCGGGCGTGGTCACCACCGTGGTGGGCAGGTCGGGGCGCGCCTCGAACACCCACCGGCTGGTCGCCGACGGGAACACCGGCAACCGGAGGCCGGCCAGCCACCGCGACAATGACGGCGACCACTGATACGCCAGCACACAGGCCAGGTAGACGCAGGCCATCAAGGTCACCGCGCCGGTCAGGAACACCATCCGCAGTACGCCGGCGAACGTCACCGCCGCGCTGATGACGGCGACGGCGCTGTAAGCCGCCAACTGCCGTCCGGTGAGCCGGATGACCGACAGCGCACCGATGCCGGCGACGCCGAAGCCCAGTGCCGCCTGCGCGGCGCCCACCTCGCCCGGTACCGCGGCCGCGGCAGCCACCGTCAGCGGCACCAGCCCGGTGGCCAGCAGGATGTCGCCGACCCGCCGGTCGGAGGCATTGCGGGCCTGAAGCAGGACCAGCGCGGCGGCGATCAGCACGAGCAGAGCCATCCCGGCGCTGAAACCGGCTGCCAGCCAGTCGTCGTGCTGGTAGCGCCAGGCGGCGAGCAGTGCGGTCGCCAGCAGGACACCGGCCGACAGGGTCGAGACCCCGACCCGCACGGCGGTCGCCGCGTCGACCGGAGCGAACTGCTTGGCGAGGTTCACCGAGACCGCGGTGGAGATGTGTTCGATGACCGGCGCCCGCCGCTCCCGGTCCTCGATGAACCGCAGCCACAGCCGGTCACCGTCGTACACGTCCTGGTCGGTCAGCGACTGGTTCGGTCGCAGCGCGGTGCCGTCGACCAGGCACAGCACCCAGCGACCGCGACCCTCGGCCTGTAGGGTCGGCTCGTCGAGCTCGGCAAGTCGGCCGTTGATCACCTTCAGCAACGGGTCCAGCATCACCGACACCGGCGCGTCGGCGTCCAGCAGCGTCCCGATCTGGACACCATCACCGGCCATGACTCCGACCACCACGGACCGGGGCGCCGACGGTGCGACTTCCCCGCCCGGCTGCGCAGACTCGATCGCCGTCGTCATGATCGCACCACCTCGACGAATGCTGACCCCAAAGAACCCATAGCTGCCGCCTCGCAATTTGTCATTTCAAAAGCCCGTCCAATTCTAAAGGCAACGCATGCTATTCGCACGATTCGCGTTTACCGGCAATTTTTCCGGTGCGTCACACAACATTTCGGTGCCGCGACGACTCCGATGGGGCCGCTAAACCCTCCGATGGGTTTTCCAGGCACCGTAGGGCAGCGTGTCCAGGACGGTTTTGACACCCACCTGGACCAGCTGCGGGGTGGCCGGGCAGATCGCCAGCCACGCTTCGCCTGAGCCTGCGGTGCGCGCCTGCTGATACAGCGCGATCCGGCCGCCGGAGCCGTCTTTGAGCGACAACACCGAGGCACTGGGGCCCTTGGCGTCGTCGCGGTATTGCCGCGCATATACCGCGGCCTCCGCGGCCGGTTCCGACAGCGCCTGGCCCAGCGCGGCGACGGTGGCCGCACTGATGCCCATCCGGCGCAGGTCTCCCCCGGTGAAGATGTTGAAGCCGGAGTCCTGCCAGCTCTGGGTCGCCTCCAGCATCTCCTCCATCGGCACGTTGACCGCGGTGATCTGCGCCGGATCGGCGTGGTGGATGGACTCCATGCCGTCGATCACCAGTGCGGCGATAGAGGCGGCATCGGTGACCGAGACGTCGTCGACGGTGATGTCGGTGCCGACCCGCACCGCCGACACCCAGTGTTCGCCGCGTCGCGCCAGCAGCACCCGGAACTCGTTGTCCGGAATGTCACGGGTCCCGGGCGGCTGGTCATCGTCGTCGATGACCCCGTAGCGCAACTTGCCCAGCGACAGCAGGGCGACCACCTCGAGGTCGGGCGCGGCCAGCACCCGCATCCGGGCCGCCACCACCTCGTTGACCTCGTCCTCGACGACGATGCCCTGCTCACGCATCACCGCCATGCCGGGATGCTCCGAGAGCCAGTCGTTCGAGTCGGTGGAAACGTAAGGTCGGCAACGCAACTCGGGCGCGACGTGGCGGATGTCCAGCAGCGCCTGCAACATCCAGAAACCCTCGACGTTGACGGTGATGTCGGTGCGGGTGCTCGGGTCCATCACTACCCTCCTCTACCTTGCCGATGTACTTGGCTATTGGATCACGCAGCGGCACGGCGATGTCTGCCACTATCCCACCCATTGCAGCACGCGGCAGCACACCGATGGGTGGTGTGCTGCCGCGCTGCGTACTACGGGTCGGTCAGGCCCAGCTGGAGCCGACGGAAGCGTCGGTGTTGGCCATGTTGTTGCCGGCGGTCTGCACCTTCTGACCGTGGGCGTTGGCCTGCTCGTAGATGACCGCGAAGTTGCGGCCCAACTGCGCCACGAACTCCTGGCAGGCCACCGAACCCGCGCCACCCCAGAAATCCCCGGCAGCCAGCACGTCATGCACGATCGCCTGGTGCTCGGCCTCCAACGACGCCGCCTGGGCACGAATCAACGCACCGTGGGCGTTGACGTCACCGAACTGGTAATTGATCGACATAGTTGCTCCTTCTAGCTCGACAGGATCTGCTGAGAAGCAGCTTCCTGCTGCTC
>NZ_JCALEC010000026.1:0-7618 GCF_059813185.1 Mycobacterium sp. NGS18
AGCGACGATCCGACCCCCCGGCCGACCCTGTCGGCCCCGTAACCATCCCGCTCAATTCAACCTCTCTGAAAGCTGCGCGAGCAGCTCGTCATCACTCATGTCGTCATAGTCGTCGGCGCTGTCCTGCTCGGCTGCCTCCACCAGCTCGGGCAGGATCGTGGCCAGGTACCCGGTCAGCGCATCGATGGTCGGGTAGTCGAAAACGACTGCGGCCGGCAGGGTTTCGCCGAGGCTGTCGGACAGGGCGCGCTGCAGGGTGACGCTCATCAGCGAATCCATGCCGGAGGCGAAGAATCCGGCCGTGGGGTCCAGGGCGTGGCGCGATGCCAGACCCATGGCGGCGACGACCTGCGTGATGACGTGTTCGCGCAGCAACTCCAGGCGCTGTTCGGGTTCCGCGTCGCCCAGGGTGCGGCGGAACTCGGTGGTGACCGGCGCCGATCCGTCGGCGGGCGCGGCGACGGCCAAGAGGTCGTCGACGATGTGCAACGCCGCCCGGGTGCGGTAGGCGGTGGCCAGCCGCGGCCAGTCCGCCGCGACGATGGTGTGCCGCACGGCGCTCTGCGCGCCGATCACCAGGGGCAGTGCCCCGATCGCGACCTCGTCGGCCATCGGCTGCAGCCCGGACTCCGCGGTCACCTGACGCTCGGCGTCGGATTGGGTGTCGTCCAACGACTTCCACAATCCCCAGTTGATCGCGGTGGCCGGCAGCCCGGCCGCCCGGCGCGCGTAGGCGAAGGTGTCCAGGAAGGTGGTGGTCGCGGTGTAGTGCGCCAGCCAGCGCGATCCGGTGATTCCGGAGATCGACGAGAACAGCACGAAGTGGCGCACCGGGTGCCGCAGCGACAGCTTGTGCAACACGGCGACCACGTCGAGCTTGGGCCGGAACATGGCGGTGACGTCGTCATCGGTCATGTCCCGCAAGGTGATCGGACCACCGGCGAAGGCGGCCACGTGGATACCGGCCAACGGCGGTAGGTCGGCGCCGAACCGGTCGAACAGCGCACTCATCGCGGCCTCGTCGGCAGCGTCGGCGGCCACCGTCACCAGTGTCGTCCCGGGTAACTCGGCCGCCAGTTCGTCCAGACGGGTGCCCGGCCGCCGCGACACCGCGACGATGGTCTTGGCTCCGCTGGCCGCCAGCTGCCGAACCAGCTGCGGGCCGATGTTGCCGGTGGCGCCGATCACCAGATGGCAGCTGTCGGCCGCGAATTCGACCGGCGTGGCGGCGCCGCTGGGACGGCCCTTGCGCAACCGCGGGACGCGGCGGATACCGGCGCGGTAGACGATCTGGTCCTCGGTGTCGGCGGCGCCGGCTTCGGCGAGCAGGTAGCCGGCGACCAGCGCGGCCGGAACGGACTCATCGACGTCGATGACCCGGCCCCAGATCTCGGGGTGTTCCAGGGCCAGGCTGCGGCCCAGTCCCCACAGCACGGCGTGCGCGGGGTTGGCCCGGTCGCCGTCGCCGACGGGCTGGGCGTTGCGGGTCAGCAGGAACAACGTGGCCGGTGTCTGCTGGCCCAGCATCGTGGTGACCAGTCGTCGTGCGGTGTTGAACACCTGGTAGGCCGGTGCCGCACCGAGGTCGGCAGCGGCCGCCGCGGGCGCGTACAGCACGTGGGTGGCTCCGCTCAGCGCCGCTGTCAGTGCCGACTGGTCGGCGTCGGCGGCCACCGTCGTCACCGCGCCGCCGCGCAACGCAGTGAGCTCGGCGCCCAACGTGTCGTCGCCGATCACCAGCCAGGACTGCTCGGCGGCTTCGGCTGCCGCCACCTCGGCGGCCGGCCAGGTCAGCTCGCACCACCACTCGGTGGGCACCGCACCGGCCCGGCCGGTGGGCACCTCGGCCCCGGCGGTCACCGACCCGGCGCCGTTGCGGATGGCGACGGTGTCGATCCAGTACCGGCTGTGCTGCCACGGTGTGGTGGGCAGCACCGGGTGCGGCTCCGGCGGGTGCGGGGCCTGCGGCGGCTGGGCGGTATGCGTGCGGTTGAGGTTGGTGTGGAAACTGACCGCGTCGTCGGCGTTGCGCATCAGGGTCCCCACGCTGTGGTGGTGACCGCCCAGCGCGTCGCAGGTGTCGGCGATCGCGTGGGTCAGGATCGGGTGCGCGCTGATCTCGACGAAGGTGGTGTGCTCGGCGCCGGCGGCGGTGATGGCCTGCGTCAGCAGCGCGGGCTGCCGCACATTGTTCACCCAGTAGTCGGCATCGAGCAGTGGCATGCCGCCGGCCGGCATCGCGCTCTCGGTCACGGTGGAGAAGAACGGGATGGTGGCGACCTCGGGCGTCAGATCCGCCAGCGCCGCCCGCAGGTCGGGCAGGATCGGATCCATCAGCGCGGTGTGCGAGGCGACTTCCATGTTGACCCGCCGGGCGAATTTGTTTCCGGCGCTGACCGCGGCGATCACCGCATCAACCGGCGCCACCGGTCCGGCCACCACGGTCTGTTTGGGCGACAGGTAGCCCGCCACGCTGACGTCCGGGTAGCCGGCCAGCAGCGACTCGGCGGCGTCGGCGTCCAAGTTCAGCAACGCCACCGCGCCCTGGCCGGCCTGCTGCGACATCAGCCGGGAGCGGGCCGCGATCACCCGGAATCCGTCGGCCGGGCTCAGCGCGCCGGCCACCACTGCTGCGGTCACCTCACCCATGGAGTGACCGATGACGGCGTCGGGGTGCACCCCGTAGGAGCGCCACAACTCGGTCAGGGCCAGCTGGAGTCCCATCAGGACGGGCTGCACCTGCGCGTCGCCGCTGACCGGTTCACCGCCGGAGATCGCCTGCCACAGCGAGAATCCGACGTGTTCCACGAACGCCGGTTCCAGCACGGCCAGCGCCCGGGCGAATGCCGGTTCGTCGGTGAGCAGTTGCCGGCCCATGCCGGTCCAGTGTGAGCCCTGCCCGGAATACACGAATACCGTGCCGGGGCCGCACGGCCCGTCGTGCGGACCGACGACACCGTCGGCCGACGTGCCGGCGGCCAGCGCCTGCAGGCCGCGGATGGCCTGGCCGCGCTCGCGGGCACACACGGTGGCGAACTGGGGCTGCCGGGCGCGGTGGTGGTTGAGGGTGTGCGCGACGTCGGGCAGGGCCACCTCGGCGCCCGCCCCGTCCAGCCAGGCGGCCAGGTCGCCGGCGGTCGCTGCGATCCGCTCCTGGTTCCGTCCGGAGACCACCAGAGTGGTGACCGCCGGATCTGCTTCGCGGGCAGTGATCTTGGCGGGCGGCGCCTGCTCGATCACCACGTGCGCATTGGTGCCTCCGAAGCCGAACGAGGAGATCCCGGCCCGGCGCGGATGGTCGGTAGACGGCCAGTCCTGTTGTTCGGCAACGACTTTCAACCGCATCTGGTCGAAGGAGATGTGCGGGTTCGGGGTGTTGAAGTGCAGGTTGCGCGGAATCTGCCCGCGCTGCACGGCCAGCACCGATTTGATGAACCCGACCATGCCGGCGGCCGCCTCGAGGTGGCCGAGGTTCGACTTGGCGGCACCGAGCAGCAGCGGGGCCTCCGCAGGCCGCCCGCGCCCCAACACCGTTCCCAGCGCCCGGGCCTCGATCGGGTCCCCGAGCAGGGTTCCGGTGCCGTGGGTTTCGACGTAGTCGACTTCCTGCGGCGCGATTCCGGCGTCGGCGTAGGCCGAGCGCAGCACCGCCATCTGGGCGGCCGGGTTGGGAGCCAGCAGGCCGTTGGAGTGGCCGTCGGAGTTTATCGCCGATCCGCGGACCACCGCCCACACCCGGTCGCCGTCACGCCGGGCATCGGAGAGCCGCTTGAGCACCACGACGCCGCAACCCTCGCCCCGGACGAAACCGTCGGCCTCGGCGTCGAACGCGTGGCAGGCGCCGGTCGTCGACAGCGCACCGCTCTGGTCGAAGCCACGGAACACCGCCGGGGACATCAGCAGGTTCACGCCGCCGGCGACGGCGGTCTCGCACTCCCCGGTCCGCAGGCTCCGGCACGCCAGGTGCAGCGCGACCAGCGACGACGAGCACGCGGTGTCCACTGTCACCGAGGGGCCGCGCAAATCCAGGAAATACGACAGCCGGTTGGCGATGATGCTCAGTGCGCCACCGGCGTTGCTCCAGGCATCCACGCCCGTCACGTCGGCGGAGGCATGGCAGCCGTACTCGGTGATGCTGGCTCCGACGAACACCCCAGTCTGCGAGCGCCGCAAGGAGGTCGCCGGAATTCCGGCGTGCTCCAACGCTTCCCACGCCACTTCCAGCAACAGTCGCTGTTGCGGGTCCATCTTGACGGCTTCGCGGCTGGAGATCTCGAAGAACTCCGCGTCGAAGGCGGCGATGTCGCTCAGGAACGAGCCCCATCGGGTGGTGCGGGCGATGGTCCCCGAGACCTCGGGCGACCCGTCGTCGAACGGCGCCCAGCGGCCGTCGGGCACCTCCGTTACCGCATTGCCGCCGTCGATCAGGAACTGCCACAGCACTTCCGGCGAGTTGATGTCGCCGGGGAACCGGCAACCCAGACCGATCACCGCGATGGGCTCGTCGGTGCCCAACCGGCCGGGTTCCGGCGCCGACTCCTCGTCGCACGCGTCCGGTTCGATGAGGAACTTCGCCAGCTCCGTCACCGACGGATGTTGCCAGAGCTCCACCGGCGACACTTTGCGACCGAGCAGTTCGGACAGCTCACCGCAGAGCACCACGGCGTCGCGCGACCCGACGCCCAGGTCGTTCAGCGACGCGTTGAAGTCGATTTCGTCGGGGCTGCAGCCGATGTTGGTGACCAGATAGTCGGCCAGCCAGTGGCGCAGCGATTCTTCGTCAAATGCTGCGGTCATGCGGGGAACTCAATTCCCACTAGATCCCATCCCATCCGGCCGGAGCCGATTCCACGCTGTCGAACAGCTCATTCAACACACTGTCGGCCGACTCGGTCAGCTCGCCGCCCCCGCCCGCCGAGTCGTCGCCGGAGTCTTCCTGCGGCAGCAGTTTGCCGGTCAGATGCGCCGCCAGCGCTGCAGTCGTCGGGTGGTTCCACAGCATCGTCGCCGACAGCTCCAGGCCGACGAGCTGCTCGATGTCGCGCCGGACCGCCATCGCCATCACCGAGTTGAGGCCGAGTTCGGCGAACGGCCGGTCCAGCTGTAGTTCAGCCTCCGACATGCGAAGCTCGCGGGCCAGGATGCTGCGCAACCCGATTTCGAGCTCGCTGAGTATCTCATCGGCCGGCAGCTGCGCCCACTCGCGGGCAGCTGCCGAACCCTCGGCAGCGGACTCCCCGGGCTTTCCCTCCCTGGGCAGCGGCACCATCACGGCCTGGGCGACGTCGTAGTGCTCCACGTGATCCCAGGCGGCGAAGGCCTCGGTCGGCGAGATCGGCCGGGAACCCATCCGCTCCAGCTCGTGCAGCACGACGTGCGCCTCGGCGCCGAAGCCGAGGCCCTTCCAGGCCACCCAGTCCAGGCTGACGCTGTGGCAGCCCCGCTTGTTGCGGGCACGGGCCAGCCCGTCCAGATAGGCGTTAGCGCTCGCGTAGGCGCCCTGGCCGGGCACCCCGAACACCGCACCCGCCGCGGCGGTCATGAAGAAGAAGTCGAGGCTGGCCGGCGGGAAGAGTTCGTGCAGCACCTGGGCGCCGGCGACCTTCGGCCACATGGTGGCCCGGAGCCGGTCGTCGTCGACCTCGGTCAGCAGCTGGCCCTCGGTGACGCCGGCGGCGTGGATGATGCCGCGGATCGGCGGTGCTCCCGCCGCGTCGCGGCGGGCCAGCAGGTCGACCACACCGTCTCGGGAGCCGATGTCCAGGGCGGCCACGTCGACGGTGACTCCGCGACGCTCCAGCGCCCGGATACCGGCGATCTTGTGCCGGATGTCGTCATCGAGGCCGTCGCTGTCCCAGTCGCGCCGGGGCGGCAGCGCGCTGCGGCCGGCCAGCACCACGCGGCGGGCGCCCCGGTCGGCCAGCCATCCGGCCATCAGCAGGCCGAGCGCCCCCATGCCGCCGGTGACCAGGTAGGCCCCGTCAGGTTGGCACACCATCGGCTCGCGTTGCGGCGGACCGGAGATCGGGGTGAACGCCGGTGCGAGGAACTGCCCGTCACGCAGCACCAGGATGGATTTGGCCGGCGTGCGCAGCACTCCCGACAGCGTCGCGACGCAATCGGCGATGGCGGCTGGGTGTGCGGGTACGTCCACCAAACCACCGCACAGCTGCGGTTGCTCGGCCCGGATCACCCCGGCCAGACCCCACAGGCAGCTTTGCCGCACCGCGGCATCGGAAGCGGCCTCATGGACGCCGTGCGTGACGATCCACAGCGCCGGCGGATGGTCGTCGCGTTCGGCCAGCTGCGCCACCAGCGCGGAGACCTCACCGACCAGTCGCGACGCGCAGTCCAGGTCGCTCTCGTCCGGCCGAGAGTCGGCGACGTAGACGACGGTCTGGGCCTCGTTGACCCCGGCGGCGCGGTGACCGGCCGCGGTGAGTCCACCCCGCAGCGCCTCGGCGGTGGCACCGCCGCCGACTACCGCCAGCGTGCCGGGCCGGTCCGGTGTTTGCGGCGCGGCGTCCCAGGGCTGCCAGTCAATCGCGTGCGCGATCGAGCTCGGGTCACCGACGGGGGCCGCGGTGTCCAGTGCGCTGTAGCGAAGCGCGCGGATGTCGACGCAGCGCGCACCGTCGGGCGTCGTCACCGCGATGTCGACGATGAGTTCACCGTCCTCGCCGTCGCGACGCTGCACGGTGACGCCGGCCCGGCCGTCGGCGGGCGGTGCGGAAAACCGGACGCTGTCGACGGCAGCGGGCACCATCAGCTCGGGGTTGGTGCCGTCCACCAGCCGCGCGATGTGCAGCGCGGCGTCGAGCAGCGGCACCGTACCCGACGCTGCGGACTCGATGTCGGCCCGCAACTGCACCGGGGTCGTGCGCCCGGACTGAACTGACCAGTCGAACGGGCGCCCTTCACTGCCCCAGGTCAGCCACAGCGAGGTCACCGCGTCGTCGTCGAATGTTGTTCCGGCGTGGCCGTTTGTGGGCCGTACAGTGTCCGACGCGGGCTCGACGGGCTGCGTGATGCGGGCGCTGACGTGTTTGACCCAGCGCGCCGCCGGGTCGTCGTCGGTCACCGACTTCGACAGGATGACGACCGATTCGCCGTCGGCGACGACCTGGATGGTCCGCGGCCGGTCGACGACGACGGGATGCTCGAAGCGGATGTCGCTGAGCGCCGACCGCCCGCTCACCTCGGCCGCGGCCTCGGAAAGCGTTTGCAGCAGCACCGATGCGGGCACCAACTCCACCCCGTTGTTGCGGTGGCTACCCGGGTACGGCTTGGACTCCGGCGCCAGCCGCGCCTGCCACAGGTGCACAGTCGGTGTGCTGCCGATCGTGATGTGCGTACCCAGTAGTACGCCCGGCCGCGGCGCGGATTCGGCTGCGGCAACGGAGTTTTCGATCTCCAGCCAATGGTGGGTGTGCCGCCACGGTGTGGCGGGCAATACCGGGTGCGGCTCAGCGGGGTGCGGCAGCTCCCGAGGACTCACCGGGTGCGCACTGTTGAGATGCTCATGGAAACAGACGGTGTCATCGCCATCGCGCACCAACGTGGCGACGCTGCGGTGCGCAACCGTCTCCAGGTTCTCCTCGATGGTGTGCGTCAGGAT
>NZ_JCALEC010000027.1:0-2161 GCF_059813185.1 Mycobacterium sp. NGS18
TGTCGGTTCCGGTCCAAAATTGAGCAGGTGATTCCGGTCGAAAAGTGAGCACCCTTCGATTGGAGAGTGATCACTGTGGAGGATTGGGCCGAGATCCGGCGGCTGTATCGGTCGGAGAACTTGTCGCAGGCGGCGATCGCGCGGCGGTTGGAGCTGTCGCGGAACACCGTGGCCAAGGCGCTCAGCGTCGACGAGCCGCCGCGCTATGAGCGGGCACCGGTGACGACGTCGGCGTGGGCGCAGATTGAGCCTGCGGTGCGGGCGATGCTGGGGCAATATCCGACGATGCCGGCGACGGTCATCGCCCAGCGCGTGGGTTGGACTGGTGGGCATTCCTGGTTCAGCGAGAACGTCGCTCGCATCCGACCGGAGTATGCACCGGCAGATCCATGCGACCGGTTGGTGCATCTACCGGGTGAGCAGGTGCAGTGTGATCTGTGGTTCCCCGGCCAGCTCGTGCCCGATCACGCCGGGGTGCTGCGGTCGTTTCCGGTGCTGGTGCTGGTGGCCGCCTATTCACGGTTCATCGCCGCGATGATGATTCCGTCGCGGGTCACCGGGGACCTGCTGGCCGGCATGTGGTCGTTGCTCTCGGATCAGATCGGTGCGATACCGAAGAACCTGTTGTGGGACAACGAGGCCGGCATCGGGCAGCGCGGTCGACTGGCGCAGGGAGTGGCCGGGTTCTGCGGAGTCTTGGGCACTCGGTTGATCCAGGCTCGGCCCTATGACCCCGAAACGAAGGGCGTCGTTGAGCGGGCCAATGGCTACCTGGGTTCATCGTTTCTGCCGGGCCGGCACTTCAGCTCAGCGGCGGACTTCAACACGCAGTTGGCCGACTGGCTGGTATCGGTGGCCAACCCACGTCGCCACGCGGTCACTCGGATGATTCCGGCACAAGCACTATCGGCTGATCGGGAAGTGATGGCGGCACTGCCGCCGGTGGCACCGACCACGGGGATCACGACCGTCACCCGGTTGGGCCGTGACTACTACGTGAGCGTCGCCGGTAACGCCTATTCGGTGCATCCAGAAGCCATCGGCCGGATGATCACCATCACCGCGACGCTGGACCGGGTTAGCGCCAGCTGCGGGGATCGTCTGGTGGCAGATCACAAGCGCTTGTGGGGCAGTGGCGGACTAGTTTGCGATCCCGGACATCTTAGGGCGGCATCGGCGATGCGAGAGAACTTCCGCAACCGGCCGGCGGCCGGCTCGCACGTCGACGTCGAGGTCCAGGTCGCTGACCTGGCCGCCTATGACGCGGTGTTCGGGACCGGGGAGGTCGCCTGATGGTCACCAAACGCACCGTGGTTCCTGGTGAAGCCGACAAGCTCATTGCCCACCAATCTCGACTGTTGAAGGCCCCGCGGATCGCCGCGCACTATCACCGGCTGGCCGAGCAGGGCCGCGAAGCCAACTGGTCACTGGAGGAGTACCTGGCTGCGGTGCTGGCCGTGGAGTCCAGCGCCCGCGCTGAATCCGGGGCTCGCCAGCGCATCCGGTATGCCGGATTCCCCTCGATCAAGACGATCGCTGACTTCGACTTCGCTGCTCAACCCGGAGTTGATCGCGCTCAGATCGCCCGCCTCGAAGCCGGCGGTTGGCTGGCTGAAGCACGCAACATCGTGCTACTCGGCCCGCCGGGAACCGGCAAAACGCATTTGGCCACCGCACTGGCGATCGCCGCCACCCAGGCCGGGCACCGGGTCACGTTTGCCCCGGCTACCGGATGGATCACCCGTTTGGCCGAAGCCCATCAGATCGGCCGGCTCGATGCCGAACTACGCAAAATCGCCCGAATCGGATTGATCGTCATCGACGAGGTCGGCTACATCCCCTTCGATACCGAAGCAGCCAACCTGTTCTTCCAGCTGGTCTCCACCCGCTACGAGAAGTCATCGATCATCTTGACCTCCAACCTGCCGTTTTCCCGCTGGGGTCAAGTGTTCGGCGAAGCCACCATCGCCTCGGCCATGATCGACCGCATCGTCCACCATGCCGACGTCATCGCGCTCAAGGGCGCCAGCTACCGCATCAAACACACCGCAATCGAGTCCTTGCCCTCCGTCGAAGCCGACCGTCAGGCAGACTCAACCCCGTAACCACCTGCTCACTTTTCGACCGGAAGAAACTGCTCAGATTTCAACCGGAGCCGACA
>NZ_JCALEC010000028.1:0-2160 GCF_059813185.1 Mycobacterium sp. NGS18
TGTTGACGACGGTCGAAAACTAAGCCAGGAGCGACGGTCGAAAAGTAGGCCACGTGGTCGTGGTTATTGTGCCGTGTTGTCGGCTCTGGCGGAGGGCAAGGTGTCGATTCCGGTGTCTTTGAGGCGGTAGCTGGAGCCTTTGAGGGTCAGGACGTCGGCGTGGTGCACGATGCGGTCGATCATCGCGGCGGCGACGACTTGGTCTCCGAAGACGTCTCCCCAGCGGGCGAACGGCAGGTTGGAGGTCAGGATCAGCGAGGCGTGTTCGTAGCGGCTGGAGACCAGCTGGAAGAACAGGTTCGCAGCGTCCTGCTCGAACGGGATGTAACCGACTTCATCGACGACGAGTAAGCCGATGCGGCGTAGCTTGGCCAGCTCGGCGGGAAGTCGGCCGGCGTTGTGTGCGGCCTTGAGCCGGGCGACCCAATCCACGGCGGTGGCGAATGCGATGCGGTGCCCGGCCTGGGCGGCTTTGATGGCCAATCCGATGGCGAGGTGGGTCTTGCCGGTGCCGGGTGGGCCTAGCAGCACCACGTTGCGGGATTTGGCCAGGAACGCACCGGTACCTAGGTGGGCGATCATGTCCCGGTTGAGTGCGGGTTGATGGTCGAAGTTGAAGTCCTCCAACGACTTGCGGGTCGGGAATCCAGCCGAGCGGATGCGGGTCGCTGCACCGGAGGCCTCGCGGGCGGCGACCTCCCGCGACAGCACCGCTGCTAGATACTCTTCGTGAGTCCAGCTGGCGTCGCGGGCTTGCTCGGCCAGTCGGGCAGCGGAGTCGCGGATGCGGGGCGCCTTGAGTGCTTGGGCGTAGTGCAAGACGTCCTTCATCGGATCCTCGGCCATATTCACGCCACCTCGCCATCGGAAGTGGCCGTGTGCGTCGCGAAGTCAACACCGAACGCGCGGTCGTAGTCGGCCAGATCACGCACCGGGTGGTCACTGGACGCCGGTGGCGGGCCGGCTTGGAACTGGTGGCGCAACGTCGCGGCGGCCTGGACGTGGGCGGGGTCGGTGAGGGTTTGTCGCCTCGCCCAGCAGCGCTCGTGAGCTGCCAGCAGCCGTCCCGATCGGGTCACCTTCACCTGGGCCAAGGTGGTGCTTACCTCGACGAGTTGGCCGATCGCACTCGGATCTACGGAGTAGTCATTGCTAGCCACCCGCACGTAGTAGTCGCGTCCCAGCCGCACCGACGTCACCGACTCCACGACCGGGGCCACCGGCGGCAGCGCCAGCATGTGATCTCGGTCGGACTCGAGAAAATCGATGGGACGCCCATCGAGCACTCGGACCCGACGCGCATTGGCAGTCGGAAGCCATTGCTCGAGTTGGTCATTGAAGTTCTGCGGTGAGGTGAAGCTGCGGCCGGGCAGGAACGAGGTCTGCAGGTACCGATTGGCTCGCTCTACCATCCCCTTGGATTCGGGGTCATAGGGTTTAAGTTGCACCAGCCGCGACCCCAGGGTGCCCATCAACGCCGTCACCGGCTCGCTCAACCGGCCTCGCCGCCCGATCCCGGCTTCGTTGTCCCACCACAGCTCGTGCGGCACCGCGGCGAAGTTCTGCGAGAGCAGCTGCCACATCCCGGCAACCAGGTCCATGGTCTGGCGTGAGGGCAGCATCACCGCGGCGATGAACCGGGAAAACGCAGCCACCATGACCAGTACCGGCAGCATCGCCTCCTGGCCGAACCCGACGGCAATCTTGGGCGCCGGGAACCACAGGTCGCACTGGACCACCCGCCCTGGTGGATGCTCAAGCCGATCCACCGGATCAGCAGGCAGATACTGCGGGCGAAGTGCCCGGACCCGCTCCCGAAACCACGAGATCGAGCCGGTCCACCCGACCCGCTCGGCGATCACCGTCGCCGGCATCTGGGGATAGGCCGACAACAGCGCCCGAATCCGCGGCTCCACCGCGTTGATCGCCGACGGCCCCGCCGCCCGCTCATACTTCGGCGGGCCATCGCTGGCCAGCGCATTGGCCACCGTGTCCCGCGCGACGCCCAGTTGCCGCGCGATAGCGCGCTGCGACAATCCTTCGCTGCGGTGAAGATGCCGGATCAAGGCCCAGTCTTCCAAGGAGATCACCCATCCAATCTGATTGGGTGGCCTACTTTTCAACCGTCGCGACTGGCCCGGTTTTCAACCGTCGTCAACA
>NZ_JCALEC010000029.1:0-1686 GCF_059813185.1 Mycobacterium sp. NGS18
TTTTTTGTCGGTTTTTCGGAACTGATGTTTTCAGGATTTTTCTGAACGTTTTTTGTTTGGAGAGTTTGATCCTGGCTCAGGACGAACGCTGGCGGCGTGCTTAACACATGCAAGTCGAACGGAAAGGCCCTTTCGGGGGTACTCGAGTGGCGAACGGGTGAGTAACACGTGGGTGATCTGCCCTGCACTCTGGGATAAGCTTGGGAAACTGGGTCTAATACCGGATAGGACCATGGGATGCATGTTCTGTGGTGGAAAGCTTTTGCGGTGTGGGATGGGCCCGCGGCCTATCAGCTTGTTGGTGGGGTGATGGCCTACCAAGGCGACGACGGGTAGCCGGCCTGAGAGGGTGTCCGGCCACACTGGGACTGAGATACGGCCCAGACTCCTACGGGAGGCAGCAGTGGGGAATATTGCACAATGGGCGCAAGCCTGATGCAGCGACGCCGCGTGGGGGATGACGGCCTTCGGGTTGTAAACCTCTTTCAGTATCGGCGAAGCTCCGTGGTTTTCTGCGGGGTGACGGTAGGTACAGAAGAAGCACCGGCCAACTACGTGCCAGCAGCCGCGGTAATACGTAGGGTGCGAGCGTTGTCCGGAATTACTGGGCGTAAAGAGCTCGTAGGTGGTTTGTCGCGTTGTCCGTGAAAACTCACAGCTCAACTGTGGGCGTGCGGGCGATACGGGCAGACTGGAGTACTGTAGGGGAGACTGGAATTCCTGGTGTAGCGGTGGAATGCGCAGATATCAGGAGGAACACCGGTGGCGAAGGCGGGTCTCTGGGCAGTAACTGACGCTGAGGAGCGAAAGCGTGGGGAGCGAACAGGATTAGATACCCTGGTAGTCCACGCCGTAAACGGTGGGTACTAGGTGTGGGTTTCCTTCCTTTAGGGATCCGTGCCGTAGCTAACGCATTAAGTACCCCGCCTGGGGAGTACGGCCGCAAGGCTAAAACTCAAAGGAATTGACGGGGGCCCGCACAAGCGGCGGAGCATGTGGATTAATTCGATGCAACGCGAAGAACCTTACCTGGGTTTGACATGCACAGGACGCCGGTAGAGATATCGGTTCCCTTGTGGCCTGTGTGCAGGTGGTGCATGGCTGTCGTCAGCTCGTGTCGTGAGATGTTGGGTTAAGTCCCGCAACGAGCGCAACCCTTGTCTCATGTTGCCAGCACGTTATGGTGGGGACTCGTGAGAGACTGCCGGGGTCAACTCGGAGGAAGGTGGGGATGACGTCAAGTCATCATGCCCCTTATGTCCAGGGCTTCACACATGCTACAATGGCCGGTACAAAGGGCTGCGATCCCGTGAGGGTTAGCGAATCCTTTAAAGCCGGTCTCAGTTCGGATTGGGGTCTGCAACTCGACCCCATGAAGTCGGAGTCGCTAGTAATCGCAGATCAGCAACGCTGCGGTGAATACGTTCCCGGGCCTTGTACACACCGCCCGTCACGTCATGAAAGTCGGTAACACCCGAAGCCGGTGGCCTAACCCTTGGGAGGGAGCCGTCGAAGGTGGGATCGGCGATTGGGACGAAGTCGTAACAAGGTAGCCGTACCGGAAGGTGCGGCTGGATCACCTCCTTTCTAAGGAGCACCATGATTCCCCCGTACCTCACATGGGTGAGGGTGTTGCGGTTGGGAGATTTTTCGCCGGCGCCTGTAGTGGGTGGCCGGTGGTGCAGA